>JAGUYM010000005.1 GCA_020061305.1 Candidatus Woesebacteria bacterium | reverse complement strand
TAGACGATGGGGCCAAAATAAATTTGGCAACTACACTCATCGTATAGCATCGCTTGCGCGCTGTAGACGATGGATTGATGTGGTGGTGAGCCCGGAAGGATTCGAACCTTCAACTTACTCCTTAAAAGGGAGCCACTCTACCGTTGAGTTACGGGCCCAATCCTTGATATTTTACTATATTAACTTGCTTTTTGGAACATCCTGACTATATATTAGGTAATGATTAAAAAATTTAAAGATTTTACTATTTCTTACGATGATGTGGGTCGTGGTAAGACAATATTTTTTATTCATGGTTTCTTGACATCCAAAAAAGTTTTTGAACCATTAATCGCAATTCTAAGTAAAAAATACAGATGTGTATCAATTGATGTTCCGGGGTTTGGAGACTCTAAAATAAAGGGTAAAATTTCTATCAAAAAAATTGTTTTTGCCATAACTAAATTTGTTAAATGGCTAGGATTAAAAAAACATTATTTGGTTGGCAATTCTTTTGGTGGGGCTTTAAGTCTATTGTATCAGAGTAGAAACCCCAAAAGGGTTATAAAGATAGTTTTGATATCACCATTTATAAATTTTAAGCAGTTGCCAAAAATATTATTTTACTTTGTAAGATTCTGGCTCCCTGACTTAATTTATACTAGATTTCTTTTACCCCTTTTTAAAATAATATTATTTATTATTAATGCTGAGTACAAAAAAGAGGTTTCAAAGACAAGGGGGGTAAAAAAAAGAGCAGTTAGAGCTTGCAAAATTGCAATAGAATTATCACAACTTGATCTGTTTTCTTTGATTAGTAAAATAGAAAAAGAAATATTGGTAGTATATGGTTCAAAAGATAGCTTGTTAAATTTACTTCCAATAAAACCAATTTTTAGAACATATACGAACATACATCTAAAAATTTTTAGAAATACTAGACATTTCATATATACCTTTGATACCAAAAAATTGGCTAAGGTTATTGACTTATTCTTTGATATTTAGTTAAATGATTTAAGTTTGATATGAAATTTAGTAAAAAATTCTTAATAGTTTTGCTGGCAGTTATTCTTCTTGTATTGGTTGGTGGATACTCATATTCAAAGCTAAAGCCAGGTAAAACCACAATCAATACACCCAATCCTTCTGGTCCTTCTGGAGTTTTTACTTCAATAAAAGATGCTCTTTTGGATAAAACTGCGAGTTTTGTTTGCGAATTTAGGGAGGAAGATGAATCGGTTGTTAAATCATATATCAAAATGGGTAAAGTTAGAATGGATGTAAAAGGTAAGGGTGGCGAGCAAAGTAGTCAAATGTTGATACTCGATAAAAAAATGTACCTTTGGGATGACAAAACTAAACAAGGGTTTGTATATGATTCAACAGATGATCAACAAAATCAGGATAATCAAAACACTTTTGGGAATCAACCGTCTCCTGATGACTATTTGAAATTAATTGAAAACTATAAGGATTATTGTAAGATTTCAGATATTGATAACGGCCTTTTTGAGCTTCCAAAAGATATTGATTTTACGGACATGGCAGATTTTTTAAAGGAAATGAATAAATATGGAAATACTCCTTAATATTTTTGATTTTGTACTCCACATAGATGAGCATTTAGGCGAAATAATTGTTGTTTATGGGGCATTGTCTTATGCTATTTTATTCTTGATAATTTTTGCGGAAACAGGCTTTGTTTTTACACCTTTTCTTCCAGGGGACTCTCTTTTGTTTGCTGCCGGAGCCTTTGCGGCACTTGGTTCATTTAATATTTTCGGCCTTCTAATTATGCTTTGGGTGGCTGCAGTTTTGGGGGACACTGCAAATTACTGGATTGGACATTTTTTTGGACAAAAAATAATTGATAATCCAAAAATTCCTTTTATCAATCAAAAACATATAGATGAAACACAGGAGTTTTATAAAAAACATGGTGGTAAAACTATATTTTTGGCCAGGTTCATACCAATTGTGAGGACATTTGCCCCATTTGTTGCAGGAGTAGGGAAAATGCATTATAGGAAATTTATAGAATTTAATATGGCAGGTGGATTTGTCTGGGTTTTTGGCTTTACACTTTTAGGATTCCTTTTTGGAAATATACCATTTGTAAAGGAACACTTTTCATTGGTTGTAATTGCTATAATTTTGCTATCAATAACTCCTATTATTTACGAATTTATTAAATCCAAAGTTAAAACAAACAATTGATTTCTTGCATCACCATTAAAGTATGTTATAATTCTTAAACAAGTTTAAAAGCTTAAAGGTTGACTCGTCCACCATAGGGGGATTGATAACTTCATATAACAGTGACTAGTACTTTGTACTAGGTACTACACTACTATTTGTTTAGAACCTTGAAAACTAATTTTTTAATTATGTAACAATAATATATACTCAAACTTTTAAGTTTGAGATTCAAGATGTGATTAGGAAGTCAATACCTATTTGAGGATTTGATCCTGGTCCAGGATGAACGCTAGCGATGTGCCTTAAGCATGCAAGTAGAACGCCCCATTAGGTGTTGCGCAAGCACTATCTAACGGGGAGTTGCGAACGGCTGAGTATAAAATAGGAATCTACCCAATGGTGTGGAATACCTCATCGAAAGATGGGCTAATACCGCATAACCCACATTCATTTTTATGAATATGGAAAAGCGCTTAACTGCGCGCCGATGGATGAGCCTATTCCCCATCAGCTAGTTGGTAGGGTAATTGCCTACCAAGGCTATGACGGGTAGGGGATCTGAGAGGATGACCCCCCAGAATGGGACTGAGACACGGCCCATACACCTACGGGTGGCAGCAACTGGGAATTGTGCGCAATGGACGAAAGTCTGACGCCGCGACATCGCGTGAAGGATGAAGGCCCTTGGGTCGTAAACTTCTTTTGGTCCGATGGAGACATCGGGCAGAATAAGCACCTGCTAACTCTGTGCCAGCAGCAGCGGTAATACAGAGGGTGCAAGCGTTATCCGGATTTATTGGGCGTAAAGCGTTTCGTAGGCTTTTTTGTAAGTTAAACTTTAAAGACCACGGCTCAACCGGGGGAATGGGTTTAATACTGCAAGAATTGAGTACTTTAGGGGCAATCGGAACTTACGGTGTAGGAGTGAAATCCGTTGATATCGTAAGGAACGTCAAGGGCGTAGGCAGATTGCTGGGGAGTAACTGACGCTGAGGAACGACAGCCGGGGGAGCGAAAGGGATTAGAGACCCCTGTAGTCCCGTGCCGTAAACTTTGCCTGCTAGAGGGATGTCCGTTAAAAGATGTCTCTCGTAAGCTAACGCGTTAAGCGGGCCGCCTGGGGAGTACGAACGCAAGTTTAAAACTCAAAGGAATTGACGGGAAGGCGCACAACCAGTGGAGCATGTGGTTTAATTCGAAACGAACCGAAGAACCTTACCCAGTCTTGACATTCTACCGTTTAGTCCTATGGAAACATGGGATGATTCTTTAGAAATATTGAATGGTAGAACAGGTGTTGCATGGCTGTCGTCAGCTCGTGTCGTGAGGTGTTCCCTTCAGTGGGGTAACGAGCGCAACCCCTGTCCTGTGTTAAATATTCACGGGAGACACTCCGCGTTTAACGCGGGGGGAAGCGGGGACGACGTCAAGTCAGCATGGCCCTTATGACTGGGGCTACACACATACTACAATGGAGCCGACAATGGGTTGCCAAGCCGCAAGGCGGAGCTAATCCCTTAAACGGCTTCTCAGTGGGGATTGAGGGCTGCAATTCGCCCTCATGAACATGGAATTGGTAGTAATCGGCAATCAGCCAAGTGCCGGTGAATACGTTCTCGCCTTTTGTACACACCGCCCGTCAAGGCAGTGAAGTTAAAGGTACCCGAACCTCGGTTTTGCCGGGGGAAGGTAAATTTAGCGACAAGGCTTAAGTCGTAACAAGGTATCCCTACTGGAAGGTGGGGATGGATCACCTCCTTTCTAAGGAGTATCACACCCCTCGCTATGCGAGGGACCTATACACCCCTTTTTAAGATACATGTTTTGAGGTTATAAAACGGTATTATAATTGCTCCTAGTCACAACTTGGATAAATATTATCTGAAGCTACAGATTAAAAAATTATTTTTCATTTGGAATTTTTCTGCCCCATCTACTTCTACTAACTTGAATTACTTTTTCTTTGTTTTGATTTTTTGAAATTGGAAGTGGTAACGTATTGGCCAAAAAAGGTCTACTGGTTTGCCCATCTATCATCATTTTAATTGCAATTTGGTATTTTGAAAGGTTAACAAGGTCGTTTTGAGAAAAAACTTCTGCAAATTCTCTGTGGAGTATTTCCGAATCGGAAGCACCTAGTGCAAAGCAGGCAATTGTTCCGGCATTACCCAGTATTGCTTTTTGCACCTCTTCAGGAATTTGAGCCATATACTGATTTGCAAGCATGATGTTGAGCCTGTATTTTCTGGCTTCTGACAATATCTTAATAAAAGAATTTGTAGCAAAATTTTGAAACTCATCCACATATAAATAGAAATCTTTTCTTGCCTCTTCTTTTATTTCAACTCTGTGCATTGCTGCAATTTGAAGTTTGGTGATAAGCATTGCTCCAAGTAAGGCTGAATTATCTTCACCCAGCCTTCCTTGTGATAGGTTAGCAAGAATTATTTTTCCCTCATTCATAGCATCATCCAATTTTACTGTTGATTTGGCATTACTTATAATTGACCTGATCATTGGAGAAGTTATAAACTGGCCAACCTTATTTAAAATTGCAGATATTGCTTCTTGTTGCAAATTTGGGGGCATTTTGTCATATTCTTCCATCCAATATCTTTTTAAAATCACATCATCAATCTTTTCTACAATTGAATTTCTGTAGGCCTTATTAGTTAAAATTGTAATAACATCATTTAATGTCTTGTCATGAGAAAGAGCCAGAGTTAAAAGAGTGTTTCTTAAAATATATTCCATTCTGGCGCTCCAGACATTAGCCCATATTTTAGTAAAAATTGCCATCATCCCCGATACGACCAATTCTGCCTCTTGTTTGTTTTCAACCTCCAAGGGGTTAATGTGAATGGGGAAGTCACGATCTGCGGGGTTGAAATAAATTACATCATTTATTCGTCTTTTTGGTACATACTCCAAAAGCAATTCAACAGCATCGCCATGCGGATCAATGTAACAAATACCCCGATCTTTTTTGAGATCATCAATTGACATATTCTCAAGCAAAGTTGATTTACCTGTTCCTGTTTTTCCTATGACCCACACATGTCTTCTTCTGTCTACATCTTTAATTCCAAAAATCGCATCCCTATTCTTATACTGTGTTTTGCCAAAAAAATTAATACTATGCTTTTCTTCATCTGTTTTTTCCATTGCAGAAGGTAAATTTTCAGGAGGTTCAGAAAGAACAGATGTTCCCCACGCAATTGTTGACACCTTAATTTTTTCAGAGGGTAGATGCCAAACTGTCGCAAGTTCTAAAACATTCATGATGTCCTTATCTGAAACTTGTCTTTCAAGTAAATTATCTAAGATTTTGGATTTTTTAAATAAGCCTACTTTCTTAGCTACAATACTATTTCCGTCAGCTCTTGTAAAAACGCCAAATGAACTAGTCAACTCACTTAGGGTTTTATTAGTAGTTGAAGCAATCCTGATAGAGGTCTTAAAACCTGGGTAAGAAACTTTTTCAACTATAACATTTTTATCCGACCTTGGGGAATAACTTCCATCTTCATTTTTACTGCCAAAATCTGCATATCCTAATCCCTGGGCCTGCCAATTTGAAGAAACGGCTTCGAGTGCAATTTGTATAACCGTAATTTCATCCGTCTCTGCTTTTGATAAAACTGAGAGAATTGATGCCAAAGGATCAACTTCGGAAAATTTTTCATAAGTAGAAATTGGGTAAAAAGAACCCTTTGATAGTTTAAAGTTTTTGACATATAAATTTTTATTTTGCAATGGGTCATCAATTTTTTGAATTATGACAAGTGGGTAATTACTTTGTATTTGGGTTTGGACAAATTGAGAAATTTCTTGATCACATGTAATTAAAAATAGAATTTGTTGATTTATGGTTGCAATTTCAAGCGATAGTCTTTGGGGTTTTATGCCAAAAAGTTTTTGAATAGGAGAGGCGGAGGAAATGGAAGTTAAGGCAGAAAGGAATGTTTTTGCCGATTCAGGAGTGACATCGGTATTTCTAGGAAGTTTGACAGAAAATGTAACAAGTTTAGACATAAATTTATTATACAACAAAAAAACTTCACAACTCCTGTAAATCTGTCGAAAAGCGGTAGGTATGAGTAGTAATGTCTCTATAGCCCATAGTTCACAGAGAGAGTAAGTGTCAAGTTTTCAATATTGACAAACATATAAAGTTGTGTAATAGTATTGTGTATGTTAGTAAGAAAACAAATTTTAATCAAAGACAGTCAAGCCAATGATTTGACAGAGTTGGCTCAATTAATGGGTATTTCTGAATCTGAGCTTCATAGAAGAATATTGGATGTAGGTCTAGAGCTGGAAAAAAAATATGCCAAAAAGATAAGAAAAAGAAAATTATCTGGAGCTGAATTTTTATTAATGCAAGCTAAAAAGGCAGTTGCCGGCCCTGGTGATTCTGAATATGACAAATATGCATACGATCTCTAAAGTTTTTATTGATACAAATGTTTTTGTTGCCATAAGGGACACTAATGATAATACTCACCAAAAAGCTATAAAAATTTCTGATTTTTTATCTAAAAACAATATAAAATTATTTACTACATCACTTGTTTTAACTGAAACTCTCACTATTTTGTCTCAGAAACTTGGAAAAGATATTGCGCTAGACTGGTATAATGACTATAAAAACAGTCTAATAAATGAGGTTTTTATAGATCAACAACTATTTAAAAATTCGATTGAGTTGTTTAAAAAAACAAAGCCTGAGAATATTTCATTGGTTGATTGTTCAAATGTCATTGTAATGAAGCAAAATAAAATAGATACAATTTTTTCATTTGATGAAGATTTTAAGAATTTAGGTGTAAAACTTCTAGGTGATGTGGTAAACTATTCCTAGTTTTTCAAGGGCAACTAGTTCATCGGTTAGAACGCTTACCTGATAAGTAAGAGGTGGATAGTTCGACTCTATCGTTGCCCAC
>JAGUYM010000016.1 GCA_020061305.1 Candidatus Woesebacteria bacterium | reverse complement strand
GTGTTTGCTGTCAAGGTGCTTGCTCCATGGCTATGGCAGCACCTTAGCAAATTTCGACTTACGTCGCCAGTGAAAAATTTATATCCTGTGATCGGTTACAAAAAATGAGCTTTCTCAAATAGGCAGCATGTGAGGCGTATAAAAATTTAACTGGCGGTTTTTGGCCTGGTATGAGTACGACCTTGCCTTTCAATCTGGACAATTTTCAGAATTGAGACCAGGCGTTGACCTGCTCAGCAAGATCTGTTTTCAAACATTGGTTAAGATGAGGGAAAGACTTCTTTGGACACGCCCATCAACCATGATATTTTATCTGTGAATTCATGGGATCCTCCCTGACCCTGGTTTTCTGGATGCAAAATGAAATTTTTATTATTTCAATATGTTTGCTTTTTTAGTCTCTCGAGATTTTTCAAGAGGCTCTCTTTTTTATACAGGAATAAACTTTCTCCAATTATTTGCTGCTTAGTTATTAAAAATGCATAACAATATTTACTGTAATCTTATTTCCTTGGGAGCTATTTTATGTGTTTTGTTTATTTTTTCCTTTATACTCTCGAAATTTGAGGAAATTATTAGGTTAAAACAAAATTCAAAAATAAAAATCTATGTTCCTTGGTCATTGAAAGTTTTTAAAATAATGAGGCAAATTAGTTTCGCATTGATTTCTTTAGAATATACTTTTTTCCCATCTGTTAAATTTAGTTATAGTTTGATAGGCATCTTGTTGGTCTTTTTGGGCGTTGTACTTAGAATTGTTGCTATTCGTACACTTGGGCCAATGTGGTCATTTCATGTGGCTCTACTAGACGGTCATTGTATTGTTAATAAAGGAATATACAAATATATTAAACACCCGGCCTACATAGGTAACATGTATTTGATAGGGTTAGCTTTAATTTTTGGAGCCCCTTTTTCTTCTGTTGTAACTCTATTATTTTTTCTGATTTTTTTGATTATTCGTATACCAAAAGAGGAACTCCTCCTTTCCAGACTTTCAAAAGTTATTGAGAAACAATGGACTTTTACCACGGGACCACATCATTAAGTTTTGACAAAATAAGGCTAGAAGGTTTCAAATTATTTGCCGGAAGCCGCGAACACGATTGGAGCAAATGGTTGTGCGCTTATGGTGTTTATTGCGTAATAAATAGGCCATCAATCGCTTTCCATTTTGCTAGACAAATGACAATCAGGCACAGGCGTGGTGCCGGCCCAAAAGTTATAAAAGTTCCGGTGAATTTACCGGAAAAGCGCAGAATATTGGATCTTACAACCGACGAGGGGATTATTGAGTTATTAAAAAAATATTTAGAAACAAAAAACTTATATGGAAATCAGAATGATTTCCTAGAAATAAATGATGATGCAATAATAGAGATTAAGAAGTTAAGCGGTTATTCAGATACGGAAAAAACAGGCTATATTGAGTCGCTTAAATCTACAATACGCCCTTATCTTAATTTTAAATGGGATTGTGCTGTAATAACTCAACTTGTTAGAGAAAAGAATTATTCGATGATTATTGCCGTATTTCAAGAAGGAGAATCTATTGCATATGATGTTTATAATCACAAATATGAAGAAGTAGACAGCCCTTCTTACCAAGGAATAAGATTTAAAGATTCATTAATCGCCTGTATAACAGATTTGGATATTATAGATGGAAACCATTCAGCATATGAGGAAGTTGATATTGAAAGCTTAAGTTATCCGGTTAATTTTTTAACAAAAACATCATCTATAGAAAAAGACAAAATGTAAATTTAAATGAATATTAGTCAATTTTCTCCAGAATGTCACTTGCTCTATCTGTATTTTGAAGGAGTCCCTCAGCACAAGAAGGTGACAAGGAAAAATATGTGCGAATTAGTAGAGGGGCTAAAAAGCCGTGATCTTAGAATATACTTCCCTCAATATTGGGATCATGAGACTGTGCGAAAGTTTAAATTAGAATTTGGTGACAAAATCGATGAAGATGATATTTTTTACTATTTGTCTAGGCTGGAAAATCTTTTATTATTGCGAAACGAAAAGAATATTCATTGGATAGAAAAAATTAATATCTTTCACTTTTATGGACTTCTTCGAATATTTGGAAAAAATAATAAGGAGATTTCAATTTCACATATAGACAATTTAATAAAGCATAGAAAAAAGAAAATAAAAACGTTAATTGATATTTCTGCTTTAAATACAAAATATGTAGTTGAAGAACGTGATACAAAAAATACTATAGATATTATATCAAATATAGAAGACAATCCTGGTTTGATTAGAGATTTTGGACATTATCAAATTTTTTATCATAATGGAATATATAACTGCATTAATGAATTCAGCATGGATTTGAACAAAAAAGGGAAAGTCCCAATAGCTCATTCTGTTTTAGCACTAATAGTGCTCAGTGAATTATATTATAAAAATCAACCAGAAATTAAAGAAATGATAATGGATAGATTATATTCACATTTAAATAATAAAGTAAAAATTAAAATTGATGAATCATCCAAAAAAACGCAGAATTTTTTCTCCTTATAATAGTGAAGACTCAACCAGAACAAAAATATCTAATTATGGTGGTGTCTATCCAATCCCATTATATACTAAACCATACTACTGTGGTGGATCTTGTATATATTGCCCTAAATCAAACCATCTACCAGATAGTTATATTTACAATGAAGATACATCCTTTGCGCTGAAAGTAAATTACTCTCCAGAAAGACAACTTGATAGACATTTGAGACAGATAAAAGATTGCCAGGGCTATGGGCTCCCTCTTGAGATAATCATATTAGGAGGTTCGTTTAGCTCCCTCACTGAATCTTATAGAAATGATTATATGAGCAGGTTATATAATCACCTGCTCCAGCTTCATCAAGAAAATTTGGTTCGTGGCATTCCGTTAGAGTTCTTATGTTCTATTCTCACAGTAGAATCTCGCCCTGATCATATAAGTGAAAAAGAATGTAGTTATCTAAGAAGCATAGGGGTTTCTAAGGTTGAAATAGGCGTTCAGCATGTTTCCGATAAAGTATTAAAAACTATCAATCGAGGGCACTCCATTTTAGAAGTAATTAGAGCAACAAATTTGCTTAAATCGCATGGGTTCAAAGTCGGATATCATGTAATGTTAGGATTGCCTGGCTCAACTTATCAAAGAGATGTTAAAATGCTAAAAGAAGCCCTCTGGAAGCCTGCGCTATCCCCTGACTTTTTGAAAATCTACGCATGTGAATTGTTAAAAAACATGGAATATCAACCCAAACTATGGGATCTTTATAATCGCAACAAATGGAAAATTCCTACAAAAAATTATATTGTTAGCGTCCTTGAAAAAAGCATAAACAGTGTTCCAGCACATGTAAGAATATCAAGAATTATGCGACAATTTCAGAATAAAGATGTAATTCAAAGCCATTCCTTTGGCTTGCATGACAAATTAAGTGGTAAGTGTAGATGCATTCGATGTCGTGAGATAGGAAAATCTGCCCCAGATAAAAGTATTGCCGATTTAGGTAACTATAAAATTTGCACGAAAACAGCAGGCAGAGAGATATATATAGAGGTTAAGGCTCATAACAACATACTATTGGCATTAGCGCGTATTTATAAAATTGATAAGTCGAAATATATGTTAAGGGAAATCCATGTTTATGGAAAGGCGAGAAATTTAGGAACACCTGCCTATATTCAGGGAAGAAAAATTGGTTCATATTTGCTGAAATTTATAGAATTATTCTTATTAAGAAGAGATGCGGAAATAATTCTAATAAATGCTGCTCCTGGAGCGCGAAAATTCTTTATGAAAAACGGATATGTATTTCATAACGACGGATATTTAAAAAAGATGCTTTTGTTGTCTCAACTTGAAAAATGTCCTGACAAAATTTATTCTTATCACCCTAAAGAGATCCAAACTATAGTGCTTTAACTGCACTACTACACGTTAATTTTGTGTTTCCGTTGGTTGTTGTAAGCGAAGTTCCCCTCGCGACAAATGAGCTTAACGTTCAACCCCTACGATTGCCAAATCGAAGATTATCATAAGAACAACAAGTGTAGGGTTAGTCTTACTACTGTCCATTAGAAGTCAAAAATCTGCTATACGCCAAAAATTTGAAACAAAAGTAAGCGGTAATCAAACCCCACTTGGCACTTCCGGCAAGACCAGATCCGCTGACTTGAGGCGGTTCGGAAGTAGCTGACTGATTTCAGCAGGCG
>JAGUYM010000017.1 GCA_020061305.1 Candidatus Woesebacteria bacterium | reverse complement strand
CCGACGCCACCGCATTGTGCTTGAAATAGTTTCGAACTTCTTGGTAGAACGGGAGGGTTGGCACAAACTGGGCAGGAAAACTGGCCGCGCCCCCATTCGTGGCCAGCAAATTGTATGGAAAATACAGGTAGAATTCGGTCTTTTAAAAAGTGAAAAAGAAAATGTGCAAAAATTTTTCAGGCCTCTGGCCTGTAACAACTTAAAAAAACAAACTGCCATAACGAATGAAGCATTCGATATGTCAATTGTACCAATTGCCATGAAATACATAGGATACGCCAGAAAATCAACAGATGAAAAAGATAAACAGGTACTGTCCATTGATAACCAAATATCTGAGCTAAAAGAGTTTGCTTTAAGAGAAAACCTTGAAATTGTTGATTTTCTGACTGAAGCTCAAAGTGCAAAAGTAACTGGTAGACCAGTCTTCAACTCTCTAGTTAAAAGAATAGAAAAAGGGGAAGCACAAGGTATCGTTAGTTGGAATCCCGATAGGATTGCCAGAAATTCAATTGACGGAGGTAAAATTATATATTTACTTGATACAGGCGAGCTTCAGTCAATAAAATTTCCAACACACTGGTTTGAAAACACACCACAAGGACGTTTCATGCTCTCAATTGCATTTGGGCAGGCCAAATATTATGTTGATAGTTTAAGTCAAAATGTAACTAGAGGTTTAAAATATAAAGTTAAAACTGGTGTTTGGCCTGCCAGAGCCCCAATGGGATATCGAAATGATAGAAATTCAAAGTCGATTGTGGTGTATGAGCCTGAAGCTAGACCACTTCGGAAAGCATTTGAACTATATTCAACTGGAAAATACGCACTTGATGACATAGGTTCTTTTCTTTTTGAGCAGGGAATGAAAAATAAATACAGTGGTGGACAATTAAATGATAGTAATCTTCGTCGTGTGTTAATGAGGCCTTTCTACACAGGTTACATGGTCTTTAGAGGTGAAATGTTTAAAGGTACTCATACTCCTTTAATTTCAAAAGAACTTTTTGATAAATGCCAAGTTGTTAGAAAACAAAGAGGATATTATCATCAAAACCAATCAAAAAGATACAACTTTGCATTTACAGGCCTCATTAAGTGTAAATATTGTGGTTGCAGCATAACTGCAGAACATAGACCATTTTACTTCCCTCGTACTCATCACAAAGCAGATTATCTGTATTATCACTGTACTAAAAAGAAAGGTGTTTGTTGTCAAAAAGGGTATACTCGGGAAGAAGTTTTAGAAGTTCAGTTTAGAGAAATGATCAAAAGTCTTTCAGTTTCTGAGGCTTGGGTAAACCAAATGAATACATTTTTAATTCAAGATATAGATTCCCAAAAAGTTGAAGACAAAAATACATCATCAAGCCTAGAAACTGAAATTTCTCAAACTGAACAAAAACTAGATACATTGTTAGAAGCATACCTAGATACTGTAATTGATAGTGAAAGTTATATTAAAAAGAAAAATGAACTAATGGAAAGAAAAGCCAATTTGGTTAGTAAACAGAAGGAATTAACAAGTGATAACCCAAATTGGATCGAAGCAGTAACAAACTTCATAACCTGCGCACAAAAGTGCGCAAAAATCGCGCGCGCTGAAAATAATTGCCATGATCTTGCAGACATGGCAAAAAAAGTCGGCTCGAAATACTTTTTAAAAGACAAGAAAATCGAATTCTGCCTGTATTTTCCATACAATTTGCTGGCCGCGAATGGGGGCGCGGCCAGTTTTCCTGCCCAGTTTGTGCCAACCCTCACATTTGGACAATCCAAATAAATCTCCTTGACAACTATCTTTTGTACATATATCATATGTACAATGCATGTTAAGAGTGGGGCAATTGAGTTTGAGTGGGATAAAGGCAATTTAGATAAGAATTACTTAAAACATGGGGTTACTCCTAAAGAAGCTGAAGAGGCTTTTATAGAGGACGATTCATATTTTTTTTCTGATGTAAGGCACTCAGAGATTGAAGAAAGATTTTTCCTTTTAGGAAAAACACTTGAACGAAAAAATTTATTTATTGTCTTTACCTTAAGAGGTAAAAAAGTTCGAATTATTTCAGCTCGAAGGATGCACAGAGAGGAGGTTGAAAAATATGCAAAAGCTAAAAAAAGTACCAAAGTTTAAATCAGAGAAAGAAGAACGGGAATTTTGGTGGAAAGTTGATTCCACTAAATATGTAGATTACTCAAAACCTGAAAAGTGGGTTTTTCCAAATTTAAAACTTACATCAACACCTATTACAATCAGAGTTCCTGAAAATCTTCTCAATAGGGTAAAAATGAGAGCACATCAAAGAGATATTCCGTATCAAACTTTGATTAAACAGTTTATATATTCTGGGTTAGAAGAATAGTGTATATCTAATTATAGATAGGAGATTAAACTTGGGCGGGTGTAAGATTTGTAGTAAAAAGTAAGGTTTAACCGCCATATTTTTCGTTTTGGCAGTCTTCGCAAATCTGACAAGGTCCAACTCTAGATTTATATTGGCCACACCCGTCAGGTGCTGGTCTGCATACTCCAGGTTTCCATTCCCACCCTTCTTTGTTAAGTGCGTAATTGTAAATTTGGGTAGTAATTGAAGATGTATAAACAGGAGGACAACCAATTGGATTATTTCCTAGAAAATTATCACGATCCATTTGATCAACAATTGTATATTCAGGGACTCCAGATAATTTCATGTAGGCATATTTTATTGCTAATTCTGTTGCTCTTGGGTCTTCTTTTATTTCTCTTTCAACTTTTTTGGATGATATTTTTTCCAAATAATCTAAAATTTCAAAAATAGCTTCTTCATTATCTTTTTCTGTAAAGATAAATCTTCTAATTTCATCTGGATTTTTAAAGTGATGGTCGAACTGGTGTGATGTTAAAAATAAGACCTTTTTTGTTTGCATTGTTTTTATGTTTAATTCATATGAAATTCTATAGATTGTTAACTGCTCTTCGGGATATCCAGGATGAATATTATTTGATTCTTTTCTTGGGCTTATGTGGATCGCGATTCCAGATTCATTTTCTAAAAACCATGTTTCAAGTTGTGACATAACTCCGTCTTCTTGCTCATCAAACCCTTTTGTTTCGGTAACAAAACTATTTTGTACAGGATCGAAAAGCCTATTTTCCCTTAATTCATATTGCCAAGGATTTAACTTTAAATGAGATTCATTGTGAGAACATTTTAAACCGGCAGCAATCGTTTCTGGGGATGCATTTTTCCACGCATTAGATTTGAGGAATTTTAAAACAGTTTCTTGTGGTGCTTCTGCGTAAGACATATTTCTTGCTCGAGATTCTAAGATGATTGTTAGTTTTCCGACTATACGGTTGCGGCACAGCTAGGGAATTACACCCTTATTCCTTTAACACAATCAATATTTACAATATATGTTGTGGTATGATTTATGTAAAGTGGGAATTAGTATTAAAACACATGATAAAGCAGCATTGCTCAGTTTTGGAGTGTTGGCTGCTAATGATGGACTAACTACAACTTTTGCAGTTGTTGCCGGTTCCTTAGGTGCGTCACTTACTCCAAACATTGTAATTATTTTGGGTCTTGCCAATTTGTTTGCCGATGGGCTTTCAATGGCAACAGGTGCTTATTTGGGTCTAAAAAGTGAGCTGGAGTTCGAAAAAGAAAATGTAAAAAATAAACCCCTCATAAATGGTTTTGCAACATTTATATCCTTTGTGTTGTTTGGAACAATACCACTTATTTCCTATATTTTTGATTTCAAAAACAGTTTTCTAATAGCTTCAGTTTTGGTTGCGATATCTCTTTTAGTGGTTGGGGTTATACGGGGAATTTATACTAACAAAAACAGCTTAAAGTGTGCAATTGAAAACCTGGTTATCGGTGGTATTGCTGCAGTGATTGCTTATTTAGTTGGTTTTGCAGTTGAAAAATATTTGATACTCTGAAAGAGCTATCCAATAGTGGGAGGTGATAAATATGGCAAAGAAAAATAATATGGATAATTCAAAATATTTAATGATGGGAGCTTTGGGAGCAGTAATATTGGCTGGGGTGGGATACTTAGGATTTGATTTTTGGCTGGCAAGTACGCAGTGGCTATTGGTAGCTGCAGTCTTGGCACTTTTTGGGGTTTACCTGAAACTTAAGTAAGGCTGGCCCGCCTAGCCGTCGAGGCTGGCGGAAATTGTGCGTTAAATCTGCGGAAAATATAATAATAATATATTGACTTTTTAATGGTCGGGAGGTATTTTGCCAGTAGTAATGAACTTCAATAAGAGGATTTAAAAGTTATTCCTAAAACTTCCGGGGAGGTCAAAAAGGTTATTGAGGACAAATTCAAATTAACTATTCCTGATAATAAAAATTATATTGAATTAAAAGATGTATCAGGTAGTGATGCTTCAGGGATTGCAAAAGAAACAAAATTTGATTCTACTCCCGAAACCATTATCCTTGAAGGTTCCTTCTAAAGAGGGTATATTTAGTTTAATGCGAAAGTTTATTCTTTTTTTTGTTTTGTCGCTTTTTTTTATAAGTTTTGTTGGGCTTCTAATTAATTCATGGCAAAAATTAAATGAATATAATAAAAGCAAAGTTAATATTTCAAAACAAAATAAAGTTGTTGATGTTGTAGATGACAAACAATCAATCTATATTGATTATTCTAAGGAGGTTTATGAAAAAGCATTAAACGAAAAAACTGTGATTTTGATGTTTTTTACGGCAAATTGGTGCGAAGAGTGCAATAAAATGGACGAATTGATAAATGAGTCGTTAGCCAATTTGACAAGAGAAGGTGTCGTTGGGATAAAAATTCATATTTTAGATAGTGAAACAACTACTGAAACAACAGCCCTTTCTAAAAAATACAGCGTAAATAAGGAAGGATCGGTTGTGATTTTGGATAAAAATGGTGCAATATCATATAAACAAACAGGAAATATAGAAAAAGAAATTCTTACACAAAAATTAATGGAGGTGATAAGTAAATGAATATAACAATTTACTCAACCACAACATGCCCATATTGTAAAATGTTAAAAGATTATTTAATCGGAAAAAGCGTTTCTTTTATAGAAAAAATGGTTGATACAGATGAAGAGGCTCAAAAGGAAATGCTTTCAGCTTCAAATGGTTTTATGGGTGTGCCATTTACCGTAATAACCAGAGACGATGGTACAAAAGAAACTGTGGTAGGGTTTGATAAAGGTAGGTTTGAACTATTATTAATCAAATGATTTTTTTAAATTTCAAAACATATCAATCTGGAACAGGCCAGAATGCTCTATTGATAGCAAAAATGGCTGAGGATGTTTCTAATGAAAGCGGTGTGGGAATATTTTTGCTTGTGCAGTCAACTGATATTAAAGATGTGGCAACAACTACTAATCTAGAAGTGTGGTCGCAAAAAATTGACCCGATTAGTTTTGGTGCTCATACAGGTGGAATTTTGCCTGAAGCTGTTAAAGAAGATGGGGCAGTGGGAACTAGTTTAAATCACTCTGAAAACAGGGTCGATGATTTTGAAAGTTTGACAAAGGCTCATGAGAGGGCAAGAGAAGTGGGCTTAAAAACTTTGATCTTTGCAAAAGATATTGAAGAATTAGAAAAAGTTAGTATATTAAATCCTGATTATCTTTCATACGAACCGCCGGGCCTAATAGGTAACAAGAATATATCAGTTGCTACTGCGAAACCTAATATTATTTCCAGAGCGGTTGTAATTTCAAAAAAAGCAGGAACACCTTTAATTGTTGGAGCCGGTGTTCATTCAAAAGATGATGTTAAAAAATGTATTGAACTTGGCGCAACTGGCATAGCAGTTGCAAGTGATGTTATGATGAGTGATAGTCCAAGAGAAGAACTTTTGGAGTTAACGAAAGGGTTTGCATGAAAATATTTATTGGAAGTGACCATAGAGGATATGAGTTAAAGGAAAAAATATCTAGATGGCTGTTTGAGTTAAAGTATGATTTTGAGGACATGGGTGCAGACCATTTAGATCCGAAAGATGATTACACAAGGTATGCTTCGGATGTTGCCTCGATGGTAGCCAAAAGGCCCGGCAGTGTAGGAGTTTTACTGTGTGGTAGTGGAGTTGGTGCAGATGTGGTTGCTAACAAATTTGACGGCATAAGGGCATCAATCGGCAAATCCGTTTTACAAGTTAAGGCAGGTAGGACAGACGATGATATGAATGTATTGGTAATTGCTGCCGATTACACATCGGAGAAAGAAGCAAAAGCCATGCTAATTGCTTTTCTTGAAACAAAATATGAAGAAAATGCAAGGCACGGGCGACGTTTAGAGGAGATAGAGAAGTTAGAAGCAAATAACTAATTACTTTGAGTATTTTGATTATCTGCTTTTGCATAGATAATTTCAGTTTCATCTGAATTTTTTGGACATTTTGGGTCCTCTGGATCTATACAGATCTTTTCATCTTGACAGCTTGTATTCCATCGACGCACGGGACAAGCCATCCATCTTTTTGTAATATCATTGACTTTGTCTTTGTCTGGTGTTAATCCTCTCAGTGTGTCAGTCATGTGGCTATTCTATTCAGATTATGTGTAATTGTCAACTTCAGTAAATAATGCAACTTGACAAAATAATGCATTGTGTCATAATAATGTTATGCGACAAATCGTATCTATAACAAGCCAAGGTCAAATATCGCTTCCAAAACTTATGCTCCAAGATTTAGGGATATACGGGGCGACAAAAGCTGTTGCTCAAAAGGTAGGAAATACAATAATTGTTTCTCCAAAGAAAGATTTTTGGTCTTTAGCCGGTTCTCTTGCCTCAGAAGTTAAACTATCTGACAAACAACTAAAAGAGGCTAGAAATAGTTTTTCTAAAAATTGGGCTAGAAATGACTAATATAATAGACACAAACATAATACTTAGATATCTGGTTGGAGATAGTGAAATACTTTATAAAAAATCTGTTGATATATTCAAAAAAGCCGAAGCAGGTGAATTAAGTTTGATAATTAAAGTTGTTGTTGTTGCAGAAGTTTGTTTCGTACTTGAATCATTTTACAAAAAAACACCTGATGAAATTGCCACCTCAATGGAGGTTTTACTTTCTCAGAAGTGGCTGAAAGTAGAAGACAGAAAAGGGCTCTTGGGTATGTGGACTAATTACAGAAATAAATTACATTTTGTAGATAGTTATTTGCTATCTTCTGCAAAAGAAAATAAGTATAAGATTTTAACTTTTGATAAAGATTTGGATAAAAAACAACTTTCGCAAAACTTATTTACAGAGTAATATTAATTGATGAAATTGTTATCTTCACTCACAAAAAACGATTTAGAGGGCAAAATAGTGATTGTCAGGGGGGATTTAGATGTTAGTAATTTATCTGAAAAAGATATTAGACTCCAAAGATTAATTCCAACACTTAAATTTTTACTTGATAATAATGCAAAAGTGATTTTAATTGGGCATAGAGGCAGACCAGATGGTAAATACGAAGAAAAATATAGTTTAATGCCACTTATCCCCATCTTAGAGAAAATGGTTGGTACAAAAGATGATTGGGAATTAAGGGAAAACCTGAGATTTGATCCAAGAGAAGAAGCTAACGATGATAATTATGCAAAAGAACTTGCAAGTCTGGGTGATATCTATGTAAATGAGGCGTTTAGTGTCTGCCATAGAAGTCATGCTTCAATCGTTGGTATTACGAAATATTTGTCCTCATATGCGGGTTTAAATTTAGAAAAAGAAATTGAAAATTTAGAAAAAGTTAAAAATAAACCAGATAGACCACTCGTTGTATTAATTAGCGGAGTAAAACAAGACAAATTAAAAATGATTGAACCCTTATCAAAATTAGCTGATAAAGTACTGGTAGGCGGAAGACTTCCCGACTTGATGGGAGACAAGGGATTAGAAAGTGTAAGACTTGCAACAGATACTCAAAAAATAATTGTTGGTAATTTAATAATGGATAAAGAAGATATTACTTTAAATACAATTGAAAGATTTACAAAAGAAATATTGAAAGCGAAAACAATAGTACTAGCAGGAGTTTTGGGTAAATTTGAAGACGAAGGGCATAGCCAAGGGACAAGAAATGTTTTTCAAGCTGTAGTCAATTCCAAATCCTTTAAAATAGTTGGAGGCGGTGATAGTTTATTAGCTCTAAATAAGTACAATTTAGTAGACAAATTTGATTGGATATCGGTAGGCGGAGGAGCGATGCTTGAATTTTTAACAAAAAAAACTCTACCTGGAATTGAATCACTCAAATGAATACACTCTTAATATTTGCAGCCACTAGTTATTAAAAATAAATTACTTTTGTAAATTTTGATATATTAACTCTAATTTTCTAATAATTTTTTGAACTTCATATTTATGTGCAATTTCTACAGATTTTTTTTTAAATTTTTTTGCAGTTGTCTTGTCTTTTAAAATTTGAATAATTTTTTCAGACATTACAATTTTATCAAATGGTTTTACTATAAAACCATTTTGATTGTTCTTAACTATCCAAGGTAGCGCGTATTTGTTTACTGCTACAATAGGTAATCCACAAGACATTGCTTCTAAAACCACTAAACCCAGTGTCTCCATCGTAGAGGCGGTTACAAAAACGTCGGCGGTCTTATAAAGTTTTGGCAAATTTATTCTATTTATAAAACCAATGAATTCAATATTTTTATAGATACCAAGTTTTTTAGAAAGCTTTTTCATATCCTCAAGCGCTGGTCCATCTCCCGCTATAATAAGTTGTGCTGAAGGTAATGAGTTAAGAACAATTTGAAATGCTTTAAGTACTACATCTACATTTTTTTCATAACTTATTCTTCCAACATGTAATATTTTTAGACTATGCTTATGGATGTTTTTTCCAGTAGAAAATAATCTAGTATCTATCCCCGAAGGTAATACTCGAATGTTTTTTTTAAATCCTTGCTCAATCAATAACTTTTTGATAGGTAAGGAAGGAGCAAGTACTAAATTACAGTTGCTGTAGATTTTGTTTACAGTCTCCCAAGTTAACTTCTTAAAAAATAGACCTATTTTTTGATTCTCAAAAGTTTTTTTGTTTGGAATCTTAATTCCTAACTTTTTAAATAATTCATTTGGAGAAGCATAAACTAATGTTTCCGAAAATAAAGTATGGTAAGTTCCAACAAGAGGTTTTTTTAGAACTTTAGAAATTAGAATTCCCATAAGTCCGATTGGTCCGGGTGTATGAATATGAATAACATCTGGATCTAATTTAACTAATGATTGATATATTTTAAAAGTTTTTGGAAACGGAATTCGAGTGCCTTTGTATGCAGGAAATGGAATGGAAGGTTGTCTTTTAATAACGACATTGTTTATATTTTGATTTTTATCAAAGCCGGGATAGGTAGGAGCGTAAATTATTACTTCATGGCCCATTGTTGTAAGGATTTGGGTATGCTCGTGTACTGTAGAGACAATACCATCAATTCTTGGAAGAAATGTATCAGTAAAATAGGCTATCTTCATTTTATAAATAGTGGGTTTATGTATTTTGAAATTTCGTTGCTTGTTAAAGTTGTTAGATCATCACCTAAGAATATATTGCCATTTCCTTTCTTTATGGTTTTTTGCAATCTAAAAAGTTGTTTGTCTGAAAACCCAGAAGCATTATTGCAAATAAAGGCATCCGGGTCAACATTCCAATATTTTTTTGTCCATAGTCGATTTAATACTGTTGGGATTACTATGTATTTAAGATAGAGGTTTGAAATAAACGAGAATGGAATTAATTTCACGAATGGTGCAATTGATGTGTCAGGGCCTATCCTCATTGAATCAACTGCCCCCACAGCAGGTATAAGTGGACAGCCACATGCAATTGTGTAGACATCTGGATATTTATCTCTCACTTTTTTCAGAAATGAATGTAGAAAATTGTCTGCCTCATTTGCCGTTATGTTTGGGTCAAAATATATGGCATATAGAAAATCAAACTTAATAAGTTTTACCCCAAAATTTGTAATTAAATGATCGATAGAATCATCAAGATACTTTACGACTTTAGGGTTTTTTATGTCCAAAATCCATTTTTTGTAGGGCATGAATTTATCAATAGGTGTTAGGTTTAATCCTTCGACTTTTTCTCCATTAGATTTCACAAGCCAATCATCATGATCTTTAGCTATAACAGAATACTGATCAACTAAAAAGGGTGCAATCCATATACCCGATTTTAGTCCATAGTTTTTTATTTTAGATACTAAGTGTTTTATACCCAAAGGAAATTTAGTTGGATCTTCTTTTAGCCAATCACCCCATGTGCTCCAACCACCATCGATTAGTATATATTCCAATGGGAGGGTATTAATTTTCTTGTTTTCAAAAATCCATTTAGCTTGACTAAGTATCTTTTCTTCATTAATATCTGGGCCAAAAGCATACCAAGAACACCATCCGTATGCGGGGGACTTACTTTTTAAAATGTGCGTGTTTAAATTGGAATAGTGTTTACCTTTTGGGTTGAAATTTAGACTGGGTATTTTAAAATAGTTTTTACTTTTAAAACTCCATGATTGCCACCCTGATTTTATTAATCTGTTAAAATCATTTTTGCTTATTTTCATTTTTAAATTAAAGCAAGTCTTTACCATTTAATCAAGCGCTGATACACTAATATTAATATTACTGCTCAATATGATAACAATAGGAATAAATGGTTTTGGGAGGATAGGGCGCTTAGCTTTTCGGGTGGCTGTTGCTAAACACCTTGACGAAATTTCATTTGGAGCAATAAATACTTCAGGAAGCATGGATGTCCACGGATGGGGACACTTGGTTAATTACGATACTATGTATCGGCAATTTGATTTAAGAGTTAAGAGTGAAGAGAGAAGAAATGAAGATGGTGAGGAACTTATAGGAAGATTGAAAATTTCTGAGAGGAATATTGATGTCCCGCTTTTGGCACAAAGAGACCCATCACTTATTCCTTGGGGTAAATATGGCGTCGATGTTGTTATTGAAGCTACTGGAAAATTTACATCGAGCGAGATGGCTCAAAAACATGCAATTGGAGGAGCCAAAAGAGTAATTATCTCAGCACCAAGTAAGGGTGGCAATGTTAGCACCTATGTTTTGGGTGTTAACCTGCCCGCAGATGCTACGCATCAGGCGTTGCCGGCAGGTGAAAAAGAGGGAATGGTTATTTCTAATGCAAGTTGCACAACAAATTGTGTTGCGCCAGTTGCTGCGGTTATGCATGCAAAATTTGGAATAGAAAAAGCCATGATGACAACAATCCATAGTTATACAGATGACCAAAATTTACAGGATGGATCACACAAAGATTTAAGGAGAAGTCGCGCGGCTGCACAAAACATAGTGCCAACCACAACTGGGGCTGCAATTGCTGTTACTGAAACAATACCAGAACTAAAGGGACTTTTTGATGGCATGAGTTTGAGAGTCCCCGTCGCTACTGGTTCAATTACAGATTTTACTTTTCTACTAAAGAATGAAGTTACTGTTGATGAAGTAAATGGTGCCTTTAGGGAGGCAGTTAAAAATCCAATATACAAGGGCATATTAGCTGTTTCTGACGGTTTTTTGGTTTCATCTGATATTATCGGTAGGAGTGAGTCAGCCATAGTCGATTTACCATTAACGCAAGTTGTTGCGGGAAATATGGTTAAGGTTTTTGCGTGGTATGATAACGAGTGGGGATACGCAAATAGACTTGTTGAGCAAGTCGTACGAGTTGGAAGAAATCTCGATACAAATAAAATACCGACCGATCCAATAACCTTGACTAACGGTGGAATTACTAATTAATTGCTAATTTTGATTTTTGATCAATTTTAAAATTTAAAATTAAAACAGATGGACGAATTTAAAAAATATTCTAATAATAATGATGTCGCTATTAAAAACATAGCTTTTTTTGGCGATGCCGATATTGCTGAAAGTGATGAAGTTTATATGCAGGCATTTAAGGTGGCAGAAATATTGGCCAAAGAAGGATATGTAGTAGTTGATGGTGGTGGTCCCGGAGTTATGGAAGCTGCTACAAATGGCGCTAAAAATGGAGGGGGCAAAACTGTAACAGTTACCTTTGATCCCCAAAATGCTCCCGGATTTGAAGGAAAATATATAGGCAATGTCCCCGATGAGGAGATTGTTACAACTAACTACATCGAAAGAATGTTCAAATTAATGGAATATGGTGATGTTTTCATTCTATTTAAAGGGGGAACTGGAACAATCTCAGAATTTGGAACTGCTTGGGTATTGGCCAAACTTTATTATGGACACCATAAACCGTTTATATTGTTTGGAGGCTATTGGGCAGAAATAATTGATGTTTTTAGAAAGAATATGTACATAGATAACAAGGAACTTTCAGTTTTTGAGATAGCAAATAGAGTAGAAGATGTTTTACCAATTATTAAAAAATTTGAAAAACAAATTGCCGCCAGAAACCACGAAGGAGATGAAGATATGAATAAGTATGACAAGGCTTTTCAAATATGAAACATACGACAGAGGAATTAGAAGACATATCTAAAGAAGTAAGAAAAGATGTAATTAAAATGCTTCTTGGGGCCGGTTATGGCCATTCTGCTGGGTCACTAGGAATGGTTGATGTTTTTGTTGCTCTTTACTATGGAGTTTTGCTTCATGATCCTAAAAACCCAGAATGGGAGGATAGGGACAGACTAATTCTTTCAAATGGCCATATTTGTCCTGCAAGATATGCTGTTATGGCGCACAGTGGTTATTTTGATCACAAAGAATTGATGCATCTTGGTGAAATGGGCGGAATACTTCAAGGCCATCCTGATAAACGATATTTGCCAGCAGTTGAAACTACATCAGGTCCCCTGGGTTCAGGACTTTCTCAAGCATCTGGAATTGCACATGCAGCCCGTATGGACAAAAAGAGATTCAGAGTCTTTGTAATCACTTCAGATGGTGAACATAATGAAGGTAACCATTGGGAGGCAGTTATGTTTGCAGGTAAAAATAATCTTTCTAATTTAACAATGATTGTTGATAGAAATAATATTCAAATTGATGATTTTACTGAAAATATAATGCCACTTGAGCCATTGGCTGAAAAATACAAAGCTTTTGGTTGGTCAGTTTTAGAAATTGATGGACACAACATAGAGGAAATTATTAATGCTTGTAACAAAGCTCGTGCAATTTATGAAAACCCCACAGTAATTATTGCGCATACAATTCCAGGTAAAGGTGTTGATTTCATGGAAAACAATCCAAACTGGCATGCAAAAGCACCAAATGATGAACAGGCAAAATTAGCATTGAAAGAAATTAGAACAATGCAAGGGAGGGTCAAAGAGTATGGTGAATAAGCGAAGCTTACTACTTCGTAGTAACAAAATATGATAAATCAAAAATTGAATTTGTCGGACAAACTATTTAAAAAAGATATTGAGTTAAAACTCATGAGAGATGGTTTTGGTTATGGTTTACTTGAAGCGGGAGAGAAAGATGAAAGAATTGTTGTTCTAACTGCAGATTTAAAAGAATCAACAAAAGTAAATTACTTTGCTGATAGGTTTCCAGAGAGATTTATTGAAGTTGGAGTTGCTGAACAAAACTTAGTAACGATTGCTTCAGGCCTTGCTAATTATGGTAAGATTCCATTTGCAACAAGTTACGCAGTTTTTAGTCCGGGCAGGAATTGGGAGCAAATCAGAACAACCATTGGAATTGACGGTTATCCAGTAAAAATAATAGGTGCACAAAGTGGGCTTAATATCGGTCATTATGGTGTAACACATCAAAGTTTGGAGGACATAGCTCTTGCTAGAGTTATTCCAAATATGAATGTGGTTGTTCCTAGTGACTATCTGGAAGCTAAAAAAGCAACAATGGAGATGGCAAAAATTGATGAACCTTTTTATATGAGATTGCCAAGAATTGAGAATCCAGTTTATACAACAGAAAAAACTCAATTTAAATTTGGAAAGGCCAATATTCTAACAGAAAGTAAAAAACCAGAAGCAGTAATTGTTGCTTGTGGACTAATGGTCTATGAAGCCCTCTTAGCTTACAAAGAATTAGAAAAAAATGGTATTGAAACAATTGTAATTAACATACACTCAATTAAGCCATTAGATGAAGAAATAATTATTAGATATGCAAAATTAACAGGTGCTGTTGTTACAATCGAAGAACATCAAGTTAATGGAGGAATGGGGTCTGCAGTTTCTGAAGTTTTATCTAAAAATTATCCAGTTCCAATGGAAATACTAGGAGTACAAGATAGATTTGGTCAATCTGGTAAGCCAATAGAATTGTTTGCAGAATATGGCTTAACTAAAGAAGACATTATGAAGGCGGTTAAAAAGGCAATTGCTAGAAAAAATTCTTAAGTGTATTCTTAATGTATGAATCAAACTGTCCAACAACTATCTGCTTCACGTAAAGGCATACTTGCTACAGATAGCACAAAAGGAATTATTAGAAGATTTGAGGCAGCGGGGCTTACTTTTGCTCCAGAACTAGATAAAAGATATAAAGAGTTACTCTTTAATACAAACAATCTTGAAAACTATATAAGTGGTGTTATTCTAAACGACTCAAATATTAAGATCGGATTAGGCGAGATCTTAAAACAAAAAGGAATTGAAATAGGCATTAAAGTCGATGAAGGACTTGAAAGTTTTAACAACACAGATGAACAGATAACAAAAGGATTGGAAGTGTTATCTGAAAGACTTGAAAATTATAAAAAATATGGTGCGACCTTTACCAAGTGGCGTGGCGTTTTTAACATTTCTGATATACACCCTTCTGATAATTTTATATCTGAAAATTTAAGGAGAATGGCTGATTATGCTAAGTTGGTACAAGATAAAGGTATGGTTCCAATCGTTGAACCTGAAGTTTTGTATGATGGAAATCATACCAACGCAAGATGTGAAGAGGTTACGACAAAAGTATTAAAAAAACTTTTTGATATTCTAAAGGAAAAAGATGTTAATTTAACTAATTTGATTTTAAAATCTAACATGGTTCTTCCGGGAAAAGATAGTGGGGTTACCATGATGCCGCTTGAGGTATCAAATTCCACACTTCGTACTTTGCAAAACTCAGTTCCAAATGATGTACCCCTCATAGTTTTTCTTTCGGGAGGGCAAACCTCAGAGCAGGCGATTTTTAATCTAAATGAGATAGTAAAATTAAACATTGAGAAAAAATTTGGGGGATGGGACTTAACATTTTCGTTCGAAAGAGCTTTGCAAGAAGGGGTTTTAGATGTTTGGTGTGGAAAAGAAGAGAATGTTTCTAAAGCCCAGGAGGTTTTTAGCAATAGACTTCAAAAAGTTTCAAAGGCAAGAATAGGAGAACTATGAATTTAGACTTGTTATCGATAGGTGATGTTAATTTGGATGTTTTTGTCAATCCGTCCGAATCGGAGTCTCTTTGTAATCTAAACACAAAAGAATGTTTGATTGCTTTTTCATATGCAGATAAAATACCCGTTAAATCTCTTGACTTTTCGATCGGCGGAAATGCGGCTAACAATGCAGTTGGTGTAACTAGGCTTGGAGTTAAAACCTCCCTTGTGTTGACGCTAGGGGATGATAGTATTGGCAATCAGATAATTGATAAGTTAAGGCAGGAGGGCGTTGATTTAACTTACTGTATTCAACAACCATCCACGCTCTCTAATTTTAATGTTGTTTTATCTTATTCTGGAGAAAGAACAATTTTTACATACCATGCGCCTAGATCGTATGAGTTTCCAGTCCAACTCCCAAAAACCCCTTGGGCTTATCTTACTTCAATGGGTGAATCATATGAACCATTTTATAATCACATCGTTGAGTGGCTGATTAAAAATCCTGAAGTTAAACTTGCCTTTAATCCAGGTAGCTGGCAATTGAAGGCCGGAGTTGATGGGATTAGCAAAATCTTAAAACTTACTAATATTATTTTTGTAAATAAACAGGAAGCAGAAAAGCTTACGGGATTAAAAGCAAAAGATGTGGTTAATAAAGAATTGCTAACGGCGCTTTCAGGTCTAGGTCCGAAGATTTCGGTTATAACCGATGGGGAGAGGGGATCATATATGTATGATGGTCAAAAATTTTTAAACTGTCCGCCTTTGCCTGTAGATGCATACGAAAGAACGGGTGCCGGCGATGCTTTTGGGTCAGGTTTTTTATCTGCATTAATTAAAAATAAAACCGTTGATGAATGCCTTATCTGGGGGACTGTTAATTCTGCATCAGTAATAGGATATATAGGAGCTCAAAAAGGACTTCTAAAAGAGAGTGATATGGATGTTTGGGTGGCTAGATTTAAGTCATCTGGAGTAGAAGTAGAAGAGATGCAATCATAACATGATAAAGATTTTTGTATCAAGACAACTACCAACAACGCATTTAAAAGATTTAGATAAATTAAATGCCGAGGTTGTTGTCTCTGAATTTAATAGACAGTTAACTGCTGAAGAATTTATTGAAAGAGCAAAAGATGCAGATGCAATTCTCTCCCTTTTAACAGACAAAATAGATGGAGAGGTAATGGATGCGATAGGCCCACAACTTAAAATTATTAGTAATTATGCAGTTGGTTTTGACAATATAGATATTACTGATGCAACCAAAAGAGGAATTGTAGTTACAAATACCCCATGTGAAGAAGTTGATGAGGCAGTAGCAGAACATACTTGGGCACTAATTGCTGGTTTATCAAGAAGAATTGTTGAATCTGACGAAGCAACAAGAAGGGGGTCGTATAAAGGTTGGGAGCCGGATATATTTTTAGGAACTTCTTTAATTGGTAAAACATTAGGAATTGTAGGCCTCGGTGGGATTGGATCGATGGTTAAAAGGAGAGCAGAGGGGTATAAAATGAAAGTTATATATACCAAAAGGACAGAAGATGAAAATAGTGTTAATTTAGATACACTTTTGCAAGAAAGCGATGTAGTAACACTACATGTTCCACTTACAGATGAAACAAGACATTTAATTAATAAAGAAACACTTTCAAAAATGAAAAAAGGATCATATTTAGTTAATACTGCAAGGGGTGCGGTTGTTAATGAACATGATTTGGTAGAAGCTTTAAGAAGTGGACACCTGGGGGGTGCAGGGCTTGATGTCTTTGACAATGAACCAAATATTGACCCAGAATTAATAGGCATGGAAAATGTTATAACAACACCTCATATTGCATCGGCAACTTATGAAGCAAGAGAAAAAATGGGAGAATTAGCAGTTTTAGGAATATTAAAAGTATTAAATAATGAGATTCCTGAAAATATTGTCAATAAAGATGTTTGGTTTACAAGAAGAAAATGACATTTGGAAGAAAAAAAACAGAAGTTGGAAATAAGGACGAGGTTTTTGGCGGTGACACCCCAAGAAGAATAAAAAGAATAAGGCCAAAAGCAGAAGGAAAGGAAGTTATTAAACCCTGGGATAGGTATGAAAGACTTTTCGTTTTAATTGTGTTTATTTTGACAGTTGGGACATCGGGAATATTGGCTCTAACCTCAAGAAACTTTAAACTCCCAAATTTGCCCAGAATTACAATTCCCAAAATCTCACTTGATGAAATAAATCCATTTAAAGAGAAGATAATTGAGGTCGGCGGAAAAGGTACTGATATAAATAGAGAAAAGATTGAAAGTACTAAAAATAAATTTAATAAAATGACAAAAAGTTATTCTGGAATATATGCCTTTTACATTTATGATTTAAATGGGGATTATTATTATGGTGTAAATCATCAGGAAGTTATGCAGGCGGCGTCTCTCATCAAACTTCCTGTAATGTACTTGGCACTAAAAGAAAACAACGATGAAAAATTAGTTGAAGCAATGGGAAAAAGGTCTGATAATAACGCCTTCACACAGGCGGTTGAAATATTAGGGAAAGAAAAAATAGAAAATGCGATTCTTAATTTGGGAATGGTTAAAACTTCTTTTTCAGAAAACAAAACCACACCTGAAGAGATAGGACTTTTTTTAAAAAAACTTTATAAAAACGAAATTTTAAGTCAGGAAAAAAGTGAGAGGTTGCAAAGTTATATGACAGACACGATATTTAATGATTGGTTAAGAAAAGGAATACCAAGTGAAGTAAAAGTTTCACATAAGTATGCTAGGGAACTGAGGTCTGTTAGTGATGCGGGGGTGATTTATTCCAAAAATCCGTTTATAATGGTCATCATGACCGATGGGGTAATTGAAAGGGATGCAGACGAACTAATACCAAATCTTGCAAATTTATTATATACTGAACACACAAAATGAAAACACCAATAGAATACATCAGAGAGGCCTGGAGAATATATTCTAAAAAAGAAAATTTTATTTATTTTTCCAAAGTCATGGCAGTTTTTGCAATAGTAAGTGCAATATCTGGATTAATTTCTGTTTATTACCCTGATTATATAAACAATCAAGCACTTGCGATATTGTTGTCGATTTTGGCAGGTATTTTTATGTTATGGTCGGGATCTGTATCAATAAACTCAGTTTTAAATATGGGTAAATTATCTGAGAGAGAGGTTTTGGTTTTAGGGTTTAAGAATATGTTGAAATATTTTGCAATATCATTTGTTGTGGGGTTACTAGTTTTGTTGGGGTTTGTTGCTTTGATTGTTCCTGGGATTATCTTTATGACATGGTTTTATTTTGCTACATTAGCCGTTTTTGATAAAAAGATGGGAATTTTTGCTTCGATGAAAGAAAGTAAAAAGTTGGTTAAAGATAAATTTTGGAAAATTTTAGGTCGAAGTTTTGTTTTTGGATTGTTTATCATGATTGTAAGTCTAGTTGTTGGTGCGGTTCCTTATTTGGGGAGTATAATTTCAGTGTTATTGGCTCCGTTTTTTTTACTCCCACAATATCTCTTGTATAAAGATTTAGTCGCTAGTGGTGGAGATACCATCTAATATTTTGGGGCAGTCTATTTGTTTTTCTTCTAAAAACCATTCAAATCTAGAATAGCATTCTTTATAAATGAGTCCTTTAGGAATCGGCCAACTTTTGGACTGAGTTTTAAAAGTCAGGCTTGTCATAATTCTGTTCCAGATTGGAGCAGCCCCTGTTATTCCCGACGCTATTCTTGCCATTGAGCTTCCATCATTGTTACCAACCCAAACAGCTACTAAATAATCTTGATTAAATCCGATAGTTAAATTATCTTTCAGGTCGTTGCTGGTCCCCGTTTTAACGGCAACCTCGGGGTGATTTGGGATAACTAGCATTGAGTTAGTACCAAATGCTCTTGATCTGGCATTATTATCCCTTAATACATCAATTAGTAAAAATGCGACTCTAGGGTCAAGAACATTTTGGTTGTCGTTTTCTGTATGGATGTCTTTGATATATTTTAAATTCGATTTAGTTCCCATGTTGGCTATAACACCATAAACTTGTGCCATGTCAATAAGCTTGGTTTCACCACCACCGAGAGTTAAAGATAAACCAAATCTACTTCTGTCGCCCCATGTAGTTATGCCCATCTTTTGACCCAAATCAATCATTTTATCTACTCCATAAGATGCAAGAATTTTTACAGCTGGAATATTTCTTGATTCTGCTAAGGCTTGCCTTATGGTGATTTTGCCACGATAAGTTCCATCATAGTTTTTGGGTGAGTACGGGGGGAGGCCAGGAACAGAAAATGTTATGGGGCTATCGTCAATTATTGATGCCAAAGTAAGACCATTAGAAAGACCTAATGCATAATTTATTACTTTTATGGACGAACCCGGTTGTCTTGGTCTGGTTGTGACATTTACATTTCCGCCTCCATCGGTGTTAAAATAGTCACGGCTTCCAACCATTGCTAATATCTCACCTGTTTTGGGGTTGGTAATAACAACTGCCGCATTGGAAACCCTAAGTTTTTTTACTTTTTCAAGTTCGTCGACAACTACTTTTTCAGCCATTTTTTGTATGTCCATATCAAGAGTGGTGGTAATACTTAATCCTCCTTTTAAAACCGTTTCCTCTCCAAATTCTTCAATTAGTTTTTCTTTAACAAACATTACAAAATGGGGAGCTTTTATGATTTGTCTGTTGGGTGCAAATGTGATTTTTTGGTTGATTGCATCAAGTTCCTCCTCAGGAGTTATGTATTTATTAACTCTCATCAAGTGTAAAACTTCTCTAAGTCTGACAAATGTTAGGTCGGGGTTTTGACCGTGGGGGGAAAACTTAGTAGGACTTTGTGGTAGCCCAGCAATAAGTGCTGATTCTGTCAAACTTAGGTCTTTAACATCTTTGCCAAAATATTGCCTAGCAGCTTCGCTAACGCCATAGATATTACCACCATAATTGACCTCATTAAGATACATTTCCAATATTTCATCCTTTGTAAAATTAAGCTCCACCCCAACGGATACAATAAGTTCTCTTATTTTTCTGACAAAAGTTTTCTCAGAAGATAAAAGTGCATTTTTAACTAACTGTTGTGTGATAGTTGATCCACCCTGGAGCTTTCCTTCCGATAGATTTTTCTTTAGAGCTCTAAACATCCCTCTTACTGAAAATCCAGGATGAGTATAAAACTCTGCGTCTTCAGCGGCTAAAGTTGCAAGTTTTAAGGAAGTAGGAATCTCAGAAAGTTTAACTAAACTTCTATTTTTATCTTTGTAAATAGTATATAAAAGCTGACCGTTTCGATCATATATTTTTGTCGAAACATCTACTTGACGAGTTATCAAATTTTTCGGAGAGGGAAGGTCTTTTAAAATAAGAAAATAGGATAATAAGATAAGAGTGATAAGTCCAGAAATTAATAAATATCTTTTTTTAATTTTAAACTTTGGATAAATTACTTTTGGCAGTTTAATTGAATAAAGTATTCTGGTTAGATGGCCAATCAAATAAATTAGAAAAATAAGAATAATAAATATTCTTGTAAAAACAAAATAAAACGGACGACCAATAAAAATTAGAAATTTGCTTATTTTATTTACCACGCGCGTATTGTAGCAGATATCTAGCGCAGTGGATATCTTATAGTTCCTGACTGGGAAGATATTGGGCAAGTCGTGCAATAGATTGAACCTGTTGGGTCAGTAAAAACTGGCCGATTTTGAGTTTCCACTTGTTCAGGCGAAAAGTCTCTTATGGCAATTTGACCAGTATCTTTAAAGATTGCTATATCTTGATTCACGATATTGGCTGTAGTTGGAACTGTTCCTTCTAGAAAATATTCAAATCGTTGTGGGCAGTCGGGTCTAATATCTCCCGTATCTGCGCAAATTGTTGCACCCACCACTTCACTTGGTTGAAGTGGCCATGAATGTCCATCAAATTCTTTGTCGTATTCACCTTTCTCTGATTTATCAAGGGCATATTTGATAACTTTATTCCAAATGGGGGATGCCCCAGAGACACCTGATACAGCCCCGCTCATGGGAGTGTTGTCATTGTTACCTACCCAAACCACGGCAGCAATTTGCTTAGTATAACCAACTGTCCAATTATCTCTCCTGTCGTTGGTCGTCCCTGTTTTAACAGATACTTCAGGATGACCCTTTACATTTAAAAACGAGTTTGTCCCAAATGCTTGTGATCTTGCGTTGTTATCATGCAATATGTGTGATATTAAAAATGATGTTCCGACATCAATAACTCTTTCCCCAGAAAGTCTGATGTTGGTTAGATCAATTTCTTCCAAAACCTTTCCTTTCCAATCCTCAATTTTTGTTATAGCAATTAAAGGTTGCTTTATTCCATCGTTTGCGAAAACTCCAAAGGCTGTAGCCATGTCATACGGCCTAACTTCGCCTCCACCCAGTGTTAATGATAGTCCATATCTATCAGGATCTGTTAAAGTAGTAATTCCCATCTTATTGGAAAATTCTAAAAAGTTAGAAAGACCATTTAAGGCCAGAATTTTAACGGCAGGAATGTTATATGAATTACCCAATGCAAATCTGGTTTGAGTAAGGCCGTGATAAGTTCCATCATAATTTTTTGGACAATACAAATCTTGGCCAGAAACCGAAAAACAGGTCGGAATATCTGCAAAAGTTGTAGCTGGAGTTATTTTTTTATCTTTAATGGCTAATGCATAATTTAAAGGTTTGATTGAGCTCCCCGGTTGTCTTTGACTTAATATAATGTTCACTTTTCCGTCTTCATCTTCGGCGAAATAGTCCTTGCTACCAATCATGGCCAGGATTTCTCCCGTTGCGGGACTAGTTACTAGGGCTGCGCCATTTCCTACATTTTGTTTTTTAAGTTTATCTACCTCCATTGCGACGGCCTCTTGAGCAAACTCTTGTAGGTCAAGGTCAAGCGTGGTTGTTACCCGTAAGCCTCCTTGTTCAACTCTTTTTTCACCATATTTTTCAACCAATTGTTCTTTTACCCACAGCGCAAAATGGGGGGCTTTAGGTGCTTCAATTTTGGCATACTTAACATCTTCTTTAAATGCGTTTTCAGCTTCTTCCTGAGTAATAAATTTATTGATAACCATTTGATCCAGGACTTGTTTTTGTCTAACCTTTGCTAGTTCAGGTCTTGCACCGAAGGGAGAATATCTGGTTGGACTTTGAGGAAGTCCTGCAAGAAGAGCAGATTCGGCCAGACTTAAATCTTTTGCTTTCTTTTTAAAATAAAGTTCACTTGCAGCCTCAACACCATATGCAGTTGAGCCGTAAGGGATTTGATTAAGATACATTTCTAAGATTTGATTTTTTGAATATATTCCTTCAACTACCATAGTTAAAAAAAATTCTCTTAATTTCCTTCTTACAGTTCGTTCTGGAGACAAAAGAGCATTTTTAACAAGTTGTTGGGTTAGGGTGGAACCACCCTCAAGCTTACCTCTGGTTACAATTTTAAAAGCTGCCCTTGCAATTCCAGTATATGAAAATCCATAGTGTTTGTAAAAATCTTTATCTTCAATTGCAATTG
>JAGUYM010000013.1 GCA_020061305.1 Candidatus Woesebacteria bacterium | reverse complement strand
GGTCTTGTGGGGTTGCCAAATGTGGGGAAGTCCACACTTTTTAATGCACTTTTAAAAAAGCAGCAAGCTTATGTTGCCAATTTTCCATTTGCGACAATTGAATCAAATGTTGGAATTGTTCCTGTACCTGATGCTCGTTTGAATTTGTTGCAATCAGTCATAGTTGGTCAAAGTCAGATAACTCCACCAATTGTTAATGCAACTGTAGAATTTGTAGATATTGCAGGATTAATTGAAGGGGCCTCAAAAGGCGAGGGATTGGGTAATAAATTTCTAAGCCATATCAGAGAAGTTGACGCTATTTGCTATGTTTTAAGAGCCTTTAGTGATCCAGATGTAATAAAGCAGGGAGTGAAAGACCCAAAATCTGATTTTGAAATACTAAAATTGGAACTTGATCTTGCTGATAGTGATATGGTTGAAAAACATTCCAAAAAGAAGAACGCAGATACTGAAAATCTTCAGTATCTAGGAAAGAAGCCATTTTTAGTAGTTTTAAATATAGATGAGGAAGAAGTAGCTAGAAGTCAGGAGCTAGAATCTAGATATGCAGATGAACTTGGTATAAAAAACGATCAAGTAATTGTAGTTTGTGCAAAGATTGAGGCGGAGTTGGCCGAACTTAATGAGAATGAACAAAAAGAATATCTTGAGGCGCTCGGTACTCGGTACTCAGCATTAGACAAACTGATCCAAAACGCATTTGAGACCTTGGGACTTATTACATTTTTGACAGCGGGTGAAAAGGAGATAAGGGCTTGGACTATTAAAAATGGAACAAATGCGGTTGAAGCAAGTGGTGTGATTCACACTGATTTTATGCAAAAATTTATAAAGGCTGATGTCTGTGATTTTAATGATTTTGTAGAAAACAAAGGTTGGAAACAAAATAGAGAATTGGGTAAGGTTAGGAGTGAAGGCAGAGATTATATAGTTAAGGATGGAGATGTCATTGAATTTAAGATTGGAACTTAGTATACTAACCTTTGGTTATGAACAATTACGAACTGACAATTATCTTGGAGGGAAAGACTACCCCTGCCAAGAAAAAGGTATATCTTGAAAGTCTTGAAAAACAAGTTAAACTGTTTAAAGGTAAGGTTGGAAAGGTCGAAGATTGGGGAGTAAAAGAAATGTTTCACTCTATTAGGAAAAACACAGAAGGGTATTATTTAATTGCTAACCTGGAAATGGATACAAAGGCTATTAAACAACTTGAAACAAAGCTTCGAATGGACGAAACAATCTTAAGACATTTAATAATCAAAAAATGAAAAGCTTAAACAAAGTACAACTGATTGGAAATTTAACCAGGGATCCTGAACTTAAGTTTACCCCTTCCGGTTCTGCTGTTTGTACTTTTACTGTTGCCACCAACAGGGGTTGGACAACTGATACAGGTGAGAAAAAAGAAGAAGCAGATTTTACCAGAGTTGTGGCTTGGAACAAATTGGCTGAAATTTGCGGGCAACTCCTGAAAAAAGGTAGAAAAGTATATGTTGAAGGAAGGCTTTCAAATAGAAGCTATCAGGACAAAGACGGGCAGACAAAATATATTACAGAAGTGGTCATAGTGGATATGATCTTACTTGATTCAAAATCGGAAGGTCTGGGAGTTGAGGAAGTAAGAAATGAAGACAAGAGTGATGAGTCGAAAATCACAGAAGAAAAAGGCGAAGAATCAAAAACTGATGAGTCAGAAGACATACCATTCTAACTATGGCTAAAAAACAAAGGAAAAAAATAGTTAAAGAAAGGCCAATTGCTACAAAATGCCATTTTTGTGAAACAAAATCAATCCCAGACTACAAGGATTATCAAACACTTTCCAAGTTTGTTTCAGATAGGGGAAGGATTCTTTCAAGAGAAAGAAGCGCTGTTTGTGCCAAACACCAAAGAGCTATGAGCAAGGAAATCCAAAGAGCAAGATTTTTGGCCCTTCTTCCGTATTAAAATTTCAAGTAATATAGTTTGATGAATTTTTACAAAACCAGAAAATTAATTCTAAGTGTTTTTGGTATTATTGCCATTTTTGTAGCAGGCTATGTTTTGGGTATAAATGGATTTAAGTTCGAAACTGCTGGCTTTCCAAAAGTTGTAATTGACAGAACTATTCCTGAAAAACATAAAAGTGTTGACTTCTCACTATTTTGGAAAGTTTGGGATACTCTTGATTCTTCATATTTTGACAAAACTAAGTTGATCCCATCACAGATGGTCTATGGTGCAATTTCAGGTATGGTTAACTCAATAGGTGACCCTTATACCTCATTTTTAACCCCAGAGGAAAATAAAGTGGTGGAGGAAGATTTATCTGGATCATTTGGTGGTGTCGGAATCCAAATTGGATTTAAAGGTAAAAACTTAGCAGTTATTGCACCACTTCCAAATTCACCAGCAGAAAGGGCGGGCATTAAGGCTGGAGATTTTATAGTAGGAATTAAAGATATTGAAAAGAAAATTGATACGGGGACGGTAGGAATCAATTTAAATGAAGCAGTGGGAGTGATTAGGGGTAAAGCGGGGACAAAAGTAACACTTATTTTAACAAGAGATAAAGTAGATGAACCAATAACTGTTGAAGTAACTCGTGAAATTTTGGATGTGCCATCAGTGGTTGTTGACTTTATTGAAAATGACATAGCACATATTAGACTTTTAAAATTTGGTGGAGATACAAAGACTGAATGGGATAAGGCGATATCACAGGTCACAGGTCATAAGTCGCAAGTCACAAGCATCATACTTGATTTGAGAAATAATCCGGGGGGATATTTACAAGGGTCAGTTGATATCGCAGGTAGTTTTATGAAAAAGGGTTCAATTGTTGTAATTGAAGATGGTAAAGGAAAAAGAAATGAATTCAAAACTGACATAAACCCAACACTTGATAAATATAAAATTGTTGTTTTGGTAAATAAAGGTAGTGCATCAGCTTCAGAAATATTGGCAGGAGCACTGAGAGAAAATTTGGGAATCAAATTGATAGGAGAAACTACATTTGGAAAGGGAACAATACAGGAGCCGTTAAAAATAAATGGTGGGGCGGGTCTTCATATTACAACTGCAAAGTGGTTAACTCCAAAGGGGAATTGGGTACATGAAAAAGGCCTCGAGCCTGACATTGTGGTTGAAGATAATCTGGAAACAAGTGAAGATGAACAGTTGATGAAGGCTATACAAGTGGTTAGTGAATAGATATAAAGATATAAAGCGAGCTTCAAAGAGTCTTACATTGTGCCGAGGTGGATATTTTCTGATGTTGATTGAAAATATTTTTTTATACCACCTCGACACTTTAGGCCATCTAGAAAACAACTTTGATGACCGCGCCGACGACAACGCAACCTGTGAGCAGTAGGCCCACGATGATTGCCACTGCCGCCGGCAATGAAATTTCTTTCCCGTCACCGATCGACATGGCACACTCCTTTCTTTGGGATTGAAATAAGTATCCTATAATATACTCTTTTATTGACAAATTGGCAAGTTTTGGGTAAAAATATTTACGATGAAAATAAAATTACCAAAAGTTAATTTTCGATTTTTACCCTTTTTATTGTTTAGCCTTTTGTTTTTAGGTTTGGGCATATTTCTTGGAAAATATCTTCCTGACTTATTAAAAAAGACTACTGTTTTGGAACAAAAACTTATAAAAGAAGAATCTGCTGTTATTGAAATTGCTGAAAAATCTTCTCCCTCTGTTGTTACAGTATCAATTAAGACTCCACAGAGACAGATTTTGGAATTTTCGCCGTTTGGGGGATTAAGAAGAAGAACTGAGGGTGGTGAAGAACAAGATATTGGGAGCGGTTTTATAGTTTCAAATGATGGCCTAATTATTACCAATAAACATGTTGTAAATAGCAATGCTACATATAAAGTTATCACTTCCGATGACAAGGAATATGAAGTTAAAAGTAAAAGTCTTGATCCAAATAATGATATCGCAATACTTAAAATTGACGCCAATGATTTAAAGCCATTGGAGCTTGGTATGTCCAGTAATTTAAAAGTTGGCCAGTTTGTGGTTGCAATAGGAACTGCTTTAGGTGAATTTAGACATACTGTAACAACCGGAGTCGTATCTGGTCTGGGTAGGGGAATTGTTGCAGGAAGCGTATTTGAGGGATATGTTGAAAAACTGGATGATGTTATCCAAACCGATGCGGCAATCAATCCGGGTAATTCCGGTGGACCACTTATTAATTCCGCAGGTCAAGTGATTGGAGTTAATGTAGCTGTTGCACAAGGTGCTGAAAACATTGGTTTTGCAATCCCGATTGATGTTGTTAAAAAATCATTAGACGAATTTAAATCAAGCGGGGGTAAATTTGTAGGTAGAGCTTATTTGGGCGTAAGATATGAAATGATAGGCTTAGGAACGGCACTTTTGAATGATGTGCCGCAAGGGGCTTATGTCGTTGAGGTGGTTTCAGGTTCACCTGCAGATAAATCAGGAGTTTTGGAAGAGGATATTATTACGAAGATTGACGGTTTAAGAATTAATGAAAAAGATGATATTGGGGAAGTAATCAGAAAGAAAAAGGTTGGAGATAAAATTAGTTTGGAAGTTTACAGAAATGGTGAGACCTTGACTCTTGAGGCTACTCTTTCTGAATTTACTGAATAGTTTTGCTAAGTTCTACTACCTTTTCAAGGTTGCCATCGACAATTGATTCTAGGTTGCCCCAACTTTTCCCAATTCTATGATCGGTAACCCTGTCTTGAGGGAAATTGTATGTTCTTATTTTTTCGGATCTCTTACCTCTTCCAATTAAACTTCTATAGCCTGCAACTGTTTTTATCTTTTCTTCTTCTTGTTTCTCCCAAAGCTTGCTACGAAGTAGTGATAGAGCAATCTGCCTATTTTGTTCTTGAAACCTTTCTTCTCGGGCCTGCACAACAATCCCTGTTGGGACATGTCTTAATCTGACAGCTGTAGACACTTTGTTTACATTTTGGCCTCCATGTCCACCTGCTCTAATAAATTGCCATTCTAGGTCATTATGATTAATTGTAACTTCACCCTCTTTAATTTCCGGTAGTACCACTACAGTTGCGGTTGAAGTATGAATTCTACCTCTTTTTTCAGTCACAGGAACTCTTTGCACTCTATGTACTCCTGACTCGTTTTTAAGTAAGTCAAAAGTCTCAAGTCCTACAATTTTAATTACCGAATCATCAAGTTCAAATACTTTCCAACCTTTTTTATTTGCAAAACGGGTATACATTCGAAGCAAATCCTCACCCCAGAGTTTGGCTTCATCACCACCTGTAGCGCCCCTTATTTCGAGGTAGATTGTTTGATTGGTCGGATTCATAGGTTACGGGTTACGGGTGGCGGGCTAAGCCGTTTTTCTTAGTTGTTCGAGTGTGTCTGGTCTATTCATTTCCTCTTTAATTCTTTTTTCCTGTTTAATTCTTCTTTTTTCAGCTTTTGAAACCTTTTTGGTGATCGCACTACTTTGTCTTTTTTTGAATTTTTCAACTCTACCTGCTGTATCTACAAATTTCATTTGACCTGTATAAAATGGGTGACAATTGCTACAAACTTCGACTTGAATTTCAGGTTTCGTTGAGCCTGCTGTAAATGTGTTACCACAAGCGCAAGTTATCTTTGCATTAGGATACCAAGTTGGATGTATTGCTTTTTTCATAAATTATTGAGTCTTATTATATCTCGTACGCTTGATTTCGGCAAGCGCTACTCCAAAAGCAATAATTACGGCACCAATTATAAAGGATGGGGTTATTTTTTCCCCAAGCCATATAACTGCAATTGGCATTGAAAAAATTGGGGAAAGGTAACTAAATAATGATTGTTCACTAATTTCAATTGTTTTTTGTGCTTTTGTAGACAGGTAATACGCAAGTGTACCAGAAATTGCAGCCATATACAAAACTCCAAAATGATAAATTGGTGGTGTTTGATAAATTACATTAATATCTAGTGTATTTGTATATAGTGTGTAGGCTAGAAATGATATAAATCCTACGATAAATGCAGTATTTACTAAAAGTAGGGGGTTTACATTGTTTCTTAACAATTTTTTTGAAATAACTGTTGTTATAGTGGCTACTATTACATTGCCAAAAACCAATAAATTTCCTGAAAATCTAACAGTATTATTTCCATTTAGATACATAGGCTCAATAATTGTGATGAGTACGCCCAAAACTGCAATTGCCATGCCTATTTTTTCTCTCTTTGTAATTTTTTCATGAAAATAATAAACACCAGTTGCAGAAACAATTAGTGGTCCCACTAAGGTAATTAAAGACATATCCAAAACTGTGGTATTTTGCATGCCAAAGAAAAGCAGTCCAAGTGAAACCACTGAATTTAAAAATGCATATATAAAAAGAAGTATTAAATCAGGAAATTTTTTAGGTAGATGTTGTTTTACAAAAAAAAGGGTGACAACTGCAATAATTGTTGAAATGAAATAACGATAGGCTAAAAATACTGCGGGGTCGAAAGCATCAAGTGTATATTTGATGATAGGGGAGGCAATTCCCCAAGATAGGGCAACGACAAGCAGCATTATATAAGCTTTGATTCGAGCAGAGTTCATGTTATTTTGTTAAATCAATAATTCTATCTATTCCAAATGAAAAACCTACAGCTGGGATTTGTTGTCCTGCAAATATTCCAATCAAATTATCATACCTGCCCCCACCGCCAATCGATAGGTCTTCTGGTTTTCCATTTAATTTCATCTCAAAAACTGTAGATGTATAGTAATCAAGACCCCTTGCTAAGGTTGGGTCAAAGAAAAAGTCTTTACTCTCTTTTAATTTGTAATTAGTTTCTAATATTTTAAATATTTTTAAAAGTCTTTCCGTCGGTCTAGTGTTTTCTACAAATTCAATTAAATCTTTGGGTAAATTTTCTTTTCCTATTTTATACATTTTGTCAATTAACCTTATATCCTCAATTGATAATTTATTAAAATTAACTCTGTCGTTTATGGCAAGTTTGGCCTTATCAAATCCTATTGCACGAATTCCATCAATTGCTGAGGCTATGACTTTTGCATCTATATTTTCATCACTTCCGCCCAAAATATCACAATCAAACTGTGTAAATTGTCTACTTCGTCCCTTTTGTGGTTTTTCACCCCTAAAAACTTCACCTATTTGATATCTGGCAAAAATAGGGCAAAGAAGACTTAAATTATTTGATATAAAGCGGGCTAGGGGAACAGTTAGGTCATAACGGAGAGCCAATTTTCTTCCACCTCTATCTTCAAAAGTGTATATTAATTTTTCATCTTCACCATATTTTCCAAGAAGTGTGTCTGCAAATTCCACAACTGGTGTTTCAAGAGGGCTATATCCATATTTTTCTAATACTGTTGCAATTTTATTGATATAGTCACGCCTTCTTTTTGCCTCATCTGGCATAATATCCATAAATCCCTTTGGTGTAACTGGCCCCTTTTGCATAAAACTATTCTACATCAGTAAAAAGGGTTCTTAAAGTGGAGGTTTCGGCGGTTTTTATTGAAACCGTAATTATGTTTTGGTTTGGTTTCAACTCTTTAGTATTTGGTCCATCCCATGATTTGGGAAGTAGAATAACTTTTTCTTCGCCGGAATCAAGCACAATGGTCATGTCTTTGGAAGTTGCCTTTACAAATTTCCCCTTTGTAAATTCCAGATTATTTTCTTCTTTAAAGTCTATTGCTGTAATTATTATTTGTGCCTTTAAGACCTTATTTCCGTTTATATCTCCAATTGCAATAATAAAATCTCCAATTGCCAAGTCCTGTTGTTTGATTTCTTGGTTATCTTTAAGTGAGTTGTAAATTTTGGCATCTTCTTCTATCTTGGCTTGTTGGATTTCACCTGATCTGGACCTAATTTGGACTGTTTTATCCGTTATATCAGTGATTGTTCCAATATAGCTTTTGGGGTTAACTATTTCATTTTTCCAATAGATAAGATTTAGTTTTTTATTTTCATCAAAATTTGTGATGATTATGCTGTTTATGGCTGTTGAAAGTGCCACTTCAGCTTCGAATTTTCCGTTTAGGTCCGCTTTTGTTAAATGGTCTTTTGTTGGGGTTGATATGATTACAGGAAGGCTAGGAGTGTTTGAACCTGTGATTTTGACTAGATTTGTGCCAAGTGTAGAATTATTTTCAGGATAGTCAACTGAAAAAGCTATTGTGTTTTTGATGGATTTTGGAAGTTCGTTTATTTGGCTTGTTATATTTTGATTTAAATTTTTCTTTTTAATAATTTGAGCCACTTTCCACGATCCGAAAGCAAACAAAAGGCCAAGCGAAATTCCGGCAATGATTGCGAATACCACCTCTTTGCGCATACGTAAAGGCAATTTAACCTTAAACTTACCATCTTGTCAACTTGTCTTAAATAAGATATAAAGTGATTATGGAAATTACATACCTAGGTGGGGATAAATTTAAGATAAAAGGTAAAACTGGTGTAGTCAGTGTTGATTCGATTGTTGTGGTTATAGAAAACTTAGAAGGTCATAAAAAAGAAATAATGGGACCAGGTGAATATGAAATATCAGGGATTTCAGTTATTGGGATTCAAAATGATGATTTAACAATTTTTGTATATGAAGTTGATGGTTTAAGAGTTTGTAATTTAGGAAAAACAAGTAAAAAACTTATTGAATCTAAATTATCTATGCTGGGGGACATTGATGTTTTACTTTTGTCGGTTAGTGATATTTCTGTCGAGTTAATACAGCAAATCGATCCATATTTTGTTATCCCATTTAATTTCAAGGAGGATTCACTTGATAAATTCTTGAAATCATCCGGTTTGGTTGTAGAAAAACTACCCAAATTCAGTTTAAAAAAAGAAGAAATAATTGATGATCAGACAACAGAAATTAAGTTATTAGAATCTAGAAGTTAGGATCAAGATATTGCCTGCCTCACATCTAATATGGCCGATAATGTAACGCAAATGCGTGTTCCTCCACATTCACAGGAAGCCGAGCAAAGTGTTCTGGGGGCGATGCTTCTTGACAAAGATGCTGTAATTGCAGTCGCCGAATTTTTATTGCCTGACGATTTTTATGATGAAAGACATGCAGAAATTTATAAAGCGATGCTGTCTTTATATGAGGATCGTGTACCTGTCGATGTTTTAACAGTTACTGAAAAATTAAAGAAAAACAAATACTTAAAAAAAATTGGTGGAGCTTCATATTTAACCGATGTCGCAAATACTGTTCCAACTGCAGCCCATGTTGAGCATTATGGAAGGATTGTCAAAGATTTATCAGTGAAAAGAAGCTTAATGAGAGCCGCCTCAAAACTTGTCGACTTTTCAAGTGATGAAGGTATGTCAACTGCTGACCTTTTAGATAAAGCGGAGAGCGAAATATTTTCGCTCTCCCAAAAAAATGTTTCTAAATCTTTTATTTCTGTAAGAGATGCACTGGCTGAAAGTTTTGATAGATTGGATGAATTACAAAAACAAGGGGAAGGATTAAGAGGTGTATCTACCGGTTTTGAAGATTTGGATAAGGCACTAGCAGGGATGCAAAAAAGTAATCTTATAATTCTAGCGGCAAGGCCATCTGTTGGAAAAACTACATTGGCTTTGAATATTGCTCAAAACGCTGCAGTTAAAGGAAAGAGACAGGTTGGATATTTTTCCTTGGAAATGAGCAAGGAAGAGTTGATTGATAGACTCCTTGTGTCAGAGGCTGATATCGATGCATGGAAATTAAAAACAGGCAAACTTACTGAGGAAGATTTTTCAAAATTAAGCAATGCCATGGGGATTTTGGCTGAGGCTCCGATTTATATTGATGATACACCGGCTCTTTCTATACTTGAAATGAGAACAAAGGCTAGAAGACTCCAAGTTGAACACGGTCTTGATTTGGTGGTTGTTGACTACTTACAGTTAGCCAGAAGCAGAAATTTAGAAAACAGGGTTCAAGAGGTAAGCGAAATTTCACAAGGACTTAAAAATTTGGCAAGGGAATTAAAAATTCCAGTTTTGGCCTTATCACAGCTTTCTCGTGGCGTTGAACAACGGGGGACAAAAAAGCCCCAACTTTCGGACTTAAGAGAGAGTGGATCGATAGAACAAGACTCAGATGTGGTGATGTTTCTATGGAGAGAAAGTGATGATAATTTAGAAAATATAATGTTAGATATTGCAAAGCATAGAAACGGCCCACTAGCCTCAGTGCCACTTTATTTCAAAGGAGATAGAATTAAATTTTACTCCAGAGATACAAAACATTAAAATCCTATAATTGGTGGTGCGGGAGGGATTCGAACCCTCGTGGTGTTGCCACCATTAGTTTTTGAGACTAACCTGTATACCAATTCCAGCACCGCACCAATGGTAGTATTTTACACTATTTTAAGCTAAAATATCGATATCTATGGCAAGTGTTAACGCAACAGATTTAAAGGCGGGAGCCGCCTTTTTGTATGAAGGTAAGCCCTTTAAAGTTAAAAAATATACACTTATTAAAATGGGCCGTGGTGGTGCAACTGTCAGAGTTGCATGTATCAACCTTGAAAATGGGGCTAATGTAGAACATGCATTTTCAAGTAATTTATCGTTTGAACAAGTGGATTTAAACAAAAGACAGCTTCAATACTTATACAAAGATAATCAAAACGCTTTTTTTATGGATCCCCAAAATTATGAACAAATTGAAGTGCCATTATCCATTTTGGGTGACGATCATCACTATCTTAAAGAGGGGGAAAATGCTGTTGTTATGTTTTGGAACCTACCTGCGCAGGCAGGATCGAGGCCGATGTCTGTTGAACTGCCTCCAAAAATAGTGCTTGAGGTGGTTGAGTGTGACCCTGGCATAAAAGGTAACACTGTGAGTAATTTATATAAATCTGCAAAACTTTCAAATGGTATTGAAACAAAGGTTCCACTTTTTATAAAACAGGGAGAAAAAGTAATAATTGATACAAGAACGGGGGATTATGTAGAGAGGTTTAAGTAAAGATCCAAAATAGGGAAACTACAGTAACTATAATTTGATTTAAGATCCCCCAGAAGGGTCCAACCTCGACTTGAATTGATCTTTCCCATTTTGTCCATTTTTTAATAATTCCTTTCCGCATGTTTTTAAAGAAAAAGAACGGAAATTTAATCTGATCAGGGAGGACAGACAAGAATGAAGAAATAAGAATTAATAAGGATGTGTTTATATTAGGTAAAAATGCGTAGGCAACGTAAAGTGTAAGGCCAATTGCCACAAATTCGTCAATTAAGGCAATAGTCGTACTAAGTTTTGCAGGTTTACCAAATTCTTTGGTTTCAGTATAAAAATGAGGATTCCAATGGGGGACTACATCAAGCACAAAATGGCTTGCTAGGGCCATGGGAATTGCAATATATGGATTTCCAGTTTTCACTGCAATTGCCATACCAAAAGCTACATGCGGTGTTTCCAGCATTGTAAATATGATATTATCATTTTTGAGATGATAATTACAAATATTTTGGGAGTTTTTTTATTCCTCTTTGTTTTTTGGAAGAAATTAAAAGAGGATTATTCTTCAGAGATAGTCTTTAACCTCGCATTTATATCAATTTTTGGATTACTATGCGGAATCGCGGTCTCTTATTTTTTTTATCCTGAATACTGGTTTTGGTATGGATTGTTAGGAACATCGGTCTCGTTTTCACTTTTTGTTAGAAAATACAAGCTAAGATTTTTTGAGTGTTATGAAACACTGCTTCTAAGTCTTCTGGCGTGGCTTTCGATCTATTATCTTTTTGAGACTATTGTTCAAAAAAGTTTAACTCTGTTTATTAATTTTTGGATAAGTATTTTTACGATATTTATTTACTTTTTCTTAAGTTATTTTTATAAATCATTTACTTGGTATAAATCAGGTAGGCTCGGTCTTTCAGGTGTCGTTACAGTTATTGTTTTTTTTATAATTAGATTCATAGCTATGAAGGATTATTTTTCTTTGGCTGTTGTTTTTGTTAATTTTTTGCTATTATTATCTTTGTTCAAGAAAAAATAATGAAAATAAATAAATTTCCAAAAAATTTACTTAGTCCAATATCAAGTTTTTTGACAGCACAATTAGACAAACTCAAGTTGAGAAAGAAAAAAATCTCGCTGGAAGACCCATTTAAAGACAAATCAAGGGTTATGGGCAATTCTAGTCTTGATACAGAGGCTGAGGAGCAGTATGGTCATGCTAGAGTGTCTGCAATTAAGGATGAATTGAATAAGAAAGCCAGTCAGATAGAAAAAGCATTAAAAAGGATAAAGTCTGGAAAATATGGTTTTTGCGAGGATTGTGGAAAAATGATAGACACGGATAGATTATCAATTTTCCCCGAAGCTACAATGTGTGTTAGTTGCGAGAAAAAAAGAGAGAAATAGGGTAAGATTGCTTTATGGACTCTCCAAAAATAATTTATCAAGATGGGGAGGTTTTGGTTTTGGACAAGCCGAGCGGTTGGGTTACTAATGATTCATCGACCACATTAAATCAAAACACTATCCAGACTTGGATTCGTACTAATCACAAATCACTAATTACCAATCACCTGGAGTTCAGAGATGGTGTTGTGCATAGACTAGACAAGGAAACTTCAGGAATTTTGGTTGTTGCTAAAACTGTTGAAGCTTTTACAAATCTACAAAAACAGTTTAAAGAAAGAAAGGTTGAAAAAGAATACATGGCCTTAGTTCATGGGAAACCAAGAGAAACAGGCGTGGGTAAAATTGATGCTCCTGTTGGCCGATTGCCTTGGAGAAGGGATAGGTTCGGTGTATTATTGGGTGGAAGGGAGGCTGTAACATATTTTAAAATAATAAAAGTCATAAGTCATAAGTCAGAAGCCTATAGTTTACTACAATTACAGCCAAAAACAGGCAGAACTCATCAGATAAGAATTCATCTAAAACACATTGGTCATCCCATAGTGGGAGATGAATTTTATGCGGGGAGGAAGACGGCTAAAAATGACAGGACATGGTGTCCAAGGCTTTTTTTGCACGCTGTAAAAATTAAGTTTTTACACCCTAAAACTTTTAATCAAGTTGAATTTGAATCTCCACTTCCTGATGATTTAACTGATATACTTAAATCAATATGAGTTTTGCAAGTTTATCTTTAGTTCTAGTTATTGCCGGTCTTTTTGGAATTTTAGCAAGATTTTTCAGACAACCCATTTTAATCGGGTTCTTATTTGCAGGTATTGGACTTTCTTATTTTGGGATTATCACAGACCATGAATTGTTTACGGACCTGGGCAAAATTGGAGTTGCACTACTTTTGTTTTTAGTTGGGCTTGAGATGAACCTAAAAGAGATTCCTGCTGTTGGTAAGATTGCGGTTTTAACCGGTTTGGGACAAATTGGATTTACGGTGCTGGTTGGGTTTTTGGTGGCATCTTTGCTTGGATATAGCGCAATTGTTGCGCTTTATATTGCAGTTGCACTTTCTTTTTCTTCAACAATTATAATAATAAAACTTTTATCAGAAAAAAAGGATTTAGAGAGCCTATATGGTAAGGTAGCAATAGGATTTTTATTGGTTCAAGACTTGGTTGCAATACTTATTTTAATGTTTCTTTCGGGGTTAAAAGTAGGCGAGGCAGGGATTGTTTCGTTTGTGATATTACTTCTTAAGGCTATTGTTTTATTTGTATCTGTTTGGTATCTGTCTAAAAAATTTTTACCGAAAATTTTTGCTAAATTGGTGGGCAATTCACAGGAACTTCTTTTTATAGTAAGTATAGCTTGGGCTTTAGGTATATCAAGTTTAGTTGGTGGACCAATGGGGTTTAGTTTTGAAATTGGCGGTTTTTTGGCGGGGCTTGCATTGTCAAATTTACCCGAGCATATTGGAATAGCTTCAAAGACAAGACCGTTAAGAGATTTTTTCTTAACTATCTTTTTTGTATCTTTGGGAAGTCAAATGATAATCTCAGATGTTGGGTCAATTATATTTCCTGCAGTTGTTTTTTCAGCTTTAGTACTAGTAGGGAATCCATTAATAGTAATGATACTTATGGGTTTATTGGGGCATAAAAGCAGAACCTCATTTTTAGCATCGGTTACTGTAGCCCAGATTTCGGAATTTTCATTTATTTTAATGGCGATGGGAGTTTCACTTGGACACTTGACATCAGTTAATTTGACTACAATTATATTAGTCGGTGCAATAACAATGGTTGGATCAACATATCTGATTTTAGGTAGCGAAAAATTATATGTAAAATTAAAAAGGATTCTCAAAATATTTGAAAAAAGAGAAACAAGGGAGGCTGTTAAAACAGTTGGCGTTGATTTTAGGGACCACATAGTCTTAGTTGGTTGTGATCAAATTGGAAGCATTATTTTGCCCTATTTTATAAAACGACAAATTCCGATAGTTGTGATTGATTTTAACCCCTCGGTTTTTAATAAGCTTTCAAGTCAAAATGTCTCTGCCCTTTTGGGCGATGTTTTAGATGATGAAATTATAGAAAAAGCCAATTTAAAAAATGCTAAAGCAGTAATTTGCACTGTTCCCAATGTTGAAGAAAACATAAACCTATTAAACATAATTAAAACATTAAGAGAAAAACCCATGTTTATTGGAAGTTCCATTGACAAACAGGATGCAACTAAATTGTATGAGACTGGTGCAGACTATGTTCTTGACCCTGATATAATTGCTGGCGAGTTTTTAAGACACTTGTTTTTAAGTCATGGTATAAACAAAAAACGAATAGTAAGAATGGGAAAATCTCATTTTAATAGGCTTCTTTTCGGTAAAATTTATGCGTAAGAAAAAATATTTGGAGAAAAAAAAAGGAATTAAAAAGGGTCGTGTCCTTGGTCTTTTTGCTGTAATTTTATTATTAATATTAGTCATTTTGGGATTGTTTTATAAATATTCTTCTAATTTAAACTTTTCTTTTGTTAGAAAAACTTCTGGTGGGGGAGGGGAAATATTAATTATTGATTCAATAAATAATAAAACTAGCAAAATAAGCCTTGATCCAGATTTGGAACTTGATTCAGCAAGGGGTTATGGCAAATATAAATTGTCAAGCCTTTGGGTATTGGGAGAGAAAGAAAGGATTAATGGAAAATTGGTTTCTGAAAGTATAAATAAAAATTATTTCACGCCCATATATTTGTGGGATGATGGCAAAAATTCAAATTTAAATATATTTCAGAAATTTGCACTTTTAATGAAATTAAGGAATGTTGAAACTGTTCAGCTTACATCCCTTGAGATTCTTTCACCACTTCTTTTTGGATTAAATGAGACAACTGACATAAAAGTTGAAATGGATGATTTAACTGGAAATAGTAATACATCAGTAGCAGTTTCTAAAATATTATCCAACTTAAGCCTTAAAGTCCAAAATTATTCAAGGGGTTATGACGAAAATTTGGATTGTGAGGTAAAAACAGAAAATGAAAAATTGGGGCAATTTATTTCGAATCTTTTTGAATGTAAATTTGATAGATCGGGGGAGACATTTCTAATCAGAATAGGTGGAGTTTTTGACAAGAGATTCTGATTTTTCAATTAAAAATGAGTTGACATCCTTAAATTTGGGTGATTTAAAAACTTCTTTTATAAAAACCTTGACTGTTTTGATATCCACTGATTTTATCAAAATTTTGTATTTATTTCCTCCTTTAACAAAGTTTCTAAGTCTTGCCGATATATCATCAGGAAGCCTCCCGATATATTTACCATCTTGGGTGGTTATACAGACCCTATGTGAATGAGTTTGAAGTGTAACTTCATCACCAGAATCTAGACAGGAAATAATTTTTGTTTGGCCAAGATTTAAAAGGCTTACAATTTTGGTTTTACCCGGTTCTTCAATTAAGTCAGAAGGTGATGCTGATTTGCTTGATTTTAAAAGATTAACTTTGGCCTTTTTATATTTTTCAACGGATTTTAAGGCGATTGTGTTGGTGGGATCAAAACCTAGTGCTTTTTGAGATGTTTTTAATGCATTTTTAGTGTCACCTGATTCAAAATAAGCTCGGGACAATCTATTTAATGCATCAACATCTTCTGGATTTAATTTCAATATATCTTTGTTTATTTGAATCGCATTGTTCCAATCGTTGTTCAATGCGTATGCAACAGCAATACTAGCTAAGTCATCCATAATAATTATATAATAGGTAAATTATGTCAGGTCATTCTCATTTTGCAACAATTAAAAGACAGAAAGAAAACAAAGACGCCGCAAAAGGTAATTTATTTGGCAAGTTATCTAAAATGATATCTATTGCCATAAAAGCAGGGGGAGGTCCTAATCCTGATATGAATTTTAGGCTTAGGGTGGCGATTGATAAAGCAAGAGAAAGCAACATGCCTAAAGAGAATATTGATAGAATTTTAAAAGCCGCTGAAGAAAAACAAAGTAGCCTAGAAGAAATAACTTATGAGGGTTTTGGCCCAAATAACAGCCAATTTATTATTGAAACTGCTACAGATAATAAAAACAGAACCAGCCAGGAAATCAAAAACATTTTAGAAAAACACGGTGGGGGAATGGGTGGACCTAACTCTGTTGCTTACAATTTTGACAATAAAGGTTATTTGCTGATAAAGAAGAATCCAGATACAGAAGAACAAATGTTGACATTGATAGATTTGGGGGCGGAAGATGTAGAAGAAGTCGAAGAAGGTATTGAGGTTTTTACAGAAACAGAAAACTTAAAAAAATTAAAGGAAGAAGTTGAAGGATTGGGTTTTGAAATTGTTAAAATGGAATTAATAAAAAAGCCAAGAAACTATATTGAGTTAGGAAACACTGAACTTGAGAAATTATACAAAATTATTGATGTTTTATATGAACACGATGATGTTCAAAAAGTTTTTACTAACTTTTAAAATTTTAAATGTCAAAAAGGGTTAAATTTATTATTTCGTCAGTTATACTTTCGCTTGGATTTGTGGCAGTTCAGTTTATTGATACACTCCCTAAAATTCCATTGATTTTTGGGCTCGTTTTTTTTACCGGGCTTATGGCTGCGTGGTCCTTTAAAGAAACTTTGGGTAAGAATATGACTTGGATTTCAATTATCCTGCCTATGCTTTTTACCCTTGGAGTGGGTCTGTTTTGGTTTTTGCTACCTGTCAGTATTTTTACTAGAATCCCCGTAATTATGTTTTATTTTGTTGGAATATATATAATGTTGACCACAATGAACATTTATACAGTGTCGTCATTTAAGACAATCGCACTTCTAAGAGCTGCAAGGGGAGTAGGTTTTGTGATGACTCTGGTAATTACTTTCTTAATATACGATGCAATTCTTTCGTTAAGGCAAAATATTTTTATCTCGTCTGGTCTTGTTTTTGTTTCATCCTTTTTATTATTTCTTCAAGGATTTTGGTCGATAGATTTAGAGGAAAGGTTTGATAAAAAATTGTTTGTGATGACATTAATATCGGCCTTAATTATGCTTGAAATAAATGCAATGCTATTCTTTTGGCCCGCCACTGTTGTTGTGGGATCTTTATTTTTAACTAGTGGGGTATACCTGCTTTTGGGCTTAGGTCAAGCCAAGCTTGAAGAAAGACTTTTCCCAAGCGTTATACGAGAGTATTTAACAGTTGGAATTGTGGTTTTAATTGGAATGTTTTTTGCCACTAGTTGGGGTGGGAAGTAGGGGGGTGTTCATACCCTATAATATTATAGGTCATTTATTTTCACGAACCTTCATTTATGTTTTCACAAATGATATGGTTTGATATATATGTGGATAACTTTAGTTGGAATTTAGAGGCGAGAGCGTTCAAGGGTGTTAGAGAGATGTAATAGTAAAACACAATACCACTTCTTGTTATCGTTATGTGGAAAAATCTTACTTATCTTCCACAATATATATCCCAAAATCCATAGTGTCGCACAATAATACTTTTACGACGTAGAATAAAAAAGTGTGCGGGGGACTTATGTTTTATGTTTTTGTTTTAATCATAAATTCTAAATCATATATCTTAATCAATATTAGTAGTTGTGTGTTTTCTCTGTTTTATTTATGTTTTATGTGTCTTATGGTTTGTGCCTAAATTCTAGTTTCTAATCCCCTAAATGCCGTCATTTTGGGTGAGTGGCCGAATATCCCAATAATACGACATAAATGAAGATGATTACTTATACATCTTTTTGTTTCAACAGGCCTTAGAATTGATTACAGAAGGCCACAAATTTCTAGTGTCGTACAATATTGACATACTTCCCAATTAACTATATAGTTAATTGTAGATGGATTCTGCCAGATCAAAAGATTCTGAAATATCAAAAAAAATAGATGAATTCCTAGACTATTTATCTGTCGAAAAAGGATGCTCTCCCTTAACGATTAGAAATTACAAACATTATTTAAGTAGGCTTCTTGAATGGTTAATTACAAATCATAAAGATACAAATGTTAAGTCAATTAACCAGGATGTCGTCCATGATTTTAGAGCATATTTAGCAAAGATGGGATTGGGTAAAAAAACTCAGGGATATCATGCTATTGCACTACGATCACTTCTGAAGTGGTTACTCCATAACGACTATCAAGTAATGGCACCTGATAAGATTGAATTACCCAAAATTCCTGATAGACAAGTTAAATTCTTAAGTGGGGAACAAGTAGATAGATTACTTAATGCCCCTACCCTATCTGATATACAAGGGATTAGGGACAAGGCAATACTTGAGGTGTTATTTTCTACAGGCCTTCGTGTTTCTGAATTGACAGGATTAAACAGGGATAAAATAGATTTAGTAAGGCGTGAATTTGGGATAACCGGTAAAGGAGGAAGAGGTAGAGTTGTTTTTCTTTCCCAAAGGGCATCTGAGTATTTAAAAAAATATCTAGATTTAAGAAAAGATGATGACAAGGCGTTATTTATTAGGCATAAGGGAAAATTTACTGAAAACATGAGACTCACTCCCCGATCGGTTGAAAGATTGGTTAAAAAATATGTAAGAAAAATAAAACTTTCAGTTGATGCCAGTGTTCATACCCTCCGTCACTCCTACGCCACAGATTTATTGATTGCAGGGGCTGATATTAGGTCAGTGCAGGAAATGCTGGGGCATAAAAACATATCAACAACCCAGATTTATACCCATGTCACAAACAAACAATTACACGAAATCCACGAACAATTCCATGGGAGAGGAAAATAATGACTGAAAGGGAAGTCCCATGTTAGTGGTAAATATAAAGAAGAGGAATTAAAAAACTCATGAAAGAATGGCTAGAAAATCCATACAAAACATCAGCATTAATTGGGGCGATTTTTATAGTTGGGATGACATCAGGCTCAGTAGGTTATAAACTTTTTTTAAATAAAAAAGTCAATCTACAACAACCAACAATTAACAATCAACCAGTCACGCTCCCTACCATTTTAGAAGATAAAAGAGAAACAACTAAAAACGCAGAGAGGTTTAACATGCTTCTTTTGGGTTCTGGGGGACTTGGTCATAGCGGTGGAACATTATCTGATTCAATAATCGTTGTTTCTGTAAATACAACAGATAAAAAGGCCAGTTTGATTTCCATTCCTCGTGATCTTTATTTTTCTGGACATAAAATAAATGCTGACCCATCAATTAGAGACGCAATAACTGCAATTACTGGTTTGCCAATATCTAACTTCATATCTATCGACTTTATATCTTTTGTAAACTTAATTGATAGCCTTGGCGGTGTAGAAGTCGATGTCAAAAAGGCCTATACAGACAATTTTTATCCAGTAAGAGGCCTTGAAAATGAACTTTGTGGTTTTAGTCCGGAAAAAGTAACTGAGCTTCATCAAAAATATTCAGGCTTTGAGCTTGAAAAGCAATTTATCTGTCGATATGAAACTATTTTCTATCCTGCTGGTATAAATCATATGGATGGAAGCGGTGCCCTAAAATATGTCAGAAGCAGGCATGGTGGAAGTGATTTTACCAGAAGCCAACACCAGTTTGAAGTCTTAAAAGCAATTCTGCAAAAGGCCAGTATAAAAAATACAAAAGAAGTATTTGGTTTTGTAAAAACAGATTTGAATTTAGAAAAAGTAAATGAATATCTAACAAAAATTGGTAATCCACTTGAATATGCAATTTCATTTATTAACCTTTCTGACCAAAATGTGTTACAGAATGGTAAAAGTGCGTCAGGTGCATACATTTTGATTCCAAAATCAGGACAAAACAATTATGAAGGAATTAAAAAGTATGTTATGGAATCTATCTGACTTCGTAGGATAGGCTTATTGTAATTGATATTTCTGATTCCCCTGGTACAATTTCAGGTTGTGTAACCTGCTCGTCTTCCCCATTCGTCACAGGCAAGCTTCTTTCCATTGGATAGGGTCTGATTCCACCATTATTATTTTCTGATACATTAATAATTTTACCAAGAGTAATCCCAGAGGCTTTTGCTAAGCCATGTGCTTTGTCTTTAGCTTTGTCAGAAGCTATTTTTCTAGCTTCATTAAGTTTTTGATCCATAAGATCATCACTTACTTCAAAATTAATTCCACTTACATTATTTGCTCCACTGTTTGTTATAAGGGTTAATAATTCATTAATTTTGTCAAAATCTCGGATTTTAACTATATACCCAATACTGACATTGTAGCCTGTTATCCTGTTTGTTCCTGTTTGATATTCCCTTTCTGGGTAGATATTATAATGTGTTGTTTTAATATCTTTTTCATCAACTCCAAATTTCTTAACTTCTGCAACCAAACTTTGTGATTTTTTATTTACTCTATCCTGAACTTGTTTCAAGCTCTGCCCATTTTCTTCAATTCCAAATGAAAATGTCGCTGTATCTGGTGTGACAAAAGTTTTTCCTTCTGCAGAAACTATCATTGGCTCACCTCTATATTGGGTGGTGGTTGAAAATGGAATAGCCGGCCCCCATTTTGAATATACAAAAAGAAGTACAAAAAATACAATTATTGATCCTACAAATTCAACTCTTCTATCCATAATATAAATATATTAAGTATTGATGAAAATATCAAGAAGTAATTGAAATGTGAAGGTCCGACCCTCACACAATTTATTTATTCTTCATCTTCTTCTCCTGTTTTATCAATCACGGCGGCGGCGGCGACGGAATCTGATTTTTCGGCAAACCTCATGACTATTACTCCTTGTGTAGCTCTCCCCAATTGTGGAATGTTTTTAACTGGAAGTTTTATGACTTGTCCCTTTTTAGAAGTAACTACTAATTGGTCTGATTTTTCGGTGACTTTAACTGCACAGGCCAAATCTCCAGTTTTGTTACTTATTATACAAGCCTTTACTCCCCTACCCGCCCTTTTTTGTGTTGGAAAATTATTATAACTAGTTCTTTTACCTAAACCATTTACAGATAGTGTTAAGATGTCCATAAAAACTTTTTTCCTCTTATCTGCAGGGATTTCTAATTTTTCAGGAAAAACTTCCATACCAATAACCTCATCATTTGTGTCGAGTTTGATGCCAGTAACTCCAGATGTCGCCCTCCCCATTGGCCTAACATTTGCTTCTGGAAATCTTATGGAAATACCCTTTTTAGTAAGAAGCATTACATGGTCGCTTCCATTTGTCGGATGAACTGAAACCAAACTATCATTTGCGTCAAGTTTTATCGCAATTAAACCCTTTGCTCTAAGATTTGCAAATTGAGAAAGGTCTGTTTTTTTAACTACGCCTTTTGCAGTTGCCATTATTAAATTTTTGGCTCCATTATCTTTACTCATGGGTAGAATTGATTTAATAAGTTCTCCCTGTTCAAGATTTAAGAAATTTACTAAGGCTTGCCCTTTGGCCTGGCGACTGCTTTCGGGGATTTCATACGCCTTTGTCCCAAAAACGCGGCCTTTATTAGTAAAGAACAATATTTGATCATGTGTTGAGGCGGTAACTAAGTGATCAATCTCATCCTCTTCTTTGGTGGTCATCCCAATTACTCCCTTTCCTCCCCTTCTTTGAGCCTTATAAATATTTTTTGAAACTCTCTTGATATAACCGGTTTTAGTTACAGTTACCAAAACATCCTCTTTAGCTACTAAATCCTCCTCACTAAACTGACCAATTTTACTTTTATAAATTTTTGTTTTTCGGTCGTCTCCAAATTTTTCCTTTAGCCCTATTAACTCATCCGTAATTATTTTTAATACTTTTTGCGGGTCTTTTAAAATTGCAATTAATTGATCAATTAATTTTTTGATTTCTTCGTATTCTTTTTCAATTTTTTCTCTCTCAAGCGCAGCAAGTCTTCTAAGTTGCATATCTAGTATTGCTGTTGCTTGAATTTCAGAAAGTTTGAATCTTGTTATTAAATTATTTTTGGCATCTTCCTGAGTTTTACTTTCTCTAATTGTTTTGATAACTGCGTCCAAATTATCTAATGCGATTTTAAGACCTTCCAAAATATGGGCCCTTTTTTTTGCTTCAGTTAATTCAAAAATAGTTCTTCTGATAACTACTTTTTGTCTATGTTTTACATACTCAACTAAAATTTGCTTTAAATTTAAAGTATGCGGAGTCCCGTCGACCAAAGCCACAAAATTTGCCGGAAAAGTTGTTTGAAGTCGCGTATGCTTATAAATATTGTTTAAAACCGCTTTGGGTTTGGCATCTCTTTTAAGATCAACCACAACTCCCATACCGTCCTTGTCTGATTCATCGCGCAGGTCTGAGATTCCTATTATTTTTTTATCTTTTACAAGTTCTGCAATTTTAGCAACCATTTCAGCCTTGTTGACTTGATATGGAATTTCGCTAATTATAATTTGAGTCTTGCCCGCCTTGTTTTCTTGAATGTCGGCAAGGCCTCTTACTACAATCCTTCCTCTACCTGTTGCATAAACCTCACTAAGGGAAGAAGCATCATAAATTGCACCTCCAGTTGGAAAATCAGGACCCGGAATTACTTTTACTAGTTCATCAATTGTTACATCACTTTCAAAGGATATGGTTTTTGGGTCAACATCTTTTTCTTCTAATTTTTTTTCTTCACCCGATGCTACTAAATTTATTTTGTTAATGACAAAATCTGTTTCTTTACTTCTTTCTTCTTCAGAAGTTGTGGTTACCTTTCCCATCTCAATCGTTTTAATAATCGCATCAACTATTTCACCTAGATTATGAGGCGGGATTTTGGTTGCCATGCCAACAGCGATTCCTTCAGAGCCCATAAGTAGTAAATTTGGAAGAAGTGCAGGCAAGAAACTTGGTTCTTTTAGTGTTGCATCAAAATTATCTGTATAATCAACCGTGTCCTTTTCCATATCAAGAAGTAAATATTCTGAAATTGGAGAAAGTTTAGCTTCGGTATACCTCATGGCAGCTGCCGGGTCGCCGTCAACTGAACCAAAATTACCCTGACCCTTTACCAATGGGTATCTCATAGAAAAATCTTGGGCCAAACGAACAAGTGTGTCATAGACTGCTTGATCACCATGCGGGTGATATTTACCCAAAACTTCTCCGACGACTTTGGCAGATTTGGAAAAACTTCCAGTGTGCCTTAATCCCATTTGGGCCATAGCATATAAAATTCTTCTGTGGACTGGCTTTAGTCCGTCCCTGACATCAGGAAGCGCGCGGGCAACGATAACACTCATTGCATAGTCAACATAACTTTTTGAAAGTTCTGAAGTTATTTCTGTAGTTGTAACTTTGCCAATTTCCATGCCTAGACATTGTAGCCTGTATATTTATCCGAAGCAAGAGGAAGGTTATTAAAGATTACTACCCCTCTCTGGGCGGATCGCAATGACAGTTTGTTGTATAATTATAGTTCATGCAAATTCATACAGAAGTTATTTTTGATCTTGAGACGCAGAAATTTTTTGATGACATTGGTTCATTTGATCCTCAAAAGCTTGGGGTTTCAATAGTTTCGTTGTATTTTAGAAAAATTGATGAGAACTATAATGAATTGGAGGGGCGAATGCTATCTTTTTGGGAAAATAATATTAAGGATTCATGGGAATATTTTAAAAATGCAAACAGAATAACTGGATTTAATTCCAAAAGATTTGATATACAAGTTTTAAAGCCATACCTGCCAGAAATTACCAGGCTACCCCATTTTGACATTTTGGAACATATAAAAGAGGCAAACGGTAAAAGGGTTTCTCTGCAAAAAGTTGCCCAAGGTACATTGGGAGATACTAAAGCCGATGATCCTGTTAATGCCATAATATATTGGCAAAAAAGAGATCAAGAATCGCTAAATAAATTAAAATATTACTGCGAAGAAGATGTGAGGTTGACAAAAGAAATATATGATTATGGGTTAAAATTTAAAAAACTAAAATTTATTGATTATTGGAATACTCTTCGCGAAATTAATGTCGATTTTAGCTACCCTAAAGAAGAAGTCAAAACTGATGACAATCAAGGAAGTTTGTTTTAGACATTAGTTCTGTAACTTTGGTTCTAATTCAATTTTTCCTTGCTTTACCTTAACAATTATTTTATCTTTTGATTTGATTTCTCCATCCAAAATCATATCAGCCGCCTTATCCATTATTTTCTCTTCAATAAGCCTTTTAAGTGGTCTTGCGCCAAATGTTTCACTATAACCATCGACTGCAAAATATTTTATAACCTCATCATCATATTCCATTTCAACCTCTTGACTTTTAAGTGTGGCTTTGGCGTTTTCTAGCTGTAGTTTTGCAATATCAATCATTTTATCCTGTCTTAAATTTTCAAATTCAATTTGTCCATCAAGTCTATTTATAAATTCAGGTTTAAATGTTTTTGACAAATCTTCCGGATTAATATTTGAGGTCATAATTATAATGGTATTTTTAAAGTCAACGATATTTCCCTTGCCGTCAGTCAATCTCCCATCATCCATGATTTGTAAAAATATATTAAATATTTGAGGATTTGCTTTTTCTACCTCATCAAGAAGAATGACCGAATAAGGCTTTCTTCTAACAGTTTCTGTTAATTGCCCACCTTCTTCAAAGCCAACATATCCCGGTGGGGCACCTATTAGCCTTGCTACTGAGTGAGCTTCACTATATTCACTCATATCAATTCTAATTAAGGCTTTTTCGTCATCAAAGAGAACTCTTGCTAAGGCCTTTGCAGTTTCAGTTTTTCCAACCCCCGTTGGGCCCATAAATAGAAAACTTCCAACTGGTCTTTTTTCATCTTTAAGCCCAGCTCTACCTCTTTTTACAGCTTTTGATATTTTCTCTAATGCATCATCTTGCCCCACCACATATTTTTTAAGATTGTCTTTCAAATTAATTATTTTTTCCTGCTCAGAACCCAACAGTCTTCCGACAGGAATTCCAGTTGATGAGGATACTACTTTTGCAATGTCTTCTTTTGTCACCTCAACTCTTAGTATTCTATTTTTTTGAGGGATTGAATTCCAAGTATTTTCAAGCTCCTTTAGATCTTCCTCTAATTTGGGAAGTTTCCCATATTTTATTTCTGCCGCTTCATCAAGTTTTATTTCTCTTTCAGTTTTTTCGAGTTCAAGTTTGAGCCTGTCTATTTCACTTCTGGTTTTTTGAATTTTTTCAATAATTTCTTTTTGTTCTTTCCATTTTGTCTCAACTTCGGCTATTTCTTTTTTCAAATCTTTTATCTGTTCATCTATTTTTTTGGTATCCCCTTTTTCTTTTTTAATAGCGGTTTGTTCAATTTCAAGTGAAGTCAATCTTCTCTTTAGTGTTTCAATCTCCAAGGGATTACTTTCAACCTCAATTTTAATTGAGCTTGCAGCCTCATCAATTAAATCGATTGCCTTGTCAGGTAAAAACCTGTTTGTGATGTATCTATTTGAAAGTTTGGCGGATGCGATAATTGCATCATCTGTAATTCTAATTCCATGATGAATTTGGTATTTATCTTTAATACCACGAAGAATTGAGATGGTATCTTCAACACTTGGTTCGTTAACTAATACAGATTGAAAACGACGGGCAAGAGCTGCATCCTTTTCAATGTATTTTCTATATTCTGCAACAGTTGTGGCCCCAATCATGCGAAGAGTCCCACGGGCAAGACTTGGCTTTAGCATGTTGGCGGCATCAACGGCTCCGTCTCCCCCGCTACCGCCGCCTACAATTAAATGAAGTTCATCTATAAAAATAATATATTTACCTTCTGCTTCTTCCAAACCTTTTATTACTGCTTTTAACCTTTCTTCAAACTCACCTCTAAATTTAGTTCCTGCAAGAAGAAGTGCAAAATCTAAAACTAAAAGTTCCCGATTTTCTAAAGTTGAAGGAACCTCTCCACTTACAATTCTTTGGGCAAGTCCTTCGATAATTGCGGTTTTACCGACACCTGGATCGCCTATTAGAACTGGATTATTTTTAGTTCTGCGGGATAAAATCTGCATTACTCTTCTAACTTCCCCATCCCTCCCTATTACAGGGTCAATTTTTCCGAGCCTTGCTTCATCGGTTAAGTTTATTGTGTATTTTTGGAGAGCTTCTTTAGGGTCAGGCGCTTTAAATAAATTTGTTAGATCATTATCCATAAAAAGTATTATAATAACTTAGCACTCGTCTGTCAAGAGTGCCAATTGAAGTTATTTGGAGAATTTATCTCTATATCTTTTGTTACAACCCATTATTAATTCCCAAGCTTCTTCCTTGTTTCCCCAACCCTCAACTTTTGTACTTCCTGGTTTTTTAAGATCTTTGTAGTGCATGAAATGATGTTCTAACTTTTCAATCCATCTTTTTGGAAGATCTGGCAAATCATTTATAATATTTCCTTCATTTCTATCATCTTCAGGAACACAGATTATTTTATGATCATTTTCGCTGTCATCAATAAAATTTAAAACACCAATTACCTTTGTCTTTACCATAATACCACTTGGAAGTGGTTCTGAAGTTATGATTAAACTATCTAATGGATCATTGTCTTCATCCCATGTTTGGGGGATAAATCCATAATTAACAGGTTTGCTGTAGATTTCAGGCTCTACTCTATCAAGAACAAAGATATTTTCCTCATATCGATATTCAATTTTGTGCATTGACCCCTTTGGAATTTCTATAAAAGTATTTAAATATTTATTTTCCTCTCCAAAAGATATGTCATGAAGTAAATTCATGCGAAAATTATATTCTTATTTTTGAGTCAAATCAAGAAATGAAATCACAGGATGTCTCCCCCTGCGGTTTTATATGTCTAGTGTGGCCATTTTTGCGTGTGTTTGGATAAATTTTTTGCGTGGGGGTACATCTTCTCCCATCAAAATCTCAAACATGTTTGAAGCGGCCTCTGCTGAATCAACGGTTACTTGTTTTAATGTTCTTGCTTTAGGGTCCATTGTTGTTTCCCAAAGTTGTTGTGGATCCATTTCTCCTAAACCTTTATATCTGGAGATCGAAAACTTTGCGCTTTTGATTTCTTCTCTTAGGATTTTATCCTTTTCGTTATCTTCGTATGCATAATAAACATTTTTACCTGAAGTTATTTTATAAAGTGGTGGCTGGGCAATATACAAATATCCTCTCGATATGATTTCTGACATGTGTCTGAAGAAAAATGTCAGAAGAAGTGTTTTGATGTGAGCTCCGTCAACATCAGCATCGGTCATGATAATAACTCTTTTATATCTGACTTTGTCGTAATTCAAACTTTCACCTATCCCTGCTCCTAGCGCAACAATTAAATCCTTTATTTCATCAAATTTAACAATCCTATCCAAATGTGCTCTTTCGGTGTTTAATATTTTCCCTCCTAGAGGCAAAATTGCCTGATGTCTTCTGTCTCTCCCCTGCTTCGCTGAGCCACCGGCACTGTCTCCTTCCACTATATATAATTCTGAAACTTCAGGGTCTTTTGATTGGCAGTCGGCAAGCTTACCTGGTAATGATGCGCCATCAAGAGCACCTTTTCGAAGTACGGCGTCTTTGGCCGCTCTTGCTGCTAAACGGGCCTTAGCTGCAAGGGTTACTTTCTCGATAATTCTCTTGGCATCATGTGGATGCTCTTCAAAATATGTATCGAGCCCCTCTTTTGCGGCAGTTGCTACAAATCCCTGGACTTCAGGATTATTTAATTTTGCTTTGGTTTGACTTTCAAACTGCAAATTTTCTGAAGGCATCTTGACATAAATAACCGCAGTTAACCCCTCTTTTAAATCATCTCCTGTTAAAATTATTTCATCCTTTCCATTTGATTGTTTTTTAACATAATCAGTTATTGACCTTGTCAAAGCGGTTCTAAAACCTGTTACATGTGTTCCTCCATCGGTTGTATAAATTCCATTTACAAAACCTTTGACATTTTCGCTGTATGAGTCTGAATATTGTAGGGATACCTCGCACGAGATGTTGCTGTCATTTTTTGATGTATAAATGACATCATGTAAAACTTTCTTGCCCCTATTTGAGTGAGCAACCAATGATTTAATACCTCCTTCAAAATAATAGCTTGATTTGTCTCCATCCCTTTTGTCCTCAAAATTAAATGAGAGTCCTGCAATCAAATATGCTCTGTCACGAAGTAAATTCTTTATTTTATTTTTATCGAATTCTAATTCTTTAAAAATCTCCTTATCCGGCGTAAAAGTCGTTATTGTCCCCGAATTGATAAATTCCAGATCAATCCCCCACTCTTTAATTTGTTTTTCGGTCGCTTCACCCACTTTATTTAAAGGCACTCCTCTTTTGTATTCCTGATACCAGATTTTACCTCCTCTTTTAACAACTACTCTAAAGTAAGAAGATAATGCATTAACAACAGAGGCCCCAACACCATGAAGACCACCTGAAACTTTATAGGCTCCACCACCAAATTTTCCTCCTGCATGAAGTTTGGTCATGGTCAGTTCCAATGCTGAAACACCGCTTTTATGTGTATCAACTGGGATTCCCCTGCCATTATCTCTGACTGTTGCCGAACCGTCTTGATGGACTTCGACCCAAATTTCTGTTGCTGTTCCTGCAAAACTTTCATCGACCGAATTGTCAATAATTTCTCTTAAACATTCATGAAGCCCTCTTGAGTCAGTTGACCCAATATACATCCCCGGCCTTTTTCTGACAGGTTCTAATCCTTCTAAAACTTGAATTGAATCCGCACCGTAGTCGCTGTTATTTGACATCGCTGTTCATTCTAACAACTAAATTTAACACCTGCAAGCCTATATTGCCATTTAATTTTAAATTTTTAAGTATGTTTAAATAATTATTCATATATTTATAATCCCCCTTTTTCCTTTCCACAAAAATCAAATCCTCAACAAATTTGATAATCTCTTCTCTTTCCTTAATCTTCTCCACAATCGCGATTCTTTCAGTAGTTTTTGAATTTAAAAATTTTTGAATCTGTGTGTTATTCTTGTGACTTGTGACTTGTGACTTGTGACTTGTGATAACTTCACATCGTGAAATTACGGTCGGTATAACATTCTCTAAATTTTTAGCAGTTAATATAAAACTAATATTCTCTCCAGGTTCTTCCAAAATTTTTAAAAATGCATTTAAGGCTTCTTCAGTCGCACTATCGATATTATTGATTACAATTGCAGTTTTCTGATTCGTTTTAAATTTAAGAATTTTTTTAAGCTCTCTCACATCATCAATTTTCTGTAACACAAATGGAATTTTTGGCATGCTAAATCTATTAGTTATTATCTGTTCGCTGTCCCCTATTATTAAAAACGCATGCATACAAATTTCTAATATGTTATCATGATTTTATGACTGTTGCTGCCCAACAAGTTACTGGAACCAATTTAGCTGATATTTTGGTTTCTATGGGTGTTTTACCTCCCGATAGGGCTCAGCAAGTTAAAATGGCTGAGATCCAGTATGGTTCAACTCAGGAAGAAATTCTAAAGAAACAAAATTTAGTTTCAAATGAGGATATAGTTAAGGCCAAGGCAATCCTTTATAATATTCCCTATGTAGATCTTGCAACAACTCCCGCATCCCCTGAAGCCTTATCAATTCTTTCGCAGGAACTTTCAAACAAATTTAAAGTTTTCCCGCTCTCTTTAGATAAAACGACCAAAGCCTTAACACTTGCCATGGCTGATCCCATGGACCTTGCAGCAATAGAGTTTGTGGAAAGAAAGACCGGTTATAGGGTAAAGCCTACCGCAGTTGACCCAGAAAAACTTGATGACATTATAACCACCCGTTATGCCACTTCCCTTTCCCAGGAAGTTACAGAAGCCTTGAAAGAGGTCGCTCCAGAAAGAAAGAGTTCATCTTTAGAAAATTTAAAGATTGGGTTTATTAGAGAAGAAAAGATAACTGAAATAGTTAATCATATTTTGGAATTTGCCGTAAAAGCCAGAAGCTCTGATATTCATATCGAACCCGAAGAGAGAGCCACTCGAGTAAGGTATAGAATTGACGGAATATTGTATGAAAAACTAACTATCCCAAGGGAACTTCATGACTCGCTTGTTTCAAGAATTAAAATTTTATCAGGTCTTAAAATTGACGAAAAAAGAATTCCGCAGGACGGAAGGTTTAATTTTAAGGCTAATGACACTGATACAGACCTTCGTGTATCAACACTCCCCACCACTTGGGGCGAAAAAATTGTCATGAGACTTCTTAAAAAAACTGGTGGTGTTCCTGAGCTTACTGTTTTAGGTCTTCGTGGAAAAGCCTTGAAAAATCTTCAGGATGCAATATTAAGACCTCACGGAATCATTATCATCTGTGGTCCGACAGGGTCGGGGAAAACTACTACTCTTTATTCGATTATTTCTAAAGTCAATACGCCTAAAGTAAATATTGTTACACTTGAAGACCCAATTGAATATAAAATCCAGGGGGTAAATCAGGTCCAGATTAATACTGCAGTAGGGTTAACTTTTGCATCAGGTTTGAGAGCCTTTTTAAGACAAGACCCAAATATTATATTAGTTGGAGAAATTAGAGACAGAGAAACTGCCGATCTTGCAATTCAAGCATCGTTAACTGGTCATTTGGTTTTTTCTACACTTCATACCAATGATGCATCCGGTGCACTTCCCCGACTTCTTGATATGGGAGCAGAACCATATCTTCTTGCGTCATCGATGACTGCGATTGTTGCCCAAAGAGTTGTCAGAAAAATACATGAAGACTGTAAAGAGAGTTATGTTCCCGATCCTAAAGTAGTTGAAGAAATGAAAGCGGTACTGGGTCCGTTTTGGCCCACCAATCAAGAAGTCAAGTTCTACAGAGGGAAAGGTTGCCAGGAATGTGGAATGTCGGGCTATTACGGCAGGGTTGGTATTTTTGAGGTTATTCCCGTATCAGACGCCATTGCCAAATTAATTTTGGAAAGAACACCAGCATCAGGTATTGAGAAAAAAGCGAAAGAGGAAGGTATGGTATCCTTAAAACAGGATGGATATTTGAAGGTTTTATCGGGGGAGACTACAATAGAAGAGGTTTTAAGAGTAGCTCAAGAATAAAAATTGTCATGATTGATGTAAAACACCTATTACAACAAACGATTGATTTAAAAGCATCCGATCTTCATTTGGTTGCTGGTGTTCCTCCAACAGTTAGGATAGATGGTGAATTAAAAAGTCTTCCCGATTCTGGGATATTAACCCCGGATATATTAGCAGAAGGGTTAAAAGAGGTATTGACTGGTGAACAATTTGAAAGGCTAACTGTTAATAAAGAAGTCGATTTCTCATTATCGTTTGGCGAAAAGGCAAGGTTCAGAGTAAACGCTTACACTGCTAAAAATGCCCTTTCGGCAGCATTTAGAAGAATCCCCATGGAAGTACCTGAAATTAGCACACTTGGACTTCCCGCAATTGTCAGTAATTTCACTACATTAAAACAAGGTCTGGTTTTAGTAACTGGTCCGACCGGTCATGGTAAATCAACGACTTTGGCTGCCATTATTAATGAAATAAATAGATTAAGATCTTGCCATATTGTGACAATTGAAGACCCCGTTGAGTTTGTTTTTAAGCCTAATAAATCAATTATTTCTCAAAGAGAGATGAAATCTGATACACATTCTTGGCAGGTGGCTCTTCGATCTGTGCTTCGTGAAGATCCCGACGTTGTTTTAGTGGGAGAGATGAGAGATTTTGAAACAATCCAATCCGCGATGACAATTGCAGAGACCGGACACCTGGTTTTTGCCACACTCCATACCAACTCAGCTGCTCAGACCATTGATAGAATTGTGGATGTTTTTCCGCAGGATCAACAAAGTCAAATTAGGATGCAATTATCCTCTATTCTTGAAGCCGTATTTTCTCAAAGATTGGTTTCATCTGTTGCTGGCGGAAGGGTTATTGCTTATGAAGTAATGTTAGGAACTACTGCCATAAAAACTGCAATAAGAGAAGGAAAAACACACCAAGTGGACTCAATAATTCAAACCTCACTTGAGATTGGAATGTCAACAATTGAACATTCTTTGGCACAACTTACAAAACAAGGCAAAATTACAATAGATGTTGCCAAAGAATGGTCCTTACGACCGGAAGAATTAAATAGACTGGTTAGAGGGTCAATATGAAAAGATATATCTACAAGGCAAAAGATAAGACAGGAAAGTTGGTAACTGGTGAAGTTGAGGCTGTCAATGAAAGCAATGCTGCCAAGTTAGTTCGGGGAAGGGGGCTTTTAGTTCTTTCAATCAAACAAGCGTTTGATAATCCCCTCTCTTTAATTAAAAGACTTAAAGGCAGAATAACCACTTCGGATATCGCTACATTTACAAGACAATTTGCAACTATGGTTAATGCTGGTCTTCCTATAACAGAGGCACTTTTGATATTAAGATCTCAAGCAAAAGGGTCGTTGGGAAAAGTCGTTTCGCAAATTTTGGCCGATGTTGAAGGAGGAGAGTCGCTTTCTAAGGCCTTTGTAAAGCATCCCCATGTTTTTACTCCTACCTATATAGCTTTGGTTAAATCGGGTGAGGTTGGCGGTGTTTTGGACTCCGTTTTAGTTAAACTTGCCGATGATTTAGAAAAACAACAGGAATTTAGGGGTAAAGTCAAGGGAGCTTTAATATATCCCTTAATTATAGTAACAGGAATGATAATTGTCGCCTTTATTATGATGATTTTTGTTATTCCAAGGCTTACTTCACTTTATTCTGAATTCAACGCAGAACTTCCCTTACCTACAAGAATTTTAATTTCTATTTCAGATCTGGTTATTAAATTCTGGCCGGTGACTCTGGCTTTAGTTGTCGGATTGTTTTATGGCCTGATGGCATTCAAAAAAACACCTGAAGGGAAACTAAAAATCGACGAGTTGATGTTTAAAATTCCCGTATTTGGAGAACTTCAAAAACAGATTGTTTTAACCGAGCTTACAAGCACCCTTTCCCTAATGGTTGGTGCGGGCGTTTCTATTTTGGAGGGGTTAAATATTACATCTGAGGTTGTAGGAAATGCGGTTATTGGGAATGCATTGAGAGATGTTTCACATCAGGTTGAAAAGGGGTTTCCTGTATCTTTTGCTTTTGCTAAACATCCTGAAGCTTTCCCTTTTATTCTTTCGCAAATGGTTGCAGTTGGAGAGGAAACGGGAAAGATGGAGGAAGTTTTATCAAAAGTTAGTCATGTTTTTGCTGTCGAGTCAGATCAAAAAGTTAAGACATTAACTTCTGCAATCGAGCCAATTGTTATGGTAATTTTAGGACTTGGCGTAGGATTTTTAGTTATTGCAATAATTTTGCCTATATACAACTTGACAAGCCAATTTTAAAGATTGATACTGATATGTAAAGGAGGTGAACAAAAATTAAAGATTTTAAATTTAAAAATGTAAATTATACAGGCTTCACTTTGGTTGAACTTTTGATTGTCATAGGTCTTCTTGGTGCAATAGCCTTGATAGTTATTTCCGCTATTAACCCTATTGAACAAGCAAACCGTGCAAGAGATACAAGATTTAAATCAGATGCAGGGCAACTGATTTCAGCAATTGATAGGTATTTCGCTGCAAATTCCGAATTTCCTTGGATGACTGTGAATAGCACTTATGAAACAGACGACCCGTTTGGCTTTATCACGGCGGCAAATGAAGAAGTTGGTGTTTGTGGAGCGACTTGCACAAATGATGGTGTTTTAATCACTACCAATGAATTAAAAACAGAATTCAGAAATAGAGATTTTATTCAAAAAAGTGCAACTGGGTTAGACAAGCAAATACTGTTAGGCAAGGAAACAGGATCTTCGGCATCTGTTTACGGATGTTTTATACCGCTTGCAAATTCAACCAAGCAAGCAGCAGTTAAGGCAAGTAAGGTTTATCAGCCTGATGCGACGACTGGTGCTAGGGGGACGGCTGTTACAACATGTGATGGTGCAAATGGAGATGGTTCTGGTGTAAACTGGACAACAAATGGATGTTACGTTTGTGTTCCTGAGTAGTCTGTTGGTGGGGTCCTTTATTGGGGCCTTAACCTACAGACTGCCAAGGGGTATGGGATTTATAAAAGGTAGGTCTTTTTGTGATAGTTGTAAAAAGGAATTAAGTTGGTTTGATAATATTCCCCTATTTTCATATTTTTGGTACAAAGGAAAAAGCAGATGTTGTGGCATGAAGATATCAATTCGTTATCCATTGATTGAGCTTTTTTTTGCTGTTTGTTCTACTGTTTTGTATTTGAATTTAGGTTTTAGCTTACTATTTACTACATACTACTTACTACTAATATTGACAATCTCAATATTAATAATTGATTTAGAGTATCAATATATCCCAGATGAACTTGTGTGGCTGATTTTTTTAATTTGCATCCTGCATCCTACATCCTACATCTTACTGCCCGGTTTCATCTATTCACTATTGTTGCTTACTATTCACTTTATTACCAAAGGCCGAGGTATGGGCCTAGGTGATGTAAAGCTTGTCATTCCACTTGGGGCAATTATGGGCTTAACCAAACTCCCCTATTTTATTGCTGGTTCTTTCTTGACAGGTGGTGTTACTGCTTTCATACTATTATTGTTAGGCAGGGCAAAGATGAAAACTAAAATAGCGTTCGGACCATTTATTATTATTGCATTTTGGATGGTTTTGCTTATGACTTAAGACTTATAACTTATGACTAAGAAGGGAATGACCTTGACTGAAATTTTAATAGTTGTTGGAATAATTTCTTTTTTGGCTGTCTTGATAACTGTTTATCTTCGCACGCAAGTTTTTAAAGGATATGATGCAAGAAAAAAGGCTGAAATAAAAAGAATTGGAATTGCCGCCGAAGAATATGAGAAGGATAACAATTGTTATCCGCTTTCAAATCAAGTAATTTGTAATCCCGGAACCGGACTTAGACCTTATTTGGACAAAGTGCCATGTGATCCATTGACCCAAGCTTCGTATTATTACGAGCATGAAGACGCAATTTGCCCAAAATGGTACCGAATTTATGCAGTACTTAATAACGATTCAGATAAGGATGCTCAAAGTTACATTGGCCCAGGTAGTGCCTTTAATTTTGTCTATGGCAGTTCAAATTCGCCTGCTGTTACACAATCTACTCCACCTCCTGGTGGACAAGACTTACCGCCCGATACCAATTTTTATGGATGTTTTTCAGGCGTATGCACACCAATTACATGGGATTCAGCAAGGCCTGGCCCAATTTGTGATCCAAACTTTCAAAATTCCACATGTTATGGCCAATGTGCAAACCCGGGAAACGAATGTCAACCATGGAATTAATTAAATTTACAAAAAAAGAAATTAATCTTATTGGTGGCATTTTGCTAATAATTTTTATCGTTGTTAGTTTTAATTTAGATATTTCAATAAGAAAAGGTAGGGACACTATAAGAAAAGATGATATTTCAGCTATACAAAAATCGCTGGAAGATTACTTAAAGAAATTTGGGGTCTATCCCCTATCAACTGCTGATGGCAGGATCATTGGTTGTTTTAATGAAAGTCCTGCACTTGATCCAATATCGAATAGACCTACCAATGCAGTAGCTTGTGAGTGGGGTAGTAGTAATTTTGAGTTCGGCAACATGCCGCTTTTGATTGGTGATCCCAGACATAAAGACGGTATAAACTATAGGTATGATTCTGATGGCGAAAATTATTCACTTTATGTTTATCTTGAAGGTGGAAAAAGTGAAGCTGAATACACACAAAATATAGTAGATAAGAATTTGCAATGTGGCACTAAAGTGTGTAATTATGGAAGGGGTACTAGAATTAAAATTTAAGATATAAGATTTAAGAATGCAAAACAAAAAAAACATATATCCTAGATCCTATAACTTACATCTAGGTTTCACTCTTGTTGAACTTCTTGTGGTGATGTCCATTATTGGAGTTCTGGCTTCCCTTGCGGTTGGGAGTTTTAGGACGGCCCAAGTAAGGGGCAGGGATGCGCAAAGAAAATCTGATTTAAAACAGGTGGCTCACGCACTTGAACTTTATTATGCTGACTATGGAAGATATCCTGATAGCATCTCTTGGGGGCAAGAATTTACTGATGGGAAAACGGTCTATTTTAAAAGGCTTCCTACTGACCCATCGGGTGGAACATATACTTATACCCTGGTTGGAGGTTCAACGCAGAAATTTAAATTAACTGCTAAGTTGGAAAATACTGAGGATCAGGATTGTATCGATGACAATTGCAACCAAAATCCCAACTTCGCTGTAACTAGTGCAAATACCAGTGCAAGTGAATAGCGTATAATGAATTATGACTAAAGACTTAAGACTTAGGACTAAATATGGCTTTACCCTAATTGAGTTATTGGTGGTGGTATCGCTTATTGGTGTTTTAGCTACACTTGTTATTGCTAATCTTAATTCAGCCAGGGAAAGAGCCAGAGATTCACAAAGAAAATCCGATTTAAGAAGTATTCAAACTGCATTAAGGCTATACTATAATGACAATAGCTCAACGGGATTTCCAAACAGTAGTTCATATAATATAGTTGGTTGTGATGGAGCTTGTACTTGGGGAGAAGCTTGGGTTAATGAGAGTATTACCTATATGAATATATTGCCTAAAGATCCATTGACTGGCCAGTCATATAGATATACTGCATCTGCTGATAACGAGGGTTATACTTTGGAAGCTTGTTTAGAAAACAAGAGTGATGATAAGGGTGTTTCTACAACGGATACAACTTGGTGCCCAAGTGGGTGGAAATATGTTGTTAGTCCATGACGAAATTTTAAATTTTAAATGACAAATTTTAAATTAAAACACAAAAAACAACTAGGATTCACTTTAATTGAAATGCTTGTTGTGATATCGCTTATTGGAATATTGGCAGCACTTGGTTTGGTTTCGTTTACCACAACTCAAAAACAAGCAAGGGATACTACAAGAAAGTCAGATTTGAAACAATTTCAGACTGCTTTTGAAAATTATGCCAATAAAAATAACGGGCTATACCCCATCTATACTTCTGCAGTAAGAAGTGATGGAAGTTTGTGTACGGATTTAGGCATTGGAGGATGCGCGACTGACCCAAAAGATACTGAGCCATATATCTATAAGTATATTTCTGATTCAGAAGGGTTAAAATATTCGATGTGGACAGGCATTGAAGCAAAAGAAGGGGCAGCTTATTGGGTTGTTTGCTCAAATGGAAAAGTTGGTGAATCAGCAACAGTTCCTAGTGGAGGTAATTTGTGTCCTATTTAACTTATGACTAAAGACTTACGACTAAAAACTGGCTTTACTTTGATAGAGTTACTTGTTGTAATTTCGATTATTGGCATTCTTATGGCCATCTCTATTTTTGGTTTAACAGGAGCAAGAGAGTCTGCCAGAGATGGCAGGCGAAAAGCAGATCTGGAACAGATTAGGTCTGCCATAGAAATATATAAAGCGGATTGCAATGGTTATCCCGCAAGTCTTGTCAGCCCCCTTGTGGGTGATAATACTCCAACAAGTTGCAGTAGTAGTAATACTTATATGGAAGCTATCCCAACAGACCCAATTGCCGGTAGGATTTACAGATATTCCGCAACTTCTAACACCTACGAAATTTGTGCTGCGCTTGAAAATGGAAGTGGAACAGTGTCATGTGGTGGGTCATCAAATTGTGGCACAGTAACATGCAATTATAAAGTTACAAATCCATGATTTTAACTTGTATTATGTATTATGAATTATGGGAAGGACAAAAATTAAGAACAAAAATGGCTTCACTTTGGTTGAACTTCTTGTTGGTGTTACAATTATTGTAATTCTTTTTTCTATCGGTCTGGCAAGCTACAGAAATTTTGCCAGAAGGCAGGAGTTGCAAGGGTATATAAAGACCTTAACATCCGATTTGAGAAGCGCTCAACAACTTGCACTTTCCGGCCAAAAACCAGACCCAAGTATCGGTTTATGCGATAGACTTAACGGTTATTCTTTCTTTAGAAGTGGGTCAGATAGCTATCAAATTAGGGCAAATTGTAGTGAAGGCGAAAGAATTGTAAAAACTGTAGATTTACCCACAACCATTGTCATATCATCTACGGTTTCAACAACCAGGTTTAAAGTATTGGGTTTGGGGACAGACCTTGTAAGCGATAACATAATTACGCTTTCATCAACAGCAACGGGAAACTCCGCAGATGTTACAATAGGCGTAGGAGGAGAGATAAAATGAGTCAAAAATCAAAGGACTATGGACTATCGACTGTGGACTTGTTCTCTGGTCAAAGTCTCTTTGAAGTGGTTTTGGCCCTTGGAGTAATGACAATTGTGACGGTTGGGATAATTATTTTGACTTTGCATGCAGTCAGAAACGCTTCTTTTTCAAGAGATAAAAATCTATCATCAAAATATACATTAGAAGCAATTGAATGGTTAAGAAATCAAAAAGAACAGGATCCGCCGTCATTTTTTTTAAAGGATAATACATCATCTATTTACTGTCTTGATAGTCTTTCTTGGTCTAATATGGGGGCTTGTGGGGCGTCCGAAACTATATCCGGAGGTCCTTATACAAGAAGTTTAAATTTATCACAGATTGGTCAAACGATGACAGTAACAGTTGTAGTTTCCTGGATAGATTCAAAAGGATACCATGAATCAAGAAGTACAACGGATTTTGTAGATACAAGGCAGTAAATATGAAAAAATTACAATTGGGAATAAGTTTAATAGAAGTTTTGATAGTAGTTTCCGTTTTTGCGATCCTTGGTACGGTTGTTTCAACTTCTTTGATTACTACCCTTCGATCGGCAAAAAAAAGTGAGTCGCAGGTTTCGGTTCGAGAAAATCTAAATTATACAGTATCCGTGATTGAAAGAAATTTAAGGGGGGCAGAAAGTATAATTGATTGTGGCACAAATACAGATTTGACAAGAATAGATTACATATCTGCCGAAAGAAAAATCACAACTTTTTCTTGTCAATCATTGGGAGAGGGGGGTTATATTGCTTCAGATTCTGCAAGGTTGACATCTGATGCAGTATCGATTACAGATTGCGCAATTACCTGCAATCAAAATGATCTCAATTCTCCACCGGTTGTTCGAATGGATTTAACTGCTGAAAGCGCGTCTGCTAACAACGCTGAGGGTTCTCAGGTTTCCATTACAAGTGAAATAACTATAAGGAATTATTAAGGATTAACTTCCACCCACTTGGTTTGTTTAAACCTTAATGAGTTGGGAAATAAAACTAATTGGTCAGGAGCAAATTCGAATATCTCAGCAGGAGTTGTGGTATTATCTGTAAGCTCTCTTTGAAGTAATATTCCACCACCATTCGACACAACACTTCCTCTGAGGTGAAGTTGGCTATCCCCCGCCCCCGTTGAAAATGAACCATTGGAAAGATAAATCCCTTCAATTTCGGGCCCGACGGCGTTAGCAACTAACGGATCAACTGTTATATTTCCTTCTACAAAAAAACCTACAAATCCTTGGCCATCGGTAACATTGATACTTCCTTCTAAATTGAGATTTCCACCGTCAATAAAGACAATAACTTTCCTTGTACCAAAATCAATACCTCCCACTGACAAATCCGCCGAGACCTTATACCACTCATAACCATTTTCATCAGCTGTTCCGCCTGTAGCGATTGTGCTTATATCGTTAAAAACCATATCTTCAGGTATTAGGTTGTTAAAGAATGTATAATTAAACGCCCTGGGTTGAAAATTTTCTGTATTTACATTCCATCTGGTTGCAGATATTTTCGTTGAAGTTGAAGTCAAGTTAAATCTACCATTGTAAAGTGGTACTCCCGGATATCCTCCTATCCCGGTATCAGCAAACACATATCCATCGGGTACATCTGACCCCAAACTTCCATTAGTTGACACATCTCCGTCCTTCACCTGCCACCAAGGATTATTTGGAAGAGGAGTCAGGAATGAATAAATGGTACTGGAGGCAGAACAGGATGCGTCTTTATAATTTATCACTTTAGCATAGTAAACCGTGCCGGCATCAAGTGCGGGTGAAAAGACATATTTTCTCGTATTTGATGAAACATTTGCATTAACAACGCAGTTTGTTCTAACGCCGCAATTGTTTGTTATATCACTTTGGGTCTTAGAAACATAAACATACTGGCTTGTCCCACCAGTTCCGGCATTCCAAATTAAATTTCCACCTCTAAAATTTAAATTCGTTGGCGCCGTCGCCGTACACACAGGCACACAGTCACATACAATCCGGTTTGACCTGCAGGTGGTAATTACATTATATACCCAATACTTCTCACCATCGACATTGGCTTTGTAACACCTGTTTGCCACTGTTTCCGGTCCGGTGCGATGACTAATATAGGTATCGCCGGGATTAGTACACATCTTATAAAATGGAAATAAGCAAGAATTGGTCTTCTCATAAATCGTCCCCTCCGGTCTACAATCCGCCTCCGTCCCCGCCGGGCAGCAGGTATGGGTATCAATTTGCGCACTGCGGCAATTCAAGTTCCCATCACCATCAGGATCCCACTCCTCACAACATCCGCCAAGCGATTGTGCGGTTCCCACTTTGATAGTCCTTCCGTCCCCCTCCTTGCACGCCCCCCTAATCCGCACGCACTTAGTGTTTACAACCTGCTGTGTTTTTGTTCCCGCACAATTAACAATATAATCCGCATTGCACTGGCTCGGTGCAGGGGGGAGAGTTGCGCCGGGTGCAGGAGGTTCTGGCTCAGTACAACATTTGGCAGAACAGATTTGGTCATCAGTACAAGT
>JAGUYM010000002.1 GCA_020061305.1 Candidatus Woesebacteria bacterium | reverse complement strand
GTAAAAATGAAATTACTTCAATTAAATCTGAGATGTTTACATCTAAGATTAAAAGTATCTTTAATAGACAACTAACACTAGCAGAAACAATTATTGTTGCTTTTGTGGTTGTTTTAATCTTCTACTTATTGGTCTACTCAGTTAAGGGTAAAAAATCTTCAAATAAACAAAGTGTCTAATAACTGTTCTTTCCTGTCCAACACATGGCGTAAGCCACACACCCCTGTAAGCTGGGGTGTTTTTGTGTATGGCAAGATTTCCTTTGGGGAATATTTCTGATGGAGAATGCAAACCGTGATTAGCTAGTTATTTTAATTCGAACTAGGCATAACTTTTTGTTCAAATTGGGTTAAGTTGGTTGCATAATTTGGAAAAGTTTTTAATATATAGCTTTGAAAGTTTTTGTCGAAATTAAAATAAATTGCCAAAGACATTAAAATCATAATTATCCCAAATACTTTTTGTAATTTGTTGGTATCACCTATTTTTTCAATAAACTTTCTACCTGTTAAGGTAATAACTAACATCGGTATAGCTGTTCCAATTGAGTAGAAAAAGGTAATTAAAAAAGTACTAAAAGTCACAACACCTGAAATTGCAAGTGAAATAACTGAAGCTAAAATTGGACCAACACAAGGAGTCCAAAGAAGACCAAGTGAAAAACCAATGAGTATTCCTCCAAAATATCCATTATTATTTGCAGTATTTGGTGTAAATCGCGAAAAGAATGTAAATAATTTTTCAAGTAAATTTTGAAATGGAGGCATTAAGTAGGATAGCCCAAACAAAAAAATTATTACAATTGACACATTTCTCATCTCTTCAGCTGAGACACCAAGTTTATTTACGATTGTAGATAAAAAAAGTGTAAAAAATGTAAAACTAAGAACAAATCCTGAAACAACTCCATAAGGTTTATATTTATCAACCTTATTGCCAATTGTGCTTGAAAGAATTATGGGGAGAATTGGTAAAATACAGGGGGATAAAATCGTTACAAAACCTGCCAAAAACGAGAATAACAATAAAAGAATCATTTATTTTATATTTGAGATCAATTCCTCATATCCGCCACCATTCCACTTCATAATTTCATTGCCATTTTCATCAATCTGTACAAAGGTGTGTTGGTATGTAATACCATATTTTTTAGCTAGTTCACGTTCAGCGTCATCGGTTTCTGAATCATTATAATTAATTTTTATTATTACAATATTATCTGGTATTTTTGAGGCATTTTGGGCTAAACTTTCATCAGCTGCTTTACATGTCGGACACCAGTTGGCAAAGAAAAACAAAATCCTCTTAGTACTCTGGCTTGGGGGTTGATTTACAACTGAAGATGTTGGCTCTGTATTAAGTTCTTTTGAGCTACTAATATTTTGGTAACCAAAAAATCCAACAACACCAATTACAATTACCAAAACTAATATCAAATATTTATTCATAAATTATTTTTGAGCACCATCCTTAATTTCAAGCGATTTAATATCAAGTAAATTTCTGCCTGTTACACCTTGAAGATCACCATATAATCCGTGTGTGTGATCGATGACTCGTCTTATTTCTTTTTCCTGCCTCGCCCATTTAGAAGAAAACCACCTTTTTTCTTTTTCGATATCTTCCTGCAGTATTGTAAAAGATTCCACTATTCCTTCAACCCTCAATTTAAACTCTTGCCCTGTTAAATATTTGTATAATATTTTCATCTTTTCATCGACTGAGGTCAAATTTTCTTTTTCATGATACAAATTAATCAAATTGAATCGAAGTGACAAGGAAAGACTTACAAAACTAGTAATACCTGCTATCCAAACTCCATTTTTATACCCCAAACCTTTTTCTTTAATTTCGGCAGGCAAATCAACACTTACCAAAACTGCCAAATCAGCTCTTGCTTGCCTTTGGTCTTCTTTCAATTTTGATATCCAAGTTTCGCTCCATTTTGCATTTTTACTTTCCCAAATTATTGACCCGCAAGGCTTGCCATTCTTATCAAATACTTTTTGGATAACATCTGCCCCCCTCACACCCTTTTTAACTTCTTCAATTTCATCTTGAGGGTATTCTTCCTTAAGTTTCCTTTCAATTGTTAATTCCAATACTTCACCTTGTGTTTGTTGTGAGCCCTGTTCCAATTTCCTCTTTAATTCTTCGTTTGCTTTTAGGACATCCTGCATTTTCTTAAAATTTTCCAGATCTTTAAGCTTATGCTCATCTTCTATCTTTGATCTCAGATCCTCTTTAATCCTAGTTTCACTTTCAAGAAGCTTTTTCTTCATTTCGATCTCTCGCATTTCATCTTTTTCACGCAGTGTCTTTATTTCATCCAAAAGTTTGCCCATATCTGATGTAAATTTTCTTCTTACTTCATCAATTTCATTTTGGGCTTTTTGGCGTTCTTCTAAAACTATTGAATCTTTAATATCATGAGCTAGTTGCTCCGCAACATCAATAATATTTCCACACTTATTACATTTAATAGTATTTGCCATAGTTAACAATAAACCAAAGAAATTACGAAGTCAATAAGGGTAATAGTCTGATATAATATAAAGCTACATGCCTACGTAGCTCAGTTGGTAGAGCGGCGGTATCGTAAACCGCAGGTCGTCGGATCGTTGCCGACCGTAGGCTCAAAATTATACTTACACAAGTTGGTAAAAAACAAAAAATAGAACTACTCCTTAAATTGCTTTTTTAGAAGTTTATATACATTTTTTTTAGCTTCTTCAACTGTCATTCCCCAACTTTTTGCCATTTCTTTAAAAGATTTATCCGTAAGAGATGCCCCTGCCATATCAGGCTTCCCCATATTGTCATCTGGTATATCACAGCCACAGTTGTAGCACATAACAATTTACAATTTACAATTTACAATTTACAATTTCAATATGCAGTTTAAATTAATTGATAAAATTGAGGAGTCGCCAAATACTTTTTCATATTTTTTTGAATCTGATACTAAATTTAATTTTAAGGCAGGACAATTCGTTTACCTAACCCTTCCAAAATTAAATTATCCTGACGAAAGAGGAGCAACGCGCCATTTTACAATTTCTTCTTCTCCAACCGAAGAAAATATTAGAATTACAACAAGAATAAGGCAAGAATCAGGCTACAAAAAAACTCTAAATGCACTCCCCATGGGAAGTACTCTTGAAGCAAAGGGTCCGCATGGGTCTTTTGTACTCACTGATCACGATGCACTAATCACTAACCACTTGTTTTTGGCCGGTGGCATTGGCATTACCCCATTTCGTTCAATGATTAAATACAACATAGACAAAAACCTAAAACTTCCAATGTACTTAATTTACTCTAATTCAGATGATGGTTTTGTATTTAAAAAAGAGCTAAACATCTGGCAAAAAGAAAACGATTTTATTAAAATTTATTATCACAATAGTCAGATTTTAGGTCATATTGATTCATTTAAAATTAATGAATTGATTAAAAAAATAAAATTAGAAATAAGTAATCCGCAAAGCGGCAAAAATTGCGTATTCTGGTTAGTTGGTCCGAACAAGTTTGTCAATGCATCGGAGGAGATGTTAAGTGAGATGAATATAAATGTAGAAAGCATCAAAACTGAAAAATTTACAGGTTATTAAATTATTCAACAATAAGTTTGCCCACAAATCTTTAGGTCACCACTATTTTTACAATGTCTCCTTTTACATCAAAACATAAATATCTTGTCTAGTGTCAGACTCTCCCACCTTTTTGCCTTCACCTCTAAGAACTCTCTCCAAAGGCCGACATTTAAGGCATCCATTATGCGGACAAACAAAGTGATTAAGGCTTCTTGCCAGTTTTATCCTTCTTGCAATTGTTAAAACCTTTTCTTTTGATTCATTGATATCAGGAAGTTTTTTTTCTTGAAGTTCATCTGCTTTATCTAAATACCAATATGACGCTTTTTCCACCTTTCTTTTTTGTGTATTAGTTGTAAGAAGAAGATAAATTGGAAGCTGGAGTGAATCCTCATCTTCTTCATTTTTTCCAGTTTTAAAATCAATTATGTGAACCGAATCAGTTTTTTCTAAATATTCAAGCCAATCAATTTTTCCACATAATATAATATTATCTTCTTCTGACAAATAATAATTAGGCAGATTTAATTCATTTGTTGGAATTTTAACAGCTTTTTTTAGTATTGGACCGGGATTTTCCTCAACTCTTCTAAGCATTTGTTCTCCTCTTTCTTTATATTCTTTCTCTTGAGTTAAATTTTTAAACCCACCCCTTTCACCACGCACCTTTTTCCAGGCTACATCAAATTTTGAAACAAGTGATATTTTTAGTCTTTCTTCAGCAGGGAGAACTGAAAGACCTTCCAAAATTTCGTGAACAACTTGGCCCAGGGATAAGGAAGGTGAAGTTACTGTAATTTTATTTCCAGTATTGGGGTCTTTATAGACATTTCGCAAATAATATGACCTGGGACATGCCAAAAAATCAGAAATTGATGAATGACTAACCCAAGTTGCTTTATATTTGTCCATTTTAGTGGTATAACCATTATACATGATTAAGTATTCAAGACTAGCATCTGTAGAGGAAAAAAAGAATATTAAAAAGGCGAGTCTGTATTTAATATTATCTATAGCAGGGTCTATTGTTCTTGTATTTTATGGCCTCCCATTTATTATAAATTTTGCCGGTTTTGTGGGTAACCTCAAAAAAGCAAATGAGATCGAATTTGAAGACAAAACTCCACCAGCACCGCCACAATTTGAAACAATTCCTGAATACACCAACTCCCCCGAAGTTGAAATTTTGGGAACTTCGGAGGTGGGAGCAACTGTTATATTTAGAGCAAATAACTCAGAATCTGAAGTTGTGACTGACAATGATGGACAATTTAATTTTAAATTTAATTTAAAATCTGGTGAAAATACAATTGATGCCAAAGCTAAAGACACTGCAAACAACCAAAGCACCCAAACTAAAACTTACAAAATAATTTTTGATAATGTGCCGCCTGAAATTACAATCGAAAATCCCCAAAATGAAGCATCTTTTTATGGTTCGAACCAAAGGCAACTTGTTATAAAAGGCTCGATAAACGAGACCAAGGTAAACCTTACGATTAATGATAGATTTACATCCGTAGACAGTGAAGGCAAGTTTATTTTTTCAACAACACTCCAAGAGGGAGAGAATGTTTTTAATGTCAAAGCAGTTGATTTTGCAGGAAATGAGACAACAACCTCATTTAAGGTCCTTTTTGCTTCCTAGACCAACTAAGCTAAAGAGCCAAAACATTATGTGAGGATAGAAAAGGCTATTGGTGAAAAAACCATGCAGTAAAACCACGACAAAACTAGCTTTAAGTTCTAAGCTACCTGGCATAAGGCTTATGACATACAGCAAAAGTATGGCCCCTACAACACCCGTTGTGGCAAATAGAAACAAAATTGATGAATCTAATCCTGAACACGAATGAGAATTAACATCTCCATTTTTAAACTTACACAAATTATTAAATCCTATTCCATAAAGCGGTGATGTTTTTATTATTTCAAAACTTTGCTTATAATTTTGCAGTTTATTTATCCCACTGGCAGTTCTTGTTATTGTAGTTCCTTCACCAATGTTTTTGGGCACGAGTAATAGAATTAAGAATAATGAATTAAGAATTAAGAATTTTGGTAAATTTTTATTTTTAAAATAATCAATAATAAAAAACACAAATAATACCAAAAAGGAAGCTCTTGAGTATGTTAAAAAGACACCAAATACTAAAAATAAAAATGTGAGATATTTTTTATAATAAAAAGCTAAAATAGCTCCCAAAACCAAGATGAGGCCTAAAAACGCAGGGTCAAAAAAAGTTCCAACCATTCTTAGGTAGTGGTCATCCCAACCAAATTCCGCCAATGCTCTAAAATCGGGATACAAAAAATATTGAATAAAACCAAAGACTGCCGCAACAGATGCCAATGACATAAGATTTAAGATTAAAGATTTATGGTTTCTGAAATAATTGGCTACATAAACTGCGATCATTGAATAAGACCATAAACGCAAGACATAAAGTGAAGAGTGAAAAGTGAAGAGTGAAGAATTAACAACAAGCCCAAAAATGCAAAACAGTAAGAAATTAACAAAATACCTATACCAATTTGGATATCTTGGCTTTTTAAATAAAGTAAATATTGCAAGTAACAAAACAGCTACATCAAAGGCGTTTATAGTGCCTATTTTAAATAATTGTCCAAATGGAAATAATACTAGTACTGTCGCAAATATAATTTTGTCCATGAGAGATAAGAATGAAATGACTGCATTATACTAAACACAACATTTTTCGATTTAAAAAAGGTGACTATAAATTTTACAATTGGCATAATAATAATTTTAAATAAACTTGATTTTTTATCTTCTTCGTAGTTTGCTCTTGCATGAAGTGTTGAATAATAATTCATCTTGTTTATATAATTCTTTAAATTTGGGGCTGTATTATGAATAATAATATCAGGCACACTCCCGATGTGCCCTTTTTCGACTTTCCAATATTCATGCACTTTCCTTACCCATCTTCCTGTCCCCTTTCTAATAAGTCTGATTAAATAATCATCCCCCACATATTGTCTTAAAAAATAATTTTTTCTTCTAAATATGTATGCACTAGTATGGTTGTTATCATGACGAAGCAATCTGTTTATAGATTTCCATGCTTGACTTCTTGTCTCGCTCGGAATGATACCTTCTATTTTTTCATCACTATCCAAAAACAAATTCCATACACTGTTACTTTTTTCAAGCATTTCATTTCTTTCTTTGGCAAAATCAGTAACATTTTTCTTTTTCAAAACCAATATGTTCATTTTGTGTATTTAAAAAAATAATAAATAATAAATGGAAAAACCATAATGGTTGAAATTATGGTTGCATAAGCTGACCCCATACTGCCAAATATTTTAATAAGCGGGTAAATTAAAATAAATAAAAAAAGGGCACCTAAAAATGTAATCAGTGTTACTACTTCTTGTTTATTTAGGCCTAAAAATAGAGAAAAAAATGAATTACTAATAGCTTTTATAACACCAAAAATTGCTAAAATTTGTATAACTGGAACCATAGAAAGCCATGAATCGCCATATACAAATCTGACAATTTCTATAGGATATTTAAAAACAATATAACCAAAGGGGATAACTAAAGCCAAAATTATTAAAAGCATTCTAAGGAAGGCTTTTCGAAGTCTTGTTTTATCTGCTTCAATTTTAGAATAAATTGGGAAGGTAACTTTATTAAAAATTTCACCAACTTCAGAAACAGGAACGGTTGATATTTTATAAGCCTGTTGATAAATTCCAAGTGAAACTGCCCCCAGCAATTTTCCAACAAAAATGTCATCTAAATGCTGAAATAAATAATTAAACACACCTGCTCCTGTAATCCATTTACCACGATTGATAACTTCCATAGTTTTTTCTTTTTCAAAAATAAATTTGGGTACAGGCTTAAAAGAAATAAATGAGAGAATAACTTCAAAGGAAGTTCCAACAATCATCCCCCAAACCAATGCATTTTCAGATTTAGTAATAAATGCAACAATTAGAGTTGCTAAAAATTCTAGAATAAAAATTGATGACTCATACAAAAACTGTTTTTTAAATTCTAAATTTTTTTGGAATTTGACACAGGATGGGTTTATAAATCCTCTGATTAGAGGGACAATTGCAATTAGCTGTATAATGTCTATGGCAATTGGTGAGTCAAAATAATTGGAAATTATTGATGAAGAAACAAATATAACAATTCCTATTAATAACCCTCTAAAAATTGAGACAAACCAGGCAGAGTTTATATATTTATCAATATCTTCTTTTTTCTGAACCAAAAACACATTGATACCGGTTTCTGTAGACATCTCTAAAAAACCAAGTGCCAAAGTAGCAATACCATAGATTCCAAATTGTTTTGGTGTTAGAATGCGAGCCAAAATTGCAATTTTAATAATAGCCAGCCCCCTAGTCACCCCTCGAAGCATTCCCATCCAACTAAGACCATAAACGGCTGATTTTATGTAACCCATATTGATGATTATTATATACTTAATTTCGATGTCATTACGAGGCCAGTATACAACTAGCGAAGTAATCTAGTTTTAGATTGCTTCGTCATTTCATTTCTCACAATAACATTTGTGAATTTCATCAATGATGAAATAATAGCAATATCTGATACAAACTGTAAGACAATCCCCCACCATTTTGCTTTATTGTAGGCATATAACATATAGAATAAGGCATATAGCAATAAAATTTTCCAAAGACCAAACGCTAAAAGTCCAAAGGCTAAAAGATAACGCAATAATATACTTATGACTTTTAAGTTGTGGGTTTTCCATCTTTTAACGGGATGCCACCAAATCCCACTTTCCAAATCCCCCAATGCATATTTAAAGACTTTAGACTGAAAACTTTTAACTGAACCTGGCATTTGCCATTCAACAACGGCGTCCTTTGCCCGTACTATCTTTATATTATTTTTTAAAAGTCTGTAATTAAATACTGTATCTTCAGCTATATTTAAATCAGGAAATCCTCCCGCTTTTTTCCAGACAGATTTGGTAAAAGCAATTGACCTTGTTGATGGTAAAAAGTCTTTTGGCATATTATTGGGTCCTAAAAATATACTCATTGCCTTTTGCAAATTATTTTCGTATGTCATTTCGTACCATCCAGCAACCACGGTGTCATTGTGCGGAGCTCGCGACATGGCAATCTTAATTGGCTCAGTTATTCTCTCTAACCAATCTCTTCTTGGAATACATCCGACATCTGTCATTACAATAATTTCATTTTTGGCCGTTTTTACCGCCAAATTTCTCCCCTCTCCTCTTGATATGTTTGGCTTGTTTATAATTTTGAGTTCAAAATTTAGATTTTTTTTAGTATTTAGATTTTGGAGTTTAGATTTTTCTGCGTTTACCAACACCACCTCCTTTGGTCTAACTAATTGTTTATCCAAAAATTTAAGAAGTTTAACTATTTCTTCTTTACTATCTTTTGCTGTTATACAAACTGATATAGACATCAGCCACCTCCTTCCATATTGGTATTTTTCTGAGTTTAGATATTTCTTCCCAATAATCTTTTTTTAGTTGATTATTTGCAAAAGTTATAATTTTACATCCATAATTTTTGGCTTCTAAATATGAAAGATATCCAGAAGGTACACAATATTCGGAAGTAATTAAATATTTTTCAGGGTTTTTAACATTTCCAACAACTTTTCCATATTTTTCACACTCTTTCCTCAAGCTTCCATCTCCCACAAAAACAATCTTGTATCCGTGATCTAGTCTACTAGACCAAGACAAAAATTCCAAAAGACCCGTATCTTTCTCTAATCTCCCCAACCAAATAAGTGTATTATTTGTTTTTCTAAGATCTTTGATCCTGGATCTTAGATCTACTCCACCGTAGGTAATGTATGTGGCAGTTATTCCATACCACTTTTCAATGTATCTACCTACTGCAATACTTCCATTAGACAAATAATTCGCCAGTCGTTTATTAAAGATAAACCATGGGGGTATTGGAAATTTTCCTTCCCACCCATGAAAAGTTATATATACTTTTTTCCAAAAAAATAAAAATCTGAATGGCAGAAACCAGATAAAAACATCGTGTATATGAATCATATCCGCCCATAAAATTAGTTTTAACTTTTTCAGAAACCAAAACCAAATATACAAAAGCCCTATTATTTTTATGTGTGGATATTTAATGTTTTCTTCTGAAATTGTTGTTATTTCATAATTTTTCTTTTTTAATTCTTCGCCTAGTTCACGCATGTGGACTTCAACCCCACCAACATGTGGCCACCTATGCTTTGCAATAAATAAAATATTCATGATTTTTTAGCTACAACAACCATGTTCGATACTCCAAGAAAAAAAGCCATTTATCTACCGATGTTAAAAGATCAGAAAAAAACTTAAATCGATTTGCTAAAGCAACAATTTTTGACTCTGTTGTTGATGTAAACAAATAGTCCCTCAACACACCTTGATTCTTTTTGACATCAACTATATTAAATTTAGTATTTTTTATTAACTGAATAAATTCAGCTTGATTATATCTTCTTAAGTGACCAGCTTCTTCATCAAATTTGTCTAAGAATTTGTATCTATACAAAAATGATGAATCCAGCGGAACTGAAAAGATAACATGTCCATTTTTCTTTAATAGCTTATATATTTTCCCTAGAACTGCTTTGTGGTCTTTAACATGTTCCAATAATTCAGAGCATACTATCAATTCGTATTTACCATTTATTTGCATCTTTGTGAAGTCCGCTAACAAAAATTTGACTTTATCTACCAAACCAAGGTTCCTAGAATTTATGTTTGCCAATTTAATTGCATTTCTTGAGATATCAACACCGAGAACACTTGAACCCTTCGACGCAAGATAAAGACAAATCGTTCCCGTACCACAACCAATATCTAACACTTTTTTATCTTTAAAATATTTGATATCCAACATAGACAATAACGGTCTGTGAGTGTAGTCAGTATCATTGATAACTCGCTTTTCTAACTTACGGTTTAAATGATATTTTTCATACAGAAACATGGTTATTTAATTATTTGTCCTCATAAATCATCTCCATGCATATATATATCCATACAACCTATCACTTTCAACAACTTTTACTTTAAAACCAAAATAGACAAGTTTTTTAGCAATTGTGATATTGTCTAATATAGATACATTGTTGTGATATTCAATTGCAATTTTACTTATTTTTTCCCACTTTTTTTTGTTTGTGTTGTTGAATATAAACCCCTCTCCTCCCTCACAATCAATCTTTAAAAAGTCTATTTTTTTTATTTTATATTTTGTTAGAAATGTGAAAAATGTGAGTGTATTAACACTTACACACTTGATAGTTGGCCCATTATTGTTCCTATCAAATAGCATGCCGTGTGAATCATATTTGGACAAATAAAACTTCGAATTTCCATTGTGGTCTGATATTGCAATATTTATAATTCGTCTCAAAAAAAAGTTGTTATTTATAAAATTTTTTCTGATAATTTCAATATTTCTTTTCAGAGGCTCAACGGAAAATATTTCTTTAGCTCCACATGCAGCTGCATACAAACTAAATACGCCAATATTGGCTCCTATATCAACCACCACATCATCTTTTTTAATTTCAAAATTTTCTGGATTATATACTTTATGAACAAAAATCTCGTTAACAATACCAACTATTTGACTACTGTCACCACCACTGATTACTAAACCATTTCTTAACACAACTTTTTTTGTATTTATATTAAAAAATCTATCGTAAAGTATCTCTAACCAATTCGAATAATTTAAAAACAAGCTGAAAACATAATTTATAGTTTTGAGTGACATATTTATATTTATATATATTAATGCATTTAACCTCAAAGTATAGTGTCAACAAAATAAATTGATCTATTAAGATATAGTTGACAGATACTCTAAATTAAGCATAAAGTGAATATGAAGTCAGGTTATTAGGATAATGTAGACATAGGACAATAAATGTATAAATGTTTACTTAAAGGTGTTTTTGTATTTATATTATTAGTAGTCTTATTTTTTTATCCCTTAAATATTACGAAAGTTAAAGCTTTTACCTCCTTTTATGACAACTTTGATCGTGCAGACGATACAACACTCGGTCCAAATTGGTCACTTTTTTATGGAAATCAACCTGCGGGAATAGAAAATAATCGTGCATACATTGATGTGAGCGCTGGTGGTTATTGGGGTTTTTATAAAGTTAACAATCTTAATATTCAAAACCAAGATGTAAAAATTACATATGTGCATCAAAATGGCGACACAACTCTCCTTGCGAGAGTAACTGATATAAACAATAGAATAGCAATAAATTACTATCAAAATAGCGGATTGCAAATATACGAAGTATATAATGGTATCTATAGATCAATACCCAACACCGCACCAAACGCAATTGTTGGTGAAACATACACGATAAGAGCTTTGATTGTAAATGATTCATTAAAGATATGGATAAATGGTACACAGTATGTAGACACAGTACTTAATCATGTAACATCCGGATCAGCAGGATTCGGAGCAAACGATGGTTACACGCGAGTATATTTTGATGATTTCAGTGTCGAAGATCCTTCAGCGGTCACAATGTCTCCCACCCCATCTCCCACCCCAATTTTCACTCCCATTTCTACTCCATTACCAACCGTCACAGCAACAGCCACATCTACTGCTACCCCATCTGCCCCTCCTTTAATTTCCCTTAATGTTCCTTTGCTAAAACAGTTTTCGACACCTTGGAGAGATGATTTGTATGCCTTTACTGATAAAACAATTGAGGAACTGGGTTGTGCTTTAACTTCCGCATCTATGATTCTCAAATATTTTGGCCACAATATTAACCCAGATGAATTAAATAATTGGCTCAAAAGCCAACCTGATGGGTATATCAGAAACACCTTAGTTAACTGGCTTGCCATTTCAAGATATTCATTCCTCAACGACAGTATAAATTCCCCATCACTTGAATATTCACGAGAAGATTCATCTAATGAAAATATTTTGGATAATTTAGAAGGTGGCATCCCAAGCATTATAAAAGTTCCTGGACATTTTGTGGTTGCCGATAGCCAGACAGTATCTTCTTTTGGAATAAAAGACCCGGGATACGACAAAGACAAGTTATCTGAATATCCAGCAAGATTTGCTCTGAATAAGTTCACCCCAACTCACACTGATCTTTCTTATTTTATGTTTGTAATAGATCCTGATATGAATCTAGAGCTTTTTGATCAAAATAATAACTTAGTTGATAGCCAAATTTTTACTGAAAGTCCAATCAAAAATTTGACAACAGGAGAAAATTTTGGTGATGACCTTAAATTTTTAATCGCCCCTAAACCAGAAGCGGGTAGTTACACTCTTAGGGTAAATGGTCCTGCCGGAGAATATGTTTTAGATTCTTATCTATATGACACAAATGGCAATCCAATAACAAACACATTTACAGGATATATCGTTTCAACTGAAAGCGACAACTTTATAATTAACTACTCAAATGTAAAAACCATCAAACCCAGCAAAATTTCGATTGTCGGAGATTTAGTTTTTGGATTACTAAACAATAAATTTAAAAATTATGGAATCTTTAGGTCTATACTAGTCCAGTATAATCATAATCAAAACATCAAACATATAATAAATCAAATAAAAAATCTTACGCCTCGTCTAATTGACCCAACATTTTCCTCACATCTTCAATCAAATTTGAACGCTTTACTCTCACAATAACGGAGTAAACAACTACGAGTTGCAAAAAGATAAAGTATGTTATAAACCATGTTTTTGTAGAATCACTACTTATGTTTATTGCATGGGCTGATATAAAGTAAAATGCAAAATAATTTAAAATATGGAGTTTCCTCCAGTTTTGATTTAACCAATCAGCTGCTTTTCTAAATTTTGCAGCAATTACGGCAATTGTTATAAACCAAAACCCAATTCTTCCAAGATTAATCACAAAATCTAATTTATTTGGACAAAGCAAACAAACATCTATGTAAACGAAAAATGGGTCAATTCTGCGGTATATTAAATAATTATAAGCTACCATTAAAAGTGGGTGTAAAAATACAAACGAATAGGCAATAATGCCATTTAACATATGAAACTTAATTGCTTTTCTTGTAGCACCAAGATAAATCTGGAGTGTAATCAACCCAATTGCAATTATCCCAGTTGCCCTTTGTAAAAAATTTACAATTTCCAAGTTTGACATATATTTTTGTGGCTTGTGAGGGTTTTGCACCCCCGACCCCTTCAATGTGAATGAAGTGCTCTACTACTGAGCTAACAAGCCCTACTCATCCATATTTTACCACATTGACAGAGATATAATTTAAGTCTAAATTTAAAAATGTCGCATGAAAAACACAAATTTTCCAATTTCTCTTTCTTACGATGATGTTCTTTTGATTCCTCAGTTTTCAACCGTTGCAAGTAGAAACAATGTTTCTCTGGAAACCCAAATCACACCCAAAATAAAATTGGATATCCCTTTTATCTCGGCCAATATGAGTGATGTTACGGGAGTTGAGATGGCTGTCGCCATGGCCAAACTTGGCGGACTTGGTGTAATTCCAAGATTTAAACCAATTGAAAATCAAGCTGAAGACATTGCAAGTGTAAAAAGGCAAAACTTATTGGTTGCGGGTGCGATCGGTGCAAGAAATGGAATATTGGAAAGGGCTGAAGCAATTATAAATGCTGGAGCTGACCTTTTAGTTTTGGATGTTGCACATGGCCACATGCAAAGAACATTTGATGCTGTAGCTAAAATAAAAAACAAATTTAATAAAGTTGAATTAATAGCGGGTAATGTTGCAACATACGAAGCCTGTGATTTTCTTTTTAAAGCAGGTGCCGACTCAGTGAAAGTTGGAGTTGGTCCCGGATCAATCTGCACAACAAGAATCGAAACTGGTTCAGGTGTTCCACAGTTAACTGCCGTAATTGAGGCTTCAAAAGCGGCCAGAAGTCATAAAAAATATATTATCGCAGACGGGGGGATTAAAAATTCAGGTGATGTGGTTAAAGCTCTCGCTTGCGGTGCTTCAGCCATCATGGCAGGAAGCATCTTTGCGGGTTGTAGTGAAACCCCAGGGAAAATTGTTTGGATAAAAGGTAAAAAATTCAAAGCTTATAATGCTTCAACATCCTACACTGAAAAGAAGAAGCATTTTTCATTTTTAAAACAGGAGTTGGAAAAACATTATATAAAGCAAATCGAAGGTGTTGAATCAGTTGTTCCCTACAAGGGTAGTCTTGCCAAAATCATTGAAAAATATGTTGCAAATATCAGATCAGGCTTAAGTTATTCTGGAGCAACAAACATTCCCGATCTTTGGAAAAGAGCTAAATTCACACAAATTACATCGCTTGGACTTAAAGAAAGTCAGAGTCATGATGTACTACTGTACAATTCTTAAAAAATAATAAATAATAAGTTAATTATGCTTAAAAGACTGGGTGCGTTTTTTATGGATGTTTTAGAAGTTGTTGTTTTTGCCGTTGGAATCTTCTTAATTGTTTATCTTTTAATTCTAAGGCCACATAAAATTAAGGGTCAATCAATGCATCCTACCTTTCCTGATGGCGAATACCTTTTAACTGAAAAGGTAAGTTACTATCGGGGTGGTCCACAAAGAGGTGATGTCGTGGTTTTTAAACCGCCAATTTCTGAAGATGAATTTATAAAAAGAATAATAGCGCTTCCTGGTGAAACGATTTCTGTCCAGAATGGCAAAGTTTTTGTAAACGGTAAAGAACTTAATGAAGATTACATAAAAGTTCAGACAAATGGATCGGCATTTTTGTCTGAAGGTGAAGTTTATACAATTCCTGAAGGAAAATATTTTACAATGGGGGATAACAGGCAGCATTCATCAGATTCAAGAGCGTGGGGTCCAATTGAAAAGAAGGATATCACAGGCAAAGCATGGCTCACCTACTGGCCAATAGACAAGGCTGGGATAGTTAGGCATCCTAACTACTAATAGCTTTGTAGATTAATTGAAGTGTATTTTCTGTTTCATCCAATGTACCTTTTAATATAAAGGTAAGTCTTGTTTCCCTCCTGCTTCTGGTAAGCTTTACTTGGTGTTTTTCACCCAACGCTTTTTCCATCCCCTCTCTCATTCTATCAATTTCTTCAGAGACTACATGCATTTTAGGAAGATTTACCTTTTGCTTTAAATTATTTTCTGCTTTCATTCTTCTTGCCAATTCCTCAGCTCTTCTGACAGAGCCTGATTCGCGCAAAATTATTTTGTAGGCCTCAACCATCAATTCTACATCTTCAATGGCTGCTAAGGCTCTTGCATGACCCTCAGTAATAAGTCCTGAAAGAAGTCCATCTTTTAATGCGTCCGGAAGGGATAATAGTCTCAAAGAATTACTAACATAAGCGACACTCTTTCCAATCCTTACAGCAACTTCGGATGTAGTTAATCCAAACTCATCCATTAACCTTTCAAATCCTTTAGCTCTATCAAGTGCATTAAGATCAACTCTTTGGACATTCTCAACAATTGCCATTTCAAGCATGCCTTTTGGAGTAGTTTCACGAATAATTGCAGGAACATGAGTAAGTCCCGCCAATTTCCCTGCTCTCCACCTTCTTTCACCTGCAATAATTTGATAGCCTGCAGGAGTTTTAGCAACAACCAAAGGCTCTAAAATTCCATGTTCTCTTATAGAATCAACTAAATCAACTAAACTTTCAGGGGTAATTGCACCACGAGGCTGAAGCGGATTTGGTTGTAATTGATTTATGTCTAATTGTTCAATTTGTTCAGCCATATATAGTTAGTAACTAGAAACTAGGAATTACGAATTAGTCAAAACGCTCACAAATTTTTTTCCTAATTTTGTCGAATATTTTACAATTCCATCAATAACTGAATATAATGTATGGTCACGACCGACTTTTACATTTTTACCTGCTCCGAATTTTGTTCCCCTTTGGCGGACTAAAATCTCACCCGCTTTTACTTTTTGACCACTTGAAGTTTTTACACCCAGTCTTTTACCTGCTGGTGAAACATGTTGTTTGGCTTTTCCTGCCGCTTTGTGTGTTGACATTCTGCTTTGTTTTTCTAAGTTCTTGGTACCGTTACATCGAAATATAACCCAACTTTTCACGCTTGTCAAGATGATTAAAAAGTATTATTTTGATATCTTTTGAAGTAAAAGTCTTGTGAATTTTGGCCTAAAGCCAACAGTTTTTCTATATCTTGATTTGGATTTATATTTAAATACTCTAACTTTTTCTCCCTTTTCAAGTTCAGTAACAACTTTTAAATCAACTTTAATTTTGGGAAGTGTGGGAGTACCGACTTCCACCTTTTCACCATCTGAAAAAAGTAAAACTTCAGCTTCTGGGGAGGTACCAGAAATTAAATTGACCAAAAATTCTTGCCCTTCAGAAACTTTGTACTGTTTGCCTGCAATCCTCAAAACTACAAATTTGTCCATACTCAAGCTATTTTATATTTTTCTGGTTCCATTTACAACTCCTAAAGTGATCAGGGTGGCTAGAAGGGATGAGCCACCAGCTGAAACTAGCGGATAGGGTACTCCTGTGACTGGAAATATTCCCATATTCATCCCCGTGTGGATTAAAATTTGAACAAATAATGTTAAAAACACAGCCGACAAAAAAGCCCGAGCGTATGGGCTTATGGCATTTTCCATATATTTTATTAGTCTAAACAAAATCAAAAATGATAACCCTAGTACCAGAATCGCCCCCGAAAACCCCAACTCTTCGGAAATTGATGCAAAGATAAAGTCTGTTTGTTTTTCAGGCAAAAACTCAAGCTGTGTACCAACGCCTTTACCCAATCCCATTCCAAATATTTTCCCTGAACCAACTGAAATTTTTGATTGAATTGCATTATAACCTGCCCCCAATGGATCATTTTCTGGATTTAAAAAGTTTAAAATTCTCGACTTTTGATATGGAGCCAAGAAAACAAAGGAAACAGGAATTAGGATAATAGCGATTAGTCCAAGCATAAATAATTGCTTTTTATTTATTTCCGAGGCTAGGATAATTCCCAGAAAGCCAATTGCAGTTATGACTGTAACCCCCAAAGACGGTTGAACTAAAATTAAAAGCAATGGTAAGGCCATAAGAATTAAACCTTTTAATAAATGTTTGAAATTTAATTTATTACCTATAAAATAATTTGCAAAAAATATAAATAAAAATGGTCTTACAATTTCTGACGGCTGTATTGAAAATGAACCAATTGGAATCCATCTAACAGTTTCCCTTGTAACTTGGCCGATAATTAAGGTAACTAATAATAAAATAATGCTTATAACATATAAATATTTTGAAAATGCCGAAATAACTTCAAAATCAAATAATGAAAATAATATTGAAAATACTATTCCGAACACAAAATACCAATAATAAGAAGGAAATAAATTTGGAGCAACGGAATTTAAAATTACCACACTAAAAATCAACAATAAAGATATTGGAGCTATGAAAAGTAAATCAAACTTCATTTACACTAAATTCTCCCATATTTATTTCAGTTGTCAAAGTTTTAGTTTTAAGTAAATTTAATAAATCGTTGTTCTCTGGAATCCAATTATTGGTTACTTTTATTTTTTGATCCAGACTCACCCTCATTTCTTTTCTAGTTGCCTGTATTTTTCTAATTAATTCACGGGTTTTAGCCTCTTCCTCTAGTTCTTTAGTGATATTTAAATCAAGTCTATTTTCATTCTGACTAAATTTAATGTTCTTTATATTTAACTCGTCTTTTATTAATTCTTGTAAATCTTTGCTTAACTCATCACTCGTAACTCGCAACTCGTTTAACGGTTGACGAACTGCCACCCCCGCCTCTTTCCTCAAACTGTGCCCTATTTCAACTATCTGCCTAACACTTTCCATTTCAGAAAGTATTTTTTTATCTTCAACACTTAACTCTTTTGCAACTGGCCAATCGGCTAAATGAACCGATTCTTCTTTGGTTAAATTTGTATAAATAGTTTCTGTAATAAAGGGGGTAATTGGAGCACTTAATTTGCTGAAAGTACATAGTACATAGTACATGGTACTGAAAAATTCTGGCTTATCTTCTCTTTCTCTACTTCTTCTCACATACCATGTCGAAAGATCTGTCACGAAGTTCTTTAAGATTCCAACGTATGAAATAGTATCATATTTTTCCAAAAAGTTAGTTGCTATTTCAATGGTCTCGTCAAGCCTTGCGGTTATCCACTTATCTAAAATTACTGTTGACTGTTGACTGTTGACTGTTGACTGCTTTGGTTTCCATCCATCCAAATTGGCATAAGTTACAAAATAGTTATAAACATTCCAAAGAGTTAATAAATAATTTCTGATTTCATTTCTGTATTGTTCTTCAGAAATTGCAACATCTTCCCCCTTCATCACTGGAATACTCATTAAATAAAGCCTTAGTGCATCACCACCATATTTTTGAAGCATTTCTTTAGGATCGGGGTAATTTCCAAAATTCTTACTCATTTTTCTACCATCTGTACCCAAAACAACCCCTGTTACCAAAACATTTTTATAGGCATTTATATCAAAAAGTGCGGTTGATATAACATGCAAAACATAAAACCAAGCCCTAATTTGGCCTGTATATTCAACTATAAAATCCGGGGGAAAGAAATCGGTAAGTTTATGCTCCTTATTAAATGGATAATGTCTTTCAGCAAGGGAGGCGGACCCCGCTTCAATCCAGCTATCTAAAACTTCAGGAACTCTTTTTGAGACTTCACCACATTCGCTACAAGTTATCAAAATTTCATCAATTTCAGGTTTATGTAAATCATTAATTTTTTTACCTGATTTTTCTTCAAGCTCTAAAATTGATTCTGGAACAAATCTGTGGCCATTATCACATTCCCAAACAGGAACAGGTGAGCCCCAATACCTACTTCGTGATATACACCAATCGGGTGCAGCTTCCATACTTTTTAAAAATCTCCCGTATTTAAAATGTTTTGGAAACCAATTTACAGGCTCATTATTCTTTTTCAATTTGTTCTTAAGATTTTGAACATCTACATACCAAGCATTTTGCGGTGCATAAATTAGCCTTTCATAACACCTCCAGCAAGTTGGTACAGTATGCTTTATTTTCTCATGTTTATAAATATTCCCTTTTTTCATAAGGTCGTCATCAATTAAACTATCTGCTTTTAAATAAAACATTCCAGCCCAATTTGGGACATTTTTCTTAAAATGTCCCTCATCATCAACATGTAATTCAATATGAATATTTTTTTCTTGCATTAATTTCAGGTCATCCTCACCATAAGGAGCAATTGTAACTATTCCTGTTCCTTCATCTGCTGTTACGAAATCTGCCAAGTGAATTTGAAACGCGTTTTTACCTTTTTCGACCTCAATAAAATCATAAAGCGGCTCATATTCCATACCTTGTAGAGTTAAACCCTTCATGATCTCTATCGTCCTTGCTTTCGTTTTTAATTTAGAAACAGCAGATTTGGCTAAAATATAATACTCATCATTCTCTTTGACTTTTATATAAGTAAGTTTTGGATTGACAGCAAGTGCGGTTGTAACTATCTTATTCCATGGAGTAGTTGACCAAGCTAAAAAATAAGTATTTTTTTCACCCTTAACCTTAAACTTATAATAAGTTGAATTATCAGTTAATTCTTTGTAATTATCGGGGTCCATGGCCACCTCAAAATTTGAAATTGGGGTCGAACAATGTGTGCAGTAAAGTGAAACTCTTAAACCTTTATAAATATACCCCTTTTTATACATTTGGCTAAAAACCCACATAACAGATTCCATGTATTCGTTATCCATTGTTTTATAGGCATTTTTAAAATCGACCCAACGACCAACATGATCTACATACCATTCCCATTCCGAAGAAACATCTTTGACATAACTTTTACACTCATCTATAAACTTTTTAATCCCGACCACATTTTCAATATCTTTTTTCCGTTTTATACCAAGCTTATTTTCAACTTTATTTTCAGCAGGAAGTCCATGGCAATCCCATCCCCAAACACGCCTAACTCTATGTCCTTTCATTGTCCAAAATCTAGGAAAAAGATCCTTTGGAATAGATGAAAGAAGTGTGCCGTAATGCGGAAGACCGGTTATAAATGGTGGACCATCTAAAAATGTCCAAGACTTAGAAGAAGGGTTTTTTTCAACAGACTTTTCAAATATCTTATTTTCTTTCCAATATTTAACCAAATCATCTTCCATTTTCGGAAAATCAACTTTAGGGTCAACTGGGTCAAAATATGACTTTTTATTATCACTCATGAACCTATTGTACTATATTTTTAATGAATTTTGCGTAAGAAGGCTGGGATTTCGAATTTTTCACCAAAAATATCATCTTTTTTATCATCCGAATTATCCATATCATATTCCTCCGACTCATTACTCGTTTCCTCAATTCTTTTTTCCTCAGTTGCCTTCCCCTCAGACACGACTCCTTGTATCATAGGTCTTGCCCCGCCTGACCTCATTTGTGCAATTCTACTTCTTGTCTCATCAAAACCTGTCGCTATAACAGTAATTTTGATTTGATCAGATAAATCTTCCTTAATTACT
>JAGUYM010000010.1 GCA_020061305.1 Candidatus Woesebacteria bacterium | reverse complement strand
TTTTGAAAATAGGCCCATAAAAACTGTGGGAGATTTAAAGAGGTTAGCATTTGGAGTTAATAAAAAGCGGGGTCTTGATTCTGCAACACTCCCAATGCTTGCGTTAAGAATTGCAGTCAATAGCGAACTTGAAAATTTAGAAGAGGTGTTACCAAAAGCTTACGAACTGTTGAGGGTCGGTGGCAAGCTTGTGGTAATTACTTTTCATTCTGGTGAGGAAGAAATTGTTAAAAAATTTACAAACGGACAAGAAAAAGTAATTTTTCCAAATCCGGAAGAAGTTAGGAATAATTTAAGTGCCAGAAGTGCAAAATTATATGTTTTAGAAAAATATGAAAATTAAAAAAATATTTTGGATATTAAATTTTATTTTATTTGCTCTAACTGTTACTGTCGGCATAAATCAGGCAGGAATTGGTGCTGAGGCTTCTAGCTTTGAAAAAAACACTATAATGGCAAGTGAGCTTAAAAGAGAACTTACCAATGAAGTTTACAAATTGACCAAAGACGATAGGTTTATTAAAGAAGGTGGTGACTTAGGCTTTATTAGTCCTTCCTCTGTATATTACTTCAATCAAGAGGATGTCGCTTTAAGTTTAAGATGAGAACAAAATTTGTTTTTTTTGTCATTTGCTTGCTTTTTGTTGGTATTATTGCAAGGCTTTATTATTGGCAGGTGGTTAAGGGTCTAGAATTAAAAAAACAAGCAGGCGGGCAGTACAGATCAATTAGATTAAGCCAGGCCCCTAGAGGAAATATCTTGGCCTCTGATGGTTCATGGCTTGCAGTAATGAGGCCTGGTTGGCTTTTGTTTGCTGAGCCTCCAAAATTAAATACAGATAGAAAAGAAATCGCAAAAGCACTTTCCAAAATTTTTGTAAAAGATGAATTTGAAAATAAGGAAGATTACGAAAATGCAATTATAAAAGAAACAGACAGGATTAACGAATTGTTAAATAAAAAGGGGCTTGTTTGGGTTCCTTTAAAAAATAAACTTATAGCAGAAGAAAAAACAAGAATAGAAAATTTAGATATTAAAGGGTTGGGTTTTGAGCTTCAAGAGGTTAGATTTTACCCGGAAGGTTCATCAAGTGCTCACCTTTTGGGTTTTTTGGGCAAAAATGACGATGGGAAAGATGTGGGATATTTTGGGTTAGAAGGTTATTACGACATTATTCTTTCGGGTAAAAGTGGAATAGTTAAAGCTGAAAAAGATTTAAAAGGGGGGAATTTATTAAGTAGTCAAACACTTGAAGCTGATTCTGTTCCGGGGGCTGATTTAAAAACACACATTGATAAGAGGATGCAACTAGCGGTTGAGAAAAAATTAAAAGAAGCCTTGGAAAAATATGACGCTAAGGCTGGCAGTGTAATTGTAATGGATCCCAAAAGTGGAGCAATTCTCGCTATGGGTTCATATCCATCATATGATCCAGCAAAATATAGTCAATTCGATACGAGTTTATTTAGAAATCCAGTAATTTCAGATTCGTTCGAACCTGGCTCAGTGTTTAAAGTAATCGTTATGGCATCTGCTCTTGATGCGGGTGTAATTAAAAAGGATACAATTTGTGATATTTGCGATAAGCCTTTAAAGGTTGATAAATATTCTATAGAAACTTGGAATAATAAATATCATCCAAATTCTACAATGACAGAAGTAATTATAAATTCTGATAATGTAGGAATGAGTTTTGTGGCCCAAAAATTAGGAGTTAATAAAATGTATGAATATTTATCAAAATTTGGTATAGGGAGCCTGACAGGGATAGATTTGCAGGGTGAAGCTACACCAAACTTGAGAAAAGAAAGCTCTTGGAATGTTGTTGATTTGGTAACTGCGTCTTTTGGTCAAGGAATTGCAGTAACTCCAATTCAGATGATTAAGGCAGTTTCAGCAATTGCAAATGATGGAAACATGGTAACGCCAAAAATTGTTATGGATGGTAAAAGCTCTGTAATTGAGAAAGTTATTTCAAAGGAAGCTAGTGATGAAATTACAGAGATGATGGTTGAGGCTGCCAAAAACGGTGAAGCAAAGTGGACGAATTTGAAGGGATTTAGCGTTGCTGGTAAAACTGGGACTGCTCAGATTCCAATTGCTGGTCATTATGATCCAGAAAAAACAATTGCAAGTTTTGTGGGGTTTGCACCCGCTGAAGATCCAAAATTTGTAATGCTTGTAACACTTAAAGAGCCTCAAAGTTCTCCATGGGCTTCAGAAACAGCAGCTCCACTTTGGTATTCAATTGCAAAAGACCTTTTCCAGATTTTTGGCATCCAACCAGAAAATTGACATTGATTGATATAATGAACAGTTGTGGGTAATAATATGGTAGAGATAGATATAAAAAATAAGCAAGTATTGACAATAGATACCCCTATGTATTTTGGAGCAGAGGGTAAGGATCCTCAACCTACATTCTTAGCTGATGAGCCTATAACTTTGACAGAAGCAGAGAGAGAGCAATTAAAAGAAATAACTGTGAAAGTCGCAAAATTTATAAAAAAGACACCATTGAGTAAGAAAATTGCAAGAATAATTGGTGTGAACGATAAATATTATAAAAAAGCTACTGAAATCGATAGGTTTGGTGATTCACAAATTGTTTATGGTGGCATTGATATTTCTAAAGATTCAACAGGTAAGTTTAAAGTCATTGAAATTAATCCTCGTGTTCAGGCCATGGGGCTACAGGATTTTCGTCAAGAGACCCTAAGTATTCCAGGTGAACCAAATTTATTAAACGATTTCATATCTTGGTTACACGATGGTAATTATAAAAACATAACTTTATTAGGGAGTACAAAAAATGCGTTTTATAGAGGATATGACAGAATAACTGAAACCTTAAACTTAAATGGTATTAATACTGTTTTTACTGATTCTGAGGGATTAAAAGGTTTATACAATCTAGGTTATGAAACTCAGCTAATATTTAGGAATTGTAATAACGAAGTGATAATAAATGATCCAGAGATTAAGTCGATCATTGAGGATAGACACATGAAAATAGTTAACCCTTTGCACGCATCCTTTTACGGATATAGAGGATTTTTGAAGATCATCTACGACGAATTACTAGAAGTTTTACCTCATCAAATAACTTTGTCTGACAAAACAACAGAGAAAGATTTGGTTGATCATCCCTGGCTAAAATTAGAAGCTAATGGTGAAGAATATGTTGTAAATTATAATGAATTACGCAGGTGGGGAAAAACATCAGTTTTAAGTATTTTACATGGAGATTTCGGAGCTGTTAGTCAGAATTTAAAAGATAAAACAGGTGGAGATGCCAAAAATATTAGAAAAGTAGCTGATTTAATACAAAATTCAAACAGAGAAGATGTTGTTTGGATAGCACAAGAAAATGTTGAACCCCCACTTGTTGATATAAAACTTGAAGGTGTACAGCAAAAAACACGTCTTTTGTATCGTACCTATTGGCTATATCGAGATGACAGGTCTGTTGCTGTAAGTGCTGAATGTTTTGGGTGTACAGAGGATCAGTTTAAAAAGTCGAAGGGTAAGATTAATGCAGGTACTGGATTTTCAGTTCCAATTAAAAACTTTAAAAGATCATGATATCTTTTTTATTAAAAGACGTTTCAAATAATAAAACAATAATTAGTAAAAATTCTAATTTAAGTTTAAATACTGCCAGTTTGGCAAAAGTTTTTTATGCACTTGAGGTGTTAGATAGACTTGATAAAAATCAAATTTTTAATAAAAGTATCAGGATCCAAAAAAAAGATATTGAAGGATACGGAACAGATGTACTAAACGATATTGTATGCGATAAAAATATAATTGAGCTTGATTTGATGTCTCTGGTAGGGTTGATGCTAAAATATAGTTGCAACTCATCAACTAAATTAATTGTTAGCAATTTCCTGGGAGACAGAAAATTATTACAAAATGAAGCTATACAAAAATGGAATTTGTCCGGTACTCAATTAGTTGATAAAAGAGGAAATATTGAAGCTAAATTTTCAATAGATGATCTTTCAAATATATTCTCAAGAATATATGAGGGTGGTGGTAAAAATTGGTTATATGCACAGAATAAATTAAAAGAATCTCGAAATATATATTATTTGTTAGATCAGAAAGAGGTTAACGTTTTGGGATCAAAATCAGGTACCGTCAATATAAATGGAATTTATTGGGTAAGTAATTGCGCTATGTTTCAGATTGGTGAACATATATATTTTATAGGAGCTGTGGTATCAAATAAACACATATCTAAAGCGGTGCAAAAAATTAGACAAATTGGCAAAGCATTATTTAACAATATTAGAATTAAATGAGAAAAATAGATGTAATTATCTTGGCTGCTGGTAAAGGAACACGTATGGGTAATGACAGTATGCCAAAAATATTAATGAAAATTGGAGGCAATTCGATTTTGAAAATGATAGTCAAAACTTTGCTGCAAGCAAATATAAGAACACTTAATTTTGTGCTTGGCTATAAAAGTGAAAATGTTATTGCAGAATTAAATCTGTTAGGAGTAAATTATAATTTTACAATACAAAAAGAGTTGAATGGTACTGCCAAGAGTCTTGAGGAAGGACTAAAATCGTTTCGATTAAAAGGTGACAATTTACTCGTTTTGTTCGGTGATGATGCAGGCTTATATAAGCCAAAAACGATTAACAATTTTATTGATAACCATATTAGTGTGAGAAGTAAGTGTACTATGTTGATTTTAAACGAAAAAAGGTCATTAGATATAGGGGCTTTAAAGTTAAATAAAAACAAAGAAATTGTAGGTGTAATCCCAAAAAGTGAATTGAAAAATGGAAATAAATATGTGTTGTGTGGTGCGTTCTGTTTTAATAAAAATTGGATAACTAAAAATATTAGTAATATAAAACCTAGTGAGAGAAGCGGTGAATACCCATTACCACAGATAATAGATGTCGCTACCTCTCAGGATATTGCAGTAAATAGTTTTGAACTAAAGAATCTGAATGAATGGGAGAGTGTTAACGATCCGATTGGTTTACGACTGGCTGAGGCCAAATTTAAACAGAAAATATAACACAAATTTATGGAAAGAGTAGATTTTCATGCGCATGCAGACCCTTTAAGTTTAGAGTCAGGCAAAAATGTTGTAGACATGGCCACTAAGAGCGAATTAATGGCTGTTGCAATTTTTGCTAAAGAGCAGGTTCTGCCGTATTACGACGAACTAATAGATTATGGTAAATCTAGAGGTGTAAATGTGATTACAGGATCAGAAACATTAACTATGCATATGAATTGTGGAGTTGAGACTGTCAGTTTGGGGTTTGACCATAATGAAATGATGAGGATAAATGGATTTAATCATAGAGAAGACAATATCGCTATCGCTAGATTGCAGATAGAATTTTTGAAAGAACATGATTTAGAAGTCGGTTCATACGATGAGCAAAGCCGTAAATTGTTAAATCTCATATTAGACGGAAAAATTACTGAAAAGGCAATTCGTTTATGTGAGTTAGTTGCTAATAATCCAAATATGGATAATAACATTAAGACTGTTCTAGACGAAAATATGGGATGTTTTAGTAATAGTCTGTTAAACAAATTAAGTGAAATGTATCATGGAGATAAAAATAGAATACGTGCAAAACTATTATATATTCTGTATTTTGATGTGGGTAAAGATGGGTTTCAATTTGTTAACAAAAATTATCAGAGAAAACATTACACAATGGAGGAGCATATAGATGCAGTTCATAAAGGAGTCGGTGCAGTTTTATATTCACCTGAGGGTAAATTTAATTTTGAAATATGGAATAGTCTGTTGAGTTTAAAAATAGATGGGATAATGGCATTTCATGCTGGTAAATTAGGGTGCAATGACAATATCCCAGATGTACCTATTAGCGTGATCAAAGATTGTGTTGCGCGGGATCTGTTGGTATTAGGAGGGTCCGATTATTCAGGTAGAAACTGGAAATTGGGTACAGGTGACAATGAGAAAATGTATATGAGCACAAGAAGACTAACCGATCTTAATGATCGGCTAAGTTATATAAGAAATCAATTTGCATGAAAACACACAAAAAGATTAAATATTTTATTAATGGCATTTTTGCTAATTTATTTTATCTAAATCCTTCAAAATCTCTAAAAATAATTGGGGTTACAGGAACTGATGGTAAAACTACAACTTCAAATATAATTTATCATATTTTGCATAGTTCAGGTATAAAAACAGGTCTTGTTTCAACAGTAAATGCGAAGATCGGAAGTAAAGAATATGATACTGGATTTCATGTAACAAACCCTGGACCATTTCAACTTCAAAAATTACTTTCACTAATGGTTAAAAATAAATTAGAATATGCAGTTTTGGAAGTTACTTCGCATGGACTTGACCAAAATAGAAATTTTGGAATAAATTTTGATATTGGTGTTCTGACTAACATTACGCATGAACATTTAGACTACCACAAAACATTTGACAATTATGTATCAGCAAAGGCAAAACTTTTTCATAAATCAAAAATATGTATTATTAATGAAGATTATTTTAAATATTTTAAAAAAAATATTACGAAAAAGCAAAAGGTCATTTTGTATAGTTCAGCAACATTAAACACTGATTTAATTAGAGCTATAAAGAGTAGATTTAAAGAAGAATATAATATTCAAAATGCTACTGCAGCTGTATTAGTTGCTAAAGAACTAGGGATAGAAGATAAAAAAATAATTAAAGCAGTCAAAAGTTTTCCCGGAGTTGAAGGAAGGATGCAGGAAGTTAAAAACAAAAAGGGAATTAAAATAGTTGTAGATTTTGCTCACACTCCAAATGCTCTTGAAAATATTTTATTGACACTTAAAAAAGAAAAAAACAACAAAAATAAACTAATTTCTGTTTTTGGTTGTGCTGGAGAGCGGGATATCCAAAAGCGACCAATGATGGGTGAGATTTCGACTAGGATTGCAGATATATCAATTTTTACAGCCGAGGATCCAAGGCATGAAGATGTAAATGAGATTATTAAAGAGATGAAAATGGGCATAAAAAACAAAAGAGCGATTGTATTTGAAATACCAGATAGGTTTGAAGCTATAAAAAAGGCAATTGATATTGCAAAAAGAGGTGATATTGTTGTCCTTTGTGGCAAAGGGCACGAAAAAAGCATGGCATATGGTGACACCGAAAAACCTTGGAGTGATGTAAAATCTGTGAAGAGAATCTTAAAGAATGAATAATTTAACAAATAGTAAAATTTTTAAATCTTGGATAGGATACAAACTTCCACTGGTTCATGTAAAACTTAACTTAGGTATTAAAAAAATAATTGCTGATTTTTTTCTGCATCCGATTAAAAGAAGGATAGCAAAGTATTATATATACTTTCTTCAAAAATTAACAAAGATAAAAGTAATTGCAATTACTGGAAGTGCTGGAAAAACAACTACCAAAGAAATGGTTGCTTCAATTTTATCGCTTGATGGTAATACTGTTTATTCTGAAGGTAATATTGATCCGGTTTTTAATATTCCAAGAACAATATTGAAATGTAGATTGAACACAAAATATCTTGTACTTGAATTTGGAGTAGAATACCCGCAGGAAATGGACTTTTACCTTTGGCTAGTTAAACCAGATATTGGGGTAATTACAAATATTTTTCCTACCCATACCTTATATTTTAAAAATAGAGAGGGTGTTTTTAAAGAAAAATCAAAAATAATAAAAGGTTCAAAAAAGGTCGTTTTAAACAAAGACGATGGATTTTTAAAAAAAGTTAAGCAAAACAAAAGCGAACAAGTGTATTGGTTTAAGAATGGAAAGAATTTATTGGGCACAAATGCAAACGTCGCAAAAACTGTTGCAAAGGTATTAAATATTGATACTAAAAAGATGGAGAAGGGGATTAAGAATTACCACCCTCAAAATCATAGGTTGAAAGTTATAAAACATAGATCTGGAGCTGTTATTGTAGATGATACGTATAACAGTAATCCGGAAGCTTTAATTGCATCTATTAATTATTTTAACAGTATTTCCAAAGGTAGGAAAAAGATATTGGTTGTCGGAGATATGTTAGAACTTGGAGATTTGGAAGTTCAAGAGCATAAAAGAGTCGGTGTTTTTATCAAAAAGGTTGGATTTGAAAAAGTCTATGGCGTGGGGAGTTTGGTTAAATATGTAACTTCTGAAGTAAAAACAATTGACGAGTTGACTGATGAATTGAAAAAATTTTTAAAACCGAGATATTCAATTCTCTTTAAGGCATCTAGATCAATTGGTTTAGACAGACTCATCGAAAAACTGATATAATAAGCAAATAAATGATGAGTAATGTATTACCATTAGCACTTGGGTTAATAATTTTTTCTTTTTTAATAAACTCTGCCTTTATTGTTCCGTTTATAGATTTTTTATTTAAATTAAAGATTACTCGTCAGGTAGAAGGGAAAAAAGGTGGTAAGTCGCTTTTTGACAAGCTCCATGACACCAAAGCTGGTACACCTGTGGGTGGTGGCAATTATATAATTTTCATGACTACTATTTTGTTTGCAATTATTTTTCCATTGTCTTCAAGGCTTGGTTTGTTTGTTCAATTTGCATATAACTTGAGTAGTGAAATCCTAGTAATTTTTGTAACATTTATTGGCTTTGGAGTTCTAGGTTTAATTGACGATCTTATTAAGACATTTGGTAAAGGAAGACCTGGAGAAAGAGCACTTGGTCTTGTTTATGGATTAAGTAGAAGAGATAAATTTCTGTTACAAATAGCGGTTGCATCAGTTGCAGCTCTTTTAATGTATTTTAAACTTGGAATTAGTATTTTATACATTCCACTTATAGGTGTTACATTGAACATGGGATGGCTATATATTCCCTTTGCAGTTTTTGTAATTGTTGCTTTTTCAAATGCCTTTAATATCACAGATGGCCTTGATGGTTTAGCTTCTGGACTTCTTTTAATTTGTCTTTTAACCTTTAGCGTAATAGCTGCAGGAAATTTAGATACTCCACTTTCTGTTTTTATGGCAATTTGGTCTGGTAGTTTAATTGCTTTTCTTTATTTTAATGTTTACCCTGCAAGAATTTGGTTGGGGGATGCAGGAGCATTGTCATTTGGCGCAACGTTGGGACTAATTGGGTTATTAACAGGAAATGTCATAGCACTTTGTGTAATAGGAGCACCTTTTATAATTGAAGTCGCGTCATCTGCAATTCAAATTTATGGATGGAAAAAATTGAACAGACCAATACTTCCGTTAGCTCCTCTTCACAATACATTTTTAGTCAAAGGTTGGAAGGAGCCAAAGATAGTCATGAGGGCTTGGATCATTGGAATAATCCTAGCCATTTTTGGCCTCTGGCTTGCTACCATGTAACTCTGCTACAATTTAATTGTGTCGAAATTTAAAAAGAGGGATAAGTCTGCAAGTGCAAATAGAATAAATAGAAATTTCTTTTATGTGACATTAATTCTTTTGATTGTTGGTCTGGTTTTTGTTGCAGATATATCAGCTCCTCAGGCGTTAAATGAGTTTGATGATAAATTTTATTTTTTTAAATCACAACTTGGAGCTTCAGGTGTGGGATTGTTATTGATGTTTATCTTTTCAAAAATAAATTATAATTTTTGGAAAAAATTAGCAACACCGCTTTTTTTTATTTCAGTATTTTTATTGATTCTGGTTTTAATTCCCGAAATCGGGCTTAAAGTGTATGGAGCTAGGCGCTGGATTTCACTTTTTGGATTTAATTTTCAGCCTGTAGAAATAGTAAAACTTACCTTAGCCCTATATCTAGCTAAAGTGGCTTCAAGTGACAAAAAAGACATTGCCTATTTTTTTCCACTCGGACTTGTTGCAGGGCTTGTAATGTTGCAGCCAGATTTGGGGTCAACTTTGGTAGTTACCACAATCGGTATGGTGCAAATTTTTGTATCTGGTATGTCGCTAATTCATTTCTTTGGGACAATACTTGCAGGTTTAATTGCTGTTATTCTTTTGATAGTTATTTCTCCGTATAGAAGGGACAGATTATTCACTTTTCTTTCAGTAACTTCTGACCCATTGGGAAAAGATTATCATATTAGGCAAATTTTATTAGCAATAGGCTCAGGAGGAATATTTGGTCTTGGGATTGGGCAATCCAAACAAAAATATTTGTTTTTACCTGAGGCGGCAACCGATTCAATTTTTGCTGCAATCGCTGAAGAAGTAGGGCTCATTGGTTCAATTTTAATTATTGGCATCTTTGTTTATTTCGTCTATCAAGTTTTTAAAATTGCTTTAAGTTCTCCTGATACATTTTCTAAAGTTTTTGCAAGTGGAATAGGGGCTTGGATTGGAGGTCAGGTGTTTTTAAACATGGCATCGATGACTGCACTAACACCATTAACAGGAATTCCACTACCGTTTTTTTCCCATGGAGGAACAAGTTTAGTGATGATTTTGTCTGCATGCGGTATACTATTGAATATAAGCAGATATGAAGCAAAAAAAATTACTTCTAACAGGTAGTCATGCGGGGTCAACTGCAATTGCCGTAATTGAGGAAATTAAAAAAAGAAATTTGGATGTGGAGATTCATTGGTTAGGAATAAATTATAAAAACATGTCTAAGTATGACATCGTTTTTCATAATTTAAAATCAGGTAAAATTGAGAATAAATTTACCAAAAATACTATTTCAAATTTTCTTAAGATTCCTTTTAGTTTTTTGCATGGGCATAAAGCTATTAGACAAATTAAGCCTGATTTAATACTCTCTTTTGGGAGTACTGCCGGTGCAATTTCTAGCTTTTGGGCTTATTTTTTAGGTATTCCTGTGGTTATTCATGAACAGACCGCAACAGCAGGTAGAGCCAATATTGTTTCATCATATTTTGCCAAAAAAATTTTACTGGCAAGAGAATCATCAAAAAAATATTTTAATAAAAATAAATGTGAAGTTGTGGGAAATCCCATCAATAAAGAAATTGAAAAATATAAACACAAACCACCCAACAAGAAAGTTAAAACCGTTTTAATTACAGGTGGATCACAGGGATCTATTTGGATAAACGAGGCAATTTATCCAATTTTACCTATTCTTTTAGAAAAATATATTGTTTTTCATCAGGCGGGTGAAGGTAAAGAAAGGGCATATAAACACCCAAAGTATTTTGGTTTTGGACAGGTTAGCCCTGAAAATATGATTGAAGCCATGTCTGATGCTGACATTGTAATTGCTAGGGCTGGTGCAAATACAGTATCAGAACTAATTGCGCTTAAAAAGCCTGCAATATTAATTCCAATTCCTTGGACATATAATGACGAACAAAATGAAAATGCAAGATATATGGAAAAATTGGGACTTGCTACGATTCTTCCACAGACAGAGCTAACACCCCAAAAATTATTGTCAGAAATTGAAATTTTAGTAAGAGATTATCCAAGGGTTATTAAAAACAGTGAGAATATAGTAAGCCCAGACTTTAGGGCAAGCAGTAAAGTCGTTGATTTGTTACAATCTTTCTTGTGAGAAGAAAAGTAAAAGCAGCATTTAAGTTAAATATTTTTAAGATTTTGTCAATTGTTGTATTAGTCTTGATTATTTTATTTTTACCCCTTTTTATCCAAAGAGTTATAAAAATTAATAAAGTCGAATGTTTGTCACAATTTGGTACCTGTCCTGATTATTTGAATTTGCCTCAAAATGGAGATTATCTAAATCTGAAAAAAATTCTTAAAGATAGTCTTGAAAAAAATGTTTTGGTAAATGGTTATTTAATACAGTACAAATTCCCTGATATTTTAAAACTTGATCTAATTTTAGATACGCCCACTTACGCCGTCTATGATATAAATTCAAAAAAATACTATTTTGTAGGGACAAAAGATAAAATTGTTTCCGAAGGTGGCAACTCTGATCTTGCTTATATTAAAGTTGACAATTTTAATTTAAAAGCAGGGGATCTGATATCTGATGATATTAGTTATCTTGCTAAAATATTAAAAGGTGCTAATTACTTATATGGAGTTAATTTTATTGAAGTTAAAAAGAGTGAAGTGATTTTTAAACTAGAAGGAAAAACCGTTAGACTGCCTACTAGCGGTGATGCAGATTATTTATTAGGATCAGTAAGATTGATATTTTCACGCTTGAATGAAAACCCACAAGGAATTAGAATGGAAGATGTACAAGAAATTGATTTAAGGTTTAAAAACCCGATTTTAAGATGAAAAACAAAATTATTACTGGGATTGAACTGGGAAGCAGTAAAGCTTCTGCGATTGTTGCCCAAATAGTAGAGGATGAAACGACATTTGAACAAAAAATAAATGTAATTGGTGTTTCTTTGGTTGAATCTAGAGGTGTTAAAAAAGGTCAGATAGTAAACATTGAAGAAGCCGTCGAGTCTGCTGTAACAGCACTTGAAGCGGCCGAGAGAATGGCGGGCCACGATACTGACTTTGTATATGCTTCATTGGGGGGCGCACATATTCATTCTCAAAATTCACACGGTGTGGTTGCCGTGTCGGGAACTAATAATGAGATAACTTCAGCCGATGTCGAGAGAGTTATTGAAGCGGCATCCGCAATTTCACTCCCAGCTAGTCGTGAGGTCGTCCATGTATTACCCCGTGAATTTATTGTCGATGGTGAAGCGGGCGTAAAAGATCCTGTGGGTATGAGTGGAGTCAGACTGGAGGTTGAGACACATGTTGTGACGGCATCAAGTGCGGCCACAAAAAATCTTTCTAAGGCATTAACAGAGTCAGGTGTCAGACTAAATGACATGGTATTTTCTGGCATTGCCTCGTCTTTATCGGTTTTAACCGAAACTGAAAAAGAGTTGGGCTGTGTCTTAGTAGATATTGGTGCTGGGACGACCTCTGTTGCCTGTTTTGTAGATGGGGCTTTGGCTTATTCTGGTGTAATTCCCGTTGGAGCCAAAAATGTTACAAATGATATTGCAATTGGTTTGCGGGTTTCACTTGATTCTGCTGAAAAGATAAAAATGTACCTTTCGGATAGCAAGAAAAATACAGGTGATGAAATGGATTTGGCTTCAATTGGAATTTCTGAGGTTACTAAAGTGTCAAGAAAAACTTTGGTTGAAGGGATTATAAGACCCAGATTAAATGAAATATTTACAATGGTTAGACTCGAATTGGAGAAAGAAAAATTGATAAATAGAATTCCATCAGGTGCTATAATTACGGGAGGTGGTGCTTATACTGTTGGTGCAGTTGACTCAGGCAAGAGAATGCTTGCAATTCCAGTTAGAATCGGTCTCCCACGGGGTGTTTCTGGCCTAATTGATGATTGCATTGATCCAAAGTTTTCAACTTGTATTGGTTTAATTAAATATGCGGTATCTTCTGATCATGATCAAAAGGATGAAGGTGGGTTTAAACTTCCATTAAAACTAAACCTTCCGGGTAAAGGATTTTTGAATAAAATCATAGAAAGCGTTAAAGATTTGTTACCATAACTGGTTAACTATAGTTAGAAACCAGAATTAGCTTTTGACAAGTGGAATAAACTGTATATAATCAAGTAGATATTAAATTGCCCCATAATATCCTTTTAAATAAACTAAAATAAAATATGGCTTTAGTAAAACCAGATTCAGCAAGAATAGCCAAGATTAAAGTAGTTGGCATCGGAGGCGGTGGAGGAAACGCAGTTTCTTCGATGATTGAAAATGGAACAATAAACGGCGTCGAGTTTGTAGTTGCAAACACTGATGCACAGGTTCTTCTTACGAATAAAGCTCCGCGAAAGATTCAGATAGGTGAAAAGATTACAAAAGGACTTGGTGTTGGAGGCAATCCTGAAATTGGTGCACAGGCGGCTGAGGAGTCCATTGAAAAAATCAAAGAATTAATGATTGATACTGACATGGTTTTTGTAACTGCGGGAATGGGTGGTGGAACTGGAACAGGAGCGGCACCTGTAATTGCAAGAGTTGCCAAGGAATCAGGAGCTCTGACAGTTGGAATAGTTACCAAACCATTTGCATTTGAAGGGGCAAGACGAACTGTTGCGGCTGAAGACGGAATAGAAAAGCTAAAAGAAGCTGTTGATACTCTGATTGTCATACCAAATCAAAGACTTATGGATGTTATAGACAGAAAAATGAGCTTGATGGATGCTTTTAAGGTTGTTGATTCAGTTTTGGAACAGGGTGTGGCGGGAATTGCGGATATTATAACTACACCAGGACTTGTCAATGTGGATTTTGCAGATGTTAAAACAATTATGAGCCAAGCTGGAACAGCACTTTTAGGGATTGGTACGGGAGTTGGTGAAAATAGGGCTCAAATGGCGGCACGAGCTGCAGTATCATCGCCTCTTCTTGATCTTTCGATCGAGGGGGCAAGGGGAGTTTTATTTAATATTGCTGGCGGTAAGGACATGACAATGTTTGAAGTTGATGAAGCTGCAAAAATCGTTTCATCAGCAGCCGACTCTGATGCCAATATAATTTTTGGAGCAGTAATTAAGGAAGATTTATCTGATCAAATCAAAATTACTGTTATAGCGACAGGTTTTGATGAGACAAGAAGTAGAATTGCACAAATGAGGTCAGGCGG
>JAGUYM010000006.1 GCA_020061305.1 Candidatus Woesebacteria bacterium | reverse complement strand
CCAGTTCAACCGAACCACTCCTTCAAACATATTTTGGTGCTGCGGGAGCAACAACTGATAAGACAACCGTTAACTCTAAACATTACGCCTACCATTGGAACTCCACTCCTGCTATCAACACCGCTTCAACAGATGATGTAACCTCTATTTCAATATCCGAAGGTACCTCAACAGTTGATCCGGGTAATGGCAACACAATATATGTAGGAACCAATCTTGGAGCAAGAGTTATTCAGGAAAAAAGATCCTACGCAAATATCCAAGATGCTGGAGAGATATCACAAAGTTCCGTCAAATACTACACCAAAGACTATATCTCCGAAGAAATGATCGGCGACATCCGCGGCATGTGGCCGTTAAATGCCAATAATACCGCCTCCGATTTAGAAGATGTATCAGTCAAAGCTAATGCGCTAACCGCTACCAATATCGACTCCACCGACGCGGTCTCCGGCGTCCGCGGCACCGCCACCGATTTTGATGGAAGTACTGAGTATCTTTCTCGCACCGATGATACCGACTTGGATTTTACAGCCTCAGATAATTTTACCTTTGGCACATGGATTAAAACTACTTCAACCACTATTAGTACAATTTTAGCCAAAAAAAACCACCGTGGAGCGACCGCTACAGGATATATACTCAGCATGTTAAGTTCAGGAGCAGCAGAATGTCGAGCATCAGATGGAACTAATCAGGCTGAAGCAACCGGGTCGGTCATAAACGACGGTGTCTGGCATCATGTCTTGTGTGTCAAAGAAGGAACTTCAACTATCAAATTATATGTAGACGGAACCCTCGTGAGCTCCTCATCTACTTCAGCTGTAACTTCCACTCTCGCAAATGCCGAAAACTCAACTGTTGCCAATGCTAGTGGTCTTGGACTCTATTTCACAGGCTCCATTGACGAAGCCTTTGTCACTGCCACTGCCCTCACCGCTTCGCAAATTAAAAATATGTATCAGGTGGGGTACCGTGCCCTCCAGAGCCATGGAACAGGTCTTGGAGGAGGTGGGGCCGACACTAACCAGCAGTTAGGTGGTACCACTAACACAATCGGTGTTGTCACCCCCGATTATAACAACCAGTTTATGTATGTGGGTAGCAATGATTCCACCGGACCCGGCACCCTCAGTAAAATCCAGCTTAACAGCGATTCAAATATCAAAACCTACGATGTCTCCGCTACCGGCAACACTCCTACCGGCGGATCAAATTTAATTGACGATGATGTAACTTCCCTAGCAGTTGGTGAAACATTATATGCAGTAGGTTCAGCTGCCAGTGGAGTCAAATCAATGGGGGTGGATGATAACTCAACCGCGACCAGTGGTAATTTTGTCAGTAAAACTTATACCCTCCCCAAAAATATTGGATCTGCAGTTTTATGGGTTTCACCGGTTACTGATTCATCAGATGTTAGTAACACCATCACCGTCAAAGCAAGTAATGATGGCGGCTCAACCTACGCCACTTGTACCCTGGTAAACACCAATAGTAATCCTGCCGTGCCCGAAAAAGAATATGCCTGTACTTTTTCAACTGCCGATAATGACTTGAAAATTAAATTTGAATTTGCCCGCGGCAGTACCAAAACCAATACTTATGTAGTTCAATATGGAATTAGCTGGCTTGGAGAAACTGGTTTTAGGGTCGAGCAAGCCGACACAAACAATGTCAGACTATATAATTTCTCCGGCGAAACCCAAAACTTAAAACTTAATGTCACTGGCGCCTCCACCGCCGCCCTCGCCAACCCCTGGACCGATGCCGGCAGTTACCTATATCCCACCGGCTATGAAAGTTTGCGGATTTACGACGGAGCGGGAACAAACTACCTCGGTCTTTCTCACGACGGCACGCTGGCAAACTTAGCCTATAACGGCACCACGATTTTATCTATAAACTCTAACGGCGACCTCCTGCCCAACACCGACGACACCCAAAGTCTGGGCAGTACCACAAAACGCTGGAAAGATCTGTTTTTGGGCCCTGATTCCCTTCACATCGGCACATCGACAGCTGACGAAGGAATAATTTCCTACGATACAACCAATAATATTTTCCAATTTGACACCGATTCAACCACCAATGCCGATATCGCCTTCTTTACCGACGATTTGTATTTAGATAAATCCACCGGCAATGTCGGCATCGGGACGACAGAGCCAAATCAAAAACTACACATAGCAGGAAACGTTAATTTACAACAAACCAATGCCAACACTCCAGCAACGCTATATATCCAAGGAACAGGAGATGGTAATGCTGCGTATGCAATGCTAAAAGATACAGATTCAAATATTACTTGGTATTTGGAAAATAGAGCAAATTCATCAAACGCTTTTTGGTTAGAAAACTATGACGGAACCAACTGGACTCACCCACTTGTAGTCGAAGATTCCACCCCAAGTAACTCTCTGTATTTAGACTCCACCGGCTCCATCGGCATCGGGACGACAACACCCGCTGGTACTTTAGACATAAAACCAGTAAGCGGAAATGCACAGATTTATCTTCGTCCCCAAACTTCCGGGGCGAATAGTGCATTAGAAATCGGCACCGGCGGGTCGGGAAACCGTAATTCATATATTGATTTTGTCGGCGACGATACATACACCGATTATGGATTGAGATTAATAAGATGGAATGGCCCTAATGCTAACTCTGTGCTACAGGCTAATGGTACAGGAGCAATAGTTATTCAACAAACAAGTGGAGGAGTGCAACTGACAAGCGGAGCAACCTCTTGGAGCAGTTTTTCAGACATAACACTGAAAAATGTTATTGGCGGTTTCTCCAACGCGCTAGACAAAATCGGACAGTTAAATCCCGTTTACTTTACCTGGAAAGACGATGAAACCGATAAAACACAGGTTGGACTTATTGCCCAAGATGTAGAAAAGGTATTACCGGAAGCAGTTACTTATAGCGACGGTTTACTAGGAGTAAAATATACAGAATTAATCCCGCTACTTACAGCCGGAATCAAGGAGTTAAATGGTAAATTCAACGAATTAAGAGAGTCTCTTGCCAGTAAAATTGTCCAAACCAACATCATTTCCCCAATCGCCGATTCTGATTTAATAATTGATTTATCCGCCTCGGAGTCGGCAAAACTGGCAATTAAAGGAAAGGATAATCAGGAAGTTGCAAGTATAGATGCGGATGGAACAGTGAACAGTGAACGGTTGAGGGTGAACCGTGATGCAACAATTTCGGGGACACTTTATGCAGATAATATTGAGTCAAAAAGACTACAAGACATTGAAGATTTATTAAAACAAGTTGAGGAAAATCAAACACTTTTGGCTGAAACATCTAATTGGAGCACAGATACAGCAACTGAGTCAGGGAACTTAGTGAACAGTGAACAGTTGACAGTGAACAATTTATATGTCACAGAACAGGCAGCAGTCAGTTCCCTATTTGTATCAGATTATTTGACAACTAAAACTATAAACTCGTTGGATACTCCTCTACAAATCCAGTCCCTAGCTGCCTCCCCACTTGAAATAATGGCAGGCAAAATTTTAATTGACACCAATGGCAATACCAAATTCTTAGGAAATGTAGAAATCGCGGGCAATTTAACAATTAACAATCTAGTAGTTGCAACAAACAACATAGATCCGATCGCAACAGAATCTGCACAAATCGTTGAAGGTGAAATAAATTCAAATTCAACAGCAGGCAAAGCAATTCTCTCCGCAAACACAGAAAAGGTCAGGATAAACAATAACAAAGTATCTCTTAATACTCTAATCTATATAACACCTATCACATCAACACAAAATAAGGTATTGTTTGTAAAAGAAAAAGGCGAAGGTTATTTTGATATCGGCTTCTCCGATCATCTCGATACAGATGTAGAATTTAACTGGTGGATTATAGAATTACAAAGCACCGAAGCTACTAGTTTACAACAGTAGTTTCACGCAATATTATCTAATAAGATATGGCAAACAACGGAAAGCTATTAAATTTATTAAAAAATGTAGAAAAATATACCATTCTGGTAACTTTGTTTTTGTATCCATTAATAATTTTAACCAATTTTATCAATTTATTTGAAACTTCTAAGTTACTTCTTTTGTTAGTGTCTCTAATTATTTTGTTAATATCTAAAGCTATTCGGCTACTCCTTCTCAAGAAGATTGAGTACAATAGTTCTAATTTTGATATTTTTGCCTTAATCTTTGGTTTAGCCTTTGTTCTATCAGGTGTATTCTCAATTGTTAATAAAATAGACGCTTTCTTTTTACCCGGTTCAGCAAGTTTTGTAACAATCGGTGTGTTGCTGTACTTTTTCATCAACCAGCATGATAATAAATTTAAGGATCAGGTTGAACTAACACTGATTAGCTCAGGAGTATTATTTACACTTTTTCATATATTGTCCGCAATAGGTTTAACCAAACTCATTTCTTTTTTACCCGAAGTGTTTAAGTTGGAGTTTTTTACCAATTTTGGAAATTTGCTAAGTTCCATTATATTTTTAATAGCCATAATACCACTTACTGTTTATCGATTATTAAAAACAAACGATATGGCCACCAAAATACTTCTAGGCTTAGTTTCCATCATTATTGTTATTGGACTAGTCAGTCTAAGTAATCAAACATTTGTCAAAAATAAAAATGATTTACAAATATTGAAGTTAAAATATGGGTGGTCAATTGCAATTGATTCTTTGAAAGTTAATCCACTTTTTGGAGTTGGGCCAACCAATTTTAATTTTGCCTTTAATAAATTCAAACCTATCGAGTTTAATTTAGAAAAGGATTGGACAACAAAATATCTACAAAACACCAATTATGCCTTAAATGTAATTACGGAAACAGGAATTCTTGGCCTAATTGCGTTAATCACTTTGCTTGTTTTATTGATTAAAAACAGAGATTTAATCAATTTTAGATATTTGGCTTTTCTAATATATATAACGGGGATTTTTTTACTTCCAGTATCACCAAGCATATTGGTTGTAATGTTTGTTACAATTTCACTTACAAGTAAGATTAAAAATCGTGATCTTGCATACTTTTCAAGCAAAATTCCACAGTTTGCAGTATTTTTGCTGATTATTATTTTAACTTTATCCATCTCTTATTTTGGAGTCAGAGCCTTTTACGCCGAATATTTATTTTCAAAATCCATTAATGCCACACAAAAAAACAACACAGTTGAAAGCTATGATCTTGTCAACAAAGCCATTAAAACAAATCAATACTCAGATAAATATCACCTGTTCTCTGCTTCACTAAATTTGGCCATCGCAAATGCATTAGCAGAAAATAAAGATTTAAAAGACGAAGACAAACAAAAAATAAGTCAACTAATACAACAGGCTATAAAAGAAAACAAGGCCTCTGTGTCTGTTGCAAGATATAAATCAAGCAATTGGGAAGCGTTATCCGAAACTTATAGGTCAATCATTGCCTTTGCTCAGGGGGCAGATATCTTTGCATTAGAATCTATTAATCAGGCCATTGTACTAAATCCTGTTGATCCCAATCTTCGTTTAAAACTTGGGGGACTATATTATTCATTAAAACAATACGACAAAGCAATTGATGCTTTTAAGCTTGCGGTGCTTGCTAAACCTGATTTGGCTAATTCTCATTATAACCTGGGTATGGCATACAAAGAAAATAACGATTTAGAAAAAGCAAAAGAACAGATAAATATAGTCTTGGAACTTTTGGGTAAAGATTCAAAGGATTATGATACAGCACTAAAAGAACTGGAAAAAATTGAGGAACTTTCAAAACCTGAAGAGAAACCTGAACCAATAATTGAACCCCAAATAGAACTTCCACAAGAAGTAGTTGAAGAGCCTCAGATTTAGTGGACTGTACCGTAATCGAAACGGTGTTTCATCAATGCGAATGATGTGTACTACCACTATACTAACAGCCCCAAAAAACTGCTATTATTATATATTAGATGTTAAATAAAAAATACCTAAAAAGAGGTTTGATAGATCCCGTCACAATAATAGGTGTTTTGTTTCTCATTATTTCCTTATCAATAGGCACCTATATCGCAACTAATGAAAAATACAACTTCAATATTTTTGAAAAAGCAATGATTGACAGAAGATATGATCAAACAACCAGAAAGGCCCAGACCAAAAAGAACAACACTTTATCTACCAACGACAATAAAAACAAAAAGGATAAAGATGACAACGAAGAAAAAGAGAAAACATCAAGACAGGATCCACAGAATAATGTACCAACAAAAAGCGATTCTAAAAATAAATGTAATGCGGACGGAGTAGAATATGATAGCGGAAGTGTGGTTATTGGAGGAAGTGCATCTTCCGGATATTCAAAATGCCAAAACGGTCGTTGGCAACCGTGTGAAACTTGCAAAATTACAGACTTAACAACCGTACCTCACTACCTTGAAGAAAAATATAAAAAAGCAATTTCCTCACAAAACATACCACACGGACAACAGGTCATAGAAATAAATAAAACCCTACAACTTGAATCATCAGAGTGCACAAACAGTGGTGGACAATGGATAAATTATAATTGTGTTTACCCTACTATTGGCGAAAGAAGATGCTCAGGTAATGCTGTTGAATCTTACTCAGGAGGCACTTGGAAAACATCTGAAAATTGTGAAGGTGGATGCGTAGATGGCAAATGTATTTCTAAAGTCCGTCAGGACATATCCATAGAAAAAACAGATGAAGGTTTTGAAAGGTCTATAACAACACTAACACGCGATACTCAAGACAATATTGTTCCATCATTAACTACAACCATTCCAGTTGATGTCAAAACTGTTACAAATGTTGAAAAAACTGATAATGGATTTGTTAGAAATATTACAACAATTATCAAAAATGGAAACAACAATGAGATCATAAACGCCCTAACCCAGAGTGTAAATACATGGGACAATAAACCTGCAACTACTGCTGTAGATAGTTCAACCAATAATACCAGCAATAAACTTGGATTCTGGGATAATATTAGAAATAGATTAAACAACTCAAACGAACTTCCAGGTCTGGGTCAATATGGTTTTGGAGGAGGCAATGCATATATCGCTCCGGTTCCCCAAAATATTATTGAATCTCAAGATAATTCTGAATTATATAATTATATATTAGGAAATGCTGTATCTGCGGGTGCAGGATTTACAACGGCCACACTTCTAACACCAGGGGCGCCAATGTTTGTATTTGAAACTGTAACTTCAATTCCGGGAGCACTACGGGTCTTAACCGCTGCCGACATTGCAGATAATGTAATCACGGGGGTCGGGTGTGCATCAGGCAATCAAGAATCATGTTCTTATTTTCAGTCAACTCTATTTGTTCCTGCACCAACGGGTGTAGGTAATATGCTTGCCGACTCATTTGACGATTTTGCAAGTGTATGGAGGCAACCAGCTCAATCATTAGATGATCTAAGTTTTGTAGGATCTGTTTTAGATGTCTCACCAGATGCAACTGGAGTATTTAGAACAGCAGATGATCCAAATAGGATTGCAGGGTTGCTACCAAGTGGTAAAATAACTCCCCAAACAAGATTTAACACAATTCTAAACAACCAAAACAGTGTTGATCCGTTCCTTTCAACTTTTCCACCCGAAACAAGAATCGCGAATACAGATGAATTAGCTTTAATTACTGATCTTGAATCAATATCAAGACATACCAATATGCTTTTTGCACCAAATTACATAAATCCACTTGCTGACATCATCCCAGAAACAGGCGGTGGTTTAAATGTTAATAAAGTCGTTGACAAATTAGTAATTGATTCTCCTGGATTTCAAATTGGGCAAGTTGATAATGCTGCACAGGAGTTTCGAAATGCCGTAGTCATAGAACAGGATTTATTTACTACAAACCAAAATATTTTTGACCCAACAATTAGAGTCAGATATCAAGGACATGAGTTTTCTACAGATAGTATTAAAGAAGCAGAAGAAATTGCCAGCAATTTAACTGGGTCTGGTTTTAGAGTAACTCCAGAAATGCATATTACAGAACCTGATGTTTTAACTCAAAGATTTAATGACCAAAATAATATTGCAGGAGTTATGCTTGCAGACACAACACACACCCGCCCAGTTGTAAATATAGATGACGCACAACCAAATATTTTAGATAACATCAACGAAAGTTTTAGTAATTTCTGGCAAAACAATGTTTATTCATGGACAGATGGATTTTTACCAAAATGGACAAATGTAGGTACAAACCCAATTGCAAATTTTATATTTGGCAACCCCACCCGCCTAGCCGACACCCCTACCCCTCTACTCACAAGAATTGGAGAGTGGTTTGAGAATATCAAGCCAAATCAAATTAAAAGAGAGATGGAGCTAGTAGATAGCGATTTTTTACCAATTTCTAGCTTCAAAAACGAATTAAGTAATAGAGAACTTGAGTTAATTAAACAATTACAAGATGATGGCATTGACCTTTATATATTACCAGATGGTAAAATTAATAAACCGTCTAGCTTCAAAGGGTCTCAACCTGCAACCAACAATCATACATTAGGTATCGCTAACTTCCCTAGAAAAAATAGTCTTACACTAAGTACTTCAGTGTTTGATGATACTCCAATTAGATCACAACTAAGCGCAATGTTAATCCATGAAAGAACACATATATTAGGACCAAAAATACCAAATATCGAGCCTAATATTTTTAAGTTTGATTTAAACAGAATTACTAACGAAGTCATCGCAAACGATATGGCATATATCTATATGGTGAAAAATAAATATCCTTCAAATGCAATTAGTATTCAATACTCTGAGACATTACCTTATTACCAAGAATTTATAAAGACAATAACTGACTACAATCAACTACGAAACATGCCAAATGAATTTATACAATTTGTAAAAAACAATTATATTATCTCCCCTTCTGCTGGATTTTTGGATGGGGTTGAAAATTGGTGGAATAGAACGGTTGGAGATTTAAACTTTAGAGGGTTACAAAATGATGAAGCAATAAACCTAAATACACCATCAAGAATCAATCTAACTCCTACAGAAGATTTGCAAGTTGCACCTGGGATTTTAGACCAGCCAGTAACAAGAGCAAATCCACAATTTGAAAATGTTGGTAATGTTACTATAAAACAAGAGCCACCAACTAGACCACTGTTTTCAGATTTTCAAGATGCTATAGATACAACAGTACCCAAAGCACCAAGGCAACCAACCACCATAAATCCTGCATATCTTGCGTTATCAATTCCTGCTGCATTTATTGCAGATTATGTTTCTGAAAATCTATTTAACTTTGACTTAATAGATACCTCCCCGATTTTAAATTTATTTAGTGAGCAAGAAAATATCAAAAGTAGTAATGTAATAGGAAAAGGCCTAAGAGCCATTTTCCCTTCCCTTTCCACCTCCCAACAAATAAGGAATGGGTATAAAGATGTAAACACAAGTTTTAGTAGTTCAAGTGAACCTTCTGAAGAGGATAAACGTTTTTATATGCAAGAAGATGTTGATTTAAAAGATATTTTGATCCAAACATCAGATGGACCGAGACCATTCAGATTAATAGGCTGTGGCCCAACAGCCATTGCAAACATAATAAACAACTTAACAGGTTCAAACATTTCTCCATTAGAAATTGCAAATAAAATTGGGGCAGTAAACTGGGGCTATGATGGTACTTATCTTTATGGAGATAGTTCATTGGTTAATATTTTACATTTGCATAATTTGAAAACTGAGTTATATAAAAAATCTTTTTATAATATGGGTGAATATATTCCGGCTGGTAGTCAAATACTGGTTGGAGGCGAGTTTAGATACCAAGGCAGAACTCTTGGGCACATTAGTTATCTGGAATTTAATGGTGATATTAATAATATAATACTCAAGGATGAGTTGTTTGGTAAAAATATGACCTGTGAAGTTACTGGTGGTGCTAGTCTGGCTTGCTCAAACGGTGAAGAAAATATTTCAATTTACCTAGCAAATAGCCCTATCTATATTGTCACAAAACCTTAACCAAGATCTCCCCAACTCGCCCTGTTTTGGGAGAATCAACTCAAAAATCAACTCAAAAAAGTGTTCTCATGTGTTATAATTTAAGCATGTCTAAGAAGGAATCTGTAAATATATGGGTTGAAGGAGCAAACGACGCTTTGGATTCAGCTTATAAATTAGTTGAGAGTAAAAAGTATCATCATGCGTTATTTTTTCTACATCTTGCTTTAGAAAAAATATTAAAAGCGCTTTATATTTCGACTAAAGATGAAGCTCCTCCATACATTCACAACTTAAAACAAATTGCCCAACATGCAGGTTTTGAATTAAATGAAGAAGAACTACTTCAACTCGACGAAATTTCTGAATTTAATGTTTCAGCAAGATATGATGAATATAAATATAAAATTTACAAAAGAGCGACAAAAGAATACACAGAAAAATGGATGAAAATTGGCGAAGATTTGTACAATAGGTTTAAAAACTTAATATGAATGATATCAATGGTATCAAAAAGATAGCTACAAACTATATTAATAATGTCCGAAACACTGGAATTTCTGTTGACGAGGCTTATTTATTTGGTTCATATGCAAAAGGTAAATATAGCAAATTTAGCGATATAGATGTTTGCATTGTCTCACCAAAATTTGGCAAAGACTATATTGAGGACTCATTAATATTAAAGAAAATTGCAAATAAAATAGATTATAGGATTGAACCAGTACCACTTACGCCAGATGATCTAAGAAACAAATATTCAACTCTTGCTTCGGAAATTGCCACAAGCGGAATAAATCTGACCTGATCTCCCCAACTCGCTTTTGTTTGGAGAAGTAAATCATCCCTAACCAATTGGCAAGATGGTGACAAAAATATGCTCGCCGTGGTAGTAAATCTATCTATGCTCTGGTCAAAAAATAACTACCACATTTTGTAGCTAACTGAAACGACTTTATTGATTTTTAGAAGTCCAGTGTCGGGTGAAATATTATCAGTAATTTGCGTCGCTTCATCCGCTTTTGTGGTAACTGTTGACGATCCTTGAGCTTGCGATTCTTGAATCAAAACAATTTTCTTAAATATCTTGAGATTGGAAAGTGCAATTTCACTTGCTTTTTTCTTTGCATCTTTAATTGCCATGTCGTATGCTTTTTTATCCATATCTTCTACATTCTTAGCCGTTAAAACCGGCTGTGAAACAACAACTGCACCACCTGAATATAGAATTGATATCACCCTATCAAGCATCGTTATCTTATCCGTTTTTAATCCCATAGATACCGAGCCTTGAAAACTGGATTCGGATGGAGTTACGGCTATTTGTGATTCGTAAATTTCACTTTCAGGAATGCCTATTTCTTTTAGGGTATTTTTAAGTTTCTCAGCATTATTTTTGACATTTGAAAGCGCTTCATCAGCATTACTTGCTGAGGAAACTAAAGAAAAAGTTAAAACCGCACTTTCTGCAGGAGCCGAAATTGAGCCCACACCTGTAACCACGATCACCATTGGATTTGTTACCCACTGCCAAACAAATATGGCCAGTGTGGCCATCAAAATGTATGACATATATTTTTTCCAAGAAAAAAAGGCAGAATTCATATTATGAATTAAGTATCTAGTTTTATAAAAAACATGTCAATAGTGTATTTAAAATTCAAGCTCAAAAATACTTGCTGTGTTTGGTTCAAAATATAATGTTGACTCCCAAGTCAAATTTTCAACTGCTATATTTATTGTTGATACACCCCTCAAGAAATCAATGCGTCTTAACTTAAAATTATTTGAAGGTAAATTTGTAACTTTCAGTGGAACCGCCTCAACATGTTTTCCAAATCTATCATAATTAACTATTAAAATCTTGATTTTGTTGTTTTCATAGCGCTTAGCAATTGACTTTACCCATGACCCTTGCCCCGTAATTTGAATGTTTGTCCCGCCTATTAAATTATTCAAAAACTGAACAGCTCTATATCTTGGTTTTATTTCAGGTGTCCCCCATTTTTCATGGGTTATCATTCCCCACCTGCCCCAATACTTTTCTTTCCCCAAACCATCTTTTATTTCAAAATTAAAAATTTTATCAACCTTTCCTTCCAATAATGCAGTCGTCGCTATCAAATGCATGGCTCCAAAATTGTTGTCATAGACAGAGTCATTTTCACTATTTGGACCATTTTCAGAAATTATTAGTTCCTTTCCTCCAAAATTAACAGTTCCCAAAAAATCATCTTCATATTTATTTAGGTCCTTTGAATATCTATGCCAACTTATAAAATCAAGGGGAAGGTTGTTTTCTTGAGTAAAAATTAAAAGCCTGTTCATCCAATTTTCATAAAAAGCTGTGGTTGCGGGCCCACCAATTTTATATGAATTGACATTTTTGGCTCTTTGAACTGCTCTTGCAGTTCTAGAATATAATTCTAAGTAATTTTTGCTCCCAGAAATCTTAAACTTACCAAACAAATCCGGTTCATTCCAAACTTCATAATAAACATTACCGATGTTTAGTCCATTTCTTCCACTGATTCTTTCAACTGTTTTTGTCACTAAGTTTTCCCATTCACTCCAATTATTTGGTTCGTTGGTAATATTTCCATCTTTAGCCATTTGTGGTGGCATATAAGAAAGCGATATAAAAGGTTTAGCTCCAGTTGCTAAGATGTCTTTTATAACTTGATCTAACTCTTGTTCATTATAATAATCAAAAACATGGTCAATTCTTATGTATTTTGGCAGAAGAGACTTTGTTTTATCAATCACAGGTAACAGTTGTCTGCCTTTTTCTTCACCGCCTTGAGCCAGATATCTCCAAGACTCTGATTTGCCACCAATAATTTGTGAAGCATCAATAACTAAATTTGCAGGTTCACCCGAAGCTCTTTGAAAAAATTCAGTTTTTTGACTAACAAGATAGATCGAAACAGGAACAGAAACAATTAAAACTAATAAGATCAAGGCTTTGAATAATTGTTTTTTAATTTTTTTCATCTAAGAATAGAGAGCGGATTTAATTTTACGCCATTTTTTGCCACCTCAAAATGCAAATGGGGGCCAGTTGACCTTCCGGTTGATCCCATTTTACCTAGGCTTGAACCTCTAGCTATTGACTGACCAACTTTTACATAAATTTGAGATAAATGAGCGTATAAAGTGGTATATCCATTATTATGGTCAATTCGAACATGGCAACCGTAACCATAAGTTAAACATCCAGCGTATGTAACTTTTCCCGAATCTGCCGCCAAAACATTAGGTAAACCACGATTGGCTATATCTGTTCCGGGATGATACCAAGCAAAATTCTGTGATATTGTTCCTTGTGTTGGCCAGACAAATTGTCCTGATGCAACTACAACCCCGGCATCAGGTGTAATTTGTCTAATTCTTGGAGATGTTACTGCTTCTTTTGGTTTAACTCCGTCAGGAACTATAACAATTTGACCAATTGCCAATTCAAATGTTTCATCATTACTAAATGAATTGAAAGGAAAATCAACTATTGCCTGTGGTGAAGAATCATATTTTTTAGCAATTGAATAAACAGTATCACCCTTGGCTACTTTATGAGCCATTCCCGAAACAGGTAGTATTTGGAGAGTTTGACCAATTTTAATTTTATCTCTCGATAAATTATTTTGCCATCTGATGGTATCCTCATCTATTCCAAATTTTTTGGCAATTGAGGCTACCGTATCTCCTTCCTCTACTTTATATTCTTTTATGCCGTCTCTTACCTTTTCAGACACGAGTGTTTCAATTTCACCAGTTTCAGTTGTAGCAGATAAAACCTGTGGGGGGGTTTCAATTTCCCAAGGATTAACTGATTTTCCGGGGAATTCTTGAGCTATAACAGGAGCTATAACAACACCCAGTCCCGCCAGTCCCGCCATCCCAGTATGTATCAGTTTTCTTGATAATTTACCTCTTTGTTTATAAAGAGCAGTTACAAAAATTCCCTTACCCTCCTCAAAACGAATCAGAGAAATGTGAAATTTTTTAAAAATATAATTACCAAAATCAAAGAAAAAATGTTTTAGCTCGTCAACAAAAACTAATATATCTTCCATGAAGAATCATTATACCAAATTAAACAGTTTTTAGTGTTTCAAGGAATTTGTCATTATCCTTTGTTTTAAGAAGTCTGCCTAGAAGCGTTTCTGTTCTTTCATCTTCGCTAATCATATCAATCATGCGTCTTAGAGTATTTACTTTTGTTAATTTCTCTCTTCCAAATAAGAGTTCATCTTGCCTTGTGCCAGATTTGCTAACATCAATTGCTGGAAAAATTCTCCTTTCTGCAAGCTTTCTGGTTAAATGAAGTTCCATATTGCCAGTTCCCTTAAATTCTTCATATACCAAATCATCCATACGACTACCTGTATCAACCAAACATGTTCCAATTATGGTTAAACTTCCTGCATTCTCAATTTTTCTGGCCGCACCAAAGAATTTTTTGGCAGGATATAAAGCAACTGGATCAAAACCACCAGTTAAAGTCCTACCTGAAGTCGGAAGAGCTAAATTATATGCTCTTGCCATTCTGGTTATAGAATCAAGAAGTATAACTACATCTTTTCCATCCTCAACAAGCCTTTTGGCTCTCTCAAGGGCCAACTCTCCTACTCTTGTTTGATCTCTTGGTGCTTCATCAAAATTACTTGCAGCCAATTCTCCCTTACTATCAGTTACTTTTTGAATATGCCTTAAAATATCTGTTACTTCCTCCGGCCTTTCACCTATTAAAACCGCCATTAAATGAGCTCTGTCTTTGTAATTTTCGGCAATACCTTCAATCATGTCTTTAACCAACCAAGTTTTACCAGCCTTAGGAGGAGCAACAATTAAAGCTCTTTGACCAAATCCAATAGGGGCAACCAAATCAACTACACGGGTGGTTAAAATATCCTCTTTGGTCTCAAGTTTTAACTGTTCATCAGGATAGATTGCTAAAAGTTCATCAAAATCATTCCTTTTTTTAGCTAAAAATTCCTCCACATCATTCCCATTGACTTTTTCAACTTTTAAAAGACCCCAATATCTTTCATTTTCTTTTGGTTTCCTTGCTTGTCCGCCCACTAAATCACCCAATCTTAAATTAAATCTTCTTATTTGTGAGGCTGAAATATAAACATCATTTGGGGAAGGTGCAAAATTTTTAACACGAAGAAGACCGCTGCCCTCTTGGGCAATGTCTAAAACTCCTTCAACATATTCTGTAGGAAGATCAGCATCTGGTATGCGCCTTTCACCAACAAAATCTGAAACATTTGAATTTATTTGATTCGTATCTTGCATGAACTAAAAGTTAATTAAAAAAAGAAGACTATAAAACCCTTAACTTATTTGATTTTACTATTAAAATCAAAACTGTCAAGAATGAAACTAGAAAACCTACCCACTGTAACCCTTGTGGCCAGTATACAATATAATATATAGTTGAAATAGGTTTGAAATCGGTTTGAAATCGGTCACCGACTTCGATTGACTTTGACTGATTTAACTGACTTTGGCTAATTATCCATCCATTAGCCCAGCCATTTATTTTTATATGTTGTAACTTTGGATAACTAACCCAACCTTCACCAAAAGCTTGATTTAATTGTAAAATCCCATCTCCCCTAGTTTCAATTTTGTACCCCCATGTCCCATATTTCTTGACATCTAAAATTTCCAAGTCATCTGATTGTAAGGTTACACCCCGCAATTTAAGGTTCTGATACCGCAGGGTGTCACCCTGTGATTGATATATTTCAATGTCTGTAATTAAGTTGATAGATTCCACTTTTCCAAATGACCTTGTTTCAACACTTAGTGTATAACCGAGGTCAAACAATGGTCCATAGTCCACAGTCATAAATATTGGATTCACAAAAAAATACTCATCAAATTTTCCTTCAGGTAATAATTCTTCTAATACATTTTTTTGGGCTTTAACATTATATAAATATATCTTTAAGCCTCTGCCTGACAAATTTTCACCCCTAATTCTTATTATAAATGGCTTTGAATTATCAACTTGTGAGTAATAAAAGTAATCACAAGCCACTCCCCCATTATATGCTTGATATAAATTACCATCACTTCTTCTTTCTCTTTTTACATTCCCTTTTTCAAATAAATCACAGTTTCTAATTTCTTTGTATCCTTGATCTTCTCCAAAATTTTCCACAATTACTGGATTGGCTAAAAATTTGCCATCAACTTTTTCATAAACCTTTAATATGCTGTTTGAATACTCATATTTAGGAGTTGTTACATAATCACCGAAATAGCCGGTTTCGTAAATTTCAATCTTGCCAAATTCAGCAATCTTATTAAAACTTGATAAATTTACATTTACAATTGATTCGGGAACAAATAAATTTTTGTCATATAAAATATAACTTACTTGATATTTATCAAAAACATATTTAAGAATTTCTTTATCATCTGAATTTAGCGCATAATTTAATTCTTCATAAAAGTTTTCATTATCTTTACTCCAGACATCAAAGGCACGATCAAGAATAGGGTTTTTTATTCCATACCAATAAAAACCACTACCTCTATAGCCCCAGTTATGAAATTGCCAACCCCAAAAGTTATGAGACGGCAAGACCGCCACCCTTCCCCCATTAGTTCTCTCATTAAAAAAATTAAAAACTTCAAAATACTCATCAGGAATATCTACTCTCATTGTTTGAGATATTAAATTTCCATTAAAAACTGGCCAAACAGTAAATAATGACCCACCAATTATTAAAAGTGCAGGTAAAATTGCAAACTTTTTAAATTTTGTAACAAAAAAACCAAGTCCTAAAGACATAACAAAAGCCAAAGCAACCGACCATTTAGTAAACGCATTTCTAAATGCTTCAGAAAGTATAGGAAGTTTTATATCAATCCCTGAAAGCATAATTATCGAAACTAAAAACATTAAAATAAGAGGCAATTGACGGCTAAATAAAAGTCCCAAGATAGAAATGGCAAACAACGAAATGCCAACAACTCTTACATAGTCACCTGAAACATAATCAATCCAATCTTTATATAAATAATCAAACTTGTTTTCATTACTGTTCCAATCGTAATAATCAAACCAATAACCCTTAAGTGTTGCGATGCTTTCAAAGTCAGATCTTGCCTGATTCATATATTTTGTTTCAGGCGTTGCAATTGAATTAATTTTTGAGTTTGTTGGAACATCACCATTTGTTAAAGTGAAATAGGTTGCGGGAAGAAGCCAAAAAGAACTAATGGCTAGTGTTACTAAAATAAGTTTCAAAAAGTTTTTAAATTTAAAAAACAAACCAAAAATTAAAAGCAAAATAAAATAGACAACAAACAAAGTTTGAACATAAAAAGCAGTTGAGCCAATTAGTAAAGTTAAGGCATAAAACAAAAGCCCTTTACCTGTTTTTAAGTATCTAGATGCAAAATAAAAAAACCAAGGTAAAAAACCATAGAAAGTTGTAAAAGTTTCAAATGGAACAAAAAAATATTGAACAGTAACTAGGTTAAAAAGATAGAAGACGGATGATGCAAATGCGCAGATAGCGGAAGCCGAACGACTGGTCTTCGCCTCTGGCGAAACCCGAAGGGGCGAGGACCCGCTATCAAGCAAATTTGCGACCAAAAAATAAACTCCAAGTGGTCCAATAAGTAACATCAAAAATGTCCAGAAATAACGAAGAAAACTAACGGGCATCAGGCTCGGCAATCCCGCCAAGATGACTTGGCGAGGCAGGTCCGCTGAGTGTGCCATTCCCCCCAACAACCCCAATCCCTGATATTCCTGCCAAACAGCCGACAAACTTCTTTTGATATTTAGTGAAAAATTAAATTCAGGGTGTAAATTATCCCAACCTGTTAAATAAGTATTAGGTGAATAGTTAGTAATAAATAATATTACAACCAAAACAAAAATTACAAATGGAAAAAATAAATTTTTGAATTTGGACATAATTTAATTTGACATCAAATCTCGTTTTAAGACAGTGGGCAAATCATCAATTATTCTCCAAAAGCTTCTAGGTAGAAAAACTTTAAGTTCCGATTCAAGTAATCTTTTATCTTGTGATTCGATTCTTTTTAAAACAATATTTCTAGTATTTTCATCTATGTTTAGCTTTTCTCTAAGATCATGATTAATCAGAATAAAATGTAAGTCAAAGAAATCCCTAGGTTTTGCCCTCAGAGCCAAAGCATTTATTTTTTCGGAAACAATCGTTTTTTTATCTAAAATAATTAAATTATATGTAGGAACCAAATCATTACTCACGATAACATTTTCACCAAGTTTCTCTCCTCCAACCCTCATCGAAATTTGGTTTTTAATTATTATAGATTGACCATAAATTTGGACTGCAATATTTGCCAAATGCCCACCTGTTGTTTTTTTAGATTCAGAAAGTGAAACATCCATTCCATCACATTCAAGATCATATAAAACATTTTCCAAAATTTTCTCGTAAGATTTGCTGTCAGAAAGACCAGTAAAATCCAAGTCTTCAGAAAATCTTGGTGACCTAAAAACAATTTTTAAGGCAGTCCCACCTTTAAATAAAAAATTTTCGCTTCCCGCTTGCGCGTAAAAACTCCTCAAAAAAATATTCTGCACATATTCACGCAAAATATTCTCATAGTTTGTTTGTTCTTTAACTGTTAATTTTTCTAAGGTTATTTTATCTAACATATTCTTTGAACTTTTTTCTTGCAAATAAAATTAATTTCTTTTTTAAAAACAATTTGAGATAATCCTCAACTTTTTTGAAATCAACATTTCTCCAATCCAATCTGTCATTGTAAACTCGCTTTCCCAAATAAACAAAATATAAAAAGTCAGCAATTGCTTTTTCAGGTTTTGCAATATAAACCCTTCCTTTTTCTAAATTATATAATTCATATCCATAAAAAGCCTCTCTTTTTATTTTGTTGTAACTGTAAATTAAGTGACCAACTTCAAATTCCTTTGTAGCTTTAGAGGTAATTGAGGTAATCCTATAAACTGTTTCAGGAATAAGCCCATGGAAAGACAGTGCAGTATCCAAAGATATATATGATGGCATATAAAGCCTATTTGCAATAACAAATTCATGGGGCATGTGATGAGGCAAAGAAAACAAGCCTGCCTTGAGGCGTATAATTGCACCTTTTTTGACATTATTAAATAAAAATACCGAAGCAGATCTTTTATTCATCGCAAATCCAAAAACAACATCACTGATTGTAAAAATGGGCTGATTTTGACTCAAAAAATAATCTTCAAGCCTATGCAAATTCACTTTTTTCATAAAATTATTGTAATACTGAATTGGAGATAAGTCAAGCAGTAGGCATCAGCCTCGGCAATAAATTAATTTTTGGAAGTGAAAACTGGAGTTTTTTGATTTCAGTCAAATAAAGCCCGCCGATACTTCCCCAATCTTTATTTTTCAAATAATTTTCAATATAGATATTTAGTTTACTTAAAACTTTTTTACTTTCAATATTATTTAATGCACTTTCAAAACTAAAAGTATTCAAGTCAAAAATAGCATCTTTAACATCGAAATCTAAACCATCTGCAAAATGACTTGAAACTAAAAACGGTTTTTTGTATGAAAGACCTAATGAAAATGCACCCGAAGCTGACATCCTTGTTCTGTATGGATAAACCAAAACATCTGATGCAGCAAAAACTTTCCAGACATTTTTTTCTGGTATAAATCCTGTAACTTTTACACTTCCATTTGCCTTTTGAAT
>JAGUYM010000012.1 GCA_020061305.1 Candidatus Woesebacteria bacterium | reverse complement strand
CTTTGCATGTGTTAGCGAAGCCACGAAGTGGCTGAGCGAACAAACACGAGCATTCTCCAATTCATTTCCCCTTTAACCCCTTTTCTTGGAGAATGCAAATTTTAGAAGTTTGATATAAAATAAGTTCTAGCGGAATGATATAATGGCACAAATATGATATAATCGCTATGGGATATGGTTTTAGAGCCGTATTAAGCGGCTTTATTTTTTGACTTAAAAATATGAATACAAATTTACGAAACGTTGCTATAATTGCCCACGTTGATCATGGAAAAACTACACTTGTGGATGCACTTTTGAAGCAATCTCATACAGAAATGAAAAAAGATGTTGCCGAAACTACGGCAATAATGGATAGTAATGACCTGGAAAGGGAGAGGGGGATTACAATTTTTAGTAAAAATGCTTCAGTTAGCTATAAGGGAATAAAAATAAATATCATAGACACACCCGGACATGCTGATTTTGGTGGAGAAGTAGAACGCGTCCTTTCAATGGCTGATGGTGCACTATTACTTGTTGATGCCAAAGAAGGACCAATGCCTCAAACAAGATTTGTATTAAGTCATGCTTTAAAGTTGGGTCTAAAAATTATTGTGGTCATCAATAAAATTGACAAGAAAGGAAGCAGGCCAGACTGGGTACAAGGTAAAACATTTGATTTATTTGTTGAACTTGGTGCAAATGAAGAAACTGCATTTTTCCCAACGGTCTATGCCTCAGGAAAAGATGGACTAGCAGGCTATGAACCAAATCTCAGTAAAATGACAGATATCACCCCAATATTTGATGAAATAATTAGGTTTATTCCCACCCCATCAGGAGACAGCAATAAACCACTTCAAATGCTTGTAAGCAATATTGGAAAAGATAGCTACAAAGGCCGAATTGCAATTGGAAAAATATATAATGGTAAATTATCATTAAACCAAGAAGTAATACATATAAATAGGGATGGACAAATAAGAAAATGTAAATTAACTTCTATAACGACATTTAATGGACTGAGTAAAAAAGAAGAAACTGAGGTTGAAGCTGGTGAAATTGTAGCTGTAACTGGAATTTCCGATATCACAATTGGTGAAACAATTGCAGATATAAATAAACCTATTGCACTTCCACTATTAAAAATTGAGGAACCTACTGTTAAAATGACATTTTTGGTCAATGATTCTCCATTTGCTGGTAAAGAGGGTGAATTTAAAACAAGTAGTCAAATTAGAGAAAGGTTGTATAAAGAATTGGAGACCGATGTTGCATTGAAAGTTGATGACAATAGTGATGGGACATGGACAGTCTCAGGCAGAGGCGAGTTACATTTGGCAATATTAATAGAAAGAATGAGAAGAGAAGGTTATGAATTTGCTGTATCAAGACCTAAAGTTATCAACAAAATAATTGATGGTAAGGTTTACACACCTTATGAAAAAGTATATATAGAAGTCCCAGAAAATTATTCAGGTGTTGTAATACAACACATGGGAGTTAGGCATGGAAAAATGGATAATATGACCAAAAATGATGAAAACGTTGTCTCTCTAGAATTTACAGTTCCAACAAAAGAACTTATTGGTTTTAGAAGTGAATTTATAACTGACACAAAAGGTCTCGGTATTATGAATACCGCATTTTTTGATTATTTATTAGATGATGGATTCGAAAGAAAAAGAGACAGGGGATCAATGGTGGCCCATGAAACAGGAGAAACAAGACTATATGGTTTAACAAATATACAAGACCAAGGGCAGTTATTTGTTGGTCCCGCAGTTAAGGTTTATAAAGGACAAGTTGTGGGCCAAAATAGCAGAAGTGGCGATCTTCATGTCAATGTTTGTAAAGAAAAAGCACTTTCAAACATGAGAAGTAAAGGTGACGGAACAGCAGAACATTTTAACGCTCCAAGAGTAATAACACTCGATGATGCCTTGGAATACATTGATGATACAGAATTAGTTGAAGTAACGCCGCTTAATGTTAGAATTAGAAAAATAATTCTAGATGAACAGGAAGCCAGACGCAAGAAATCAATGGGAATTAAGTAATATTATTAGCTTCTTTAAATATTACAGCTTCAGTAGTAATATATAGTTATGGCAACATCCAATCAATCAAAAGAATATTTAGACAACTTAAGGCATTCGTGTGCCCATCTTTTGGCCGCAGCGGTTTTAGAACTCTATCCTTCCGTAAAAAGAGCCATAGGTCCATCAATTGAAGATGGCTTCTATTACGATTTTGATTTTGGTGGTGTAAAAATATCTGAAGAAGATTTTCCAAAAATTGAAAATAAAATGAAAGAGCTTGTTAAAACTTGGAAAAGTTTTGAAAAAAAGAATGTATCAACTGAAAAGGCAAAGGAATTTTACAAAGACAATGAATATAAAATTGAATTAATTGAAGAATTTTCAAAAGGAGGAAAGAAACTAACATTTTATCAGTCTGGAAATTATTCAGATTTATGCCGTGGTGGCCATGTTGACCATCCCGACTTAAGACTCAAGTATTTTAGACTACTTTCATTGGCAGGAGCATACTGGAGAGGAAATGAAAAAAATAAGATGCTAACTAGAATTTATGGGACTTGTTTCCAAACACAAAAAGAGCTTGATAATTATTTAAAGATGCTAGATGAAGCTAAAAAAAGAGACCACAAAAAACTCGGCAAAGAATTAGAGTTATTTACTTTTTCAAGTGAAGTTGGACAAGGGTTAACAATTTGGCTTCCAAAGGGCGCAGTTATCAGAAGAGTTATTGAAGACTTTATGGTTTCAGAACAAACTAAAATGGGATACCATCATGTCTACAGCCCACACATTGGACAAAAAACTCTCTGGAAAAAAAGCGGGCATTGGGATTTATATAAAGAAAAAATGTACTCTCCAATGGATGTGGACGGAACTGAATATTTAGTCAAGCCAATGACTTGCCCGATGCATATACAATCATTTGAGTTTAAACCAAAATCATATAGAGATCTTCCATATAAAATTGCTGAAATCGCTTCTGTTTATAGATATGAACAATCTGGAGAATTAAGCGGTCTTTTAAGGGTAAGGTCATTTACACAAGACGACGCACATATTTTCTGTACACCAGAACAGGCAGTTGATGAATTTATTGAAGTTTTCAACTTCATCAAAAAACTATATAGTAGTTTTGGTTTTAACGATTACATAATACGGCTTGGCATAAGATCGAAAAAAGAGAAATATCTAGGCAACGATGCTGTTTGGCAAAAAGCCGAAAAAAAAATACTTGAAGCATTGAAAATCAGCAAAGCTAAATATATAGTTTCAGAGGGAGATGCCGCCTTCTATGGTCCAAAAGTAGATTTTGTGATTAAAGATGCTCTTGGCAGGCAATGGCAATGCGGAACAGCTCAAATTGACTTCATGTTGCCAGAAAGATTTAACCTAGAATATGTTGATTCAGACGGCAAAACAAAGACACCAGTAATGATCCATAGAGCACCACTAGGATCACTGGAAAGATTTTTAGGTATATTGATTGAACACTATTCAGGTGCATTTCCAACATGGCTTTCACCTGTTCAGGTGAAAATATTGTCAATTGCCGAGCGTCATGTGCTGTATGCAAATACAATAGTTAATCAGTTGCGGACTAACGGGTTACGAGTTGAACTAAACGATAAAAATGAAACTCTTGGGAATAAAATTAGAGATGCACAAAATGAAAAAGTGCCATATATGTTAATTGTTGGAGACAAAGAAGTTGTAGATAACACCGTAAATATAAGAAAAAGAAGCCAAAAGGAAAGCAATAATATTAAATTAAAGGAATTTATTAAAAACATTAAAAAGGAGATTGAAGAAAAGTCTATCCTTTGATAAAATTATACTGACTTTGAGAAACTCGAATCAATTTTGGCGACTAAATGAAAGAATACCTGGAAGTAGTTTTCGGGTTTTGGATTCAAGCGGCAAACAAATAGGCATCCTAACTAAAGGTGATGCATTGAAGCTTGCTAAGGACAAGGGCTTAGATTTAATTGAAATGGTTGCAGATGCTGCGCCTCCGGTAGTTAAGATGATGGAATTTGGGAAATTTAAATATCAAGAAGAGAAGAAAAAAAGAGAATCTCAAAAGAAAAACAAAGCAGGAGACCTAAAAGAAATCAGATTTACGCCATTTATAGGCGAGGCTGATTATCAAACGAGATTAAAAAGAATTATTGAATTTTTAAAAGAAAAAAATAAGGTAAAGCTAACTGTTTATTTTCAAACCAAACAGCTAGGTTCAAAAAGTTTTGGATATGATATACTAAAGCGAATTTTAAAAGATTTGGGCGAAGGGATTAATACTGATATGGAGCCCAAGTTTTTAGGTAGGAATTTAGTTATGATTATCTCTCCTACAAACAGTTTTGGGAAAGTTAAGAAAAATGAAGAAAACAAAAGTTAAATACAGAAATTTGATAACAAAGAGAATTAAAGTTACCAAAAACGGCAAAGTCTTAAGAAGGAGGGCCTTTAGAAGGCATCTAAATGCCAAAAAAAGCAAAAAGAGATTGGCAAATCTTAAAAAAATGAAGAGAGTGAACAATACAATGGCCAAAAGATTAAAAAAATATCTAGGTAAATAATTATTATGGCAAGAGTAAAATCAAAAGCTGCAATTAAACATAAGAAAGTCTTAAAACAGGCTAAGGGATATCATTCCTCAAGGAGAAAAAGATACAAAACTGCACATGAAGCAGTGATGCATGCCGGCCAATATGCCTATGTAGGCAGAAAACTTAAGAAAAGAGATTTAAGAAGTCTTTGGACCGTTAGAATTTCAGCAGCAGTAAAAGAATTAGGTTTGTCATACTCAAAATTTATTAATGCTTTAAAGAAAAGTAAAATTGAAATAGATAGAAAAGTCCTTGCAGATTTAGCAGTTAAAAATAAAGAAACTTTCAAAAAGGTAGTTGAAAAAGCAGGATTTTTCTTTACTTCCTAACGGAGGTTTGAAAATTGCGTATTTTTAACCTCCTAAATAGGAGGTTTTTTTGTTATGATATAAACACATGAAAGAAGATTTAATAAACATCAAAAATCAGGCGATTGCTAGGATTAGTGATTGTCAAAGTTTAAACGAACTTGAAGAAATTAGAATTGACTTGTTTGGTAGAAGTGGAATTTTTACAAACGCATCTAAAAATATTACAAAAGTAGCAACTGAGGATAGAAAACAATATGGCATTACTTTAAATGAAGTTAAAACTACAATTCTTGACTTACTTACTGAAAAGAAAAATCATATAAACTCAAATGTCAGAACTTGGTTTGACCCAACTATTCCTGGAGAAAAACAAGACCTAGGACATTTACATATGGTTACAAATGCTATTAATGAAATCTCTGAAGTCTTTACTAAAATTGGTTTTACAAGAGTTAGGTACCCAGAAGTTGAATATGACTATTTTGCATTTGGTGCTTTAAACTTTCCAGATAATCATCCTGCACGCGATGATTGGGAAACATTTTTTGTTGAAGCTCCTGCTTCTTCCCAATATGGTCCGATGCTTTTAACACCGCACACATCAAGTGGACAGATTAGAGAAATGTTAGCAAATAAGCCACCCATCAGAATGATTAACATTGCCAAATGTTATAGAAGACAAATGGATGTCAGCCATTATCCAATGTTTCATCAATTTGAAGGTTTAGTTGTTGATAAAAATATATCAATTACACATTTAAGAGGAACCATTGATTACTTTGCCAAGAACTTCTTTGGTGAAAACAGAACAACAAGACTTAGACCATATCACTTTCAATTTACTGAACCTTCCTTTGAAGTTGATATAAGTTGCAATGTATGTAGCGGCAAAGGCTGCAAACTTTGTAAAGAAGGTTGGCTTGAAATCGGTGGCGCTGGAATGGTTCATCCTAATGTCCTAAAAAACTGTGGAGTTGATCCAAAAAAATACAGCGGCTTTGCTTTTGGCTGGGGAGTTGAAAGAGTATCAATGATGAAGTCGGGTCTTTCAATTCCTGATATCAGACTTTTATACAGTAGCGATTTAAGGGTCTTGAAACAACTATAAAAAAAATAGCAACAAATAATTATGGATTTAGTTATACCAGATAAACATTTAAGAAAGTATTTAGACACAAAAGCAACTCCAGCAGAATTGGCTAAGTATTTGTCACTTTGTGGCCCTTCAATTGAACGAACAAAAAAATATAAGGACGGTGACAGTTTGTATCAAATTGAAATTACCACAAACAGAACTGATTCAGCTAGTATTTATGGAGTTGCGAGAGAAGCTGGAGCTATCCTACCAAGATTTGGAATTAGTGCAAAATTAAAAAGTTTAGATACCAATAAAATACTTTCCAAATACACATTAAGAAAAAGTGTAAATTATTTAGATGTGGTTTTAGACAAGAAACTATGTCCCAGATTTACTGCAGTTTTAATTGAAAATGTTACAGTTAAAGAATCTCCGGGAGAAATTAAAGACTTACTGGAAAAAACAAATTTAAGGCCTATTAATAACATTGTTGATATAAGTAACTACATCATGCATTTAATTGGCCAACCAGTACATACATTTGATTACGACAAAATTGAAAGCGGAAGAATGATACTTAGGGAAAGTAAAAAGAACGAAACGGTTAAGACATTAGATGGAAAAGAATTTGAATTAGATGCTGGAAATATTGTAATTCAAGGAGCAAGTGGAGATTTAATTGATCTTTGTGGGATTATGGGAGGGGAAAATAGTAAAGTGGATGAAAATACAAAAAATATTTTACTTTTTGTGCAAAACTACAACAAACACTATATTCGTAAAACTTCGATGAATTTAGGAATTAGAAGTGAAGCTGCAGTTCTTTTTGAAAAAGGATTAGATAGTGAAAATGTTTTAAATGGTATAGCCTTAGGAATCAAACTAATAGAAAAAACTTCAAATGGAAAACCAAGAAAGGATATTCTTGATATTTATCCAAACCCCTACAAAGGAAAGGTGGTTAAAACAGATCTAATCACACTTAATAAAATCATTGGAATTGAGATACCAAAACAAGATATTACTAAATACTTAATCAGCTTAGGATTTAAGGTAATTTGGGAAAAAGACAATCTTGAAGTCAGCGTTCCATCCTTTAGAAGTGAAGATATTGATATCCCAGAAGATATTGCAGAGGAAGTTGCAAGAATTTATGGTTACCACAACTTACCACCCGTTTTAATGGCTGGAGATTTACCAAACAAAGTTAGTAATGCTGATGAATTTGCATTTGAAAACAAAGTAAAACAAACATTAAAAGCACTAAGTGGAATTGAAGTCTACAACTTATCCCTAACTGAAAACGGTGACATTAAACTTAAAAATCCACTTGGGGCAGATACAGAATATTTGAGAAGCAATCTACAAAATAGTTTAGTAGCAAACATTAACTATAACACACAAGAAAAAGGCTACATTCATCTTTTTGAAGTTGCAAATGTTTACATACCAAGAAAAAATGACTTGCCAGAAGAAAGACTGGTGCTATCCGGAATAGTAAAGGAAAGTACATATCGAAAAGATAAAGGTTTAGTACAAACACTTCTAAATGAGTTAAATATTGATTATAAGGAAGTGCCTGAGGATGGTAAAAACTTCAAACCAAACCAAAGGATTGCAATTTATTCAGGCAAAATACTTATAGGTGAATATGGCAATTTAGAAAATAGTTTGTTTGAAGATAATAACAGTTGTTTTTACTATTCATTTGAAATGAAAAAGTTAATGACTGCCAAAAAAATAGAGAGAAAATATCAAGAAATAAATAAATTCCCACCGCAAGTTGAAGACATAACCTTGACAGTTCCAGAAAGAACTTATATAGGAGTTATAATTGAAGAAATTTATAAAGTATCAGAGTTTATTAAAGCAGTAACATTAACAGATGTTTATGAAAATAAAAACACTTTTAATATCAAATATCAGTCAGGAGAAAAGACATTAGAAGATAAAGAAGTTGAAGAAATTAGAAATAAAGTCATGAATATTTTATCCTCAAAATTTGGTATTAAAGTTGGTTAATTGGGTATAATTGCAGGTGATGCATCAGTTGTTGGTTCTGGTGTTGGTTCTGGTGTTGGTTCCCATGAAGTATTAACCCCAATTTCTATTGTCCTATCGGAAACATTACCATTTTTATCTTTTGCAATAGCTCTTAATTTATGTGGGCCATTGCTTAATGTAACTTCGTCTTTATATGGGGGATTTGTAAAGGTTCTCAAACTGTTTCCATCAACTTCTATTTTTAATTCTAAAATATCAGATGTCGAAGAGGCTTTAATTTCATATGTAAAGGGACTATTTAAGTTACTGGTTCTGTCAGTTGGATTCACAAACTCAACATTCAATGGATTCGCAGTCCCACAATAATCCGCAGGAGGACTAAATCTCTGGTCACTTTGTCCATTTATCCAGTTTAATATTGCTTCCTGCCATCTGTTTTTACCGTCTTTTGAAACAGGATCTTCTTCCTTTAAGGCAATATATTCTTTGCTTTCATAGTTTCCCGAAGCTATATCAGAAGGAGTTGCCAGTTTTCCGTCACTTTTACATATTTTTAACATAACATGAATGTCGTCTTCAGTTGGTTCCTGACCTTTTATAAAAAATTCAACTCGCGAAGGGAAGCCATCATGAGCTAATTTTCCTGATATCCTATCAACCTCTCTTGTAAATATGTTTTCAGTTGGTTCAAAATTAACTGCAGGCAAACCACTTAATGCCTCCATCACTATTCTCCTCCAAATAGGAGAAGCCCCGCTAATGCCCGATGCAACCGACAACATTGGTGAATTATCATTGTTCCCAACCCAAACACCTACTGTTCTTTGTGGCGTACCGCCAACTGTCCAATTGTCCCGCTTATCGTTTGTTGTGCCAGTTTTGACCGCAACCTGCCTTCCGGGAATGTTGAGTAAAGAATTAGGACCAAATACATCTTTTCGAGCCTCGTTATCCGACAATATATGTGAAATGATAAACGCTTGTTCAGGAGTCAATACTTTTTTGCCTCTCTTCGGCTTAACTTCTTCTAGAACTTTTCCACTATTATCCTCAACTTTTAGAATCGCCATGGGTTCTGCCTTTGTACCACCATTAAAGAAAGCGCTATAAGCGCCAGCCATATCAACAAGTCTAACTTCGCCTCCACCAAGGGTTAATGATAAACCAACGCGAGCCAGTGTTTCTTTGGTGGGGGGAAGTGTTGTGATACCTAAATTATATGCAGTTTCTAAAACATCTTTTACCCCCACCAGAGCAATAAATTTAACTGCTGGGACATTTAATGAGTTACCCAGGGCGTACCTCATCTGAACAGGACCTCGATATTTGCCATCATAATTTACCGGATTATAATCAGCTTGTCCCTCAATGGGAAAGGTTGTGGGTACATCCATTACCATTGTTGAAGCCGTATATCCTTTTTTAAGTGCGGTTACATAAGTAAAAGGTTTAAAAGATGAGCCGGGTTGCCTTAGTGCAACTGCCACATTGACTTGACCGTCATAATTTGGGTCATCAAATTTTTTGGATCCAACCATAGCGAGAATTTCACCCGTCTCAGAATTAGTAACAACCGCCGCGCCATTTGTAATCTTTTGTTTTTCCACTTTAGATATTTCATCAAAAACAATTTCTTGGGCTTTTTCCTGCAAATCCAAATCTAATGTTGTAGTAACTTTTAGCCCGCCTTGCTCAATAACATTTTCGCCATATCTTTCCTCAAGAATTTTTTGTACATACTGAACAAAATGGGGGGCTTTAAACGATGATCCTTTTGATTGAAATTTATAATCTTTAAGTTCAGAAAGGGCTGCCTCTTCCTGCTCTTTTGTAATATAGCCATCTTCCCTCATTCTTCTTAATACATCAGTCGTTCTTTGAATATAGGCCGTTGGAGTCGATGAATATGGTGAATATCTGGATGGAAGCTGGGGGATACCTGCTAAAATTGCAGACTCAACTAAATTAATATTTTTTACTGACTTACCAAAATAAGTTTCTGAGGCCGTTTCTACACCTCTAATATTTCCTCCATATGGGGCCTCATTTAAATACATTTGTAAAATTTCATCTTTTGAGTATTTTTTTTCTATTTGAACTGCCAAAACAAATTCCTTGATTTTTCTTACAATGCTTCTTTCATTTGTTAATAAAACATTTTTAACCAGTTGCTGGGTTAAGGTGGAACCTCCCTGAGCATATCCTCTGGTTACCACCCTAGAGATTCCTCTTATCATACCAAAGATGTCAAAACCGCCATGCTCATAAAATTTCTTATCTTCAATTGCAATTGTTGCCTGTTTTAAATAAATGGGAACATCTGAGATTTTAATTGGAGTTCTTCTTTCTTCTTCAAAAATATCATAAAGAGGTTTACCGTTTCTATCTAAAATTTTAGTTGAAAAACCCTCTCTTCTCACAATCTTATCAGGGGAGGGAAGAGTCAGGGCCATTATAGGAAACATAACTGCTAAAAGCAGAAAAACTGCAATTATTCCAATAAAGCCAAACTTAGCCAAAGACATAATTTTTCTTGACTTTTGAAGATCATACAGCCTCCTTCTTCTCTCCCTCCACATAAAAACCATATTACCACAGTTAAGATAAAAATAGTATAATGATGATATGAATAAAATTCATGAAATCTTAGCAAGAAATGTAACCAATGTTATTCCAAGCAAAAATCTTTTGCTCGAAAAATTAAAATCAGGCAAAAAGTTAAATGTTTATTTTGGAATTGATCCAACTGCCACAAGGGTTCATGTTGGTCATGCTGTTGCACTCCGCAAACTTCAAGAATTTGTTGAAACTGGACATAATGTTACATTTTTAATTGGTGATTTTACTGCACTTATTGGTGATACATCAGACAAAGATACTGAAAGACCAATATTGACATATCAAGAAATTGAACAAAATTTTAAAACATATAAAAAACAGGCTAGTAAAATACTGGACTTTAGTAAGGTAAAAGTTAAATTTAATAGTACATGGCTTTCGAAACTAAAATTCGCCGAAATTGTAAAACTTTGTCAACAATTTAGTTTTGGGGATTTTGCTTCGCGAGAACTAATCAAAAAAAGACTTAAAAATAAAAAAAGAGTAGGCCTTCATGAGGCTCTTTATCCTGTAATGCAGGGCTACGATAGCTATTATCTTGATACAGATATCCAAATTGGTGGAGCTGACCAAACCTTTAATATGCAAGCAGGTAGAACTTTACTTAAAAATTATAGAAACAAGGAATCATTTATAATTGTCACCCCTTATTTGACTGGAATTGATGGTAGAAAAATGAGTAAAAGTTGGGGAAACGCAATCTGGTTAGATGATACCGCCGATGAGATATTTGGCAAGGTAATGTCGATTTCGGATAATTTAATCTTAGAATATTTTCAAAATGCAACAAATACCGGTGAGGAAAAACTTGAAGAAATCAAAAAAGCCCTGAAAAGCGGTATTAATCCAAATGAAATTAAAAAAGAACTTGCCTATATTATTGCTAGGGAACTGACTACGGAAAGAAAGGCAATGTCAGCTAAAAAGAAGTTTGTCAAAACCTTTTCAAAAAAAGACCCTGAATTTTTGCTCGAAATAAAAATAAATAAAACATTGGCTGATACTATTGCCCCACATACCAATTTAAAATCTGTTGGTGATGCCAAAAGACTAATACAACAAGGTGCCATTAAAATAAATGGAGATTTGGTTACAGATTTAAACTACAAAATTAAAAAGGGTGATAAAATTAAAATTGGAAAAAAAGTTTTTGGAACATTAGTATGAGCACAAAAAGACATAAAAAAATATTTAAAATAATTGTAATTCTAGCAGGCATCGCACTTCTTGCGGGATCGTTTCTACCGTTTGTGTTATATTTGTAACTTGATATTTAAAATTGATTTAAAATTAAAAATTTATAATTTATGCAACTTACAGATTCGGTTTCTACTTTACCATTTGTGGGAGAAAGTTACCAAAAAAAGTTAAATAAATTGGGAATTACAACCATATTTGATTTACTTCATCATATCCCACATAGATATTTAGATTTTAGCAAAGTAACTAAAATAAAAAATATAAAAGTTGGTGAAACAATAACAGTACTGGGTAAAGTAACCTCAATTAAAAACCAAGCAACTAAATCCGGTAAATTAATGCAAATAGGACAAATTGAAGATGAAACAGGGAAAATTTATATTATTTGGTTTAATCAGCATTTTCTAACTAAAATGCTCTACCCCGGAGTCGAATTGGCTGTTTCAGGGCAGACTAGTTGGTTTAACAAAAACATTGCTTTCTTTTCTCCGCAATTTGAAAAAATAAACAATTCTGGCGAAACAGTACATACAGGTAAAATTGTAGGAGTATATCCGGCTACTGGCGGGCTATCATCTAAATGGCTAAAGGCAAGAATAAACTTTGCACTTAAAAAATTGTCAATTAATGATTTTTTAGATAAAGACATTACAAATAAATATAATATATATGGGTTTAATGAAGCTTTAACCAAAATACATTTCCCAAAAAATTTTGAGGAAGCAGAAAAGGCCAAAGAACGACTTTCTTTAAATGAGTTTATTAAAATAATTAGAGAAAGTAAAAAAAGAAAAGAAAAAGTTAAAAATAAAAAGGGAATTAAATTTGTTGTAGATAAGAAAAAAATAAACGAATTTATTAAGTCTTTGCCATTTGAATTAACAAAGGCACAACATGAAGTAATTGACGAGGCAATTTCAGATTTAAATAAAAATATACCCATGAATAGACTTCTTCAAGGGGATGTCGGAAGCGGTAAAACAATAATTGCAATTGTATTAAGCTATATAGCATTTTTGAATGGTTATCAAAGTGTGATACTTGCCCCAACACAAATTCTTGCAGGTCAGCATTATGATACTTTTAAAAGGTTATTACCTAAGATTAATATTTCGCTTGTAACTGCAGTCAATAGTCAACAGTCAACAGCCAAAAGTCATATTGTAATTGGCACACATTCACTTTTAAATCAAGGCTTTGAAAAAGTTGGCCTTTTAGTTATAGACGAACAACACAAATTTGGCGTTAATCAAATAAATTTTCTTCAAAAGAAGCGCCCTCACACATTAACAATGACAGCAACTCCAATACCTAGAACAATTGCAAAAACATTATATTCAGATATGGATGTTTCCATCCTAGACGAAATGCCCAAAAATAGGCAAAAGGTCACTACATGGCTTGTACCAAATGAAAAAAGATCCGCTTCATACGAATGGATCCGTGAACAAATGAGACAGCACAAATCACAAGCATTTATCGTTTGCCCATTAGTGGAAGATTCAGAAAATGAAACACTGAAAGATGTTAAAAGCGTTAAAAAAGAATTCTTAAATCTTAAATCAATATTCATAGATCAGAAATTGGGGCTCTTACACGGCAAACTAAAGTCTGACGAGAAAGCAAAAGTACTCAATGAATTTAAAGAAGGTAAAATAGATGTTTTAGTTTCAACTCCGGTCGTCGAAGTTGGGATAGATGTACCAAATGCAACAATTATTGTAATAGAGGCTGCGGATAGATTTGGTTTAGCAACACTTCATCAATTAAGGGGGAGAATAGGTAGGGGAGAGAAAAAGTCATATTGCCTTTTATATACAGAAAATGATTCTGAAAAGACTAAAAAACGGCTAACGGCCCTAACAAAAATATCCTCAGGTTTTGAACTGGCAGAACTTGACTTGAAATTAAGAGGGGCGGGAGAAGTTTTAGGAATTAAACAGCACGGGGCAGGTGAGCTCAAAATTGCCAACTGGTCACAAACCAAAATCATTGAGCTGGCAAAAACAATCACAGGGTGACACCCTGTGATTGTTTACAGCTTGAAAAGCTACCAAGGTTTGCTTTATAATTACAACTATATGGCTCCACTTCCTAAGAAAAAACACAGTCACGGCAGAACCACAAGGAGAAGAAGTACCTTTAAAGCAAAACTTACGGGGATTTCGAAATGCGCTTCCTGTGGCAAACTTCGTGAACCCCACAAAGCCTGTCCCCACTGTGGTTTTTACAAATAATTAACTACTTGTGACTTATGACTTGTGACTTTATACTTGATTTATGAAAACTCCAACCGACCCAAGGCATATTCGAAGAAGAAATATAGTAAAGTCGCTTTTTGCCGAAAGTTTTACCCATCAAAATAATCTACAAGATGAAGTAAATAAAATCATTAAAAAGCAGAAAAAAATTAATAAAATAATTGTTAGTGCGGCGCCAACTTGGCCAATTGAAAAAATAAACAAGATAGATTTGGCTATTTTGCATTTATCCGTTTATGAGCTTTTAGAAAAAGCTGCTCCGCCCAAAGTCGTAATTGATGAAGCTGTTGAACTCTCTAAAGAATTTGGTTCTGAATCATCGGCTAGTTTTGTTAATGGAGTTTTAGGTACTATTTATGATAACCTTATTAATCTAGATGAAAAAAATATCAGAAATAAAAAAAAGGTTCAATGACAAGTCCCTTTTTGATAAAGCGCTGACCCACAGGTCATGGGTTAATGAAAATGACAAAAAAAGAGGGACAAATGAAAGATTAGAGTTCTTGGGCGATGCAATATTGGAATTTATTGTTTCAAAAGAACTTTACAATGAATTTACCAATAAAGAAGAAGGTTACCTAACATCTCTAAGAGCAAATTTAGTTAATACTAAAAACCTTGCGGATTTAGCAATAAAATTAAATTTAGGTAAAGAAATCTTTCTTTCAAAAGGCGAGGAGGACGGGGGAGGAAGAAATAACCCATCACTTTTAGCCGATACGGTTGAAGCAATTATCGGGGCAATATATTTAGATCAAGGATTAGATGAAGCAGAAGAATTTATAAAATTAAATATACTTGATGATGTTCATAGCAGGGCCAAAAGTCCATTAAAAGACCCCAAAAGTCTGCTTCAGGAGATAGTGCAAAGTAAAAAATTTCCCGCACCCAAGTATCAAGTTGTAAGCGAAGTGGGGCCAGACCATAACAAAAAATTTGTTGTTGAGGTTTTAATTAATAATAAAGTTGAGGCCAAAGGAGAGGGAAGAAGTAAAAGTGAAGCAGAACAAATGGCCGCCAAAAACGCCCTAACTTCATATTGTGGAATTGAGCTTAGTAATGTAAAATAGGCGTATGTCAGTATCTATCAGACTCTCAAGAGTTGGTTCTAAAAATCATGCTTTTTATAGAATTGTGGCGACACTCACAAGAAGTAAGAGGGATGGGAAAAATTTAGATATTTTGGGAAGCTTTAATCCTAAAACTAAAGCTTTTAATGTTGATAAAAAATTGTACGACGAATGGCTTAAAAAGGGTGCAGTTGTGTCGCCTGCGGTTAAAAAATTGATTGAAAAATGAAAGAACTTCTGGATTACATCTTAAAAAATATTGTGGGAGAAAATAAATATGAGATTATTGAGGAAAATGAGGGTGATGTCATTAAACTTAATATTAAAGTATCGGATGATATTGCTGGCATGGTTGTTGGAAAAGGCGGAAAAGTAATTAAAGCTATTAGGAATTTACTTCGTATAAAGGCTATTCTTCTTAAGAAAAAAATAATTCTTCTTGTTAATTCTTAATTAGTAAAGGGATCCTGTCTCGGCACAGTAAGGCCGGTTTGACTTTTAGGTTCTATAAAAAGTGGCAAAGTAAATTTGGCAAGCTTTCCTAAAACTTCTATTTCTTTATCAGTCAAATCTGACGCCTGAGTTGTTACAGATGGAATTTTTTTAGGTAATTCGGTGGAATATACATACATTGTGATATCAGCCAATACATTCTCACCTTGAACATTAAGAGACATTTTTTCAACAGTCATTAAGGGTAAAATTTGAGAAAACGAACTCAAGAAATTATAAACAGAGGTTTTATCACCCTCAACACCATAGGAAATGGCATTTTTATCTATTCCTTTTCCAAACTCTGTTACTGTCCCCGCTTTTAGGCCTCTAATAATAACATTTGAATTAACTGCCAAATTTCTTATCTGGCTTAAACCGTAAAGAACAGCATTTCGACTGGGTAGCGCCACATCTACAAAAGTAATATCTCCTGAAAACTTTTGTTCAACTGATTCTAGGACTGAAAGTTTTTGAGTTAAACTATTTCGAGTTGTCTTAAGATCATTAAGTTCGACTGCCGCCACTCTTACTTTATTTAAAAATATAATTGAAACAACAACAATTGCCACAACTAAAATGATAAAAATCGATATCGGTTTCATCACATACCGTATTTGATTTTTTTGTATATTAAACATATTATTTAAACAAAATGTTGGCTAAAAAACCACCAGTCGATGTATAATTTAGCGCAGAAAGTAAAATATTTTTGTATTTAAAAGTATCCAATTTTTCAAAGACCTGTGAGAACGAATCAGAAGTTTTGGTGGAAAAAGATAAATCTAAAAGATCCGGCTTTATCTCAACTTCTGTAATTGTAGATTCAGGTGTCAAAGCTATAACATCATTTAAGGCTTTAAAATTTTCAATATTTTTATCTATGTTAGGAGAAGACAAAACAAATTCAATTTTAGATATTTTATCTTTAATCAAAACAAGTTGTTGCTCAGTTTTTTGCATTGATACTATTTTAGTTTTCAGACTATCTATTTGTGAAGTTATTTTTCCTATTTCAATTGAAAAATAAACTGACACAGCAATTAAGCCAACTGTTAGAAATATTAAAACCGCAAAGCCAATAATGGAAAGTCTGTTTAAGCTTTGCACCAACTTCACAGTTTTGGCAGAAACCGTAAGCTCAGAAGGTATTAAATTAATTTTTTTATCCATTATTATTCCTCCCTCATGGCAAGACCAACTGCCGTTGCATATATAGAAGAATACCCTGAAAGGGATTTGGCAGTCTCGACATCCAGCGACAGCTTGCCAAAAGCATTACCCATAATTGTCTCAATCCCCGTAGTTTCAGTTAAATAGGGAATAACATCAGGCATAGAAGAAGCGCCACCTGTAACTATTAAAGCGTTTGGTATTTCTCCTTTTTCTTCTGTTTGGTAAAAATGAATTGCTTTTTTAATTTCCTCCGTAACCATTTTAAATACAGGCTCCAGTGCGATTCTCACTTTTCCTTCAAGCTGAGTTGAAGACAAACCATAAGTTTTTTTATACTCCTCCGCTTGTTGGAGAGTAATATTTAACCCTTGGGCAACAGCTCTAGTAAAGGCTTCACCAGCAACCGGAATTGATCTGGTAAATACTATTTTACCGTCTTTAACAATTGACATATCTGTAGCGGAAGATCCCAGATCCAACAAAAAACTTATTCCTTTATCCGGAGCAAGAGATCTGGCCATAGCAGTTAGCTCCGTCTCAGCTGAGACAGCTATAAGTCCTGCGTATCTTATCACTTTTACAAATTTTTCAACGGAATTTTTAGGGGCAGCAACTAACAAAACAGAGGTCTGGGATTTTATTTCATCCTTACCCAAAACCATATATTGAATAACTGCTTCTGAAACAGGAATAGGAATATATTGTTCAGATTCCCACTTTACAGCCGAAGATATTTCTTCATCGGTGAGCATTGGAAATTTTATAAGCCTAGTAAAAACGATTGACTCTGGAAGTGAAATATTTACATCTTTGGAAGTAAGGGATATTTGGTTGACAGTTTTTCTTAATATCTCTCCAAGTGATTGTAATTCCTTCTCGTCTGTTATTTTATCGGGCGACACACCTTTGAAACCAACAGCTCCTGAAGTCTTTAAATTCCATTTATTACCTGATTTCTCAAGTTCTATTACTTTTATACTTTTACTACCGATATCAATTCCAACCATATGAGCAGTTTACTAATAATATTACAATTCATTTAACAATACCAGATGAACTAAAAATCGCATTTTCAAAAACGGTTGGAGGTGCAGGGTGAAGTGCATATAATTCAATTCTCCTGTTTGCATCCCCATATGAACCAGATGAATCAACTTTTAATCCTTGGGAGGGGAGAACCGATCCGGTGGCGGACACATCAAGACCCAAGTAGTGAACATCTTGAGTATTATATAACATCTTAACTTTAGCAAATTCCATAAAGCCTGCAGGAAGGTTCATGCTAGCCTGAAATTGAAATTTTTGTTGATCGATGGTACATACCGAATTTGTCGCATTAGAAAAATTGTTACTAGACAACCTCGAAGCATTAGGGTCGAGTGTTGTTCTTGCAAGCCTTAGAGTGGTTAAATCATTGGCAACAGTTGTGTAAAAAATTGTAACTTCCAAGGCAGGAGTTTCTGCGGTACTAGAAGATGTATTTTCATCCCCCCAACAAAATTTAAGGCTGTTTCCCGCAAACCTTGGTTCACTCGGTCTATTAAACCAAAAGGTTGCAACATGGCCTGACTTAAGTCCAATTGGATAAACCACTTCATCACTACTTTCTGCAAAATTTGAAACAGTTGCGCTGAAATTAGCATCAGACAGACTTCCACTATTTGTTCCCGCTATTAAGGCTCTTTCGATACCAGCTTCAGCAGCAGAAAAAGCTCTCAAAGACTCCTCATCTTTAATAGAAAGAGTAACATCAGTAATTGATCTTGAGACTATATATAAAACAATAATTAAAACGACCGACAAAGAGAGTAAAACAACTAACAATGCCTGGCCAGAATTGTATTTATTTTTTGTCACAATTTCACTATATCAAATTCTAAAACATGCAACAAGCACTTTTATGTAATTGGTATATAATTTTTTTACATCATTAACTACTTTACCTAGCTGGCATTTTAGTGTTAGATTAATTATTGGTATCAATGTTAAAATATTCCAAACATATTATGCCTGAAATGATATATAGAAGTACAAGACTAGAAGGTGAGAGAATAACAAGAAAACAAGTTCTGAAGCTTTTTGATTAGTCAATTCTTGTAGTATTTTGGATTGTTTCGATGTTGCATAATGTGTTACAATTAAACAATGAAAACTAAAACTGATATTTTAAATTACAGAGTTGTGATTGAACAAGACGAAGAGGGTAAATATGTTGCTTCTGTGCCCACTCTACAAGGATGCTACACTGAAGGGGATACATATGAAGAAGTTGTTGAAAATATAGAAGATGCAATAAATCTTCATGTTCAGACAAGAAATGATATATTAATCGATGATAGTCAATCTGTCTTTGTAGGTATTAAAAACATATCTATACCATATGGGTTATTTACCACAAATTAAACCTAATAAATTAATTAAGATTATCCAGAAAAAGGGTTTTGTTATAGTCAGACAAAGTGGCAGTCATGTAATTCTCAAACATGGTGATAATAGATTTACTTCAATTCCAAACCACAGAAAACCAATTGGAAAAGGCTTATTAGCAAAAATATTAAAGGATACAAAAATTTTAGTAGAAGAATTAAAATAATTGATTAAAAGTAAATACATATTTAAAAATACCCTATATCACACGCCTACCCATACCTACTTGACAAAAGTCAACATATCCTATATTATTCTAGGTGTGAATTTGATTTATAATGTTTTTCCATGTAAACTGCAGGCATGGAAAGATTAAGAAAAGCGGCGGAATGGGTCGCACAAGTACCTGCAAATCAAACTGCATTTGCAGGAATTACTATGATAGAACAGATAGAACAAGTTACAAGAAGAGATTTTTTAAAATTGGGTGGTTTATTGACTCTTGGATCAGCCTTAAATAAAGCCTGCAGGACTCTTGGTGTTGATCCAAATGATTCTATTCAAGTCTCGACACCTAACTCTGAAATAATCTTACCAAACTTTTATGATGCTTCACCAGAATCAAATTTGTTTTTAACAGAACAAATTTTTGGACGACTTGAAAAAATTGTAGATCTTGACGCTGGCGACAATCAAAGATATGTGCCCCAGATTGAAATAGCACTAAAAAAACAGTGGGGAGTGAGTTCATCTGATTTAGAGGCCGTTGTGGTTGATGGCTTCAAAATAGTAGATCATACAGGCCTATCCGAAGTTCACTATCCGATCGTATGGATTGAAAATCCAGAAATCATAACAAGTAAAATGGGAGAACCACTGCCAGCCGCCAGTTTGTTTGTCGGTTTCAATCCAGACCTGTTATATTTCGTACCACCTAATGAATTGAAGGGAGATAAATTAATGGGGAAGCTCTTTCCGTTGGTATTCACCAACACAGACACAAACGCATTCGCAGGTTTAGGTAAATACAGAGGAACGAAAAATGAATACGATATGGCTATCCCTATATTTAATTATTCATTAAAAGACAAAACATTAAAAATATACGATCCCTATACTGCTCAAGAAATGGAGCTCAATGTTGAAGAAAATCCAGTTGATATACAAAAACCAAAAGATGTATTAGCTTCGCTTGTGCCTGTTTCAGCAGTTTTCGAAGGTTTGGAGAACACTTTTACAAGTAGCCCTGTATATAATCTAAATCGACTGGGAGAAATAACAATGGACATAGGTGATGGGGGAACAAAAATTATCCCAGACATCCAAGTCCAGCCTGACGGCACCATGACCTTTACTTACGAAGGGCAGGAATTCACCGCCGACACTGAAACTTTGACGGTAAATGGGGGAATGATCACCTTCAAAGACAAGGCAAATCCAGAAAAAATATGGAGAATCATTGACGGTGAATGGGCAATGGCAGAACTTGATATCAATCCTGTTCACACAGAAACAGCCCAAGGGGAGTTTATGGGCGTTAATATGAAAGTCAACCTCATAACAGACAAATCTCTCGACCCTTCAATTACAAAAATTGAGGCAGATCCAACTTATGTAAACCAATACGGCGAAGGATTCAATGACGCAATGCTTCACTTTACTGCCATGACTTTTTATAAAGTTTGGCTTGAAAAAGGCGGACCCAATGCAGAAGGACCGGAAACAGAGGTATCTTTTGATGAATATATGACCATGTGGGCGGAAGCGCAAAACGGGCAAAGACCCTGGAGCGATATGCAAATTACCATTTTGGCAAATGAAATAGCAACAGAAGGCTACGACGCCAAACCAACAGTCATTTATCCTTTTTATGTAGAAAGTAAAAATGTAGAAAAACCGCCACAAGGAGTAAGGGTAATTGATGAATTTAGTATGGCTGTTGTAACCAGCAAAAAGGTAGAAAATATAACAACGCTTAGAGATGATACTGGTTTGGGGTTAGGAACAAATATTCACAACCATTCTCTATATTGCTATAACGGTATAGTTTTACCACTTTATAAAAGTGTTAACGAAATGAACACAGTCCAATATTTATCGACGATTTCTGTTTGGTTGATAAATCATAGAAAGCCTAGCGGTTTTAATCATCAGTTCATCTCCATATTATCTAACAGTGGAAATAGAGCTTCAATATTCAAATCAGTCTTACAGGTTTATCCTGATCGCTAATCAATTGATAAATTATTGACATTCATTCCAATTTTGTGAGATATTGAATATGTGATAAAAAAGTATTGGTATATTTTAGTTTCGATTGTTTTTGTCATAATTTTAGTGATTAGTTTGGTTTTTCCTTCTTTATACAAAAACTACTCAGAAAAATTTAGCAAGTATTCAGGGCAAGGCATAATTACCAAACCGCAGGAAGCATTAATCTTTGTAGTTCCAAAAGGACAGGGCAGACCAAAATTTGATTATCCTCAAAACAAAAGCGTTTACACTTCCGATTTATACGATGTCTATGATATACCCGCGCAGGAAAAAATAGAATACATCGTTGCACAATTTCAAGGATGGGAAAATATTTCAGATAGTTTCGATAAATACTTGATAGTCACGAACGATGCGTTTTCTTCCTCTCAAAAATACAGGGTCGCCTTTGAAAATTCTTCGCTTTTTGGCGAAAACCCCACAACCTATTTTGTAGAAAATCTAAAAATTCCAAATATTTTTAAAAAAGAAAAAGTTGAAAAACCCTCTTCCAGTAGTTTGATTGAAATGGGTTTTTCAGAATTTAGTAAACTCATTGGCAGGGGAGATACTCTAATTTTACTACCTGTCATTGAACCGCCCGAGTGGCAAAAAAAGGATGAGAATAACAATTTACTGGTTGCAAAAATAATTATCAGAAAAATATGAGGAAAAAGATTTTGGGGAGTTTATTTTTAGGTTTTGTTTGCTTTCTTTTATTTACTTCTGTAACAAAAGCAGCCTGTGACCCGCCTGAATGTGGTTACGGTGAG
>JAGUYM010000003.1 GCA_020061305.1 Candidatus Woesebacteria bacterium | reverse complement strand
TGCCTTTTGAATTTCTCTTTTCAATTTTCTGTCAAATTTTTTGTATGATGCGGTGTCTTTTAATGTAGGGCTTACTCCACCTGCAACCAATAGCTTTAATTTTGGATTTTTACCAGATAATTCTTTTACAGTTTTAACGATCCAATCAGTACCCTTATACCAAGACCTATAACCATAAACAGCAATAACTTTATCATTTCTTTTTAATCCAAACTCTTTTCTTGCAAATAACTCATCTTTTTTAGTTATATTTCTAATACTTTGATCCCCTATTGCATGTGGGATTACAACTATTTTGTTTTCATCTACATATTTTGAGAGCCTTTTTTTAAGTAGATCATCATGAACAATAATTTTATTTGTAAACAAACCAACTAAATAATTAAATAATTCTAAAAATAAATTTAGAAACTTTATTTTAACCCCGCTTCTATGAAGTCCTAAGTGTCCTGATAAATCATTTAGTGAATTAACCACCTGATGCATTGTTATTGATACATTTTTACCCATTATTTTTAACAAAAATAAAAGTAAAATAATCTGCGGAATCATCTTTTTACCACCAAAAATTGAAAATTCAAATTGAATTAAAATATCATTGATTTCATTGTATTTAATTATTTTTTTTAAAATATCGGCTACAAAACTTAATGAATCGACCTTATATGTGTTTTCAACTAAAATATTATCATCAATTTGGTATTGTTTGTTTTTTACATCGCCTGCTTCACTAATCACCACAACCTTTTGACTTTTAGAAAACGATTTCGCAAGTAAGTATGAGTATCTAGAAATCGCATTTGCACGAGCAATCTCCCCGTTTTTAGCAGGGAATGAAGTAATTAAGGCTACAGATTTATTATCATTAAATTTTTGCATCAATTTGAACTCAAATTAACAAAATTTAAGTGCAAATTAATACCGAGCAATTTCTATCTGTTTTGTCAAAAAGACAAATCAAATGTTACAGAAAATGCTCGGACTATCGAGGTTGGCTCAAAAAATAAAAAAATAATTCCAAGAGAGACTTCTCTTGCGAAAAGTCTCTCCAGCTAAGCCGAGCCGAGGCTATTGTTCAGCGATCCACGCATCAATCTGGGACTGGTCCCAAAATGCAGGCATGAGCCATGCATTGATGATAGTGTAAATCACCTTGTTCGCAGCGTCACGCTGACCAGCCCATTGGACAGGAGTGGTTGCGCCATCGATCCATGCGACCGTGATACAGTTGGTCGCGCCGATGGCTGCCGAGAACTGGTTTTTCCCCTCCAGCTTCTCGCCGTGGACATTGATTTTGACCGGCTCTTGCAGATCGCAATGATTCTGGGAGGTCAAGCCTTCCCAAGTCTGACCCGGACCAAACTCAAGCGTAGTCCCATCGGTGAAGTAGAGCCAAATGGGCCAGTCATAGCCATTGGCATCCATGACCGCGCGCTTGTCATTCAGCAACTTCAGCGCCTCGGCGGGATCGTTGAGGTTTGCCACGTCCTCCATGTTCTTGGTTCGTGGCTTCTGCCAGATCGAGCCTTCTGAGTAGGTGAAAACGCCATTCTGGATGTATCCAGCGATCTCACCATTACCTGAACGCAGAACAATGACACGATGAAGGCGCTCACCAGGAACAATCCGACCTTCGAAAACGAGATTGCATCCGTTTCCATGAAGGTTTATTTCCCAGAGGCCGTCCGCGCGTTGAGTTGCACCGGCAAGCGGAGTCGATTCGTCGGGATTGACGCATTCCGGCAAATCACCATAGCCATATTCAGGCTCAGGCTGTTCAGTGGTGGTTGGCGCGGGCGTGGCTTCAGCGATTGACGGACCGACGGTACCAACCACGGTCACTTCAACTTTCGAAGTGGGGACCGGGCTTGCTGGGGCATTGGTCGGGCTCGCGGTTGCCTGTGCCAAGGTTGGCACAGCAGGGGCCGGAGCCGGAGCTGGCTTGGACAAGCTTGACCAAACCAACCATACAGCACTAACGCAAAGCGCCAGTACCAAGATCGCCAACACGGTGATGATCAAACCACGATTTTTCTTCATCAGAACCTCCTTTTGGTTAACGAAGAATTTTTTGACTTGTTTTCCAGCGCTGGAAAAAACAAATCCTTTTTTTGTTAAGAATTTATTTTCCACTTAAGGTGGCCCGTCTCAACTTCGGGAATCTGAAAACTAAAAAATAAAGCGTCTAATAAATAAACTTTAAGCTTTTTCTTAATTTGCAGAGTCCCGTAGTCAAGACAAGTACGCCAGAAACAAAACAAATTTCGTCGCACTTCGCGCTCCTCAACAGAGGAAATTTGGATTGTAAATTAAACTTTTTTAAGAATCTCTAAAAATTCTTGGGGTTCCATGCCTAAAGTTCTCAAATTATTTCTTATTATAAAAACTGGAACTTCTCTATCATCAGGAACGACTATTGGCCGCTGTAAGCCGACCCTATCATAAATTAAATGATCGCCCTTTTGTCTTTTGAATTGACAACCAACATACTCAAGAAATTTTTCAAATTTCTTGGTTTTAATTGGCATTAAATAGGGCACTGTTAGCTTGCAAAATTGTATCGAAAATTTTGTGATTCGTGAGCAATTACCTGTGGCGGTAACCATGTTTTCTGCTCCCTCTGCCAACCAAGACTGGATAAAACAGCTTCGAGTGTCCCTTTTTCTAAAAGTTCTTCAAAAAATATTTGAACTACTTCATCAAACCTTGACTTGACTTTTTCAAAAGTTTCTGCCGAGGTTGACATGTCAATTGCTGGTGAATACGCAACATAATATTTACCTTCCCTAAGAAAAGTCACAGGCAATGAAACATTAAAAACTGATTTATTATTTAACATTATACTTTTATAGTATATCACATTATCTTTTCTTTACACCCCAAATTTCCTCTGTTGAATTTTACTCCAATTTAATCGGATTTAACCTCGATATTTCAAAGAACTACCAAGTTTAATAATTAGTTAAAATTGGTTGAAATCGGTTATCGGTTTGAAATCAGAGCAAATTCCGATTTTAACTGTTTTTAACCGGTTCCAACTGGTTTTAACCAAACTAAAGTGAAATGTTCTCTTTTGCTATTTTCCTATATTTATAGGCACTTAAACCTGAAAGGGTTAAGAAAATTGAAGACAAAATAACAGGATTGATATCAGCAAGACCTGCCTCAACTGGTTCATGTTTTACACCACAAACTACACCCACAGCTCCACCATATTGTGTAACTTGGGTACAGACCTGTTCACTTTCGGCGAATACGGTTTGCAAACCAACAACTAACAACATACAACTTACAACAGCCAATACTATAAGTCTTTTTACCATAGATGCGGTATTATACCTATAGTGAAGTAAAAAGTCAAGATTATGGGATAGTCGGTTAGAATCAGTAATAATCGGTTGCAATTGGCCAGAGTCGGTTGCCTCAAAACGATCTTGAGAATGCATTGATTTTTCTACCTAATATTTTAAATAAATCTTGAAGCTCTGTTGTGTTTATTCCATACACTAAACTAATCACCTGAAGTTGAGCTACAACTTCATTTTTTAGATTCTCATTTCTACTAGTCAAACTGTAAATTTCCTTTACAAGCCTAAGTGCTTCCTGATAAATTTGCAATTTCTCCATACCGTTTTCAACTAATTTAACTGATTTTAACTGGTTTTAACCGATTTTAACTGGTTTCATACTTTTAATAGTTTTGCGTATTTGAAAATTCTGACTTTTGAATTTAGGCTTTCACAAGTATAAAGAATCAAATCTGCTGAATAATCCGCTATTTCCTCCCCTCTACTTTCTCTGTAGATTTCGTAAATATATTTTCTTTGTTTATAAGTTATCTCAATTAAATCCCCATTTTCTAACTTGGGCAGATTATAAAAAGAATTTTTTCGTCTATACAAATTGCTCCACTTTAAATATCCAAATCTATGCGCCGCCAATATCATTGGTTTTTCCCTGTCAGCAGGGGTTCCAAAATCGGATACTCTCCAAACGCCCTTTTTTAAAGCATTTTCATAATTTTCAAGTGTTGCCTCGTTAATGGTTGTGTCAACTCCTATTTCGGAAATTTTAATTCTTGTTTCTCTTGGAAGTTTTGAATCAAAAACAGGTTGCCATTCTGAAACAATTTCTTGTTCGTGGGGGGTCTCACTCTCATCTGCGTTCTTTGCAGTTTCAAAAATTGCAGTAGAATACTCATCAACTCTTGCCGCTAAACCATACCAAATCGACGGAGCAAAGGAAAAAAATAAGAAAGTAACACCCAGTATAAAAAACATTTTCGCAAGTTTTAAAAAACGCTTTCGACGCTTTAAATGAAGTTTTAGACGACTTAGATAATGGTCTGGCAGTAAATTCATTTTAAAAAAGTATTCTCTCAAGAAACGGGTAGTAAGCCTGCCCTACTCACCACCCGTTCCCTCAAAGAACTGTACTACAACAAAACGACTATTGACAAAAGTCATAATCATTATTAGTCTGTTTGTGATTTGTCTTGTTTAGTAATAAGGTTTTATCCTGTCCGAAAGACAAATCAGTATTTAAAGAGCATCTCTATTCGTGGCGAGTTCTTTCTTTAAAGGTTAAATTTTAAAGAGAGATAACCCAACGGTAACGATGCTCTTTATTTTTGTCTGTACACAAAGTATATTCCTCTTTTCACACTTTTGTCAAATCCTATAATATAAAATGTGTCCAAAAGACCTACTCCTATAGTTTTAAGACCCGCATTTTGGCCCATAATCTTGGCCAGAATAAAATTGAGAAATCAATTGTGGATAAATCGTTTATAACTATTTAATATATTCTTTTATCACTTCTTTTAAGAATTTGGAGCCTTTGGATGAAACGATTTGTGTAAACCCTAGTCTTTTCCCATCTTTTACTCTTTTATCTTCCATGTTTACTTTTCTAATTTCTCCCAGAAGTCCGACCTCTCCAATACTTATTAGTTTTTTTGGAAGTGCTTTATCATAAAAAGCAGATGCTAAAGACAAACAAATCGCCAAATCAAGCCCCGTGTCTTTTGTCTTTATGCCTCCCACGATATTTACAAAAACATCCATTTCATATAATTTGATTCCACACCTTCTGGTTAATACTGCAAGCAACATTTCGAGTCTTGATGAGTCAATTCCTTGTGCAACTCTTCTTGGAAATGCCAATTTTGTGGGAACTACTAAAGATTGAATTTCAACCAAAATTGACCTTGTCCCTTCAAGAAGAAGTGAAATAGACGAACCTGGAGTTCCTCCACCACCGGTTTCCAAAAACAATTTTTCGGCATTTTCTAAAGATTTCAGACCATTTTCTTCCATTGAAAATATTCCTACTTCATCAGTTGTACCAAATCTATTTTTTCTGGATCGCAATATTCTTAAATTTGTAATTCTTTCGCCTTCAAACCATAAAACGGTATCAACAATATGGGCCAAAACTGAAGGGCCGGCAACTGTTCCCTCTTTGGTAACATGGCCAACAATAATTACAGGAACACCTGTTTCTTTGGCGTATCTTAATAGTCTAAATGCGCACTCTCTAACCTGCCCCACACTCCCCGCAAGACCTGTTAAATCAGAGGTAGACATTGTTTGAATGGAATCAATGATCACAGCAGACAGTCCACAGTCCACAGTCGAAAGCAACTGCAAAATTTCGTCAACATCAGTAGATTCTATTAAGTTTATGTTTTTATTATTTATTCCCAGTCTTTTTGCCCTGATTGCAATTTGTGTAGCTGATTCCTCTCCAGAAATATAAACCGTAGCTTGTAAGCTATTGGCCATCTGCAAAAGCATTGTAGATTTTCCGATCCCCGGTTCCCCAGCAATTAAAACTACTTGCCCCCTGACCAATCCCCCACCCAATATCCTATCCAATTCTGAAATATTTGTTGACATCCTTTCTATTGTCGATATTTTAACCGTAGTTAAATTTTGAATTTCTAATTTTGAGCTATGATTTTGACTTTTGACTTTTGACTTTTGATTTTTTGTAATTCTTGTAGTTTCTACTAAAGAGTTCCAAGAATTACAAGCATTACACTTCCCCATCCATTTGGAATATTCAGTACCACATTGCTGACAAACAAATGACGATTTCATCGTAAATTTCTAATTAACCTAATTATACTAACTATTCTAAAATTGGGAATTGGGATTTATTTAGAAATTAGGTCAACCAGTGCAATAAATAACAGATTTCATCCTAGAATAATTTTTACTTATATCCCAGTGGAACTTCTGTGAGGATTAAACCAAGTGAAATTTTTCTTGATTTTGAATCAATTTCCTCAATATAACAATTCACTTGATCTCCAACTGAAAACTTTTTGCCAGGAGCAATCTTTGTAATATGCACTAACCCTTCAATTCCTGGCTCTAATTCAATAAATACCCCAAAGTCAGTTACTTTTACCACCTTCCCGGTTATCTTGTCTTCTTTTTTATATTTTTTATCTGCATCACTCCATGGGTCTTTTGTTGCATTTTTGATAGAAAGGGCAAGTTTATTTAAATTCTTACCAATTACCATAACTTTTACTTTCTGGCCAACTTTTAATACATCTGAAGGATGAATTATCTTACCCCATGAAATTTCAGAGATATGAACAAGGCCTTCAATTTCAGTTTTACTAATAGTTAACTTGACAAACACACCAAAGTTAGCAATTGTTGTAACTATGCCATCCAAAACATCACCATCTTTAATTTTTTCTAATGCTAACTTAGCTTCTTTAATATCTTTTGCTTCGCTCACTTCTCTTTCAGACAAGACTAATTTATTTTTTTGTTTATCAACTTCAATAACTTTTGCTTTAAAATATTTCCCCACTATTTGATCTTTATCACTTTGGAACTCTTTAGAAAGTTGGGAAAATGGTATAAAACCAGAAACTCCATTAGCATCAACCATCACTCCTGCTTGTGTCAAATTTTTGGCATAAACCATGATTTCTGTTTGATTTTTGTATGCATGATCAAAGTCTTTCCAATGACTTTCTGATACAGAATCACGAAGTGAAAGAAGCGTTGATCCATCTCTCATTTCCGGAACCAAAATGGTTGCAGTTACTTCATCCCCGACTTTAAGTTTGCTTATATATTCCCTTGCTTCTGCAAAACCTTTTTCTAAAACAACACCTTCCGCTTTTCCTCCGATATCAATTATTAAAGACTTGCCAAGAATTTGAACGACTGTTCCTTTTACTTTTTGACCCATGGACAAATTTTTAGTAGAGGCTTTGGATTTAGCCAAAAGATCAGCCATTGTTACTTGTTTTGAAGATTCAGATTTTTTTGTAGCCACTCATCATTTCCTTCTTTCTAATTGTCTTTGTATTATATCAGAGTTTCTATGTCTTGGCGATATGAAAATCATATCGGCCAATTCTTATCCATCCAAGGGTATCTAAGTCTTGGCGATGAGATATTTTCGCGACCAGTTGCCCAGTAACTATCGTCTCCGCTACAGCGTTTTACTTCTAAGTTCGGAATGGAATTAGGTAGTTCCACCGCGCTTAAAATCACCAAGACTTAAACACCCTGACAACTGAAGGATATGTTTTTAACACCAATTGGGTGTTGCAAGGTCTTTTCGACCAATCCGTATTGAATAAGCTTAACACCTTACGGCGCTTCCACTTCCAACCGGTTATACCTAGTATTCTTCTAGGGGTCTTTTTCGGCTTTTACACCGAAAACGAGTTCTAATCTTTGGGTGGGCTTCCCGCTTATATGCTTTCAGCGGTTATCCCTTAGGAATGTAGCTACCCGGCGCTGCAGCTGACGCCACAACCGGCACACTAGGGATTCCTTCATCCAGGTCCTCTCGTACTGTGGACAACTCCCATCAAAACTCGAACGATTCCACTGGATAGAGTCCGAACTGTCTCACGACGTTCTGAACCCAGCTCGCGTATCACTTTAACGGGCGAACAGACCGACCCTTGGCACCTTCTTCAGCGCCAGGATGTGATGAGCCG
>JAGUYM010000015.1 GCA_020061305.1 Candidatus Woesebacteria bacterium | reverse complement strand
CCATCGTCTACAGCGCGCAAGCGATGCTATACGATGAGTGTAGTTGCCAAATTTATTTTGGCCCCATCGTCTATCGGTTAGGACATCGGGCTTTCATCCCGAAAGGCAGAGTTCGACTCTCTGTGGGGTCACACATTCAGACATGTCACTCAAATATGTCTGTTTGTGTGAACTGTTACGAACAAATTCGAACTGACTTCAAGCGTGTTTCCTCGCTCGCCCCTGCGGGGCTTGCTTAACAAAAGTGCCTGCCGAACTTTGTTTTGTTCTATTCAGTTCAAATCAAAAGGCAAAAATTTTTAAAGTTCTGTTTGTCTTATAGTTTTCTTTACAACTTAAAAGGCGTATCGAGTGGAATCAGTTTGGATAGTCTCCTTACTGTCTCGATACGCCATTAAAAAAGACTATCTCTAAAAACTGATTCCAATTTAACTATATGCTTTAGTAAAAATATTTCAACTACATTTTTTGTTATCACTAACATATAAATTTAAATAAACCTACCAAAAAATTTGCTTCGCAGCCTTCATTCTGATAGAATGCCACTCTATGCCAGTAGAAATAAGCCTATTTTTAGATAAACCATTCGTGGGACGTCAAAAAGTAAGAACCAGAGGTTCTTTTACTTCTACTGATGACGTTAAGGCAGTAATTGAAGGATTTAAATCCATTTGTTTTGCATGCCCGTTGGCAGCTGATTGCGAATCTAGACCAAGAATGGGGGCTGGAAAAACAGTTTTTACTGACGGCAAAAAGGCTGGGGACCCTCAATGTCAATTATTACAACGAACCATTATCCTCCGTTGAGTAAAAAGGTTTAAGTAATCTCGGCTATTTTTGGATTAACCAATCTTTTGTAATCTTTTGATTTCATGCCAATCGAGAAACATCTGTCTCCTGCATTAAATACAATTTTCTCATTCTTGAATAATTTTGGATCTGCAACGACTTCCAAATTGAAAAGATTACCAAAAGGCGGAACGCCACCTGGTTGAACACCTTCAGTAATATTTAAAACTTCTTCTTCAGTTGCAAATCTTATATCTTTTGCCTCAAAAAAAGATTTTACTTTGATATTATTAAATCTCAAATTGCCGGGGAAAGTTAACATTACAAATTTTTTGTCTGATTCGGACTTTTTTACTCGAACAATCATAGCTTTAGCTCCTTGTTGTAATGTATAACCAATTCTTGTTTTTGCAGCTTCCTCGCTGGTTCGAACAGGTTCGTGTTCAAATGTTTCAAACCAACAGTTTTTGTTTGTCAGTAGTGTTTTTATTTTCTCTGTTACCTTGTGATATTTCATAGGATATATTATAAATCATGTTGTGCGCGAATGCATACAACAGCTTTTAATTTTATAGTAGCCTCGTCAGGCTTCCGTTGTTTTTGTGATATAATTGCTCTGATCTAAGTAGCTAGGTGTTCTGTGTTTCTAGTTTGGCGAAGCCAAACACAAAAAATTGCGCTGAGAAAAATGTTGTTAAGCGAGCCCCGCAGGGGCGAGCGAGGAAACACGCTTGAAGTCAGTTCGAATTTGTTCGTAACAGTTCACCATTTTGGAAATCGAAAAATGGTTGGGGAAAATCGAGAGTTGCCGACAGGCGGCGATTCATCAAAAAGAAGTTCGAGACGACTTTTTTGCCATGATTTGTCAATCATGGCAATTATTTTCAGCGCGCGCGACTCTTGCTCGGCTCCGCCGAGCATTTGTATTTTATCGGAGAATACAGAAATTTAAAAGACGAGAATCAAAAATCTTTTTGCCTGGGCAGTTTATTTTGTCAACCTAAAAGAAGTGTAGAAGTCTTCAAAGGACATGCTATAGCTCTTTCCTGTCCTTTTCAAAAGCATTTCATTAAGTGCAGTATCGGTTTGTGCTCCGTTTCCGATAGCGTATAACATGTTTCCGCTCTCAACAATTATAGTAACCGAATACCAATCTGCGTATTGATTTGCAGTTGTTACCACCTTTGTAGCAGGTATCCCATTAAATGTTATTGCTTCATCGGTCTGTTTGCGGTCAGAAAACTGCTTTCCTACTTCATCTTTTATCTGTGAAATTGTCTTTTCCGATTTGTTATAAAACGATACGCCCATAAGTACATCTTCGCCTATTTCCTTTGGGCCAAAGCCGATCCAATTTTCAGTTTCAACCTTACGCCATCCCGCTGGGTGTTTAATGCTGAATCCTGCCAAGGTGTTTGAATAAGAGTCCCAATCTGCTGTCTTATTAGGAGTAGTCGGTTGGATCGAACTTTCAGGAGTAGGAGAGCTTACTGTGGCTGTGGGTGAGCTATACGATTGGGGTAAATCAGATGGCTCAGTATTGTTTGAGGATTGTCTTCCCAAGTAATATCCTCCAAAACCAAAAACCACAAAACAAGCCAAAACTATTCCACCGATCAATGGCCAATTGGTTTTTGGTTTCTCTGGTGAATTAACGGGTTGACTTACAGGATTTTGCCCCATTTGCTGGGTATTTTTATTACCAACATTCGTTTGATTTTCCATATGTATCTCTATGAGAGAGGTATAGCATACATATTTTCAGAATTCAAGCATTTAATTATACAAACTTTTCTTTAAACAGAGTACAATCAAAGCATGAGTGAAACAGCAGTTTTAAATGGTGGAGCATTTGGTGTCATAGGCTCTGACACAAGAAGGGTTGAAAAATATGGTAATGAGGGTGATGGGGTATGGAAAGAAAAAAAGGGTAAGTGGGGCATCTTAAGCCATGTTAGACAGTCGGAAGAAGGGATTAAAGGAGCAGAACAAGTCTCAACACTTTTAATCGACTTTAAAAACTTTTGGAAAGAAACATTCAAACCAGATGAAACTAAAGTGTTTCAGCCAGACAAAGAACTCGTGAGAAAAATTTTTGAAAAGTCACAGAAACTGGAAAATGATTTAAATACCTTGTTTATTCAAAACCCAGAAGCACTTAAGGCTTGGCACCCTTCTGATCATTTAAATCAAAGCGACCTTCAACATAAAGCTTCTGAAACTCAAGTGCTCGAAAAAGAAAAGGCAGATACAATTTGGCAAAGAGCTCTCGAACAGATGGACGGTCAAAAAAGTCGATCTGAGTATAATATTGGTAATTCAAAAGAGGGTGGTTCATGGGTATTAGATGCGCTTGATAGACTTGATGATATTGTTACTACAGAAAGGGCAACTATCACCCCATTTGTTACCATTGGTGGTCCATATAAAGATAACTATAATAAATTTGTTAATTATATTAAATCTAACGAAGTCAATTGGACTAAAGTATCCACAGCCTCCTAGCCAAATATTGGGCAGGATTCCCGACAGGGAATATTTCAGGAACAATGGTTCTGTTGTTCCTGTTTTCTAACCAAGCGCTGTGCGTAAGGACCGGTTTCTGTTCCTAACACTTGGTTTAGTTGCCTTGTAAAGGCAAATTGCGACTGAAATACGTGTTGGTTACCAATTGCGGTAGCCGTTACCGCAAACCATCAACCGTTAGACCGCAGTAAGGCCGTATTTACGGCCAATCAACAGAGTTGATTAAGTATCTGACGGATATCCGTCAGGCTTCCGTTGTTTTATGATATAATTCCTTTGATCTAAGTAGCTTTGTGTTGCTGTTATAGTTTGGGTAGCCAAACACAAAAAATTGTGCTGAGTTAAAATGTTGTTAAGCGAGCCCCGCAGGGGCGAGCGGAGAGTTCGAGTCGCGAAATTGGGTTCGAATTTGTTCGTAACAGTTCACTGATTCAGACATTCACAAATATCATTGTTATTGCGGGATCGTCTAATGGTAGGACACATCCCTTTGGAGGATGTTATTTTGGTTCGAATCCAAGTCCCGCAGCCAGTAAGAATTGAACTAGATTTGTTTTGTCTTTTTCTTTTTTTCGTCTTGAAGTTTTTTGCGGATAATCTCCCTTCTCACCTGCTCCTCTTTTATATAAATTCTTTTTTGTTCTTCAACTTTTAAAGCCTTGTCAACTATTTTTTGACATTCTGGATCAGCACATCGACTAACTGTATATGTTACAGTGCTATTTTGAACAACTTCTTCGTATGTAGATACCACCATACGCGGCTTACCACATCTTGTGCAAACACTACTAGAATTAATCATTAATACCTCTCTACCTCAAGGAAGGATAAACCCACTACAAATAATTTGTTATTCATTTATAAATTACAGCCAGACTATAATTGCTATTTTAGCATTTATGGTATAAATAAGATACAGACAAAAGCATGCTTAAACTTAATTCTAAACAACTCAGAAAAACAAAACCTGTTAATGGGCAAGAAAAACTTATAAAAAGAAATCCCATATACTTTGTATTGGATAATGTCCTTGATACTTACAATATTGGTTCAATCTTTAGACTTGCTGATGCGGTTGCGGCTGAAAAAGTATATATTTGTGGTGATTCTGAGTACCCACCTTCTTCAAGAATTCATAAAGCTGCAGTAGGTACAGAAGAATGGGTACCATGGGAAAAAGTAGAAAAAACAGGACAAGTAGTACAAGTATTGAAACAAAAAGGTGTGCAGATTATTGCAGTTGAACAAGATAAAAAAGCTATCAGCTATTCGCTGTTTATCAATGATTTGCGACTCCCTGTCGCTTTAGTTGTTGGCCATGAAACAAATGGTGTTTCAAAAGAAATACTAAATGAGTCTGACTTAATTGTTGAAATTCCCATGTTTGGAGTAAACAAATCAATTAATGTTTGGGGGTCTTTAGCAATTGTTACTTATAAAATAATTGAAACTATTCATAATCCTTAAACAGCTTCTCTTGACCATCTTCAATGATATAAGCCTTGATATCAATATATTCTTTTAGACCTGATGGATCTAGTTTTTCTTCTACAAAATCGTCAACTTGAAAAAGACCTGCAGGATTAGTCATTACTATTTTTATATCAATATATTTTTGTTCCCCAGAATTTACAAAAACCGATTCAATCGCGTTATTTGAAACATTGTTAATATCAACAAGAAGCTTTGATGTTCTTGCTCTCCCCTTAGTCATATCAAGTGCATCGGCGACCCTTACTACTCCTCCTTCTATCGTTGATGTTTTACCACTACTACCATGGCTGTGGGAAATTATTGCATGCAGTGTTTCTGAAATCACAACAGTTCTTTCCTCAACTGGCATGAAATCTAAAATTTTACTTAAAAAATCTCTAGCTATAAACAGGCTAAATTGTTCGTGATTTACTCGATGAATACTCATTCCCAGGTCGTGCATAATTGATGCTAAAAATATAACCACCTCTGCATGATTTTTTGTTAAGCCAAAATCATTAACGATCGAAAATCCAACACCCTTTTTATCCAATAGATAAGCTATCCTTAAAGCATAATTGGCGACAATTTGAAAATGAGTTGGACCATGGTCTGAATACCCCAATCTATCCGTTGCATTAACATTTATTATTTTCCAAAGACTTTTAAGTTCAATGTTTTCATTCACAGATTCAACAACTTTGGTGAGAAGTGGATTATTTTTTGAATTTACCTTAATTTGAGTACGACTAACATCAATATTTGTCATGATTTTGGGATTATATCAGAAGATATTATTTAAGCAATAGATCGACCACAGACTTCATATCATTAAAACTGTAAGCTCCAGCAAAATTATTTTCATTTACAAAAAACCCTGGAGTTCCAGACACACCAAGCTCCAAACCAAGGTTCATTTCCTCCTGCAATCTTCCATCATATTTACCACTTTCTAGACAAGTATTAAGGTTTTTAAGTCCGATTGGTTTCAAAAAATCTACAACTTTACTGATGTTTGTCTTGTCATTTTTCGCCTCGTTATTAACAAAGTCATAACCTTTATTTGACATAAATAAGTCATGAGCTTCCCAGAATTTTCCTTCATCATAGGCACAATACATAGCCTTCATTGAAAGCTCACCATTTCCATGTCCATTAAAATATAATAACGCCAAAGACGCCTTGCCATCTTCAACCAATTTCCTCATTTCGGGAACAGGGGCGACATAACTACCACCATCAGAAACCAAGGTAAATTGAGTTCCCACTTGTTTATTAAGTTCAGGATTTTTACCACCTGCAATGTGGCAGTAAGGACAAGATGGATCAGTAAATTCAACAAATAAAACTTTCGAATCCTTGTTCCCAAATTTTACAACCTCACGATCAAATACGGCTTCAATTTGCTTTTTATCGACTTTAATAGGAGCAGGTGCTTGTTGCTGTCCAGTTTCTGTTGTACTAACGGTACCAGTACCACCTTTATTTAAATTTTCAACCTTCTGCCAAAGAGTGCCCACTAAAAATGCAAGACCCACCGTAATAACAAGTAGTGCCGGAACCAATCTTTCAAAGACCGGAGAACCTGTTACTTTAACTGAGGTTTTTGAATTTTTCAATTTTGACATCTTAATATACTACAAGACCCGATCTCACCATGTCAACCACTATTTCTCGTTTTCTAAAAAATTTAAGGCATCAATGGCGGCCATACAACCAAAACCCGCTGCTGTTATTGCCTGTTTGTATCTATAATCATGTACATCTCCCGACACAAAAACCCCTTCAATACTTGTTTGGGTGTTATATTTTTGACTCTTGATTTCTGACTTTTGACTTGGGACTATGTATCCTTTTTCATCCATATCCAATATTCCTTTAAAAATTTGTGTAGATGGACTGTGTCCAATCGCCACAAAGACCCCATCGCATTTGATTTGACCCAATTTTTCTGTTTTTGTATTTTTTATTTCTACTTGTTCAACTTTCCCATCTCCTTCTACTTTTGTAACTTCACTATCCCAAATTACACTTATTTTCTTATTGGCAAAAACTTTATCCTGCATAATTTTACTTGCCTTAAATTCACCTCTCCTATGAATAATAGTAACTTTGCTGGCAAATTTAGAAAGTACTAGAGCCTCCTCCATTGCACTATCTCCTCCACCAATGACCAAGACCTCTTTCTCTTTAAAAAAAGGCGCATCACAAGGTGCACAGGATGAAACGCCCCTGCCGATTAGTTCTTTTTCACCCGGAATTCCAAGCCATTTCGTTTCTGCACCGGTTGCAACGATGACACTATTAGCTCTTAGCTCCTGATCACTGGTTTTTAAAACAAATGGTCTTGTAGAAAAATCAACTGAACTAACATTTTTCTGAATAAACTCCGCTCCAAAACGAACAGCCTGTGCTTTTATCTTCTCCATTAAATCCGGGCCCATAATCCCTTCTGGAAATCCTGGAAAATTGTCAACCACTGAAGTCAACATCAATTGCCCTCCCCAAGAATCACCCCCGATTATAACTGTTGAAGCAGCTCCTCTGGTTGTATAAATAGCAGCAGTCAGGCCCGCAGGACCTGACCCAATTACTGCTACATCATAAATTTTATTCATAACTTATTGTTGTGGTGGTACTGCGACCGGTTTATCTTCACCTGCTTGCACTGGTGTACTTGCTGGAACTTCGGTCGAACCCTGTTCCGTTGTTACTGGTGCTACTGGAGCAACATCTGGTGTTGTTGAAACAACTGGTTCTGGGCCCGGAGTCATATTTGCATCAGGTGTTGTACTTGTAGCAACTGTTGCAGATGGCTGATCAGACATTGGTGCTTGTCCACCCATTTGTGTTGCCTGTGGTTGAGTTTGGTTAGTATTATCCATTTGAATCACCCCCAATTCCTTTTTTGATCAAATTCTCAAATGTTTGTTTTCCTCCAAAACCTATTTGTCTATCTACCTCTTGACCATTTCTAAAAAGAATTGTCGTGGGAATTGACATTACACCATATTTACCTGCAAGTGCGTTTTCTTCATCAACATTAAGTTTTACAATTTTTACTTTATCTTTATAACTTTCAGACAATTCATCTAAAACCGGCTCAGCCAATTTACAAGGTCCACACCAGTCTGCATAAAAATCAACCAAGACAGGCGTGCTACCCTGTAAAACTTGTGAATCAAAATCAGTAGAAGTAACTTTATTAACTGCCATTTCAGAAAATACTATACATAGTAATATGTTGACAAGTCAATCCCTAAATTCTTAAATCCCCTTAATAATACAATAGTTTAGTAATAGAAAAAATTTATTAGTCTAAATCCTAACCCTATTTAATCTTAAAGAATTTAAAACAACTGAAATCGAACTTGCTGCCATGGCAAAGGCTGCAAGCATTGGGTTAAGTAGCCCTAAAGCCGCCGTCGGAATTAAAGCGGCATTATAGAAAAAGGCCCAAAACAAATTTTGTTTGATTATTTTCATCGTTGCCCTACTTAAATTAGTTGCAGTCAAAATACTTCTTATATCTTTATTTAAAAGTGTGATCCCCGCCGATTCCATGGCAACATCAGTTCCCGTTCCCATCGCGATACCAACATCGGCGGATGCTAGTGCTGGAGCATCGTTTATACCATCACCTACAAATGCAATGCTCCGCATTGCAGTATTATGTATTTTAAATAATGTATTATGGAATCTAGTATTTTCCCTTGATTCGTAATTCGTAATTCGTAATTCGTCAAGCTTCTTTGCTTTTTCTTCAGGCAATACTTCGGCCATAACATTCTTAATTCCTGCTTTTTTGGCGATAGCAGTCGCCGTCCTTTGGTTGTCCCCCGTCACCATCCAAACACTAATTCCTTTTTTAGTTAGACTCTCTACAACTTCTTTTGCATTATTTTTTAAAGTATCAGAAACTGCGATAATACCTAAAAGCTTAGATCCACTTTTTAGTCCCATCACAGTTTTTCCTTCACTTTCTAACTTAATAACCTCATTGTTTTTATTTTTAAATTTACCAAAGAAATATTTTTTTCCATTTATTAATCCCTCAACGCCTGAACCTGAAATTGCTCTAAATCCAGAAGCTTTCAATAATTTAATTTTTTTATTTAATACATAATCAACTATTGCAGTTGCTAATGGATGTTCAGAATTAGCCTCCAGAGACGCTGCAATTTGTAATAGATTCTGACTTTTGACTTTGGACTTTTGACTTGAAATAAAATTTGTAACTACAGGCTTCCCATAAGTTAACGTTCCTGTTTTATCAAATACCACAGTATCTACTTTATGAAGCATTTCAAGACTGGCTGCATCTTTAATTAAAATCCCATTTTGGGCGCCTCTTCCTGTACCAACCATTATCGCAGTAGGTGTTGCAAGACCCATGGCACAAGGACAAGCAATTATGAGGACTGAAACTAAAGTGATAAAGCCCATAAACGGCTGCCCAAATAAATACCAACCGACAAAGGTTAAAATGGATATCATTAAAACCACCGGAACAAAATACGCTGAGACGATATCCGCCATTCTTTGAATTGGAGCCTTTGTACTTTGTGCAGACTTTACCATCTCAACAATTCTAGAAAGCATTGTTTCACTCCCCACTTTTGTTGCCCTAAATATAAAACTTCCTTGCTTATTTATTGTTGCGCCAATAACTGTGGCCCCCACTAATTTATCAATAGGCATTGATTCTCCCGTAACCATTGACTCATCAACCGAACTCTCTCCTGAGATGATGGTCCCATCAACGGCCACCTTTTCACCGGGCCTAACTTTTATCAAATCTCCTATTTTTACATCCGCTATTGCTATGTCAATTTCTTTACCATTTCGTATAACACGGGCCGTTTTTGCTTGAAGTCCTAAAAGTTTTTTAATTGCATCAGAGGTATGAGATTTTGCTCTGGCCTCCAAAAATCTACCTAGAAGTATCAGGGTTATAATAACCGCCGCAGTATCAAAATACATTCCAGAGACCAGACCAAACATAGATAAAATTGAATAAATATATGCAGCGCTTGTTCCAATTGCAATCAGGGTATCCATACTAGCCGACCTATTTTTTAATCCCGACCAAGTCGCAAGATAAAACTCTTTTCCCGCCCAAAACTGGACAGGTGTAGCCAGAATAAGTAAAATTAGATCATTAAACTTAATTCCAAACAATTCAGGAAACGAACCAATAATAAGTAATGTGCTCAAAATTGAAGATATTACGACTTTTGTTTTTAACCTTTGCAATTCTTCTGCCTTAATTTGTTCCAAGTTTTGAGTTTTTAGTTCTGACGCGCCAGCGATGCTGTCGTTTTTAGTTATTAGTGCTTTATATCCTGCCTCTTTAACTGCTTTCTCAATGTTTTTTTCCTCCAACTCATTTGAGACCTCGACATAACCAGTTTCACTGCTATAATTAACAGCGCAGGAAATCACGCCTGGAACTTTTGAAACACTTCGCTCTATAAGTTTGGCGCAGCTGGCACAGTGCATGCCAATTATTGGAAAACTTATTTTTTTCATAGGATCTTTATTTTTCCTCTATACATATTCATACCACAATGGAATTCATATTCCCCTCTTTTTTCAGGAAAAATTTCGATGTCTACTTTTTCATTAAGAGGCAAATATTTTTTGATCTTAAAATCTGGAAGCATTATTTCTTCTAGACAGCTGTTATTTTCTGTTCTTATAAAGGAAAGCATTAATTTTTGATTATTTTTGGCTTTTATGACGGATGGTTTATATCCCCCACTAACAATAATCTCAACCTTGTTCCCTAAGTAATGATCTTCTTTCTTGCCAAAAAAGAACCAGTAAATAAAAGCAATTAGCCCAACTCCCGAAATTAAAACTAGTATTTGATCCATATCCATCTTATTTTTTCTTCAATACCTCCATAACTTCTTTAATTGCAGACCCTGTTTTGCCTTGACGAATCTCGCTAGCAACACAATTTTTAAGATGATTCTCAAGCACAATCTCATCAGCTTTTTTCAAAGCAGATTGAACTGCTAAGGATTGGTGAACAATATCAATACAATACGCATCATCTTCTACCATTTTGATAACTTTCTCCAAATGGCCATTGGCAATTTTTAATCTATGAACAATTTGTCTTTTTGGGTCTTGCATAATAAGATAATTAAAGTAAAATTATTATATACATCCCCCTAGGGGGGATGTCAAGAGGCAAATCAAATTATGAATAATTTATTATTGGCATTTATAACGGGTTTGACTAGTGGTGGAATTTCCTGTGTTACGGTTCAAGGCGGACTTTTGGCAAGTAGCATCTCCAAAGAATCTGATAAATACAAACCAACAGGGATATTTCTTGCTTCAAAACTTTTTGCCTATACTATTTTGGGGGGAATACTGGGTGCATTTGGTGAGGCCTTTAATATATCTATCGGTGTTCAGGCAATATTACAAATATTAATTGGTCTTTTTATGTTGGCTACAGCAGCAAGAATATTAAATTTACATCCGATTTTTAATTTTACCGCCATTAAACCTCCAAAATTTATTTTTAGGTTAATAAGAAATAATAAAATCAAGGATTCATCGCTCACCCCCCTTATCCTGGGTTTTCTAACTGTATTTATCCCCTGCGGGGTAACACAGGCGATGTTAATTTTATCAATTGGTTCTGGGAGTGCCTTAAATGGAGCATTAATCATGCTTTTTTTTACTCTTGGGACATCCCCTGTTTTCTTCTTGCTGGGTTTAACAATTGAAAAGATATTTAAAAACGCAATTCTAACCAAAATTGCCGCGGCGACTGTTGCTATAATTGGTTTACTTTCCATAAATAACGGCCAAGTACTTCGTGGAAGTCCACATACCTTTCAAAATTATAAATCGGTTCTCACAAATTCAAGCCCTAATCAAGGCCCAACCATAGTAAATGGAGTTCAACAAGTTGAAATCATTGCCAAAAACAATGGTTATACAACAAAAACAAATGTTCTTAAAAAGGGAGTGCCGGTTAAACTCGTCATTAAAAGCCAAAATGTTCAAAGTTGTGCCAGAAGCTTTATTATTCCAACTCTCAAAATAAATAAAATTCTCCCCACAAACGGTGCAGAAACAATTGAATTTACACCAGAGGAATTAGGACAATTATCATTTAGTTGTGGCATGGGAATGTATACAGGTTCATTCAACGTAATTGAATGAACCAAATTGACCCAATCAATTTAATTGACCTAAATTATGAATTGGTAATTGGGATTTATTTAGAAAAATTAATGTAATTAGAAATTTTTTTGTATGAAATACAAAATTACAGGTATGGATTGTGACTCGTGTGCCACTCTTTTAGAGTTGGATTTGGAAGATGCAGGAATTAAAAACTGCAAATGTTCATATCAAGCAAATATTCTTGAGGTATATGAAGAACACGACACAAAAACCATAGTTGAAATAGTTAAAAAAGCGGGCTACAGTATTGAAATAATATGAACAAACTTGGAATTTTAATCATTATTTCTTCTCTTTTAATTCTTGGTGGTGGTGCTTATTTTTTTACCCGCCAAGAAAAACCTGTCAATATCCCCACCCGCGATCAAACTGTATATGAATATTTTTGGGGAAATGGCTGTCCACACTGTGCTGCTGTACAAGAATTTTTTGATTCATGGGATAAAATTGATAGTGTTAAAATAATAAAAAGAGAGGTTTGGTATGATAAAAACAATAGTAGCATTATGCAGGATAGATTTAACAAATGCGATCCCAAACCAGCTTCAGCTCAAATGTCTGTGCCATTTATGGTAACACCTGACGGTAAATGCCTAACCGGCTCCACCCCAATAATTAACCTTTTTAAAAGCCTCTAAACCAGGATTGCAAAAATTATTAAAAATAAAATATTTGCAATAAAGTAAATTCTTGTTTTATCTATATCAACAAAAAGAATTTCTTTGTTTAAATACTTCCTTAAATTTTGTAAAAATAGACTTAAAAAAAATGCCAAAACCAATCCCTTACCAAAATAGCTACCGGATGAAGAAATTATCCAAAAAGTTAAAACAATAAATATCAACTGAAAATTGAGTGTGTGAAATGCCAAATTAGTTCTCTCCCCCGCAGTCTCATATAGAAGCTGTAAAGCCCCTTTGATTTGTTTTTGTAAGATCATATATTTTATACGCTGTGAGTTTAATTCCTGAGGAGAAATAAAATAAACATGGAGAAGATGGTCTATGTATGGTAAAAATATCCCAACTAATGCACCAAGTATTAAAGGATAATATTTTAATGAATATAATGAATTTAAAATAACTATCAAAATTAAATAACCCAATAAATATAAGAAATGATTGATTACCTCTTTTTTCATCTACTCTCAGTATAAAGGTATTTTTCTAAATCTACCAGGCCATTCTGCTGAAAGATAACCCCTTCCGCCTCAAGCCTTATTTGTTGTTCCTCAATTCCACCAAATGCAAAGGATTTGGCCAAACCACCATCCTTATTTACTACTCTATGACATGGAATGTCTGAAGATTTATTGGCATGAAGCGCAAAACCAACTTTTCTTGCATCTTTGATCCCCAACATTTTTGCAATTTGTCCATAGGTCAAAACCTTGCCCTTCGGAATTTTTTTAACTATTTTGTATACTTCCTCAAACATCAATCTGTAAAAACTTGTACAAACATTTTGCCATAGTAGCCATTATCTATTACTCCAATTCCAATTTGCTTAAAGTCAGGATGAAGCATATTTTCCCTGTGTCCTTGACTATTCATAAGTCCTGTATGGGCTGTAACAACGGTTGGAGCAAGAGCCAGATTTTCCCCTGCAAATGTAAAGGTCACATTTGATGAAATTAGCCGGTCCCCCACATCTTTGCCTTCAGGTGAATAGTGGCTAAAATATTTTCTTTCCCACATGTCTTTGGCATGACTTCTGGCAACCGGCACAAGCTCTGGTCTCCATTTTAATTCTGATATTCCAAGTTTTCTTCTTTCCTCATTTACTTTCCAAAACATTTCACTTTCCGCTTTTTCATCAACATAAAGTTCAGTTTTGAAAACCTCAAGCGACACGGATTCTTTGGAATTGGGTCTAACTGTGAAATATGTAAGGGTATCTTTAATAACACCGCCAAAAATTTCATCCACAGACGATTCAAGTACAGAAGTTTTTTCTAAAATATGGCCACCAATTTTTGAATTAACTATATCATCTTTAATTTGAGGTTTAATCGGCATTGATATCGTCAAAACAAGCACAAATCCAATTAAAATTAGGGCTTCACCTACTGAAGGAATGATTGAAAAAAATTTTGAAATTTTATGATTTTTAACTTTTTCAGGAATTTTATCAACTAAGTGTGCAGTTAAATAAGATAAAATTGATTCAATAATAATTGCTGAAAACAAGAAGCCTAAAGCATTTGATATTGAAGATGTCAGTGAAAAGTTAAGTTTTAAAAATTCGGAAACCGGTTTATAAAACCTAAAAGATAGTATTAATGAACCAAAAAAGGAAATAAAATCTGAAAGTATGTGCCAAATGTTATATTTAAATGCACCAAAAATAAAATAGATAAAGGTTAAAATAATAATTAAGTCTATGTAGTTGCCTTGAATTAACTGCATCTTTACATTTTAGCCACCAATTTTAACTGTTTCAATTTCCACATATATAATTTTGCTTTAGATTTGGCATTTGTGGCGTCTTTTACAAAACTTCTTGCCACCTCCAACAAGTTCCTGGGGGTATTTTTAGCCAAACGCATATACAATGATTTGTGTGCCAAATCATCTAATTCTACAGCTAAATCGTATGCGTATTTTTGAAATTCTCGCGAAAGATATTTGTCGCTGTCATCGACTTTGTATTTGTTTATTAGGCTTCCAATCTTTTGCATAAATCCTTTACTACTTCTTTAACTACCTGTTCTACTTTTCCTACTTCTTCTGCCGTAAAATCTTCCAAAACATACTCATATCCCTCTTTTCTGATTCCTCTTTCCTGATTCCTATTCTCTATCCCCACCCTAACATGCCAATAGTCACTAGTCCCAAGTTCCAAGCCAATAGACTTTAGACCATTGTGGTCTTTTGGTCCTTTTCCGAATTGGATTTTATATGAACCAAGTTTGATATCTAGGTCATCATGGACAACATACAGGTCATTAGTCGGTAGTCCGTAGTCGGTAGTCAATTTTTTAACAAAACTACCAGAATTGTTCATGAACTTATCAGATTTTAACGCTTTAAAATTCTTAGTTCTTAATTCTTCTCTCTTAACTTGGTCTATGACCATATAGCCAACATTATGTCTGTTATTTTTATATTTCTTTCCCGGGTTTCCTAAACCAATAACCAACTTCATAGATAGAACAATTCTACCACGAAGTTGGTCAAAGACTTATGCCTTTTTTACCAATTGTCTTGCAAACTTTCCTGCAAACGGAACTTCCCACTCTTCACCCGTCCAAGCTTTGTATATACACATAAGCCAAAGGATGAAACTTACTATTCCAACCAATGGAACTAAAATTGCAAGAATAATAGTAAGTCCTAACATCCACTGCAAGGCAAATAAACCAACGAAAACTACAATTGATTGCATTGCATGAAATCTAACAAATGGATCTTTTTCCAAAACAAGCATTAAAACTCCTGTTATGGGTCCTAATACATAGGCTATGGCTCCTGCTGTTTCTTTTTTAAGCCCTGTAGTACTTTTTGTTTCTGCCATTCTAATCACCTCCCCTAATCAAAATATCCAACTATCTACCACTGTTATAATATGTCTAACTGTGGCTCTTCAATATCATACCATTAAAATAGTTTTTTAATCTAGATTTAATATATTTTTTACCCCAACTAGTCTTTAAGTAAATTTCTCTATGTAATGCATCTGTCTTATTTTCACAAGCTTCATAATAAATTAATTTAAACGGCCTTCTGTTTTTTGTCGATTTTACTTGACCATTATTATATTTCAATAATCTTTTTCTTAAATCACTAGCGAACCCTGTATATAAATTTCCATCTTTTAGACTTCGAATCACATATGTGTAAAACATTAATTAAAAAAATAGTGGAACAATAGTTTTATATGAAAAGTAGCCAAAAAAGCAAAAGGCAGAAGCTATCATAAAAATTCTAAATAAACTTGGTCTTATTTCTTTTTCAAGCATTTTTATATTCAAAAACAAAGTTAAACCAATATGAATAAACATGGCAACGGCATTTAAAACTGCGGAAACTGTAAGCAAAAACAGGGGTTGACCAAAATCAAATAAAAATATAATTATCCCTACAAATATTTGAAGCCATAAAAATGAATAATAAATCTTAGGCAATCCCGAGCTTTTCCAGTTATTAATTTTAATTATTAATAAATTTTCGGCCATTATCCTACTTGTAGCATCAAAAACGGTCAATTGAGTATTAAACAACATAAATCCTCCAATAATTAAAAATAAATTACCAAAAAATGGTCCCAAATAACCTGAAATCACACCAGACTCGGTAATTATAAAGGCGACACTATTCATTAGTCCCTCTTTTCCATAAACAGTAGAGTAAGCAAGAAGCGACAACATCAAAATTGAGACAATTCCGCCAAACCAAAATATAATTAAGTGTTCTAAATTAACAACTTTCCACCAATTTTTAAACCTTTCTAAATTTTGACTATTCATTTTAAAACTTATCCCTTCAAGTTTAAATTCATTGGTTTTATTAGTTAGAATGCTTGTTATCTTATCCCCATATTTACCCATCCCATATCCTTTTTCTTTAACATAAAAACTCTGAGCTAAATTAAGATTTCCACCTGCGCCGGCAAAAGCAAATGCGGCCAAAAATGAAGCTAATGGCAAACCTTCAGGAATAAAACCAAAATTTATGGAGCCCCAAAACAAATCTACTAAATTTTGTTTTGAAGATAAATAAACAGCTAATGCAAAAATAGCAGGCACACTAAGACTAATTAAAATAATTGAAATTTTTTCAACCGTCTTATACAGAACAGGCCCCAGCGTTAATATCAAACCAATTAAAATCAATAAAACAACCGCAATAACGTTCCAAAACTTACCCATATTAAACACCTCTGCAATTAAAGTAGCAGAAGTAGCAATAATACCCGGCCAAATCCAAGCTAAAAAGGTTGAGGCAATAAACCAAGATGGTAAAATTTTAGAAAGCTTTGTAAAACCCACAAAAACACTTTCTCCCTTTGCTAGAGTATATCGCACAATTTCCATATTTATAAAAAATTGAAAAGTAACACCCAGAATTGCGCCCCAGATTATGCCCATTCCCCAATTACTAGTTAAATACGGCCAAAGAATAAACTCGCCACTTCCTAAACCTAAACCAAGAAGAATAAAAGATGGGCCAAGAAGGGCTCTAAACTTTGGAGCTTTGGGTAAAATATTAATCGCACGATTCTCCATCAATTACATTGTAGAGATATCTTTGAGTTCTTTCAATGTTGTTGCCTCATTTACTCCCTTATCTTCCCTAATTTTTATAAATCTAGGGAAACGAAGTGATAGGCCTGTTGAATGTTTCGTACTTTTGGAAATACTGTCAGCAGTTACCTCTACAATTAGTTTAGGCATAGCCCAGACATCAGGAATTAGATCTTTCTGTGCCTCGTATTCTTTAGGTTTCTCTTTTGTTGATATTTTATCTATTCTATTTTTTAAATTAACAAGCATTTTTTCGGTCAAACCAGTTCCAATTTTTGTTAATGTTAGAACTTGATCATTATTTTTGACACCCACAAGCAACATCCCCATTCCAAACTGAGACCTCTTACCCCTGCCAACAAAATAACCCATTACAATACAATCCAGAGTGTCAGAGAGCCTGCCTTGTTGACCTTCCTCTTCTTTCATTTTGACCCAATTCCAACCAGTTCTACCTGAGACATATTTACCATTTGCTCTTTTGACAACTACCCCCTCAAGTCCCACTTTTAAGTATTTCTCATGCAGTTTTTTAATAAGTTCAGGATCTTTTGTAATGGCATTTTCATCTATCCTTAAAAGATCACCATTTTTGACAACCTTTAATAACTCTTCTCTTCTTTTAAGATATTCTTCATTCATTAAACTTTTACCATCAACAAATAAAACATCAAAAACTTGAAACTGTAATGGAATTTCTTCTGAGTTCTTTTCAATCTCATGTTTTCTTCTTCTGCTTACTGTTTTTTGAAAATCAACAAACATCTGTCTTTCTGGATCAAGGCCAACTGCCTCAGTATCTAAAATTACCTCATCTGCATTAATATATTTACCAACTTCTGAAAGTTCAGGAAATGTATTTATATCAATTGCATTCATGTTACGAGTAAAAATACGGATGAAATTGTCCTTCCTTCTGAAATGTATAAAAATACGCAAACCATCAAATTTTGGTTCAACTGAAACCTCACCCATTTTTTTAATCATTTCTGATGGAGAATTAAGCCTTTGGGCCAACATTGGAACAACCGGCACACCCACTTTTGGTTTGACATTTTGGAGTTTTTGAGTTTTAGCAAGCATCGCAATATGCCCAATATCAGGATAAATATTGTATTCATTTTCACCGGCACCTAGTGCATCTAAAACAGTTTTTTCAGAAAAGCCCAATCTAAGTTTTCCAACTGGTATTCTTGCAACATAGCGGACAGAAAGTGAATCCAAACTTTTAAGTAGTTCTGCAAATTTTTCAACTTTTCTATCCTGTGATCCTTCGCCTGAATCGTTAGCTATTTCAACAAGTTCTTCAAAAACATCGTGGACAGTGAACTGTGAGCTGTGAACTGTGGACAAACTCTCCGCTGTATTACCACAATCTCCATATTTTTTATACAACTTCGAAACCTCAACCAAATCCTTTTCGTAGGCAAGAGATACTGAGCGTAAAACCATTTTTTCAGCCAGATTTAAAAGGATGCTTTCATAATTTGGAGCAAGTATCCCAAGCGATAAATAAACAACTTCTTTAATTTCTTTTTCGTCTGTTTTTGTAAACAATTCTTTCAAAATTGCAGTTATTTCAAGTCTAGATGAAGTCTTTTCTAGCCTTTGCAAATATACACTAAATTCACTAAAAAGCATAACTTGATTATATACCACGACCACTCATATATGAAGAAAAGAAGAAATAGGCAAAAATTACTGTGGTAATAAACAAGAGCCCAAAAAATACACTTATTAATCCGCTCCATTCCTCATGGGCACACTTATATATCCCTTCTCCCATTAAAGTTAGTCCAAATAAACTAGGTAGAATTAGTATCATATACAAAAATTGTGGATCATTAGGTGTCATCTGTTTGATATTACATATCTACTAGCCTTTGTGCTACCCTCCTTTTTAATTATCCCCTTTTTCTGCAAGTTTTGTAAGTCACGGAGTATTGTGTCCTCTGAAACCATTGGAATTAATTTTTTAAGTTCCTGCATTGAAGCACCGCTTTGATCTGCAATGTATTCCATAAGCCTCATTTGCCTTTCGGTTAGTGTTACCTGTTCCCCAAACTTGCTTTTCATCCTGGTATCAAGTGATATCTTTCTAACTTTTTCTTTAATTTTAGAAAGCTCCACCGCAACCACCTCAGAAAAATACTCTATCCAAGGTGTTAAATCTCTTTGGGCAATTGATGGTGCATCAGCATCAACCTTAAAAAGTGCCTCATAATAGCTTGCCAGGTCTTTATCAAAATGTTCTTCCAATGAAAAAAACCTTTTGATATCGTACCCCTCTTTCATTAAAATCAATTGGGTAAAAGCTCTTGTTGATCTGCCGTTTCCCTCAACAAATGGGTGTATTGCAACCAAAACATAGTGAGCAACTCCAGCTCTTAAAACTGGGTGAACTTCTTTTGAAGGTTCACTATTTAACCATGCAAAAAAATCATCCAAAAGATAGGGCACTTCAACAAAAGGTGGCGGTTTAAGGACAACTTTTCCTGTGCCTTCTTCTTTTATAACAACCTGCGTTTTTCTAATTGTCCCCACTTTATCTGCAGTTACAATTTTATCAACTGTAGCTCTGTGGATATCCAAAAGTACCGAGGTATCATAATCCCCTCTTTTGTAGACCAATTCATCAAGCAAAGTCATCACATTCCTGTAATTTATAATCTCCTGAACATCCCTTTCTTTACCATAGACATCCTGACCTTCAAGAATTTTTTTAGTTTGGGCAAGATTCATCTCATTTCCCTCAATGTGGGTTCCATGATGAATTGTTCTTAAAGCGGCATCGGTTTGAAACTGTCTTTCGAAAGTTGGCACAAGCGGAGCGTTTTCAATTACCTCTTTGGCCGCTTCGACTACACCAATTGATTTAAGCGTCCTATTTGTAATAACAAACTTAGGAGAATACATAATTTAAATATACCGCACTTTTTACGGAAAATGAAGGGGATTTAATCGTCGTATTTTTTGGCTGTATGTGCGGCCTGCGAACCTGAATAAATCAAAGCTTCCTCATGATTTCGAACTTCAACTGTTGCTTCTGACGGAAAAATACCTTCTGGCATACCACCCGAAACTCTTTCCCACTCGCCCCTTCTCACTCTTCTCCATGTATAATCTTTACCATCCTTTGGTTTACGAATCTGAAAAACCTTAATGGGAATTTTGTTTGATTCAATTGTCATAAATTGATATTCTTAATTCTTAATTCACCATTCATAATTCCAGCTATGTTATGTTCATCTGCTGATGTAATTATAGACTGATACCCTTGTATCATGTCAACTACAATTTTTCTATGCTCATGATCCAGTTCTGAAAATATATCATCCAACAAAAGCGTTGGTTTTACTCCTGTTTTTTCTTCAATAAATTTTATTTCAGCCATCTTGAGCCACAATACCCCCATTCGTTGCTCTCCCCTTGACCCATAAGATGCAAGTGATTGACTTATGACTTGTGACTCGTGACTAAAGGCGAAGTCATCTCTATGGGGTCCCACAAGCGTTGTTCCTGCGGCCACCTCCTCAACTTTGTATTGTTCTAGCCTATTTTCAGAAATCAAGCTTGAATCGTACTCCAGTCGATAGTCCAAAGTCCCAAGTCCATGGTCAATAGAATTTGTAAATTCTATAAATTTTTGGCGCGATTCGGTGATATAATTTCCATTTTTTATTAAAATCTGATTCCAAAATAACAAGTGGTTTCTTGATATTCCCTCTTCCCTTATTTTTAATAAAATTTTATTTCTCTGCCTTACGCCTCTTTCATAAATTAAAACTGACCTTCTGTAATTTCTATCAACTTGCGAAATCACTTGGTCGAGATAGTTTCTTCTTTTTGATGGTGAACCAGTAACCAAATCAATATCTTCAGGTAAAAAAAGTGTGGTTTTTAAGTTTCCTGCAAAATCTATAAGCCTCCTTGGGATTCCATTTACTAAAAGTTTTTTCTTTGGAATTTTTTCTAAAGTCTCTTTCCCTATATTAACAGCCCCCCTTGTCAAGGTTGCCGCCAATCTTACATCTTCATTCATAAATCTTAAATCTGCCAATACATTGGCAATCTCCGCCTCATTTCTAATCACCTCTTCCTCTCTTTTGGCCTTGAAACTTTTACCTGTTGAGGCAAAATAAATGCCTTCCAAAATATTTGTTTTTCCAGTTGCATTTGGGGCATTGATTACATTAACCCCTTCTCCAAATTCAACTGTCTTTTTCTCAAAATTCCTGAAGTTTGTAAAAGAAACACTTTTTAACATGCTTTTTAAAGTATAATACCAGAAATGAAAATTTTAATGACCTCAAATTACAAAATGAACTCTGAAACTGGAGCCTCACAGGTTGCTGATCTTTTGGCTCAGGAATTAGCTAAAAATGATCAAGTTTTATATTTCTGTCTAGGTGGAAAATTTAGTATAAAAAAACAAAATAATCTCAAAATAGTAAAGTTCCCATCAATTAATATAAAGGGTGTTGATTTACCACTATTTACACCACAAGCAATTTATAATAGTTTTAAAGTATTAGAAAATTTTAACCCACAAATTGTTCATTTACATAATTCAATCTTTGTCTCTTCGCTTATCAAAAATTGGGCCAAACTTAAAAATATACCCATTGTTACAACATTTCATCATATTCCAACAGAAGCAGTCAAACATCTAATTCCAGAATCAAAAGGGAATATTTTTTTTAATTTGGTTCAAAATTTATATAAAAATGTAAGTCTAAAAAATTTTCTAAATGAAACAGATGCTGTAATTGCACTAAATAAAAAAATCTACAATTCAATTCGTAGTATTGATAAAAAAATGAAAGTAAAAATTATTAATAATGGATTAAATTTAGATGAATATTTAAAAATCCAGACCAAGAAACCTAATTCCAAATATGTTAATTTTTTATTTTTGGGTTCGTATGGCCCAAGAAAAAATCAAGGTTTTTTAGTTAAAATATTTAAATATTTGCCCCAAAAATTTAGACTATACTGTTACGGAAAAAGTGTTACAAACTCGGCATATTTTTTGAAACTTAAAAAATTTATTAAATCTAATAATATTAATCATGTTTTTTTAAACGGATTTGTAAAAAGAGAAACTGTCCCTTTATTGTTTAGAAAAAGCGACTATTTAATTTCAGCTTCAATAAAAGAGGCTCAAAGCCTCACAGTTATTCAAGCTCTAGCATCAGGTAAGCCAATCATCGGCATCAAAAACGAAACAATTTCAGAATTAGTTGACAAATCAAATGGCATGGTTGTTTCAAAAAGAGTTTCACCCAGAGAATTTGCAAAATTAATTGTCGAATTTATTAAAAAAGATGATTATATTCGTTTATCTAAAAACTCAAGAGATAAAAGTCAAAAATTCAAAATCCAAAAAGTGGTTTCAGAAACCAAAAATTTTTATAAATCCATTTGTGATTCCTACCGTAAAAAGAGTTGATGGGATATTGGCAAGGATCACTATAAAATATTTCCCCATTCCCATTTTACTTAAAAGTAACCTTGCAGTTAAAGATGAAAAAACTGGACCACCCAATGTTCCTATTATAAAAGTTGCAAGTATTTTACCATGATGAAGATATCTTTTTAGATATTTCTTTTCTTTTTTTTCTTCAACTTTTTCAATATCTTTGGCAACAGGGAAAAATTTTTCGTGGGAAAAAAGATATAAAAAAATGCAGGCAAAAATTGCACCAAAGATATATAGTTGGATAAATGATAAAAAGATATCTTGCCTTGTAACTGCGTTAACCGTATTTAATTTAGAAAGCACAAAATATCCAACAAGTATTACTACTCCCAATAAATGCACCCAATGAAATTTGTGTTTTACTTCTGGCATATTTTGCACCAATATGTCCCTCGACCGCCTAAAAAGAACTTTTCAATTTTATTTTTTTTACAGGACTTGCAAACTTTCCCTTCTCTGCCATAAACCAGTGTATGATTTTGATATTCACCTTCATTGCCATCTGGTGTAACAAAAGCAAGTTCAGAAGCTCCACCATATTTTAAACCAGTTTTTAGGACTGTTTCAATCGCATTATATAGTTTTTTTGCCTTGTCTGGCTGTAGACTGTTAGCTGTTGACCGTGGACTAATACCCGCAAGCCAAAGTGCATCGTTCGCATATATATTACCCACTCCACCAATTTTTGCCTGATCCATCAAAAGAACTTTAATATTTCTCTTTGATTTTGAAAGTAGTTTTTCAAAATATTCTAAAGTCAAATCCTTCAAAGGTTCTGGAGCATAACCATTGGCTGTAGACTGTGGACTATCAACAACTTTAATCCATCCAAACTGCCTAACATCATTATAATAAAGATCACCGTCATCAAGATGAAAAATTAAGTGAGTATGTTTTCCATTAATTCCGCCTATAACTTTTTTAGAGAGACTATTTTCTTTTAGTCTGGATCCTTTATAAATTAATTGACCTGTCATCTTCACATGAATCATTATTGAATAATTATTATCTAGATCTATTGATAGCTGTTTGGCAAACCTTCTAACTCCAATTATTTTTTGCCCTATTATTTTTTTTGTCTCTATTTCATATTTTTTATTTCGTACATCTATATTTTGGATCTTTGACCCAACAACATATTTTTCTAATTGTAATTTAATTGACTCAACTTCTGGTAATTCCGGCATATTATTTTTTAAGCCATTCTTTTGGCCATGCTTTATCGAACCAATCAACAGGTCGAGATTTTCTTTTTAAAACCTCTTTCCACAATTTATCACTGTCCAATTCCGTCCCTTTCCATACACCAGCAGTTTTTTTTAACATCTCTCGTTTTAATTTTGAATTAACAAATTGTAACATTTCTTTTTTAAATCTTTCTTTACTAAATTTCTTTGCTTGGTTTATACAATCTTCCTGTTTAAATTTCATTTTCTCAAATCTTTTGATAGTTTGATTTATACAATCCTCGTTTAATTCATCAAACAATATGCCTGTTTTTCCACTAACTATTGTTTCTGGATATCCACCTCCATTGAATGCAATGGCAGGCTTACCTCCTGCTTGAACTTCAACTGCAGTCATACCAGAATCTTCATCTTTTTGAGCAAGAATAAACGCTTTGCACGATCTTAACAATTCAAATTTATTTTCTTCAGAAACTTTACCTAAAAATTCAATGTTAGAATTTGCAATATTTCTTAAATATTTTTCTTGAATACCTGAACCAAAAATTTTTAATTTTTTACCGTTTATATTAAATGCTTTAATTATTAAGTCAAAATTCTTTGCAGCAACCATTCGACCACCAGTAAGATAAAACTCATTGTTTTCTGATACTGTTTTTGATTCCAATATTTTTGTTGTGTTTATGGGTGGATAAATAACTTTATAATCAAATCTTTTATAAAATTTCTCAACCCTCTTCCCTACTTCTTTTGAATTAGTGATAAAATAATCGACCTTTTGGGCTTGTTTAAAATCATAAATTCTCATGAAGTGGTTGACTATGGCTCCATAAATATTTACAAGGAAACCGAACCACTTATCTTGCCAAATAACTGAGGTATTATATCCGTATAAATATCTTGGTGGTGTGTGAAGATAGCAAATTTCAATTGTATTTTTACCTTTTTTAACACCTTTTGTCACAGCCCAACTTGCGCTGGTTATCACCAAATCATAACTTGAAAAATCAAAACTATTCCAAATCAATGGAACTAAGAATCTAAATAACGAAATTGCTCTAGGAGCAAATGGAACATAATTAAACCAAGAAGTTATAAACTTAACATTTTTATATTTTCCAATAAATCTTCCAATTCCTTTTTTGTTTAATATTGATACATAAATCGGAGCCCTTGGAAACATTTCGTGCAGTACAGACAAAACTTCTTCGGCACCACCAAAGTCAATTAAATAATCATGTACTAATGCAACTTTTAGATTTTTATTGTTTTTCATATTAAAATAAGCAAAGCTTGTTCTTTCAGAATAAACTTCCTTGTTTTTCTTTTTCTATTTGTTCCTCCAATTTCTTTATTCTAGTAGTTAATGTTTTAAAACCAAATTCATCAAAAAGTTTTAAGACATTTTCCGAAATTAAATCCCATTTATTTGCGTCATCAATATTGAATTCAAAAGGTACATCTCGAATAATGGTTGCTAATTTATATGATAGATACGCAGATTCTTTGCCTTCTAAAAGCTTTGTTTGAAGCTTCTCGGGTATCTCACTTATGTGCTCATAAATAGCATCTAATGTCTTATATTTGGCCAAAAGTGATGAGGCTGTTTTAGGTCCAATTCCCGCAATTCCGAAGTAATTATCAGAAGGATCACCAACCAACGCTTTATAATCAACAATCTGATTTGGTAGTACTCCCATTCTTTCAGCTGTCTCTTTTTCCGCAAATATTTTGCCATTCGAAAGACCTCCAATTGGCATAAAGAGTTTTATATTTTTTGCATCATCAACAAGTTGCAAAATATCTCTATCACCTGTAACTATGATCAGTTCTTTGTACTTAGTACTTAGTACTTTGTACTGCTCTGCAAGAGTTCCTATTACATCGTCTGCCTCATAACCTGATTTTGAGTAGACAGGAATATTTACTGACTTTAAAAACTCTCGAGCCATTTGAAATTGTGGTATTAATTCCGAAGGCGTATCTGGTCTTTGTGATTGGTAAGATGGTAGAAGTTTATTTCTGAAGGTAGGGCCCTTCTCATCAAAACAAAAAATAATATGTGTCGGCTTTAAGTTTTCAACAATATTTATTAACATCGAAACAACTCCATACAAGGCATTTGTTTGTACCCCATCTTTTGAGGTTAAAGGAGGAAGTGCATGAAAAGCTCTGTAGATCAACGCATTCCCATCAAAGATTACCAGTTTGTTCTGCATGTACGAATTATATCAGGTAAAATGAACTCATGGGCAAAACAAAAAGTCAGATATTAAAACTTAATTCTTTGCTTGTTAAAAATAAAGAAAAAATAATTAAGTACTTTTTTATTTTCCTTTCCATTGCAATTAGTTTTTTGATTTTTGTGTTTCGTGACGCACTGGCACAACTATCATCATATGGTTACTTTGGAATTTTTATAATTTCAGCCATCGGAAATGCAACCATTATAATTCCTGCGCCAGTTGTTGCAACTGCATTAATTGGAGGTTCGATTTATAATCCATATTTAGTAGGCGCAATAACAGCACTTGGGGCAACAATTGGAGAATTAACTGGATACTTGGCAGGTGAAGGGTCACAAGCGTTTATAGAACAAAATAAAAACTATCAAAAAGTTTCCAAATGGATGCAAAAATCAGGTTTTTTAACACTCTTTGTTTTGGGTGCAGTGCCAAATCCATTATTTGATTTAGCAGGGATAGTATCAGGTGCTACAAATTATCCAATAAAAAGATTCTTGCTATCCGTCTTTTTAGGTAAAACCTTAAAATTCTTAATACTTGCTTTACTGGGGAAAAGTTTGCTTTAAAATCCCATTTTTGTAATCTTTTTTACCGACAATTAATTCAAACTGTTCCTTGTCAATTGTTTCCTTTTCCAAAAGTTCTTTAGCTACTTTATCAAGCTCTTTTTTATGTTTCACCAAAAGTTTAGCTGCCCTATCTTTTGCAGAATCCATAATTTTTTTAACTTCTATGTCAATCTTTTCTTGAAAATTTTGAGAGACCGAATTTTCCTGATACCAATCTAGGCTTCCAAATTCTCCTGTTTGCGAATCGGGGCCAAAATTAATTGGACCAAGACTGCTCATTCCCCATTCAATAACCATAGCTCTTGCAATTCTTGTTGCAACTTGTATATCATTACTAGCTCCTGAAGTCATCTCTTTAAAAACGAGCTCTTCCGCTGTTCTTCCACCAAGAAGTGATGATATTTGATTTAAGAGTTTTGTCCTTGTGTCGTGAGTTCTGTCTGCAGCGGGCGGAATCAAAGTGTGCCCTAAACTCCCACCCCTTGCCACAATTGATATCCTATGAACTGGATCAGTTCCTTCAGTAAAATGGGTAACAATTGCATGACCAGCTTCATGATAGGCTGTTATCTCTTTATCTTCATTACTTTGCAGCCTTTTCTTGGCGGGTCCAAGTTTCACTTTTGTTGCCGCTTCCTCAATATCATCCATATCAATTTCTGATTTATTAAACCTTGCGGCACCGATTGCTGACTCATTTAACATATTCTCAAGGTCAGCACCCGAAAACCCAACTGTTCTGTCTGCAATCTTTTCCCAATTAATTGATTTCCCAAATTTTTTGCCCTTAGCGTGAATCTTTAATATCTCCTGCCTTCCTTCTTTATCAGGGAGGTCAAGTGTAACTCTTCTATCAAACCTTCCCGGCCTCAAAAGTGCTGGATCTAAAAGGTCCCCCCTATTAGTTGCAGCCAAAACTATTACGGTTTCATTTGTTCCAAACCCATCCATTTCGACCAATATTTGATTTAATGTCTGCTCTCTTTCATCATGTCCACCAACCAAACCACTTTTTCCTCTTTGTCTACCAATCGCATCTATCTCATCTATAAATATTATTGATGGAGCTTGTGCCTTTGCCTGAGCAAACAAGTCTCGAACACGGGATGCTCCAATACCAACCAACATCTCCATAAATTCAGAACCTGCCATTGAAAAAAACGGAACATTGGCCTCACCGGCAACAGCTTTAGCCAAAAGTGTCTTACCGACACCGCTTGGGCCAAACAGCAAAACACCCTTTGGAGTTCTGGCACCGATTTTTTTGTATTTATCGGGGTTTTTAAGAAAATCAACAACCTCAACAAGTTCTTTTTTGGCATCGTCAACACCTGCAACATTAGCAAAAGTCACATCCTGTTTGCCTTTGGCAAAAATCTTGGCCTTGCTTCTTCCAAATGAAAATATATCCTGTGCTCCTCTCATTTGAGATTTTGACACATAAAAAAACAGGACACCAAAAAGGATTATTGGGAGAACTATACTTACCATTTCTGCAACTATTTTAGTCAATGTTCTGTCTGTAACCGTAAAATTAAGTTTAGTTGGATCAATTTGAACACTTTCCATAAGTTCCGTAAAAGTCTGTCCTTCCTCTTTTACTGCAATTTTTACTTCCTGGCTATCTTTATAAGTTAACAATAAATTATCTTTTTCAATTGCAACTTTTTCTATTTTGCCGTCTTTTATATCCTTAAGTGCCTGTGATGTATCCACTTTTAGCCCTTCGGGTGAAAGGCCAAACATTGATACAAGTGATGGAAAAAAAATTAAAAGAAGTAGTATCCCAAAGACTATTGTCCAAATATTAATCCTAAACTTAAAAGAAATCTGCTTTTTGGAATTTTTTTTATTGTTTTTGGAAACCACCTCTGTATGTTTCTTCTCTTTTTTGATCATGTTCATATATATAACTAATATAATATAGGGGTAAGTTTACCTTACTTTTGTTCCATTTGCCACCTTTTCTTGAAGACTGAATAAATAAGGACGATCATCTCCTGCCGCAAGAAGCATTCCATTACTGTAATCATCCTCTGGACCCATCTTTTTAGGTTTAATATTTACAACAAACGGAAATTGCTTACCTATTAATTCTTTGGGCTTGTAATGTTTCATCACCCCCGCAAAAATAATTCTCTCTCCTATTTCTTCTCCCAAATTAACTGTAAGTTTCATTACCCAATGACTCCACTCAGGAACAACTGCGTCAACCACAGTCCCAATTCTGATATCTACTTTCTCAAAATCTTCAAAATTTATTTGATCTGCCATGTTTATTGATTATTAACTCTTAACTTTTTAACTAGCCCCATTTTTTCTTTAACCTCCAAAACTGTTTCTTGTGCAATCTTTCTTGCTTTTTCTGCTCCACTCTTAATTACTTCATCAACATAACTTGTTTTGTGTTCCAGTTCTTTTCTTTTTTCTTGAATTGGCTTTAATTCTTTATAAATTGCCTCTGCTAGTTCTTTTTTTAGATCTCCATACCTAATCCCCTCTCCCATATACTTTTCTTCATACATTTTTCTCTTTTCAATTCCTTCAAAAAGTTCTACAAATTTTAACAAGTTGGCTACCCCACCTGTTGGAGGAACTATTTCACCTTTTCCAGAATCTGTTGGTGCTCCTGCTAATTTTTTAGTTATCAGTTCTAAGTTATCAGTTAAACTGATATAGCTTCCTTCTACACTTTTACTCATCTTCCCCTCACCTGTTAAGCTTGGTACATATTCCCCGCTTGTTGCAAACCTAACTGGTTCAGGGAATTTTGTTCCGTATGTATCATTCATCTTTCTTGCAATTTCTCTTGCAACTTCAAGGTGTGGTTCTTGATCAATTCCTACAGGGACAAGTTCTGCTTTATAAATTAAAATATCTGCCGCCATTAAAAGTGGATAATTTAATAGGGCCATTGTTACATTATTGGGGTGCTGTTTTACCTTATCTTTAAATGTTGGCAGGTGTTGCATTCTGGCAATTGTTTCTACAGTTGAAAAATAAAAAGACAATTGCGCAATAAGGTCGGCTAAATCTGATTGGACATACAAAGCACTTTTTCCAGGATTAATGCCACAGGCAAGATAATCCAAAATTACACTCCTTGTATTTTGTGGCAAAGTTTTTGGATCGTATGGTGTGGTCGTTGCATGAAGATCAACTACACAAAATAAAGTTTCAAGGTCACTTCTGTCTTGCAATTCAAGCATGCCTTTTACGGCCCCCAAATAGTTACCTAAATGTAGCCTTCCTGTTGCTCTAATACCTGATAAGACTCTTTTTGCCATCTGTGCCAGCGATTGGATTTGAACCAATGACCTGTCGCTTATGAAACGACCGCTACTAACCACTGAGCTACGCTGGCGCGAAACTTATTTTAACATTTTGACGACAATCCTGCTATCCACCCGTGAATTTTCCTTAACAAATCAATACTCCTCCTAACTTTAATCCTTAAAACACCGAAATACTCATTCTCGTTTTTGTATAATTTTTGCCATTTTACATTTTGATAAAATGGTTTTCTAAATTGATTTTGTGCTATTCCTGTTTTTACCGACCAGTAATTTTGTATTTCATTTATTCTATGCATGTGAGATATATTAACTGTGACTCTTGGTAACAAATCTGTTTTATTGATTCCACAACACACTTTAAGCCATTTAATAAAGATGTTAATCATTTTGTAATCAGAATTTGCAAAACCAACTTGGGTATCTTTTTTAAAACCCTCTGCCCAATATAAGGCAGTTCCAACTAGAAACAGTTCATTTTTAGTTAGGTCAGAAATTTCGTCAAATCCTTCATTTAACAATCGAGTAATTTTGTCATTTTTAGCTTTGATCTGCTTTTCAATATTTTCTTTGCGCCGACCATAATAAGGATCTCTTGTAATTTTTTCGAGTTTGGCTTTAGCAGTTTTAGAAAGTTTTAAACCTTTACACCAATATCTAACAGTGCTCTCAGGTATGTTTAGTTTTCTAGATATTTCTCTTAAACTAACCCCCTTCTTTCTAATTTTTTTTATTTTTGAAATTATATCAATACTATGTGCCATATATAACCATTGTATCATATATCACATAACTATTTAATTGACGATTATAATAATTAAGGTTATAATGCTATGTACTTTAAGTTATATGCGGGGTAGTGTACAGTGCACGCGAGGCTTAATAAAATTGGGCCACTTTACGAGTAATTGTAAAGTGAAACTTGGCTATATCGGGGGACGCCATTTTGGTCAATCCCGAGGGAAGTTGAAATAACCCCCTAGAGACTACACGCCGAGCCCCCGACGAACACCGGGGTGAAGATATAGTCCGACACTCTAAGTAATTGGAGATTACATAAAAAGCATAATCTCGCAGGCTGGGCGCAACTCCCAGCCCCGCAACCGAAAGTCACCTAAATATCTCCAACCACTTCTGCCAGTTGGGTTTAGGTTTGACTACAACTGGTTCAGGAAGTTTAGGTGCAAGTTTCTTGACTATCTCAGGCTCAGGTAAAACTAAGATTATCTCCCCTTCTTTTGCTAAACCTAGTTTATCCCTCAATTGTTTTTCTATGTAGAAATCACTTTTGAGGATTTCTAATTGTTGCTCAAGTTTTTTGTTTTCCTCCCAAATTTTTGTTAAATTCTGCCTGTTTTTTTCAAGAAGCATATTTCCCCTCTTTATACTTTGAATAGATTTGATAAATGAAGATATCAAAAGCACAAAAACCGTAATCGGTACAATCCAACCTATAATATTATTGACTATTTTATTATTCACTGTATAATAACGAGAGACTTGAATTTAAACGCCCCACAAGCCTTACTAATTATATATTATGAATGATTCAGTAAAAGATCTAATATCACAATTTGTAGTAAGTTTGGAAAAAAATGGTAAATCAAGATCTACAATTCTTGCCTACAGGGCTGATCTCGATCAGCTTTTGGAATTCGCTACCAAAAATAACCTAGCAACAATCGATAAAGTCACCATAGAATATTTGAATAACTTTAAAGACATGTTGATTTCCCAGAAATTTGCCTTAAAGACAGTTTCTAGAAAACTAAATGCAGTCAAAACTTTTTTTAAATGGGCATTAGCCAACAGATTTGTAAAAGAGGATCCTTCAAAGTCTGTTGAACATCCCAAAATTGAGAATGTCCAACCTAAGTTTTTGACTCCTCTTGAATACAGAGCTTTAAGAGACGCCGCCAGAAGTGATAGCAGAATTTATGCCATGATTGAGTTAATACTTCAAACGGGTTTAAGAATTTCTGAGGTTGCCAACCTTAAAAAAGATAATGTAGGAAATGAATTTATTAAAATTGAGGGCTACTCCACACAACCGGAAAGAACAATTCCCATAAATAAACCCGCCAAAGATGCATTAGACAAATATCTAATGGATAGACCAGATATTTCTTCTGATTATCTTTTTGTAAGTAAGACAGGAAAACCTTTGGCTGTTAGAAATATTAGGGCTTCGGTTGACAGATTTATACAAAAAGCTGAACTTCCTAAATATTCAGTTAATGACTTAAGAACTACTTTTATCGTGGAAAATATTAAAAATGGTGTTGATTTAGTGTTATTGTCTCAAATCGCCGGCCATAAAAGATTGTCAACTACAGAAAAATACCTAAAACTTGCGGGGGTAAAAGAGTCAGGAAACAAACAAGCCCTAATTGAGCTCTAATTCCCCAATTTCTTTAACAACTGAGGCTAAGAGGTCTTCATAAACTTTTATTTCAGAATACCTAAGTTCAGAAAGTGCATTCTCATGTTTCACACCCCTGAAATGTTTATACATCTGGGTTAACTTTTCTCTATATTTATCCCTTTTTAAAATCAATTCCTGAAGCTTTCTATTTTTGTCCATAATTCTTTTATTTCCGCCTTTCTATATGAAAATCCATCTCCAGTAAGCATTTCTTCAACTTCTTTTAACCATTTTTCAAAAAATGCTAAATTATCAATTTTTTTATGACTTAGCATTGCATCAATTGTTCTTATAACTAGTCCTGAAAGCCAAATCCCCCATGTTTGATAATCCCTTCTTTTTAAAGCAATTCCTGTTTTTGATTTTAAAAATTCTGAATACAAATCTAGCGCTTTTTTATATCCAACTTTTATTTTTCCTGATGCAATAAGGCTTCCAACCATAAAATTCTCAAGTTCTAGAATTCTAAATGGTTCTGGATCGAGATGAACAAATTTAATAGCTTTTTTGTAATGAAGAATTGCCTTTTTATAGTCTTTTGTGTAATCTGCAACCCTGCCTAAGAAACGATAAACTCTTGATAGATGCCTTTCTAGTTTAAATTTTTCAACATAAAATTTGGCAAAAAGTACTGTCTCCTGCATACTTTTTAATGCTTTTTTGTTTTTTGAATCATTCATGTACAGATGTTGATAAGTTAAAGCTTCCTCCCAAAAAAGACTTACCATCGTATCGTGATTTAAATTGAGGCAATCTTTGATAAATTTTAAAACTTCTACCTCTTTTCCCTTAGTTTCCCTAAGCCTTTTTAATTCATCAAAAATTTCCCTTTGTGAAGTTTGATATGTTAATAATATTTTGTCCATAAATTTTGTGGGTCTGAATGGAGTCGAACCATTGTTACAAATTTATAAGATTTGTGTCCTAACCGTTGAACGACAGACCCAAATTATGAAGTATTATACCTTATCTAGTTTCTGGTGCCTAGATTACAATTTTGCTCTTCTGGTTATTTCGGCATCAACAAGTCTTAAGTCTCTGCCATATTTGAGTCTGCTCATTTCCTTAATTATTTCTGCTGTTCTTTCATTTTTCATCGCTTCAATTTCTTTAATATTTTTGGTTGTATCTAATGAAAATGCTGTCATTGGCTGATTCCTGACAATCGTTTTAACATAAGCATGAAATCTTTCAACATTCAAGAGATCATCCTCACCGAAAGTTGGTGTAAATTCATGCTGTAAGTAATTAGCATCAGTAACACCTACCCTAAATGATATCTTTGTACCCACATTTCCAAAAACAGCATTTTTAACCTCCTCCTCCATTTGACCTATAAATTGATTGGCAACTGTAAGGTTAAGTCTGTATTTTCTTGCCTCTGAAAGAATTACAGCAAAGTCCGGTGTAGCAAAATTTTGAAACTCATCAACATACAAATAAAAATCTCTTCTTTGATCCTCGGGTGTATCAGTTCTACTCATTGCAGCCATTAAAATTCTAGGAACTAAAATTAATCCTAAAAAGTTTGAATTTTCTTCACTTAATTCTCCTTTGGCAAGATTTATAAGAAGTATCTTTCCATTATCCATAACATCTCTAAAAGAGAAAGAGGATGTTGATTGCCCTATGATATTTCTAATCATTTTATTGGTAACAAATCTTCCAAATTTTGAGGTTATATAATCCAAGACCTCTGACTTGTGAAAATCTGAAGTCTGAGCTATTTGGTCTGTCCAATACCTTCTAATAATTGGGTCTTCAACTTTAGGAAGAAGCTCCTGAACAAATCTTGCATCTGTTAGTGCTCTCATAACCTCAATAAAAGTTGATCCTTTTTCACTCATTACGGTTAACATTGCGTTTCTTACAGCATGTTCAAAACGGGGGCCAACTATCCCAGTTTTATATGGGTCAAAAAGCTTATACATCATGTTAATTACTGAAGTTGTCACAAAATGTTTTTGATCTTCAGTATTAGCCTCCAAAAGATTTAACCCCATTGGCCTTTCGGTGTCTGACGGCCTAAAATAAACGACATCTTCGGCTCTTTCTGGGGGAATGAGTTTTAGGATATCTTCAACAGCATCGCCATGTGGATCCATAAAGCAAATTCCTTTACCTGCCCTGATATCCTGCATTATCATATCCTTCATCAACTCAGTTTTACCTGTCCCTGTTGCCCCAATTATGTAAACATGTCTTCTCCTATCATCTTCAGATATACAAATTTTTCTTTCTACCCCCCTATAGATGCTTTTACCAAGATACAATCCTTCTTCGGGTATCTCAGCAGGAGCTGGGGCCGTTTTACTATGCAACCAATGGATATTTGGGGTAGTTATACTTCTATTCGGGAAATGAAAAATCGTTGCCAATTCTTCAGAATTTAACACAGATATGTGATTTTTAAAGAAATTAAACATCGGCTGATATCTGTATATAAAATCCTGCATAAAGCTTGCTTTGTTGTATATTTTTCTGCCTGATAAATTATTCAAATCACTTGAAGTTTGACTAAAACTTGAGCTAATATTGTCTACATGTTGTTTGGCAATCTCTTTGACAGGTGCGGTTGCCACAATTCTTATAGATGTCTCAAACCCTGGTTTACTAATTTTGCCCTCAATCGCTTCCAGAGTTTTGCCTGACACAGAGTATTTTGCCGACTCACTATTGCTTTCCTGTTTTTTGGTATCAGATATAAATTTCCCACCTTCCTTTTGCCAAGGAATTTCGGCGGGTGAAATCAAAACCTGAATTGTAGCCGCCTCCCCCTTGCCCATTTTGGCAAGCGCAGATGTAACTGAAGCCAAAATATCTGTTGGCAAATCTTTGAAAGTTTTTAATGGATAATAATTGGCCTTGCCAAGCTGTAATGCTTTATAAGACACTTTTCCATCTGTATTGAAAATATTTACCTCCTCCACTTCTTTTATTTCAGCATCAGGGTAGGCTCCATGAATCTGTTTTTCAATTAAATCCTTATATTCTCTAGGTGCCCAAATATAAAACTTAATATCTCCTTCTTTAGCAATTATTTCAAATGAAATTGCGGGTTGAACAGAAAGCTTTTGCTTCCAGCCCCCTTTTTTAATAGAAGAAAGGGATGCAAAAAGCTGCTCCATAGCATCAATTTTTACTTCGTTACTTCTGGTTACTGAAACCTGCAAATAGACAGAATTTATTGACCTTTTTTCCCTATCTCTGTATCTAAATAAAATAAACCCTATATAGCCCAATAAAAATAATAAAAATGAAAAAGTTAAAATTACAAAAAGTCCTAATATTATTGCGTTAAAATCAATTGGCATCATATACTATCTCCTTATCTCCAAATAAAGCTTTTAGAATAGTTCTTATCCAGCTTGCAGCCCACCAAGTTTTACTGTCTTCTTTATCTCCCTTATTTGCTGTTTCATCTAAAGACTCTTTTGAAACCGCAGGAATTTTTATAACTACTTTTTGGTTTTGTGGAGTTTGAATTAGATTATTACCTTTATCATCTTGAACTTGAGCTTTAACAGCAACAGGAGTTGCTGTGATAACTGTTTTTCTTTCAATTTGTAAATCACTAGCCTCATCTGGCCTCTCAATTACATTTTTGTGCGGTTCTCTCTCCGGCAATAATCCCATGAATTAATAATAGCATAAAGAGAACTCTAACTTTTCCACATTTCTTCTTTTATTTTATTCTTGAAGTTTGTATATCTGGCCAGTGTGAACAAATAATCAGATAATCTATTAATGTATTTGTATATTATTGGTTCATTTATATTTGCCCCTAAGGCAACAAGGGTGCGTTCAGCGTGACGGGCAAGGGCACGAGCGAAATAAAGTTCACAAGATTTTTTACATCCGGAGTAAATTATGAAGTTAGCTAAAACTGGCATTCTACCCTCCATCTCATCGATTTCTTTTTCTAACTTTTTTGTTTCGTCTGCAGAAAAGGCAAGTTTGGCACCTATTAATATTGAATTAATGGTGAAAAGATTTTTTTGAATACCTAATAATCCCCCGATTATACCTAAGTAAGAGTTGAGCTCATCAATTGAGCCAATTGCAGCAATAAGTTTTGAAGATTTTAAAATTCTCTTTCCAGAAAAAGTTCCTGTTGTTCCTTTATCCCCTGTTTTTGTGTATACACTCATTTAACATTCACTATGTCCACAGGCATGGCACTTACTACATCCTTCTTCAAAGACTAATGATCCTGCGCCACATGATGGACAAATGTCGCCTGGTTTTTGAACCGATGTGTGTAAGAATAGCCCTTCTTGAATTGATTTATTTTCAATATGTGGTTGTGTAGCAACTACTTCTGTTTCCACTTTTCCGTTTTGAGTTTCTCCAAAAATGTTGGGGCTATTATGGTATCCATTTATATCAAAATTGTAATGAATTGAAATTGCCCCAGCAACAGCGTCAGGAAGCGACTTTATTTTGGTTGGCCCAAAACCAATTGATCTTCTTCCACCAATTCCTGAAAGCTGTTCTGCTATCTCTCTTGCCTTTTCTTTAGCTGATATATCACCCCTAAATTTAAGTGTTGTTGATATGGTTCTACCTAAGGCTTCTGCCATGGCAGATACATCTGATCCAGCTTTACCTACATTTATAAATACTTCCAATGGTTGGCCTAACTCATCCTCATTAATAGTAACAAATGCCGTTCCTACCGGTGTATTCATTTTGTAGGTTGATCCTTTTACAACATAAGGCCTATCTCTCAAAGGTTCTTTTATAACCTCAGCAACTCTCTCTTCAACTTTACTATCTTTTGTCCCCAAATTTAAAACCTGAACATCTTTGCATCCATCCCTAAAAACAGTTATACCTTTACAATTACTATCATAGGCTTGGAGATAGGCTTTTTTAATATCAGCTGGTGTTGTATCATGCTTCAAATTAATTGTTTTACTAACTGCATTTTCAGTATATTTTTGGAAAACATCTTGCATTTTAATATGCCAAATAGGATCAATTTCATGAGCTGTGCCAAATATTTTTCTTACATCTTCAGGGACTTCCTGTAAATGTCTTATTACTCCCTTTTCTCCAACTTTATTCATCAACTCCTGACTCCAAAAACCTTTTTCCTTTGCAATTTTTTCAAAATATGGATTTATAAATGTTAACTTTCTGTCTAAGTGTTTATCTTTAACAATATGTTGAAATGCAACTGCAAATAATGGCTCAATCCCAGATGAGGCTCCCGCAATAATTGATATTGTCCCTGTTGGAGCAATTGTCGTAACTGTTGAATTTCTTCTTGGTTTTTCATTTTTGTAAATTGACTCTTTAAATAGGGGGAAAGAACCCCTAATTTTAGCCAACTTTTTTGTTTCCTCAACCGCCGCCTCCTGAATTGTTTTCATTACCTTTTCACCCAAATCAAGAGCTTCTTGACTATCATAAGCAATACCAAGGGATAAAAGCATATCTGCCCAACCACCCACTCCCAAACCAATTCTTCTAATTGCAAAGACAGTATTTCTAATTTGTTCCAGGGGATATGGATTAACTTCAATAACATTATCTAAAAATCTGACAGACTTTTTTGTAACATCTACTAATCCATCCCAGTCAACATTTCCGTCTTTAACAAAATAGGTCAAAAATATACTACCCAAATTACAAGCATCAAAAGGATAAAGGGGTTGTTCGCCACAAGGATTCGTGGCTTCAATATTACCAAGTGTTGGGACCGGATTGGCTGTTGAATTGTTTATTTTATCTATAAAAACAAGGCCGGGGTCTCCAGTTTTCCATGCGCCATCCGCAATTTCATCAAAAACCATTTGAGCAGAAAGACTGCCCACTTTTTCTCCTGTTTTTGGACTTATTAAATCATAATCACTATTATTTCTGTATGCCTCCATAAATTTATCGGTGAGCGCAACTGATATATTAAAATTGGTTATTCCTCCACCATCTTTACAATGAATGAACTCTAAAATATCTGGATGATCTACTCTTAAAATTCCCATATTGGCCCCTCTTCTTTTACCACCCTGCTTTACTTCATTTGTAGCGGCATCAAAGATTCTCATGAAAGAAACGGGGCCCGATGCAGTACCTGAGGAAGTTTTAACAATTGAACCTGATTCTCTAAGTCTTGAAAAAGCAAAGCCTGTCCCACCCCCAGTTTTATGAATTATTGCTTGATATTTAAGGGCATCAAAAATTCCTTCCATGGAATCTTCAACAGGGAGGACGAAACAAGCAGAATACTGAAGACCATTACCAGTACCTGCATTCATAAGCGTAGGGGAATTTGGCAAAAACTTTCTTGAAACCATTAAATTATAAAAATCAATAGCAGTCTTTAACACTTCTTTTTTGCTTGCTCCCCATCTAGCTTCACTCGAAGCTATATCCCAAGCAACCCTCCAAACCATATCTTCTGGGTTTTCAATCGGTTTTAAATCTTTATCCTTAACTAAATATCTCTCCTCCAATACTTTTAACGCCTGATCGGTCCATTCACCTTTTGTCAGATTACCTGGTCGAGTAGGCCTTGCACCAACCTTTTTATCAATTTCATTTCGTATTGACTCATACGATGGGGCCACATAATTACCAAGACTTACTTTTGACTTTTGACTTTTAACTTTTGACTTATTTCTCATATATTTTTTGATATTACTTTTTCAAAATCTTTTAAATCTTCAAATTCCAGATAAACGCTTGCAAATCTAAGCCATGCTACTTTATCTATTTTTTTAAGCCTTCTTAAAACTGCATTTCCAATTGCCTTACTTGAAACTTCCTCACTTTCAGCCTTCAACAGTTCCCTTTCAATTTCCTCAACCACACTATTTACAAGTTCTATTGAAACAGGTCTTTTTTCAATTGATCTTAAAATTCCCCTCCTTAACTTTTCTCTATCAAATGCCTCCCTTTTTCCATCTTTTTTTATAACCCAAAGCACTGACCTTTTAACCTCCTCATATGTAGTAAATCTTTTACCACACTTATTGCATTCTCTTCTTCTCCTTATACTATGCCCGTCTTCCCCCGTTCTAGATTCTAGTACTTGCGTATCATCATTTGTGCAAAATGGACATTTCATGAGTGAAAATAAAAAACACCATTTCTAGTGATTTCTAGCATTTTCAAACGCTACCCCTGGATAGTCAACTATTAATTTTTATGTCTAAATATATCAACCCAAAGCCATTCTAAAGCTAATAAAAATTGCTCGCGGAAAATAAACGGAAATCTTAATCAAAAATTCCTAAAATAGTGCTGAAATTAAATCAACTATTCAAATGGATTATCTGGCGGAATCGCCCCTTTTGACAACATAAAATCTCTTGCTTTTTTATAAGTTTCCTTTGAATAGTCAATTGTTTTAATAACTTGGGGCCTTAAATCTTCAGGGGTTAGAGGTAAAATTTCAGTTTCTATAACCTGCCTATGCTTAAGTGCGGAAGTTGCAACTTTTTTGTGATAATCAATATCTTCAATCTTTTTATCATAGGCTTTTTCCAAATATTTTTCAGCCTTAAGAAGCGTTGTTAGGCCTATATCTGGTTTATTTTTCTTAAACAGATAAATTGCGGAATTCAAACGCTTATCTGAAAATAATAAATTAAGCTCAACTTTTTTCAAATCATTAAATGTAAAGATCTGCCAAACCCTATCTCTAATTGCTTTTATATACCAAAGCGGATTATCAGGATTAATTTTCCCTTGATATGCTAAAAAATAATCAATCTCTTTATCTGTTTCTTTTGCCTCAACAGTTTCAGATAAAACTAGCTGGGAGTAAGCATATTTAATTGATGTTGTTTTTAAAAAAGATGCCGAAAGTATGAGTAATGCCACAAAAATTGTACAAACCACTCCTACAAACCTTAATTTCATAGAGTGCTTATAAGTATATACTTTCCTGTCAATTGCTGCAAATTATTGTAATTTAAAATTTAAAATTTATTTTTCAACGAAAAAGAATAATGGGCCATTGCCAAAGGACATGAAGTAAAATCGGAGATAATATATTTTTAGTTCTGGCAAAAACAAAGGCACTACCTACTCCAAAAATTGTGGTTAGTGCCAAATATATTAAACTTTCTGAAATTCCCCATTTCCAGACAAATATTGTTATAGGCAAATGTATTAATGCCCAAAAAAGAGATGTCAAAATATTAGACCATAACTCATTTTTAAGATAACCCCAAACTCTTGTAAAAATATAGCCCCTAAAAGTTATTTCTTCGGTTATGGCAGTAGCAAAAGATAGCCAAAAAGCGCTTAAAAATGGAAGACTTCCTATATTTGCCCCCAAATTGAATTCCCCTTTGTATTTAATTAAGTTAATAATTAATGCTTCAAAAACAAATACTAACCCCAAACCAATTGAATAATAAACAGCAGGAAAAAGGTTTTTGAATGTAAAACCAAGGCTTGAAAGCGAAGCCTTCTCTTTATAAAGTAAATAAAAAACTGGTGTGAGCCAAAGAATTGGTTTTATGATTAATTCTTCAACCACTTCAGGCAGTTGAAATAAAAATCTATAAAATCCCCAAACAATTAATAAATAGACCGCAAATTTAACGGCATTTTTAAAATTTCGCATCTTACTTAAGTTTACATCCTTTAAAACACTTATCCATTGCATTAATTATAATACTTATTTTACTTTGTGCATCAACAAATGAAACCGCTCTTTTTTCATTCGGAAACCAATGAAAAACCAAATTTCTACCTTGTACCCACGCATCCCAAAGGGTATCGGCTAAATCCTTGCCTGTCTGCGCAGGCAAGCTCTCACAAAAATTAACTAACTTATCATAGACACTATTTCTATTTTTGTATTTTTTGTCGATGTATGGATTTAGGGCTTTACCAATTCTAAATTTTTTGCCGTAATAATCTTCTTCTGTTATAAACTTAAGATCCAAAAACATTTTTTTCAAAAAACCTTCATATGCTTTTGCAGCAGGAAAAACCACAAAAGAGTAGTCATGAAAAACCTGTTTCCCCCCAGGTAAATCTCCACCCCAACCTTTAACAACATTTACCAAAAATTCAGAAGAAACAAGAAGTTCCTGTAAATCTTCCTCTATATATCCCCACCAACTCTTCTTTTCAAGCTGTAGATTCATATAATCTAAATATACATTTATTTGCTATAATTGGCTAGTGAAAAAAAGTTCCAAATTAATTGAGTTTCTTAAAGTTGAAAGGAATAGAAAGAAAGCTATTTTTTTTACCGTCCTAATTTCTTTTTTTCTTTGGCTTTTTTGGGGTATCCCTTTACCCACCAAATTGTCATCGCCTGATATTCCGGTTTCAACAAAACTTTTTGATAGAAAGGGGAAACTTATTTATGAAATTTATGCAGACACCAGAAGAACACCGGTTGAGCTGGAAGAACTTCCGAAACATTTAATTAATGCAACAATTGCAATTGAAGATAAAGATTTTTACAAACACTATGGATTTTCATATACTGGAATTGCAAGGGCAGCTTTTAAAATTGTAACCAGAGGTAAGCTTG
>JAGUYM010000011.1 GCA_020061305.1 Candidatus Woesebacteria bacterium | reverse complement strand
ATTTACGCCATAACTTTATGAATTATCATGCACTTTCAAATTTTCTAAATTCTGGAAATAATAATTTAGGTTTTAGTTTTAGAGAATTTTTAACAAAAATATGTACAACTTTTGTAACAATAAATACTAGTTTGTTGGGAGCAAAAAATGAATTTTTTGGGAAAATAATATCAGTATTTATTACTATTAGTTTATTTCTAATATTTAGGTTTAAAAGTATACTACATACTCCATTATTTATATTACTGTTATGGTTATTCTCTGGTATATTGGGATTTTCAGTTTACCGACACCCCGTTTATGATCATTACTTTGGCTTTCTGTTTTCTGCAATAATTATATTGGCCGGATCTATTCTTAGTTGGATTTATGAAAACTATTCAAAATTATTTAGCATCTCTCTCATTAGTGTTTTAGTTTTTATTAATATTTTAAATAATCCACTTAGATTTAATCCTAATAATCAAATGCAGAGGAGCATCAATGTTGCAAATAAAGTTTTAGAAATTGCGGAGGATAAGCCATTTAATTTAGCAGTGTTAGCAGAAAGAAATTATGAAGATGGCTATAGATATTTTATGGAACTCAAAAATGCACAGGTTATGCATGCAGATAGATGGGATCAAAAAACAATTGTTGATAATTTAATTGTTATTTGTGAAAAACCAAAAGAAAAGTGTGATCCCACCCACTCTCCAAAGGCCGAAGTTGCAAACTTCGGTATGAGTAAAATAGATAGTGAATTTGAGATAGATGGTGTTACAATATACAAATTAATACATTATAAATAATATGAATTTCAAAGAATCAAAAGAAATACTTAATTTAATTAAGAGGTCGAATAATATCTTAATAAATCTTCATAGGGGTCCAGATCCAGACTCGTTTTCATCAGCCTTTTCTCTTTATGTTTTTGTGCAATCTTTAAACAAAGACGCTTCTGTGTTATTAGTAAAAACTTCTGAGCTGTCTGATTACTTATTACAACAAAAATATTCTGATTTGATTAAATTTGTTGACTATAAATCTTTTGATTTTAATAAATATGATTTATTTATCTCACCAGATTCTGCTAGTTGGCAACAAATTGCAAACGATAATGAAGTAAAAATCCCAGATTTACCGATTGTTGTTATTGATCATCATTCTACAAATGAAAGATTTGGAAAAATAAATATTATTGATCCAAGTGCCTCCTCTTGTTCAGAAATGGTATATAAACTGCTTGTGGACTGGAAATTTGATATTGATGTTGAACTAGCAAACATTTTACTTTCAGGAATAATAGCAGATACTGGAGGATTTGTTTTTTCAGATAATCCTGAAACATTTATACTTGTATCACAGTTGATGGGATTGGGTGCGAACAAGACCGAAATCATGAGTAAAATGTTTCGTACCAGAAAATTTGAAACAGTTAAATATTGGGGAATTTGTTTTGAAAAATTAGAGTTTGACAAAGAACACAAATTTGTATGGGTTGCCACATCTTATGAAATTGAAAATAAATTCAAAATTAATGATTCTAATTTTGCTACACTTTTCTCAAATATTATAGATGGAACAAATTTTGGTGTAGTTATGAGTGAGGATGAACCAAAATCTTTAAAAGTTAGTTTTAGGGGTCGTGGTAATTTTGATGTTTCTGTTATTGCGAAAGAATTTGGTGGTGGGGGTCATAAACTTGCTGCTGGTGCAAAAGTTGATGGCCTTTCTTTTGGTGAGGCGGTTGAAAAAGTTTTGGCAGTATGTAGAAAATATGCTAAGTAAACTTTTCAAAAAATTATATACTCCTTGGAATTTGTTGATTTTGATTATTTTACTTCTGGCATTTACATTGCGAACTTATAGAATTGAAGCACTTTTAGATTTTCATTATGACCAAGGAAGAGATGCAAAAATAATCTGGGATTTATGGCATTCTCAAAAACTATTTTTGATAGGCCCAACAACCGGGCTTGATGGTATATTTTTAGGCCCATTCTATTACTATTTAATAGCCCCATTTTATTTAATTGGTGGAGGGAATCCTATAATTCCTTCACTCTTTTTGTCTTTTTTAGTTACACTTTCACTTCTTGTTTTATATTTAACAGGCGTTGAAATAGGTGGTAAACCTACAGGCCTTATTGCACTTATAATTGGGACCTTTTCAAATCATCTAATATTTTCAGCCAGATGGCTATCGAATCCAACTTCAATTTACTTAACTTCAATTTCAATATTTTTTTTGATGGTTAAAATTTTAAAAAATTCAAAGTATTATTATTGGTATTTAATGTATTTTTTGGTTGGAATATCTCTTCAATTTGAATTAGCAAGCGCTGTTTTTTATCTGCCAATATTATTAATTTTTACAATTTGGCAAAGAAAGAAAATAAATTTAAGAACTTTTGTTGTTTCATCTCTGTTTTTGTTTGTTACACTACTTCCTCAAATAATATTTAACTTCAAACATGACAATATTTTATTTAACAACATAATAACTGAGTTAAATAATGATAATAAAATAAAACTGGATCTGGTCAAAAGAGCAGGAGAAATATGGAAAATAACAAAAGAGATATTCTAATTTTATTTTTAATTTTTCTAGGAATACCCTTCTTGGGCTATCTTTTCTATACGGGAAATCATGGCAATTTATATGGCTATTATCTCACTGGATATTATTTAATTATTGTTTTGTTTGTTGGTTTAATTTCATCATTTTTGTGGAAATATAAATTAGGAAAATTATTAGTGGTTGTTTTGCTATTTTATTTTTTAAAATCAAATATTCCGTTGACCATTCAAAGGTTGAATTTTGATATTTTGGGAAATGGCGGTATTGCCTTTCAGAGTCAGTTACTTGCTGTAAATTGGATAAAAAACGATGCAGATGGTAACAAGTTTAATGTTGATGTTTATGTTCCGCCAGTAATTCCACATTCCTATAATTACCTATTTTTATGGAATAATATAATCCAGGAGGAAAAACAAGTTAAATTACTTTATACTTTATATGAACAGGACTCACAACATCCAGAAAGGCTTAAGGCCTGGCTTGATAGACAAGATAAGATAGGCAAGGTTGTTTATCAAGAAATGTTTGGAGGAATAATTGTTCAAAGAAGGGAAAGAATATGAAGAAACCATTTTTAAGCGTAGTGATTCCGGCCTACAATGAAGAAATAAACCTAAAAAGAGGCGTTTTGGATAGTGTTTATGAATATCTTAAGGATAAGGATTTTACTTGGGAAGTGATTGTAAGTAATGATGCATCCAGAGATGATACAAGTTTGATTGTTAAAAAATATACGAAAAAATATCCTAATTTTATACTTATTGACCAACCTGTTAATTTGGGTAAAGGGGGGAATGTTATTTCTGGAATGAGTAATGCAACAGGGCAGTACATTTTATTTACTGACATGGATCAATCAACCCCAATTGATCAGTTTGATAAATTTCTGCCTTATTTTAATAAAGGTGTTGATATTGTTATTGGCTCAAGAGCTGGCAGGCCTGGACAATCACCTATTAGGAAGTTAATGGCATACGGCTTTGCATCTCTCAGAAATTTAATTTTAAGACTTCCATATAAAGATACTCAATGTGGTTTTAAGGCGTTTAAGTCTGAAGCTATAAAATCAATAATTCCAAAAATGAAAGTTTTTGGTAATAAACAAAATTCTGGAAAAGGTTCTGTGACTGCGGGTTTTGATCTTGAAATTTTATATATTGCCAGAAAACTTAAATTAAAAGTAGCTGAGGTTCCTGTCGAGTGGTATGAATATGGAGAGAGGAAAGAAGTAAATCCTATCAAAGATTCGTATGAAGGTTTAAGAGATTTAATAAAAGTCAGATTAAATGCAATTCAAGGTAGATATAAATGAGACCTAAAGAAATTATTATTGTTTTTCTGTTTTTGACTTTTGGTTTAGCTCTTCGTCTATATAATCTTCATGAAAGAACTTCTTTTAATGCTGATCAAGAATGGCTGGCGTTTAGATCAGCTGAGGTTTTTAAAGGTGACTTGCCACTTTTAGGACCAACCACTTCAGTTGGTAGTTTTTCAATCGGTCCTGGATATATCTATCTTTTATCAATTTTTGGGTTGTTTACAAACAATGCCCCCATAACAGGTGCTTATCTATCTGTATTTTTAGGAGTGGTAACACTTTTATTTATTTATTTTTTTACCAAATATTTCATAGATCAAAAAGTGGCCTATTTAATTTTGTTTTTAACATCAATTTCATTTAATTTAATTAGTTGGGATCAACTACCGTGGGCGCCTTCATTATTCTATTTATCACAAATAATTTTGTTAATCGGAGCTTTTTTATCAAATAAAAATCAGATCGGCTATTTTTTAATGGCCTTAGGTTTTACTTTAGGTTTTCAATCCCATTTTGGAATCGTCCTAAGTATCATTTCTTTAATCCCGTATTTGATTATTGTTAGACCAGTTAAACCGAGTAAAAAAACAATTATAGCAACTTTATTAATTATTTTAGTCGGTCTCTTACCAAACATGCTGTTTGATTTAACACATGAATTTATTAATTTCAAAAGAATTGCGATAGCACTAAAAGGTGATGGTTCTGATTATTTTGTAAGTTTAAATAAAATAATCAATGTTTTAAGTTATAACATAACCGGTATTATTTACCCAAAAAATAATAGTATTGTTGATGTTGTTTTAACTAAAAGTTTATTTGCTTTGATTTTAGTTAATGCAATAAGTTTATTAAGAGATAGGAAATATAGAAAAATTTCATTGTTATTATTAATAACTGCGTTTGTGCCGGCAGTATTATTTTATCTTCAGCAAGGAAAGTTTTCCGAATATTACTTAATGATGTCTGTTCCATCTTTAATATTTCTTTTTGCTCTGTTTTTAAACCGAATATCAGAAGGACGCATGGTTTTATTGATTATGCTTTTGGTCTCAATTTACTTAAATGGAAAAGAATTTATAAATAAAAATATACCATGGAATTTAAAAGCAAAAGAAGAAACTGTGGCATCAATTATCGAAAAAGGTGGAAGGTCAAACTATGGAATATCCTTGACTACAAGTTTAGGAAATAATTTTGGACTTAAATATATTTTAAAATACAATGAAATTACTGCAGATATGCCACCCAAGCAAGGTGAGACAAAGATATTTTCAATAATTATTCCGGAAGGTTTTGATGGTATGGTGGGAATGGAAGATCATGGGGGAATTGGGCTTAGATGGCAAGGAATATGATATAGTTTTATATATGGATCTTAAAAAGATAGAAAGGGAATGGAAATGGACAATATTAACTTTAATTCTAATTGTAGTTTTTGGATTTGGAATAAGATTTTACAACCTCACAATTCTGCCAATTTTTGTGGATGAGGCAATATATGTTCGTTGGTCGCAGATTATGGCGGCTGAACCAACCCTTCGTTTTTTGCCACTTTCAGACGGAAAACAGCCATTATTCATGTGGGTTTTGATGTTTGTAATTGGATATTTTCAAGATCCACTATTTATAGGAAGACTTATCTCCGTTTTTACAGGTATTGGGACTGCAATTGGTATATTTGTGTTTAGCTATTTTTTGTTTAAATCTAAGGGGGTCTCTCTTATATCTTGCATCTTATATCTTCTATCCCCTTTTGCCATCTTTTTTGACAGAATGGCACTGGTTGACTCAATGCTTTCAATGTTTAGTATTTGGACTGCAATATTTACATATCAAGGAGTTAAAACAAAAAGGCTTGATTATTTAATGCTTGCAGGGTTTACACTAGGATTTGCTGCTTTAACAAAGTCCCCTGCAATTTTTATTGCGTTACTACTGCCGACTTTTTACATTATAAATAATAGCTGGAAATCTTCTTGGAGGCTTTTTATCACTTATTTAATCGCTTTTGTAATGTACAACATTCAAAGGCTAGGCCCAAATTTTTCACTTCTTAATTCGAGAACTGCGGATTACATTTTGCCGCTCAGTCATATTTTTACAAATTTTTTTGACCCATTTTTGCCACATATTAAAGACTTTATTATCTGGCTTTATAGTATGGGTCCAGTTGCCATGATTCCGCTTGTTTTAATTGGTATTTATCTTGGAATTAAGTTGAATTGGAAAAATACTCTATTATTAGTTTTGTGGGTTGTGTTTCCTGTTGTTGTCCAAGCAGAATTAGGTTTAACTTTTACTGCTAGATATGTATTTTTTACACTACCGTACCTATTTATATTGGCTGGAGTGGCTATTTTAACAAAGATAAAACAGTTACGAGTTGTGGGTTACGGGTTAATTTTATTATTTGTAATGCAAAGCGTTGTCTTTAATTATCATCTTTTAACTAATCCATATAAAGCAAATCTTCCAAGAGGCGAGAGGTCGGGTTATTTGGAAGAGTGGACTGCTGGACAGGGAATAAAAGAGGTGTCTGAATATCTAAAGCAAGAAGAATCTAAAAATCCAAGTAAGCAAATTGTTGTTGGGACAGAAGGTTATTTCGGGACTCTTCCTGATGGTCTACAGCTTTATGTAAACAGTAAACCAAATATCGTTGTAATAGGGGTTGGGGTAATAATTGATGATGTACCTCAAAGTTTAAGAGATTCTTTAAAGGCTGGTAATAAAACATATTTAGTTGTTAATAAATCAAGATTCAAGGGAGACATGGAAGAACAGGGACTGAAGCTTATCGCAAAATATTCAAAAGGTTTAAGACTTTCTGATTCAAAGCAATATATAATCAATGGACCCCAAGAGGAACTTCTCTTTTTTGAGCTTATAAAATGATACAATTTAGACGCTCATGGAAAACGAATTGACAACTGAAAACATAAAAACCAAATCTGTAAAAGGTGTTTTGGTTTTAACAGGTAGGACATTTTTTCTTCAGGTGATCTCGTTTTTGGCTCAATTGTTGCTTTTTGCCTATTTAGATATTTCCGATTTTGGTATCTTTGCAATTGTTTCTGCTGTTGTAAACTTTCTGACATATTTTTCTGACATAGGACTGGCGGCTGCACTGATACAAAAAAAGGAGGAGCCAGAACTGAAAGATTATAGGACGACATTTACTGTTCAACAACTTTTAGTGCTTTCATTGGTTATAGTGTTATTTTTTTTCTCAAAATCAATAATTAATTTTTATTCTTTAGATGATAAGAGTTTATTCTTAATCTACTCTTTGGGTCTTTCTCTGATTTTGACATCATTTAAAAGTATCCCGTCAGTAATGTTGGAGAGAAAATTAGAATTTACTAAGCTTGTATTACCACAAATAATTGAACAACTAATATATAATGTCACATTGGTAATGTTTGCCATACAGGGCCTCGGTATTTTAAGTTTTGCATATGCAGTTTTAATCCGAAGTTTTATAGGACTTTTGGTAATTTATTATATCCAGCCATGGAAAATTGGTCTAGCTTTGTCCTTTGGCTCACTGAAAGATTTGTTTAAATTCGGAGTTCCTTATCAATTAAATACGCTACTGGCTACAATTAAAGATGATGGAATGACTATCGTTTTGGGGGGCATTTTGAGCCCAGTTGGCATGGGAATATTATCATTTTCTCAAAAAGTAGCTAGATATCCGTTGACTTTTTTTATGGATACAGTAACAAAGGTTACTTTCCCTGCCTTTTCAAGATTACAAGACAATAAAAATGATTTAGAACGGAGTGTAACAAGATCGATTTTCTTTATATGTTTTCTTGTGTTCCCTAGTCTTGTTGGGCTTGTACTTTTAGTACCAGTCATTACTGAAGTTGTTCCCAGGTATGAAAAATGGTCGATAGCTATCATTCCACTTTTATTTATTTCAATCAACCATGCTTTTGCTGCAGGTACGACTCAATTAACAAATTTATTAAACGCAATTGGAAAAATAAAAACAACATTTTATTTGATGATAATGTGGACAGGTTTGACTTGGATAATCGTACCACCATTATCGTCAAGATATGGAGTTAATGGGGCATCTTTTGGATACGCTTTAGTTGGGGCATCCTCTATTATAGCGATTGCTATAGCTAAAAAATATGTAAATTTTTCAATATCCGAGGCTATTATCAAACCCCTTTTTGGGTCTTTAGTTATGGGCCTAATGGTAATGTTTGCAAGGAATTATTTACCCCATTCTTTAAACAACCTTTATTTGTTAGTGCTAATTGGAGTTATAAGCTATGGAATTTCAATGGTTACAGTTATTGGAATATCTTTAATTGATGATGCTAAAAAAAGTTTTGAGACAATATTTAAAAAATAATTTTCTTTTAATCATATTAATATTAATTGGATTATTTTTTCATTTTTATTATCTAAATATTTTTCCTGTTGGTTTAACTCATGACGATGTTGATGTTGTGGTAAGCATGAAGACATTGGCTAATAGCGGTAATGATGTATCAGGGGTTAGTTTCCCAAGCCTTTTATTTTTCAATAAGACACAAGGAAACATAAGTGGTTTGGTTTCATTTTTGATTTCACCAATATTCAAAATATTTGATTTAAATTTATTTAACATACATTTTATTTATGTAATTATTAATATTATTTCAATTTTATTAATTTCATATTTAGTTTTTTTATTAACTAAAAACGAAAGATTACCGATTTACATCTTTTTAATAGGATTGTTTAATCCGTGGCTTTTTGCATATTCAAGGTATCCAACAGAGGCTCCTGTTGCATTATTTTTTGCATTAGCCGGTTTAGTATTTTTGTTTTCAAAATTTAAGGGTAGTACGCTAATCTCAAGTTTATTTTTTATATTTTCTTTTTACTCCTATTATGGTGCAAAAGTTATAATCATTTTGTTGTTTCCAATATTAGTTTATTTGTTTGACATAAAAAATAAAATATTACCCCTTATCTTATTTGTTTTATCTGTCGCATTATACTTTTTAATATCTGTTCTAAATCCCAATAGCACTTTTTCTAAAAGAATGGGTAATGAGTTTATATTTAAAAACATTGGAAAATATCAACAAATGACAGACGAATTTAGAAAAATATCAATCGAGTCGGGTTCTAAGAATTTATTTTTTAACAAATATGTATTTGCCTTTGAAGATGTCTTTAAAAAATATATTGGTTGGTTGTCACCAGATGTGTTGTTTTTTGAGGGAGACCCCGTTTCGGTTTATAGATTTAGCGACCACGGCCTATTTTATTTAATAGACATCTTACTATTTTTGGGTGGTATTATATATTTGATTCTAAATTCAAAAAAGATCAAAAATTTATCAATTTTGGTCATATTACTGTTGCTGTTGGCTCCTATCGGAAGTTCATTAAGTAATATTGGGACATCATATTTTTTTAGATCATTTTTACTACTAATACCATTATTAATAATCTTGGGATTGGGTATGTACTTCTTAAAAGAAATTTTAGAAAAATATAACAAAAAAATTATTTGGTATTTTTTTCTTATTGTTTATCTAATTTTTTTTGCTAGGTTTTTAACCTTCTATTTTATTAGATATCCTGTTAGTTCTTCTGAAAATAATTTTTTGTCGGAAAGAGTAGTGTCAAGCTATGTTAGCAGGATAGATAAAAATAGAAAAGTATATTTAAAAATTGTTAACAAAGAATCATTCGTAAATTTGCACTATTTTTATAATGATATGTTATTAGAAAATGTGAGTATAAGTAGTGACTGTTCACTAATTGACAATCAAGGCCTTGCAATTTACAGTAGTGTACTGGAGTGTCCTGATATACAAAAAGAATATTTAGTGATTATAGACCAGAAAGATTCTGGAGCTAGATACAAAATATTTAATGATACATTGTGTAGCTTAAGCGACTTAACTCCATACAAAAGAAGTCATAAAGCAGAAGATTATAAAATTGAACAAATGTCTGATAAAGACTTTTGTAATAGATGGATTCAAAAACAATGAAAAAAAAGAATAGATGTCCAATATGTAAAAGTATAAAGAATACAAAGTATTGGGCAATGCATGGCTACCATTTGACTAGATGTGAAAAATGCAGGTTTGTGTGGGATTCAAATATGTCAGAAAATGTATTGCTTCAGTATGATAAGTCGTATTTTCAAAACGATAATCCAAAAGGTGGATATACAAATTATTTTGAGGGAATGAAAATTAATAGAAAGACTTTTGTTGATAGGCTTTTAAAAATTGAGAAAAAGTTGGGGTTTAAGGGTAAACTTTTAGATGTTGGTGCTGCACTTGGTGATTGTTTAGAAGTTGCTCAAAATATGGGTTGGGATGAATCGCATGGGATTGAAGTGTCTGCGTTTGCCGTTAAGGAAGCTCGCAAAAAAGGTGTTAAAAATATACAAAATACCACTTTAGAAAAGGCAGATTTACCCAAAAACTTTTTTGATGTAATTACCTATCAAGATGTCATAGAACATGTCCCTGATCCAATTAAAGAGTTAAAAATTGCTTACAAATACTTAAAAAAAGGCGGACTGATATTTTTAGTAACCCCCGATATTGGAGGATATTGGCACAAGCTCTTAAAGTCTATGTGGTATCACTACAAGCCAGGAGAACATATTATGTACTTTTCTCAATCAAATTTGAAGTTGGCCCTTGAATTATCTGGATTTAAAAATGTTGAAACAAGAATTACTTATCATGTTTTGAGTGTGGAATATGTCTTAAGTAGATTAAGATATTATTCACCATTCGTATTTGATAACCTAATTAAACTAATTTCATTCTTTCCCAAACTTAAGAACTTTGCCTTTAAAGCATATACGGGAGAAATCGAGGCTTGGGGAGAAAAATAGTGCCAATGAACAAAATTGTTAGATACTGGAAACACATCCTTGTAATATCATTGGGTACAATAATTTGGTCTTTGACAATGGTGAGGAGTGGGCTGTTATATTATTTTGGCTTTGGATTTTGGGGAGCAAACGGCCATGATGGTATATGGCACTTAGCACTTGCTAGAAGTTTGGCTTCAGGAAATTTTGAAAATCCAGTTTTTGCTGGTGAGACAATCAAAAATTATCACATTGGCTTCGATTTATTTTTAGCGTTACTACATAAATTAACTGGTATTTCTGTTAGTAATTTATATTTCCAGATTCTCCCACCGTTGTTTGCATTAGGAATTGGTTTATTGGTTTATTGGTTCGTTTGGAGTTGGCGTGGTTCCAAAACTGAGGCTTTGTGGGCAACCATGTTTGTTTATTTTAGTGGAAGTTTTGGTTTTTTAGTTACTTTGTTAAGAGATGGAGTAATTACAGGTGAATCAATGTTTTGGTCACAGCAAGCAGTTTCTACACTTATAAATCCTCCATTTGCCTTATCTTTAATTTTTATTTTATCTGGATTAATTGCTTTACAAAAAAAGAATCTATTTTTTAGTATTTTATTTTTTGGTTTATTAATACAAATTAAGGCTTACGCCGCAATCTTAGTTTTAGGTAGTTTAGCTATTACTTGTATATACGCATACTACATACTACATACTACATACTACCTGCGTGTATTTTTAGGTTCACTTATTCTTAACTTAGTTTTATTTGCAATAACCAAAAATGATGGTCTGTCCACTTTTGTTTGGCAACCGTTTTGGTTTTTGGAAACAATGATGAGCTATTCAGATCGATTGGGTTGGGAAAGGTTTTATTCAGCTATGACTACTTATAAAATGGGACATATTTGGTTTAAAGGAATTTTGGCTTATTTAATAGCCTTTATAATATTTGTTGTAGGCAACATGGGTCTAAGAATTGTTGGTTTCTTATATTTGATTAAAGTTAAGATAGAACTCGTATTTGTATTTATTATATCCATTATGATGTCTGCAATGGCAATTCCTCTACTTTTTGTGCAAAAAGGTACGCCATGGAATACAATTCAATTTTTTTATTATTATTTATTTTTCTTTGCAATTTTTGCAGGAATTTCATTTAGCAGAATTAAGTTAAATATTAAATATTATATATTCATATTTTTTTCGCTTTTCTCGGTTTGGTCGACACTTCAACATTATTTACCAAAAATGCCGCAGGCTATTGTTTCTGCAGAAGAAATAGTAGCTTTAACTTTTTTGGAAGAGCAACCAGGTGGAATTGTTTTGACCTATTTATTTGATTCAGATAAGGCGAAAGTTGAAAATGCTAACCCGCCCAGATCACTTTATTACTATGATTCGACAGCATATGTATCGGCAATTTCTGGTAAAAAGGTATTTATTGAAGACGAGGTTAATTTAAATATCATGGGTTACGATTGGAGAAAAAGGCGAAATCAAGTTGCTTGGTTTATCTCTAATTTAGATCCTGTAGCAGGTAAGGATTTTTTAAAAAAGAATAAAATTAAATATTTATACCTAGTTAAGGAAAACTCACCACTTGTGGGTGAGTTATTAAAATTGGGCCCCAGTGATTTAGATCTAAAGAAGATTTTTGAGAATAAAAAAAGTATAATATATGAATATGGCCAAGATTTCGGTAGTGATTAATACATTAAACGAAGAAAAAAAACTTCCCAGAACTTTGGCTTCTGTCCGTGATTTTTCTAAAGACATTGTTGTGGTTGATATGATGTCTACAGATAAGACAAGAGAACTGGCTAAAAGTTTCGGGGCTAGGGTTTTCAAGCATAAAAAAATAAATTATGTAGAGCCGGCGAGAAACTTTGCCATAGAAAAGGCCAAAAACGAGTGGGTATTGATATTGGATCCCGACGAAGAAGTCAAACCTGAGCTTAAAAATTTTTTTAAAAAGGAAATAAAGACGCCAAAAGGAGATTATTATAGAATTCCTAGAAAGAATATAATTTTTGGCAAATGGATGAAGTATTCGGGTTGGTGGCCTGATTTTAACATAAGATTTTTTAGGAAGGGAAATGTTTCTTGGGGCAATAAGATACATTCAATTCCAATAACTACGGGGGTCGGAATAGATTTACCTATTGATGGAAAGTTTGCAATTAAACATATGCATTATTCATCACTTGAGGAATATATAACCAGAATGAATAGATACACTACTGTCCAAGTTAGAGATTTGGTTAAGAGTGGAAAAGAATTTAGTTGGATTGATTTGATAGTTAAGCCTACAGCCGAATTTTTAAGAAGATATTTTGCAGAAAAAGGATATAAGGACGGCTTACATGGTTTGGCTTTATCACTTTTACAATCTGCATCAGAACTTGTTTTGTATTTGAAACTTTGGCAGAAACAAGGATTTTATAAGAAGAAAATGTCAGTTGAGGAAGTATCTGGCATATTTAAAAATTGTTACAAGGACTTTGTGTGGTGGATTTTTGAAAGCAAATTAAAGGAAGAAAAAAACATATTTAGAAAATTATGGTTGAAAATAAAAAGAAAATATCTGCCGTTATAATTTATGGCGGATATTATAATGAAAAACTTCTAGAAGTTGCCAAAAAGTCAGTTTCTTGGTGTGATGAATTGGTTTTGGTTGTTGGAGAAAAGGGAAGCTTTAGTGATTGGAGAAATGAAGGATTAAAAAAAGCCAAGTGCGACTGGATTTTATATTTAGATTCAGACGAAGAAATTACGCCTGCGCTTCACGCAGAGCTTTGGTCAGCAGTCAACAGCCAACAGCCAAAAGTAAGCGCGTACGCAATACCGCGTAGAAATTTCATTTTAAACAAAGAATTTAAATATTCAGGCCAATATCCAGATTATCAAAAGAGATTTTTTAAAAGAATTAGTTTAAAAAAATGGGTGGGTGATGTCCATGAAGAACCAATCTATAAAGGCGAGATTGGACATTTAAAAAATCCAATGATTCACCACAAAAACATGACACTTTCTGAGATGATAGATAAAACAAATAAATGGTCTGAAATTGAGGCTAAACTCATGTTTGATGCAAATCATCCCCCAATGAATGGTTTCAGATTTTTTAGTGCAGGTTTTAGGGAATTTTGGAAAAGATTTATAGCAGAAAAAGCATTCCTTGATGGAAAAATGGGAATAATATATGGGATTTACCAAATTTATAGTAAGCTCATCTCATATTCTAAGTTGTGGGAAATGCAATTGAAAGAAAAGTAAAGTGAAAAATAAAATTAGCATGAGAAAAATAGCATTTCAAAAATTGAAAGACTATATTCAAAAATAATTTGACTTCGGTGAAGTTTTGGTTCATCATTAATTAATGATCTCTCCAAAGGAAACAAGAATTGTAATATTTAAAAAAGAATGGTGGTTTTCTGTTGTAGATGTGAGTAAAATTTTAACTGCAGAAATATCAAAAGCTACATTTGGTGTAACTCCAAGCCAATTGTATCTTCTGAAAAATATTTAGATGGTTTAAAATGATGAAATGAAAGCTGCGATATACAATCCGTATTTAGATACCTTGGGTGGGGGGGAAAGGTATACTCTAACTTTTGCTAAAGTTTTGGCAGAGATTGGCTATGATGTAGATATTGAATGGAAAGAAAAGAGTATTTTAGATAAGTTATCCAAAAGATTTGGATTAAAATTCCCTTCAAATTTAAAAATTGTCGATTCTGTAAATAGAGGCGAAAATTATAATCTTATTTTTTGGGTAAGTGACGGCAGTATTCCAACACTTCGGGCTATCAAAAATTATATCCATTTTCAATTTCCTTTTCATGATGTTAACGGATCTTCCCTTTTAAATAAAATGAAATTATTTAGAGTTAATAAAATAATTTGCAATTCTAAATTTACTAAAAATGTAATAGATAAGGAATATAAAGTTGATTCTACGGTTTTATACCCACCGGTTGGAACAGATATATATAAACCAAAAAGAAAAATCAATCAATTGTGTTATGTGGCTAGATTTTCAAATTTAACCCAGAATAAAGGCCACGATGTTTTGATAAAGCAATTTAAGAAGCTGGTTAAGGAAAAAAAATTCCAGGATTGGAAGCTGGTTTTAGCTGGTGGGGTAGAAGTAGGTTCTGATGTAAATTTAAAAAACTTAAAAAAACTTGCTAGTGGTGCCAATATAGAATTTGTAGAAAGCCCTTCTTTAGAAGTATTAAAAGACATATTTGGAAAATCAAAAATATTTTGGTCCGGTGCTGGTTTTGGTGAAGATGAAGTAAAAAGTCCAGAGAGAGTTGAGCATTTTGGAATTACATTAGTAGAAGCAATGTCTGCAGGCTGTGTACCAATAGTCTATGGTGGAGGTGGTTATAAAGAGGTTGTTGATAACGGAAGGAATGGTTTTCTATGGCAGTCTGAAAAAGAACTTATTAATTTAACAAAATTCGTAGTACAAAAAACTGGAGAAATGCGAAACATATCAACAAATGCAATAGAAACATCTTCAAAGTTTGGTTACGATAACTTCAAAAAAAATATTACTGAAATTCTAAAATGAAAAAGTTTGTTTCAAGCAAAACGACCTTAATTCTAATCTCTTTATTTATACTAGGTTTTTTTATTCGAAATCTATATACAAATAAGTTTGCAGTTAATTTTATGTTTGATCAAGCTAGAGATTTATTTGTAGTAAAAGAAATTATTAATGGAGATTTCAAAATTCAAGGACTTCCTGCTAACGCTCCGGGACTTTATCATGGAGTCTTGTTCTTATACTTTTTACTTATTCCATATTTGGTTTGGGATAGTAGTTTAACAGCCCCATTTGTGTGGCTTTCTCTATTTAGTAGTTTCACAATAATTATTATTTACTTTCTTTGTTTCTATCTAACCAGGGACAGGCGGGCTTCGTTTCTATCATCTTTACTTTTTACCTTTTCGTTTGAGGCTTCACAATATGCGCTTTGGTTATCAAACCCTGCCATGGCTGTTTGGTTTGTTCCTTTAACATATTTATCATTATGGCTTTGGACAATTAAAAGCAAAAGAATTTTCTCGTTTTTAACGGGTTTATTTTTGGGTTTAAGTGTGCAATCTGATTTATTTTTAATTTACCATCTGTTTCCAATTATTATTTGGATTTTTTTAAACAGAAATAGTTTGAAATTAAAGGAAATTTTAAAGAGCATTTTTGGATTGGTAGTTGGCGTTTCTACACTAATCATTTCTGAGATTAAGTTTGGCTTTCAGGGTATTCATGGTCTTGAATATTTGTTGACTGGGGGTGACAAAATTGCTAGCTCAAAAACATTTTTTGATTTTGTAGAAATCTATTTTAATCAACTTACAAATGTTTTTAATTTGAATTTATTCCCCATTAGCTTGGCTGTTGGTAAACTAATTACAGTTTCTTTGATTTTATTTTTATTATTGTCATTGGCTAAGGCCAAAAAGAAAAAATCGAGTTATCAACTATTTTTGTTTTTATTTCTAACCTCTCATATTTGGTTATTTTACTTGGGTGGATTAATGACCCCATATATTGCAGTAGGAATTGGGAGTGCGGCTTGCATATTAATGGCCATATTTTTATCAAAATTGTATCTAAAAAGCAAAATTTTATCTCTTCTTTTGACCGGTTTAATCATATTTTCAAATATTAGAACAGTTGTAAACAAAAACGGATCGGGTCAAACTATTTTTGCCGTTCGTCAGCAGATGTTACTCTCAAATTTATTTCAAGCTATTGATTATACTTACACTACAGCGGAAGGAAAAAGTTTTAGTATTAATACTGTTACCGCACCGCTTTGGTTAAATACAACTTGGTCGGCACTTTATAATCAATATGGTTACAAAAAATATGGCTATCTACCTTACTGGCACGGTAAAGATCAGGTTGGATATTGGGGAGACAATCTTGAAAAAACACCAAGGGATACAAAAATATATTATTTGATAATAGAACCATCGGGCGGGATACCCTTAAAATATATTAAAGAATCAATGGACGAAGAAAATTCAAGATCAAAAGTTCTTGAACAAAAAGTGTTTGACGGAATCATAATACAAAAAAGAATCAAAATAAGGTAAACTGCCAATTAAGATTACTAAATTATGGATACAAAAAAGATTGCAGAAAATTTACATGAACATGTACCTGCTGATTGGTACCATCAAAGTTTAAAAAAAGATTTTTTCCAAAGAATCTGGCATAACACCAGGTTTAGAGAAGTTAGGAAAGTGGCGACACCTGCAGAATTTGTATTAGATGTAGGTTGTGCGGATGGAGTTTTTTCAAACGTTATTTTTAAGAAAATTAATCCTAAAAAATTTATTGGTCTTGATGTGGTTAAGACTTCGATAGCTTGGGCAAAAAAGCATTGGGCAAAAAATAAAAGAATGAAATTTACAGTAGGTGATGCACACAAATTGCCTTTTGCTAACAATTACTTTGATGCAGTTTTTTGTCTTGAGGCTTTAGAGCATGTTGCTGATCCTATGAAAGTCTTTAAAGAGTTTAAGAGGGTTATGAAAAAGGGCGGCTATGGAGTATTTTTGGTTCCGTCTGATAATAATTTATTCAAAATTGTTTGGTGGTTGTGGCTTCATTTCTATCCAAGAGGGTGGGTTTGGAGAGATACACATATTCAAACATATAGGAATAATTATCTAGTTACTGCCGTCAAAAAAGCAGGTTTTAAGATTGAGGTTAATAAAAAATTTAATCTTGGAATGTTACACTTAATTAAGGTTAGAAAAACACAATGAAAGCATCAATAATAATTACAAATTACAATGGTAAAGAACTACTTGAGAAAAACTTACCTGCAGTAATATCTGCAAAAAATAATCCAAAAAATAATATACAGGAAATAATTGTCGTTGATGATTTTTCAACAGATGATAGTTTGATTTACTTAAATAGTCTTAAATCAGAAATTAATCTAATTAAACACACAAAAAACAGGGGCTTTTCAGCCACAACCAACACTGGAGCAAGATCTGCTAAGGGAGATTTATTAGTTTTATTAAATAACGATGTTTCTCCAAGTCATGATTTTTTAATTTCTATTCAAAAATTATTTAACGATGACAAAAAATTATTTGGAATATCAATGCACGAGAGGGGTTATGGTCCTGCCGTTGGCAATTTTAAGGACGGTTACATAGAGCTTTCAATGGGAAAAGAAGACAATAAATCTAAAAGATCCTTTTATGTCAGTGGTGGAAGCGGAGTTTTTAAAAAAGAAGTGTGGAAAGAATTGGGAGGGCTGGACGAGAATTTATTATCACCGTATTATTGGGAAGATTTAGATCTATGTTATAGAGCATACAAACAAGGCTACTATTGTTTATGGGATCCTGATTCAAAAGTAAATCATAAACATGAATCTACTATTTCCAAATTAAATCAAAAAAAGGTTGATATAATAAGGGAAAGGAATCAGCTTTTGATGATTTGGAAGAACATTCATAGTCCAAATATGTTTAAAAAACATTTGCGAGGGGTTATAAAAAGAGTATTTGAGCACCCGGGCTACATTAAAATTGTTTTTTTTGCCTTACTTAAACTATCAGTTCTTATAAAAGAACGAAAGAAGCAAAAGAAGGCGTCAATAGTCAGCGATGAGGCGGTCTTTTTAAAGATTTAGTCGTTCTGCCTAATTGTAGTAAGATATATACATGGTTAAGTTTAAAAAATTTGGGTGGTATCTGCTTCTTGTTGTATTAACATTGCCTTCTATTTGGAGTTTGATGAAACCCGGTTATTTTTCAATGCAGGATGACTTGCAGGCGTTTCGTGTTCAACAAATGAACAATTGTTTTGAGGACTTTCAAATTCCTTGTCGTTGGATTCCTGACGCCGGTTATGGCTATGGTTACCCTCAGTTTAATTATTACCCACCGACACCTTATTATGTTGGGGCAATTTTACATAGATTTGGAATCCAATACATTGATACTGTAAAAATACTATTTATTGCGGGTTATTTGCTTTCCGCATTAACAATGTTTTTGCTAGTTAGCGAATTGCTTAAAAACAAATGGGCTGGATTTGTATCAGCAGTATTATATACATACATTCCCTACAAAGCTGTTGAGGTTTATGTTCGTGGTGCATTAAGTGAATTTTGGGCACAAATATTTTTTCCCTTAATTTTTTATTTAATATATAAAGTAATCAAAACCAACAAAACTTCTTTTGTATTGTTACTTGGTATGGCGATAGGACTTCTTACGACAACTCACACCTTGATGACCTTGATTTTTGCGCCTGTTGCAGTTATCTGGGCGTTGTACTGGTTATATCTTGAAAAATGGAAAAATTTGGTAAAAATTATTTGGGCGGGATTGCTGGGTTTAGGGATTTCTGCATTCTATCTTTTGCCGGTTGCTTTTGAACGCCAATTTGTGCATATCGAGAGTATGCTTTCTGGTTATTTTGATTACCGTGCACATTTTGTTAGTTTGCAAAAATTATTTATATCAACAGAATGGGGGTATGGATCTTCTGGCTTTCCTAACGAAAAATTAAATCTATCACTCGGAATTGTGCAATGGGTAGTTGGACTCGGTGCCGGAATTTTATCAGTCTTTAATTTCAAAAAAAATAAAGTTTTATCGCTTACTACATTCTACATATTACTTACTACCATGTTTTCAATTTTTATGATTCATATGAAATCAAGTTTTATATGGGCCAAATTGCCATTTTTATGGTATATGCAATTTCCTTGGAGATTTTTAGCCATCAGTATATTTTTATTGTGTTTGCTTGCAGGCTATTTTATATATCAATCGGGAAAGTATAAATACATATTAGGGATGGCTGTAATCATAATTGCAATACTTACCAATATCTCTTTTTTTGTACCTAAAGATTGGTTAAATATCACAGATAGGGATAAATTCTCTGGCGTTAGTTGGCAAAAACAAATGACAATTTCAATTTTTGATTATTTACCAAAATCAGCAAGTTTACCCCCCATTAATGAGGCTCCCGCAATTCCTGAAATTATGGATGGTAAGGCTAAGGTATTGGAATACAAAAAGGGAAGTGATTTTCAATATGGGGTAATCAATGTCGAAGAAGATGCTTCGATTAGACTTCCACTTTTTGATTTCCCAGGAATGGTGGTTAGGGTAGATGGTAAAAAAATAGAACATTATAACAATGACTGCAGGGGGCATGATTTTTGTTATGGTCTAATTTCATTTAAATTACCCAAAGGAGAGTATAAAATTGAAGTAGAACTAACAGATACACCAGTTAGAAGATTGGGAAATTATATTACATTAATTAGTATAATTATATTAGTTGTATTACTAATCAAGAAAAATGGAAAAAATACTTAAACACTGGCAACTAATATTAATTTTTATTTTGGGGCTATCAATTTCGTGGCCGTTGTTTAAAAGTGGTTATTTTTCTCATCAAGACGATTTGCAGGTTATAAGACTTGTGGAGATGAGGAAGTGTTTTGCTGATTTTCAAATCCCTTGCCGTTGGGTTCCTGATATGGGATGGGGAAATGGATTTCCGCTTTTTAACTTTTACGGGGTATTTACCTACTATTTAGGTGCAGTTATTAGTTTTCTAACGGGTTATTTGGTTGCTTCTAAAATTTTATTTTTCTTAAGCTTAATTGCTGGTAGTTTTGGATTATATCTTTTGATTAAGGAATTGTGGGGTAGATATGCAGGATTAACTTCTGCAGTTCTTTACATGATTGCACCATATAAAGCTTTGGATGTTTATGTCAGAGGTGCTTTGGCCGAAAGCATGGCGTTAACTATAATTCCATTTGTATTGTATTTTGCATACAAGAAAAATTTCAAGCTATTTACAATATTTTTATTTATATTTCTGATAACACACAATATCATGACAATAGTATTTTTACCTGTTGTTGTATTGTGGGTTATTTACTTAGTATTTAATGATAATTTAAAAAGCATAAAGTCTTTTACAATCGCTATTGTAATAGCGTTTGGATTGTCAGCTTTTTTTGTGCTACCTGCGTTTTTGGAAAAAGATCTAGTTCAGACTGAGAGTCTAACTAGATTTGAGCTGGACTATAGAGCTAATTTTGTTAGTGTAAAGCAGCTTTTTTTAGATAGGGACTGGGGCTATGGAACATCAATACCTGGACCTGAAGGCGGGATGAATTTTTCTATTGGCTGGCCACACTGGGTTCTTGTGTTTTTATCCTTACTGTTTATTCCGTTTAATAAGAACAAAAAAAACAGGCTACTTGCTATATTCTGCTTACTACTGTTTGTATTTTCTATCTTCATGACACACAACAAGTCAACTTTTATTTGGGAAATGTTTCCAATACTTACATATTTTCAGTTTCCTTGGAGATTTCTATCACTTTCTATTTTGACATCCTCTATTTTAGGTGGTTTCGTAGTATTATCTTTTAAAGAAAAAATGCAGTTGTATTTGGCAACTATTATTATATTTACAACAATGGTATTGAACTGGAGTTATTTTAAACCAAGAGAAGTTTATAATATTAGCGAGCAACAAAAAATAACAGGTGAAGCATGGGATTTGCAAAAGAGGGGAGCCATTTTAGATTATTTGCCAAAAACAGCTTTAGAACCAAGAGAGGCCGCTCAGAAAACCCCGATTGTAGTGTCAGGAAAAGCGGAAGTTAAAGACTTTGCCATCAAATCAAATAGTTTTAGTTTTAAGATAAAAGTTAGTGAAGAATCAAAAATCGAAGTTCCAATTTATTATTTCCCTAATTGGGAAGTTTATGTTGATGGAAAATTATATCCATCTAACCATGATAATCCATTAGGTAGAATATCTTTTGATTTGAAAGAAGGAGAATATGAAGTTTTGGGTAAATTTAGAAATACATTGATTAGAACTTTTGCAAATATAACAACACTGGCCAGTTTAATATTGGGAATAATAATATGGAGAAAATACAAAAATTAATATCTAAATATATTTGCTACATAGTTATTATGCTTTCAATTCCTGCTGTTAGGTACCTTTTTGTGCAAGGCTATTTTGGAGTTTCAGATGATCTTCATATCGGCTGGTTATTTGAAATGGATAGGGTGGTTAAAATGGGACAATTCCCACCACGCTTTGTTCCTGATTTAAGCTATGGTTTTGGTTATCCGCTTTTTACTTTTGTTTACCCGCTCCCGTTTTATGTAGCAGAGCTATTTCATCTCATTGGTTTCTCACTAGTTAATAGTGTAAAACTTGTTTTTGGATTGTCTATCCCTCTTTCTATGTACTTCATGTATAAACTTTTAAAAATTTATATGAAAGAAGACTGGGCACTGGCTGGTGCAGTTTTGTATGTCTACGCACCGTATCGCGCATTGGAGATGTTTGTTAGGGGAACAATAGGTGAGATTGTGGCTTTTGTTTTCTTTCCAATGATTGTTCTTTCTGTTATTAAGAAAAATCCATATATTTTGGCATTATCTGTTGCGGGTTTGGTTCTGTCTCACAATATTATGGCCTATATGTTCATGTCATTTTTATTATTATTTGTTATCCTAAACAAGTCATTTTGGGTTTCTTTAAAAGGCATACTACTTGGACTTTTAGTATCTAGTTATTTTTGGGTACCGGCAATAATTGAAAGTCGGTTGATGAAATATGATACAGTGTTCAACTTTTATGATCATTTTCCTGCATTGAAACAATTTATTACTCCATATTGGGGATATGGGGCCTCTGTTCCTGGAAATTATGACACAATGTCGTTTTATGTGGGTATGGTAGGCTTGGCTGTAATACTATTAGGTTCAACTATCTTTTTGATTAGACTCAAAAAATATATAGGTTCTGAAAAAATAATTTTGTTGTGGAGTACCGCTGTGGCTTTAACAAGTATATTTATGATGAACTTTAGATCTGCATGGATTTGGCAAAACTTGCCATTTCTTCCTTATTTTCAGTTTCCTTGGAGATTTTTGGCGATGATTACCTTAGTGAGCCCATTTTTTTTAATTGCTTTTTCAAAGTTTAAAAGTTATAAATATTTACCATTTATAGTTATTGCCGGAAGTATATGTTTAAACTTTAATTATTTTAAAACAAGCGAATACTTAGGGAGGAAAGATGACTACTATATTAATAGATACATTCCATTTCCGACTGCAAGTGAAGAATATAAAAAAACATCTGAAGAATATTTAAGATTGCCAAAAGAAGCAGAAAAAAGACCTGAAAGAAATTATCCAAGAGCATATACTAATGAACAGGATGTAAGATTTGTGATTGAAGAATTAAATCCACTAAACGCAAAGATTATTACAGAAAGTGATATCGATTTTGTATTAAGCTATAATAAATACAGCTATCCTGGCTGGAAAGTTACAGTTGATGGGAAAAAAGTTGAAATGATCTCAAGTAAACCATACGGCCAGATTTCATTTTTGGTACCTAGTGGTAGTCACTTAGTAGAAGTAAAATATGGCGAGTCATTAATGAGATTTATATTTGATTTGATATCACTTACCTCGTTTGTCTCAGTAATTTATTTATTAATTAAGAAAAATGGGAAATAGAATTTTATCAACAATTTTAATAATCGGAATAATATTAAGAATATTTTTAGCTTCAACAACATACCATTCTGATACTGCACCCTTTGATTTTGCCGGAAAAGTTATTGGTAGTGGGAATATTTTTAATTTCTACGATTATCTTTGGAATTTACCAGAAGATCATCCATACTTAAAAATTTATCCAAGAAATTTATTTAATTATCCACCCTTACCCTATTTTTTTTTAGGTGGAACATCGCTTTTGACAACATGGGTTGTGAATCCTGTAGTACATAGTAATTTTATTCTAGATTTTGAATCTACTCTCGGTGATGTTCAATTAAATTTGTTGTTGTTTCTACTAAAATTGCCATATTTCTTTTTTGATATAGCCATTGCCTATCTATTAATGGCAATGTTTAAAGAGAAAAAAGAAAAGTTATGGGTTTTTGCGCTTTGGATATTTAATCCTATAAATCTTTATGCAACTTACATGATTGGTCAATTTGATATTATTCCCACATTTTTAACTGTTTTGGCAATGTTTTTGGCAACTAAAAGCAAATATACAAATTTATACATTAGTGCGATTCTACTTGGTGTCGGTGCAGGATTTAAAATATTTCCATTACTATTAATTATTCCACTCGCATTAATAAGATCGGGTTTTTGGGAAAGGGTGAAATTAATTTTGATTTCTGGAATAACTTATGTCTTGTTTGCTTATCCATTTATTTTCTCTAATGGATTTAGGATGACAGCTGCTCTTGCTAACCAAACAACAAAAAGTTTTTATGCAAACATTCCTGTTTCTGGTGGCGAATCAATAATTTTATTTTTAGCTGTAGTTGTCTTCTTATATTTTGTTTTTTACTTCAAAAAAATAAATAATGAAAATATTTGGAAGGATTTCTTTTTGATGTTATTAATTTTTTTTATTTTTACTCATTTTCATCCACAGTGGTTGCTGTGGATGACGCCCTTTTATGTGATTGACCTTGTGGTTACAAAATTTAGACATTGGCCACTTTTTATAGTCGTCTTAACCAGTTTTATATTTTTAGTCTCGTTTTTCGATGCGGGTCTTACTGTTTGGCTATTTGCACCAATTAGTCCAAATCTATATAGTCAAGTGGGAATATGGCAACAATTGGGTTTGAATATTGATATAAATATGGCGAGAAGCATATTTCATACCATTTTTGTAGGAACCAGTTTATACTATATTTACCATTATTTCCCTAAAAGAATAAATGAAAATTAATTTGATAATTTTGGCAGCTATTCTTAGATTACTAGTTTCTGGGTTGTTATTTCATCCGGATATAAAAATAATCGCTTTTCAAACATCTTTTTTAAGAGATGGTGTAACTGATATATATAGACATTTAATCCAGAACAAAGCAAATCTAACCCTAAAAGAGGAATTTGTTTATTTCCCATTGACTTATTTTACAATCGGAAGTTATCAAGCGTTGGCTGCCCCATTTTTGGGCGATGGATTTGATAGTTGGCTTAAAGATGCTGGAGCAAATTCGGTTGTAAATAACCCAAATATATTTTGGTATTTAATTGTACTTAAATTACCACTACTTATTATGGATGTGGTGATTGCATATTTATTATTAAAATTTTTCAAGGACCGAAAATTAAGTCAAAAGGCTTTTGAATTGTGGTTGTTTAATCCATTTACGATAATTTTAATTTATGCATTTTCAAATATAGATTTATATGCAGTTTTACTAACTGTAATTGCCTTTTTGTATATCAGACAAAAAAAATTAATTAAAGCCTCTGTCTTTATTGGGCTTGCTATTGCTTTTAAACTGTATTCTTTACTTTTTGTACCATTTTTATTTGTTAGTGCCAAAAATATTAAAGAAAAAATGTTAACGATAGTTATTCCAATTTCTATATTTGTTGTTTCATTAATTCCTTTTTGGTCGTCAGCGTTTATCGATTCAGCACTTGTTTCGGGACTTTCAACTCGTATTTTTAGCCCAAACTTTTTAATAGGGTTTGGTGAATCAATGATTATTGGAATATTTTTATTGACAATATTATTTTTATATGTAGCAAGATATGAGAAAAAAATTAATCTTCTAAAACTATTTGTGATTTTACTATTGATATTATTTTCTTTTTCGCATTTTCATATCTCTTGGCTTTTATGGATAGCGCCTTTTTTAATAATTTTGGTAATTAAACAGCCAAAGCTAATATGGCTGGTATTTTTGTGGTCACTTTTGGCTGTATCAATCCCTATGTTTTATTCAGATAGATCTATGACAATATCCCTTTTTAGAATTTACTCAACTTGGTTTGATTTATTGCCTGTTCCATTTACAGTAGTTCAAAAGTTTTACGATCCATTTGGAGTACAAAGTATAATCCATTCTGCTTTAGCGGGAGTATCTGTACTTATTACATATATGATGTTTAAAAAAGAGGAGGCACTATCATGAATAACAAACTTGTAGTTTTTACAACCACCTTTATTTTATTTGTATTGTTAATAGTCCCAGCAATACTCGCAAGTTTAATAAAAATGATCCCTGCAAATGACCAGCCGGGATATGGGAGCGGGGGAAGTGTTTCAGTCTATGGGGAAAGAACATTTACTCAATATTTTGTCTCAAAAAATAAAAATTTAACAGCAATTGGAACAACTATTAAAAACCCAAATTTAAAAAATAAAAAAGATATTGTATTTAATTTATATGATCAGGATAATAATTTAATTAGAACAGTAAATTTGAACGGTTTTAATATTGGAGATGGAGATTTTATAAAAATAGTTTTTGAACCAATTATTGACTCTCAAAACAAAAAGTATTATTTTAATTTAGCATCGCCTGACGCTAAACAAGACGAAATAATTGAAGTCTTTTTGACCGAACCAACAGATGAAATAGTTGAATACATATATGATGATGAAAAACACCTAGGTGGAGCTCCTATTGTAACTTTCCATAAACCAGAAAGTAGATTAAAAACGGTTAAATTGGTCTATCTCAATTTACTTTCCAAACTTCTAGATTAGAGTTTTCGTATATTTTTGTTAGCCCAAGTTCATGTTCATTTAGATTAACTTTAGGAGCTGTCTCTTTGGGGTAATATAAAATATCTGCATTTGTTGATTTTAGGGCCCCTTTAACTTCTTCAATTTCTCTACTATTAAAAATTGTTTCCTTTATTTTTAATCTAGGTTTATAATCATAGCCCATTATGTCAACTTGTTCATAGTCATCAAAATAAGTTCTTCTTGATGAAAATGCTGAAACATACGATGTATCAAACCAATCCCAAATATTTGGTGTAACTTGTTTTTGATCTAAATGTTGATTATATGGGGGTGTTAGAATTACTGCGTTTTCATCCGTGTTGTTTTTAATAAAATTCAAAGCTTCTAGCTCTTGAGAACTAATTTTTGCAAATGCTGGTCTTTGGTAAAAATTTCGAAGTAAATCAATTTGTGTTGGGATCATCAAAAGAAAGATAAGAGGAAAGAGGAATGAAGATAAAGTTTTTGGAATTTTGGAAACTGCAATTCCAGCTAAAATTCCAAAAAGTAACAAAAAGTATTGCAAAAATTGAGCCGTATTACTGGCAACCCCTTTTTGTAGAAAGAGAAGTGGAAAGACTAGGGATAATAAAATTGATATTTTAAAAATAGCGTTAGTTTTGACAAATTCCCATAACCCCAAAAATCTCATTCCTAAATTTCCAAAGAAAAATATTAAAAAACCCATTCCCTCAAGCCAAATAACTCTTTTCCAATTATGCTCATAAATATAAGTTTGACGGCGAAGTTCCCAATCTAATAAATTTAATCTTGAAGGCTCTACAATCATTGTTCTGATATACCACCAAGGCTCAAATATTAGAAAAGAAGAAGAATTGGAAGAATTGGGTAGATAAAGTGCTAGCGCAATTATTCCTGAAAATAAAGAAAGTAAAAATAGCCACATATCTTTTTTGAATATTAAGTTCCAGATACCGATAATTGAAAGAGTTCCAAGTAGTATTACTCCTGCATATATTTTAAATGCTGAGATGGTACCAATAAGAATAAGTGAAATAAAAAAACGTTTTTTTAAAACAAAATATATTGCAGTTAAAAATAAAAAGTTTGAAATTATTTGAGGTGGGTTGCCACTTGAGCTTTGAATTTGTGTAGCCCAAAAGACACTCTCACCTTTGCCTATTAAATAACCAAAGCTTCCTGTAAAATAAGTAAAAATAACTGCCCAAATACTGGCACTAAAATTACTAGTTATTTTTTTAGTTAGAAAGTAAACTGATGTACCCAAAAATAAAGAATAAAAAAATGGAAAAATTCTAAAGTATAAATTTTCGTTAGATAGCGGTGTATATTTACTAATTACCGCAGGCAAAATATCAGAGAAAAAATGGTAGTTTATCAGTTTTTCACCCGCAAAGATTGGGTTTTGGAACGGATATCCCTTTTTAATTTCTTCCATTAGAGCTATATGCCATGATCCATCGTGGCCATGTGCACTCCAGAATAAAAGATCCCCTGATTTGTAAGTACCGCTAGGAGAGACGACTAATAATTGACCAACAATGCCGAGAGTGAATACTATAAATATCACCAATAGACGAATGTCGAGCTTGATTTTAACTGTTTTTATTACTTTGATTATTGATTTAAGATTTAAGATTAAAGATGTAAGTAAAACAGGAATGATTAAATAAGGAATATTTAGTACAATTAAGATATATGAAATTAATGTTGCGAGAGAAAATCCAAAAATTGATCCCATCAGCAAAACTTCCATACTCAAATTATATACTAATTGGAATATTAATATTAGGATTCTTCTTAAGAGTATATAAAATAACTTCACTTCCAATGTATGGGGATGAATTAACTATTGTGTACGATTCATATTCATTATTGAAAACCGGAATGGATCAAACAGGTGAAAGACTGCCTATAACTTTTAAAATGGGTGCAGGCAGGCCCGCGGGGTATGTTTACGGTAGCATACCGTTTGTTGCGCTATTTGGACCAACTGAATGGGGAGTTAGGGGATTATCATTCCTATCTGGAATGGGAATAGTATTGATTATGTATTTTATCGGAAAAAAGCTCTTTGATAATAATGTCGGTTTATGGGCAAGTTTTTTAACTTCAATTTCACTGTGGGATATATATTTATCTCGGGCAGGATTTGAAGCTCATCTTGCATTATTTTTATCACTCTTGGGCGTAGTTTCGTTTTTGTACAAGAAATATATACCAATGGCTGTTTTTTTTGGTTTGACAATTTTTACATATCCAACATTTAAGTTAACACTACCGCTACTATTTCCAATTTTGGCGATAACTTCTGGAATTAAAGAAATGTTTAAAGACAATCAATTTAAATTGTCACTTTTAATATTGTCTCTGTTTGCTTTATTTTCATTGAACGAAAGTTTTAAAGGGACATCGGAGGAAAGATTTTTAAGATTAAATGTTTTATCAGATGCACAGCTGAGGGAAGAAGTGATACAAAAAGTTAATGAGAAACGCACACTTTCGACACTACCCGAAGCAATCAAGCCATACATTTATAATCGGCCGCTATTATATTCAAGAATACTTTTCGAAAATTATATTGAAAATTTGTCCCCCCAGTTTTTATTTTTGCGAGGCGACAGAAATCCTAGAGCAAATCCTGCTGAATGGGGCATGTTATATTTGGCTGAAATGGGGCTATTATTTGTTGGTTTATACTTTTTGGCAAATAATAACAAAAAGTATTTAACATTAATCATTTGTTGGATTCTAATTACCCCACTTGCAACTATGTTTCTTGGTCAAACCCATGCGCTTAGAAATAATTTAATGTTACCGCCTTTTATTTTAATATCTGCATATGCTCTATCTAGTATTCCAAAAAAAGCAAAGTTAATATTTGTTAGTTTAATAATTGTTCAGTTGATCCATGTTTTGATAACGATTTATTATTTTGCTCCTAATAAGTTTGGATCTTTTTGGTCGGAGGAGGCGAAGAAAAAATCAATTGAAGCAATCAGTAAACCAAAAGATAAAAAGGTTGTTCTCTCAACTAATATTGACAATATTGAATATGCCTATCCAGTATATGCAAAAATCGATCCTCAATTAGTACAATCACAATATGGTACTTTTCCTAAAGTATATGGCAATATTACAATAACAGATGTTAAAAAATAATTATAATTATTGGTTGATATTAATATTAGTCCTTGCATTTGCTTTAAGAATTTTTAAAGTAACGACAATTCCACCATCTTTAAATTGGGATGAGACTTCTATTGGTTACAATGCATATTCAATAATGAAAACTGGAAAAGACGAATGGGGCGAGTTTATGCCGGTTCATTTTAAATCATTTGGTGAGTATAAATTACCTACTCAAATCTATGCTTCAATTCCTGCAATTGCCATATTTGGATTAAATGAATTTGGTGTTAGGATAACGCCGGTTGTTTATGGGACACTAACAGTTTTACTACTTTATTTTTTAACCAGAGAATTGTTTGCAAAGTCACTATTCACTAATCACTATTCACTAATCACTGCCTTTATGCTTGCTGTTTCTCCTTGGCACATTCAACTTACCCGAGCTTCTTTTGAATCTTCATTTTCACTTTTTTGGTTTGTAATGGGGTCTTGGTTCCTGATTAGAGGGTTTAACAATAAGCCCAAGCTGCTTATTGTATCGATGATACCATTTGTAATATCGGTTTACACATACAATACCGCAAGGGTGTTTACACCTCTCTTTTTGTTTGTTGTTTATCTTCTTAATATTAAGTTTTTGCTAAAGAATTTTAGATATTTAGCATTTAGCTTTTTAGCCTTTGTTGTTTTAGTCTTGCCGATTGTGCCCTTTGTTTTTTCTGGCGGTGCTGTAGCTAGATATAAATTAGTAAGTATTACAGATGACAAGGGGTTAATACCTAGAATTGAAGAAAGAAGAAACTTATCTAAATTGCCACCACTCTTGACAAGATTAATTCACAATAGATACACATATAATACCTTTTACTTTAGTAAAAATTATGTTGCTCATTTTACTCCTAACTTTTTATTTATTAATGGTGCAGGGCACAGACAACATCATGTACAAGGGATTGGGGAATTATATTGGATTCAGTTGCCATTTTTGTTGTACGGTTTAAATTTTTTAATTAAAAGAAAACATGGTTCTTTAAAAATTCTTATTCCATGGCTATTAATTGCATTTATTCCCGTTTCCATGACAAACGACAGCATCCCAAATGCACTTCGTACTTTAATTGCAGTTCCTGTTTATCAAATATTTACCGCAATTGGTTTGTTTGAAGTTCTGTCTATGATCAAAGATCCAAGATCTAAGATCAAGGTAATACTATTTGTTTTAGTGTTATTCATAATTAATTTTTATATTTATTTAATTAATTATTTTACTAATTATCCAATTAAATATTCTCGAGATTGGCAGTATGGTAACAAACAAGCAGTTGAGTACATTAAAAACAATCAAGACAAATATGATTTGGTTGTTTTCACTAGACATTATGGTGAACCACATATTTTTACACTTTTTAATTTGCAATATGATCCTACAAAATTTCAATCTCTAAATAATTTAGAGAGATTTGAAACTTTTGACTGGGTTAGAGTATTAAGATTTGATAAGTATTATTTCCCAGATTTGAGAGATGAAGGAACAAGATATGATGATATAGTAAAAGCAAATCCAAACAAAAAAATATTATTTATTGGTAAAAAGGGAGACTTCCCAGAATATAAAGAAGTATTAGAAAGGATAAATTTCCTTAATGGCGATCCAGCTTTTGAAATTGTTGAAAATTAGTGTTAATTTTGTAAAAATCAACTTCTTTTTGTTATTAATCTGTTTGTTATTTTTAATAACCAGACTTTATAAAATTGATTCAATACCATCATCAGTTTATTGGGATGAAGCCTCAATTGGTTATAATGCCTACTCTGTACTAACAACAGGTAAAGATGAATGGGGAGAAACATTGCCTTTGCATTTTAGAGCTTTTGGCGAATTTAAGTTGCCTGTATATATATACTCTGTACTTGTTACAGAGTCTGTGTTTGGATTATCTACGCTGGCTGTCCGTCTGCCCGCAGTATTGTACGGATTGTTATCAATTCTTGGTTTGTATTTCGTAGTTTTCAAATTGACTAACCAGAAATTATTATCTCTTTTTTCTTCATTCTTGTTTTCAATAACCCCATGGTTTTATGTTTTTTCAAGAACAGGGCATGAGGCAGTAGCAGGTCTAGCATTTTTTATATGGGCAATATATTTAATTTTGTATAGTCAAAGAAACAAATGGCTAATTGTTGGTTCGACGATTTTATTTATTCTATCTATTTACAGTTATAATAGTTTTAGGATATTAACACCGTTTATTTTAGGGCCAATTTTATTTTATTTTTTAACAAAAAAACAATTTGTTGTGGTTACAATTTCAATAATTTTATTGATTGGTAGCATTATTCCCATATATAAATTATATAAACTGGATTCAGGACTAGGTAGATTCCAAACAGTTGGTGATACAAAAAATATTGTAAATAATTACTTTAAAAACTTTTCATACGATTTTTTAATTAAGACGGGAGATACAAATCCGAGAAGCCAGATACCTAATATTGGGCAATTATATTACGTTGATGTTTTGTTTTTAGTGATTGGAATAATTTATATTTTGAAAAATTCAAAATATTGGCCAATCTTAATTCTTATTACGTTGGCACCAATTCCAGCTGCTTTAACTCGCGAAAATCCACATGCACTTCGATCAATTTTAATGAGCCCAATTTTATCAGTTGTTTCTGCAATGGGAATTTACTTTTTTTCTACTCTCTTCAAAAAAGGTAGGGCTTGGATATTGACAGGGATAATCCTTATTTATGCACTTTCATTTGAAAATTATTTTTATAAATTTGGAACTGAATACAACAAGTTGTCTTCAAGTGCATGGCAATATGAATACAAAGAAATATTTGAAAAACAAAAAGAAGGATGTGTTAGTGATAAATTTGCCCAACCTTATATATTTGCCTTGTTCTACCAAAAAATAGATCCAAATGAGTTTATCAAGACAAGACAACTAAATCCTGTTTCTGACTGGGGTTTCTCAACTGTCAAATCGTTTGGTAATTATACTTTTGAAAAAATATGTGGAAAGACAAACTAATATATATTACATTATTCTTGATTGTAATACTGGCAGGTTTTTTAAGATTTTACAAACTTGACCAAATTCCAGCCTCATTAAATTGGGATGAAGTGGCGGCAGGGTATAATGCATATACAATTGCAAATTGGGGAGCAGATGAATATGGAAATAAATTTCCAATTACTTTTACCTCTTTTGGTGATGACAAACATCCTGTTCACATTTATTTAACTGCTGTAATAGTAAAAATATTTGGACTGTCCGATTTTAATATTCGATCGGTCAGTGCAGTGATTGGAACATTATCTGTATTTGCATTTTTTTTCTTAGCCCGTGAATTATTCAAAAGCGATTTGGCAGGACTACTTGCATCACTTTTTTTGGCTGTTTCTCCATATCATATTCATTTTTCCAGAGGACTTTGGGAGAATAACTTTGCATTGTTTTTTTTGGTTACGGGGTTATCTACATTCTATGTTGGTTTACTAAACAAAAATTATTTGTTGCCAATATCATTTTTGTCTTTTGGATTATCCTTTTTCTCATATCACTCTGCCAAAGTTGTTGTCCCAATTGTTGTAATATTGGTTTGTATCTTAAATATTAAGTCTCTATTGCAAAAAAGAGTTGCGCTGACATTTTCGGTACTAATCATATTATTTTTTGGAATATTAATTATAAAAGATACTAGAATTTTAGGTTTTGCACGAATAAATCAGACAAAATTTTCTGACGAACAAATTAAAAATGCAGGTGGAAAATTAAAACTTATTGCCTCTAATTATATAAAACATTTTAATTATCAATATTTATTTGTAAGTGGAGATCAAGGACCAAGAGCATCAGTTAAGGTTGTGGGGCAATTTTATAAAATAGATTTAATTTTACTGATGGTTGGTTTACTTGCACTTATATTAAGAAAAAAGTGGCAAGCATTATCAGTTATTTTATTGTGGTTGTTTCTCTCACCAATTCCAAGCTCAGTGTCATCAATCGACCCAAGTGCAATCAGAGGTATATTTATGATAGGCCCCATCATTTTATTATCTGCTTTTGGAGCATCAGCATTAATCCAAACATTTAAGTATAAAATAGTTCAAATACTTGTTGCAATTTTAATTTTAGTATATTTAGGTAAAGAGGTAATATATTATTTAAATTATTATTCGAAAGTTTACCCCGTTAAAGAGGCTATTGAATGGCAATATGGAATGAAAGAAATTGTTGAATATGCAAAAGATAATGACAATTTTCAAAAAATGTATGTTGATAATATCAGACAGCAGCCGTATATATACTTTTTATATTATCAAAAAGTAGCACTTCCTGAGTTACTTAAAACTGTCAAATATGACAGATCAAATTCAAAAAGTTTTAACACCATTTTGTCTTTTGGTCGATATCAATTTGGAAGCTGGAATATTATAGACAGCTATCCTAGCGAGGGAATATTATATGTCATAACACCAAGTTATTATACGGGGCTTAGATTCGCGCAGCAATTTGATGTAGTAAAACAGATCAAATACCCAAATAAAACAGATGCATTCTACATTGTTACAGGACATGCGCAGTGAACAACAATAGTGATTAGTGACTTGTGATTAGTGAGAACAAAAACAAATGAAAAAACAAATAACTAAATTTGAAGATTTAAAGATATGGCAAGGGTCACATAAACTTGCTATGGAAATTTATACAATAACTAAAAAATTTCCAAAAGAAGAATTGTTTGGACTTATTTCACAAATTCGAAGGTCGGCTCTATCAATACCTACTAATATCCTAGAAGGTTTTTATCGTCATACAACCAAAGAATTGGTTCAATTTTTATATACATCTCGTGGTTCTTCAGGAGAAGTAATTTATCATCTGTTAGTTTCGAAAGACTTAGGTTATATTAGTAATGAAAAGTATTTGATGTTAAGACAAAAATATGAATATTTGTCAATGTCAATAAATGCATTAATTAATATTTTAAGTAAAAAATGAGTATTTACAAATCACCAATCACAAGCCACCAATCACTGAAGTTATCTGTCGTCTTAGCGACGCGCAATGAAGAAGAAAATATTGAAAGGTGTTTGGAATCCGTAAAAGACATTGCGGGTGAAATGATTGTTGTTGATGAATATTCAACTGACAAAACAAGAGAAATTGCAGAAAAACTAGGAGCCAAAGTTTATTTAGAACCACATCATGATATTTTTCATATAACAAAACAGAAAGCCCTTGAAAAAGCAAAAGGTGAATGGATATTACAACTTGATGCAGACGAAGTCGTAACTCCCGAACTTGCCAAAGAAATTGTTTCTGTTGTATCTCACCAATCACCAGTCACAAATCACAATCCACTATTTGCTCGCCACCAAAAACTAATAGAACAACGTGATGGTCCAATTGGTAAATCAACAGGAGAAATTGTGGGTTACTTTATTCCCAGAAGAAACATGTTTTTAGGAAAACCTTTAGTACATGCAGGTGTTTATCCTGATGGAGTTATTAGACTTGTTAAAAATGGATACGCTAGGTTTCCCCAAAAATCAGTTCATGAACAAATAACTCTTGATGGCAGGGTTGGCTGGTTAAATGGAGATTTGTTACATTTTGATTCCCCAACATTAAAGCGTTATTTTTCGAGATTAAATAGATATACTGATCTTCATGCTGAAGAACTGAAAGTTAAAAATGTTCCAAAAAATTTATTTTCGTTTTTGTTGTTCACAATTCACAAGCCACTAGTCACTTTTCTTTCATTGTATGTGCGTCACCTTGGTTTTCTCGATGGAGTAAATGGATTTTTGTGGAGTTTGTTTTCATCTTGGCACTTCCCAATTGCTTATTTTAAGTATTTGACTAATAATTCCAAATAAACATGGTAAATAAAGATGATCTTTCTAAAATTGGAATTGGTACATGGGGAATTGGAGGTTTTGCTGAGCGAGACCCCAAAAATGACGATAGAAAACAAATAGAAGCTTTGAAATACACATTCAATAACGGGGTTAATTTAATTGAGGCGACGTATTGGTATGCTGAGGGAAAAGCTGTAGAATTGATTAAATTAGCCTTAGATGAATCAAGCAAGAAAAGAGACCAAATATTTATAACCTCAACCATTTACCCTTATAGAAATCCAACGCTGAAGGAAGCTGAAAAAGAGATGGAAATATTATTAAATACACTAAAAACTGATTATATTGATACTGTTCAGTTTTTGCTTTCATCACTTCCTCAGTGGGGGAGAGATGAATCAAAACAAATACTCAAAAAATGGCTTAGTGAAAATATCGTTAGATATGTAAGCGTTACGAATTTTGATTTAGAAAGTTTAAGGGAGTTTAAGGAGGAATTCGGAGAGAAATTATTCTCACATGAAGTTATTCTAAACTTTGAGATTAGAGAAAACCAAGATTTAGGAATAATAGATTTCGCTAAAGAAAACGATATCAAAAATTTTATTTTTCAACCACTAAGACGAAACAGAACTGTCTTACGAAACTGGCCTTTGTTGATGGAACTTTCAGAAAAATATTCCAAAACTCAAAACCAAATTATATTAAATTGGTTAATATGGAAAGGTTGCATTCCACTAACCAAATCTGAAAATATTGAACACATTGATGAGTCTATTGGTTCGATAGGTTTTGTCATGAGTCAGGAAGATTATTTAAAGATTGATGAGTTTCGACCAAAGGGTTGGAAGGCTCCTAAAATTGATTGGTATAAAACTGGGGATGGACAACCAATTTTTATGCTTCCAAATATTTTTGATGAGGAATATAATAAACAAAATAGTATATGAAATTAACGGAAAAAGACAAAAAAGAAGTTTTGGATTTTTTAAGTAAACATAAATTGATGTCTATAGGGACATATTACAAACTTCCTTGGTCTGCATGTGTCTATTATTTGTTTGATGATAATTTTAATTTGTACTTTGTAAGCAATCCAAAAACTAAACACTGTGTAAATATTTCTAAAAATTCTAAAGTTTCTATAGTTATTGTAAACAGTGAACAAGACCCAGAAGGTAAAAAGAAAGGCTTTCAAGCAAGAGGAATTGCTTCTAAGGTTACCTCCGCCTTCGAAGTAAAAGAGATTATTAAAGCTTGGAATAAAAGAGGATTTGTCAAAGTTACATATAGAGAGTTTAAAAAAGCTTGGAAATCAAGATTTTATAAAATTAAGTTAACTGATATTCAACTTTTTGATGAAAACCAGCCTGAAGAAAATGAAGTAAGAATTTGGAAAATATGAATCTAAAAGGAAAAACTGCCGTTGTAACTGGTGCAAGTGATGGAATAGGAAGGCAAGTTGCTTTAAAACTTGCAAGTGAAGGAGTTTCTCTTGCTTTAGTTGCTAGAAATAAAGATAGGTTAAATCAAGTTAAAGCGGAATGCTTAGAAATTGGTTCTCCAAAGGTTGAGGTTTATGTTTGTGATATTTCCAAAAGAGATGAAGTTAAACAAACTGTAAATAAAATAATTACAGATTTTGATGGCATAGATATTTTATTAAATATTGCAGGTGTTTGGCAAAAACTAAACAAACTTCAAGATATAGATGATGACGAAATAGATTCAGTTATAGACATAAACCTTAAAGGTTTAGTATATATGTCAAAATATTTACTTCAATATTTTAAAGAAGAAGATAAAGATGCCATTATTCTAAATGTTTCTAGTCGGTCTGGAATTACTGCTCAAGAAGGCCAAACTATTTATAGTGCAAGTAAATGGGGAGTAACAGGATTTACCGAGGTTTTAAAAACAGAATGTAAAGATACAAAAGTTCGAGTTGCTACGGTCCATCAAGGTGGTACTAATACTGAATTGTTTAATAAAACAAATGAGCATTTTGACCAAAATAAATTCATAAAACCAGAAGATTTGGCTGATGTTATCGTCTACATGCTCTCCCGCCCAGCACAGATTTGGCTTCATGATGTTAGGGTTGAATATTAAGTGGTAAAATACATTTGATGAAAAAAGTTCAAATATATATACTTTCATTTCTAATTTTAGTTGGCTTGACTGATTCTGTATTTTTGACATATGAACATTATGTCTTAACTTCAATTGGTTGCCCTGTTTCTACTTGGATAAACTGCTTGGTAGTAACTACTTCCAAATATTCTGAAATTTTTGGAATTCCATTGGCCCTTTTAGGTGTAATTTATTACATGTTTTTGGGATCATTTTTATATTTCGGTAGAAGCAATAAAATGTTTCGCCATTTTTACATAATTACATCCAGTTTTGGGGTTTTATTTTCACTTTATTTAATAGGAATACAAATGTTTGCAATTAAACTGTTTTGTTTATATTGCCTGCTTTCTGCTTTTGTATCTTTTTTTAATTTTGGTTTCACCTTAATCTTTTTTGAGAAAGATTTTAAAACACTTGTATTGGACTGTTTTGGATATGCTTACAAATATTTACTAAAACCGATTTTATTTTTATTTGATGCTGAAGCAGTTCATGAGTGGATGGTCAAATTTGGGGAAAATTTACCAAAACCAATACTCATCTTATTCAAAAAAATATTTGGTAAATATTATAAAAACTTAGTCCAAAATATTGTGGGTGTCAATTTTAAGTCTCCAATTGGTTTAGCTGCCGGTTTTGATTATGAGGCGAGATTAACAAAGATTCTTCCCAATTTGGGTTTTGGATTTGGTACAATCGGGACTTTAAGCTATTCATCCTATGAAGGTAATCCGAAACCAATGCTTGGCCGTCTTCCAAATTCTAAATCACTTTTAGTAAACAAAGGATTTAAAAATTTTGGGATACACGAAACTTTGAAGAAATTCAATAAATCTAAATTTAGATATCCTGTTGGAATTTCCGTTGGTAGAACAAATTCTTCCGAACTGGATACAGTTGATAAAACAATTAGTGATATTGTTAAAGGTTTTAAAGAAGCCAAAAAAATAAATCTTAATAATGCATATTATGAATTAAATATTAGTTGTCCAAATTTGATTCATAGTTTAAATATTGATTTCTACGATTTAAAAAATTTAGAAAAATTATTAAGTGAGATTGACAAATTAAAAATAAAAAAACCTATTTTTGTAAAAATGCCGATTGATCAGACAGAAAAACATACCTTAAGTATGTTAAAAATTATTGCGAAACACAAAATAGTAGGTGTGATATTTGGCAATCTACAGACAAATAAAAAACATAGGCTTTTGGATAAAGATGAAGTTAAAAAGTTTAAAATGGGTAAGTATTCAGGCAAACCTACTTTTGAAGATTCGAATATTAGAATAAAATTAGCTTACAAAAATTTCAAAGATAGGTTTGTAATAGTGGGTACAGGTGGGGTGTTTAATGCTGATGATGCTTGGGTAAAATTTGAAAATGGAGCAAGTCTAGTTCAGCTTATTACAGGTATGATTTATGAAGGACCTCAGCTAATTGCTCAAATAAATAGAGATTTGTCACAAAAGTTAGAGGAAAAAGGCCTCAAAAACATTAGTCAAGTGGTTGGCTCTGCAGTATAATAAAACAATGAAAGTTTATTTTTCATCTGGAGCACATAGCGAGTTAGATTCAATGCGTGGCATAGGTGTTAATACGAGCGAGCTTGTAAAAGCTCTTGAAGTCAAAAGTCAAAAGTCAAAAGTCATAGTTGTTGATCGATCAAACGCAGATATAGTGCATTTCACTAAATTTAGACCATTTTTTGTTGATTTGCCATTTTTTAAAACTGCTAGCCAGAAGTGGATATTAACAATTCATGATTTGATACCACTTATATATCCAGAACACTATCCGTCAGGTATTAAAGGAAAAATTAGATTTTATATTAATAAATTTTTGATCAAAAAATATGTAGATAGGGTTATTACAATTTCTGAAACTTCTAAAAAAGACATTTGTAGATTTTTAGGTGTTAAACCTGAAATTGTTGATGTAGTTTATCTTGCTCCAAAATCAGCTATTAAAAAATTAGAAAAAGGAAAATGGATTGAGGAAACCAAAAAGAAATTTAATTTACCGGATAAATTTATATTATTTGATCATGGTTTAAATTACAATAAAAATTTAAAAACACTTATTGAGGCTTGCAATAAAATAAATTTTCCACTTGTTGCAATTGATGAAGATACTAAAAATATTAATAATTTGGACTTAAATCACCCAGAATTAAAACATTTAAAGGGAGTAAATTTTTCCAAAGTTATTAGACCGGGATATGTAACTGATGACGAGCTTAATAAAATTTATAATTTAGCTTACATCTGTATTCAACCTTCGTTTTACGAAGGTTTTGGTTTGCCACCCATTCAAGCCATGAAATTGGGTTGCCCTGTAATATGTTCGAGAACTCAGGCATTGGTTGAAGTGTGTGGTGATGCCTGCCTTTATTTTGATACTAATAGTGTTGATGATTTGGTAGAAAAGTTAAAAATACTAATGTCAGACAACAAACAAAGAAATGAATGTATTAAAAGAGGATATGAGCAAGTCAAAAAATATAGTTGGGATAAAGCAGCCAAAGAAACATTGAAGATATACAAAAAAATGATCTGAACAGTGATACATGAAGAGTATGAAAAAAGATATCCAATTCATATTAAAAAGTTATTTATTTTGGCGATTTGGTACAATTATTATTGCAGTTTTGTCTGTTCGTCTCGTTCCGTTGTTGGGTGAAAATTTTTTTGGAGGAAAACTTGTCAATTATTTAAATAACCCATTAGTATGGGGTTGGTCAAATTTTGATGGTGAGCATTTTACCTCAATTGCACTTTATGGATACAAAAATTTACAGCAATTTTATTTTCCATTATATCCACTTCTAATTCGTTTTGTCTCAGCATTATTTGGCCAAGAATTAATAAACTATGTTTGGAGTGGAATATTTATATCAAATATTGCGCTTCTGTTAGCTTTATTTGGACTATATAAATTAGCACGGTTAGATTATTCTGAAAAAATTTCAAAACTAACAGTTATCTTAATTTTATTTTTCCCCACCTCATTTTATTTTGGTGCAGTTTATACAGAAAGTTTATTTTTAGCTCTAGCCGTTTGGTCATTTTACTTATTTCGAAAAAATGAGTTTCTTTTGGCTTCTATTCTAGCAATGTTTGCTTCTGGATCTCGTGCGGTTGGTATTACCTTACTTCCCGCATTTTTGATAGGCATGTTTGTTAATCAAAAACCATTAAAAAGGGATTTACTATCCTTGTTTTTAATACCTATCGGACTTTTAAGTTATATATATTATTTAATTATAAATTGGGGTGGACCTATCAAACTCTACCGTGCCTATACATTGTTTGGTGAACAAAGAGCTGACCATGTTGTATTGCTGCCGCAAGTTTTTTATAGATACATCGTAAAAATAATACCGAATCTTACTTGGGATTATTTCCCCTTTGTTTTTACAGTTTTACTTGAAATGGCTACTGGTACTCTGTTTTTATACTTAATCATTATTAGTATAAGGAAAATCCGTTGGGATTACTGGATTTTTTCAGTTTTGGGCTATCTAATTCCTACTATTTCGGGAAGTTTTTCCTCAATGCCCAGGTATGTAATTTTGCTTTTCCCGATGTTCTTTTTTCTGGCACAAACCTTTTCCAAGATGAAGAAATCTTTAGTAGTTGGAATTTTTGTCGTTATGTCTATAATTCTATTTATTGCCCAATCTCTTTTTTTAAGAGGCTATTTTATATCATAAATGAAGCAAAAAATCATAAATCTTGTTAACCATCCGCTATTTTCAGGTGGCGCGATAGTCTTTGTAGGCAATATGACCGCAAATGTTATTAATTATGGTTATCATCTTGTAATGGGTAGAATGTTGGGACCTGTAGAATATGGTGTTCTCGCCAGTTTATACTCAATACTATATTTGGTTAGTATTGTTCCATCTTCCGCAAGCGTTGCAATAGTAAAATTTATTTCTTCAATAAAGGACAGTGAGGTCTACTCAGTTTATGATGCGATTAACAAATTTGTTTTTAGAATATCTGTTGTATTGGTGGCTGTCATATTATTAACATCGCCTGTAATTTCAAAATTTTTACATCTTAAAAATACGTCCCCTGTTTTATTAGTAGCACCAATATTGTTTTTTTCTTTGTTGACTTTAGTTAACCAGTCTTCATCTCAAGGACTTTTAAAGTTTTCAGGTTATGTCATCCCAACTTTAATATCTTCATTTTTGAAATTTGTTTTGGGAGTAGCTTTTGTATATCTTGGCTGGTCTGTCATGGGAGCAATGTTTGCGGTTGTTTTGGGAGCTATTGTTTCATTTATTTATAGCTATAAATTTATCACTAAACAAATTCGGGTTACTAAGCTTAAAAAAATAGATTTGACACCTTTTGTAAAATACTCAGGCCCAGTTTTGGCTCAAGCCTTGGCCTTTACTTCAATTTTTACTATTGATGTAGTTTTAGCGAAACATTTTCTAGACCCTTTTTCTGCAGGTATTTATGCAGCTCTTTCAACATTGGGTAAGATTGTCTTTTTTGCTGCATCCCCGGTCGCAGCTACTATGTTTCCTGTGATCTCAAAAAGAAAATCATTAGGTCAAGGATATCTAAAAGTTTTTTTTGCTTCACTTGCGATTACAGCAGGTATTGCATCGTCTGCAATTTTACTGTTTTGGCTATTTCCAAACATTGCCATCGGAGTTTTGTACGGAAAGGACTACTTATCAGCCAAAACAGATTTAGTTTGGATGGGTTTTTTCATGCTTTTTTATACACTTTCAAACCTGTTAGTTAACTTTTATCTTTCAATCGGTAAAGTAAAAATTGTAATATTACCCTTGTTTTCAGCTCTTACGCAAGCAATTATTATATGGTTTTATCATGATAGCGTCACAGAGATAATTCATGTATCGTTGTTTACAACTCTTGGATTGCTTATTTGCTTAGGGTTTTACTGTGGATATAATTTACTTTATGACGAAGGCAAGTAAAATGAAGAAAAAAACAAATAATACCAATAGATTTCTATCTGTTATCGTGCCTGCATATAAACAGGAAAAAACAATCAAAAGAGATTTGATGAATATTATAAATACTCTAAATGAAGGTTTAACAAACATGGACTTTGAAGTGATTTGTGTAGTTGATGGAAATGTTGATAAAACATTTTTTCAGGCAAAAAAAGTTAATTCGAACAAGTTAAAAATATTTAATTACGAAAAAAATCAAGGCAAGGGTTATGCTGTAAGATTTGGTATGTCTAAAGCTAGGGGTGATTTAATATCGTTTTTAGATGCCGGGATGGATATCTCGCCTAAAGGTATAATGATGCTCATGGCCCACATGGATTGGTACAATGCGGATATAATTGTGGGCAGTAAAAGACATCCAGTTTCTCGAGTAAACTATCCATTTTTGAGAAAAGTTTTAAGTTTTGGGTACCATCTTGGTATTAAAATACTATTTAATCTTGATTTGGCAGATACGCAAAGTGGAATAAAAATATTTAGAAGAGAAGTGGTTGAAAAGATATTGCCAAAATTACTTGTCAAAACTTACGCTATGGATATAGAAATGTTGGCAGTTGCTAAGTACTTTGGTTTTGACCGAATTTTTGAGGGTCCGATAGAGGTAACATTCAATAAAAATACTAGCGCCATAAAATGGCAAACAAGTTTTAATATGGCATGGGACACCTTGGCCGTTTTTTATCGTCTTAAAATTCTTCATTTTTATGATGACAAAAAACAAAATAATTGGATATGAATATACTTGTTTTCTCTTGGAGAGATCCTAAACATCCTTTAGCTGGAGGTGCAGAACAGTCTATGCATGAACACATGAAGGGTTGGGTACAAGCTGGTCATTCGGTTAGTCTTTTTGCGTCTAGGGTCATTGGTTTAAAAAATGAGGAATATCTTGATGGTGTAAGAATAATAAGAAAAAGTTTCCAATATATCGGAGTTCAGATAGCAGGATTTTTATTCTATCTTAAAAATAAAAATAACATAGATTTTGTTGTAGACCAATTTCATGGAATTCCATTTTTTACCCCACTTTATGTAAATAAGCCAAAACTTGCAGTTCTTCAAGAAGTGGCCAAAGAAGTTTGGTTCAAAAATCCGCTTAAATTTCCTTTAAATTTAATAATTGGACTTATTGGTTTTATTACGGAACCAATTGTTTTTCTCTTTTACAAAAATACACACTTTATGGTAGGTTCTGCCTCTGCAAAGTTAGATTTAATAAAATTTGGAATTACAAATAAAAATATTACTATCGTTCCCCATGGAGTAGTTTTGCCTAAAACGATTCCAAATCGTAAAGCAACTAATCCAAAAATTATTACATTTTTTGGCAGAATGACGGTTGATAAGGGAGTAATGGATGCTGTAAAAACATTTGCTATATTAAATAAACAAGGGAGTTTTAAGTTTTATATTGCTGGTAGGATTGAAACAGAGGAATACTTTCAAACTGTGAGATCTGAAGTAAAAAGGTCAGGTCTTGGAGAAAAGATTGAGTTTGTAACTAACCCTAGTGATCCTCAAAAGTTTGAAATATTTTCCAAATCTTTTGTATTAATAAATCCTTCAATTAGGGAAGGGTGGTGCTTGGTCAATATTGAAGCCAATGCAGTAGGTACCCCTGTAATTGCTTATCCATCACCAGGGTTGGTTGACTCTGTCAAAGACAATTATAGTGGAATATTAACCAGAGAAAGTAAACCTGAAGAACTTGCAAATGAAGTTATGAAACTTGTAAATGATAAAAATAAATATAACAAGTTGTCTGAAAGTGCCAAAAAATGGGCTTTACAATTTAGCTACAAAAAATCTTCTCAGATGAGTGAAAGATTGATTCAAAGAATTCTGAAGTAAATTATTTTTCTGCAATAGCTAATATATTTATTGGAAAGTCGTCGTCATTATTATTCTCAAAAAATAAAGTTAAAATATTTAAAATTAGTGATAATAAAAGTCCAGCCGGTATTAAAAATAACTGATACATTTTATTTAAATTGTTAATTTTCTTAAACATATAGACTAGTACTGAAGTGGTCACAAAGACATAAAAATTTCCTTGCTGGGCTACTTTGATTTTTTTAAACCCTGCATCTTTTAGTAAGTTATTTATTTTTTGGGCCGTAAACCTATTCCTATCAATTTTCCTGTCATGAATTGGATACATGAAAGGAGATGTTAGAAAGATTTTACCGTTCTTTTTTAATATCCTGTGTATTTCTTTTAAAACTTCCTCTGGGGTTGATGGTCTCTCCAGATATTCTAAAACCTCTAACATCATCGCAGTATTATAGCTATTATTTTTTAATTTCGTCTTCTCAAAGTGTGTAAGTAGATCGGGTTTTTCATTAGATATGTAATTTTTGCTTTCTGTTGGATGATCAATCCCGAAGTATGATTTGCAGGTTTCAAGAAGATATTTTTTGTAACTCATCCTTCCACAACCGAAATCAACAATAGTTTTATCTTTTGAAAAATTTTTAATTTGTTTAATTGCAAACCTGTTATATTTATTCATATAATACTGAGGGTGGAGAACTGTTAATCCCAATTTATCAGTAAATATGTTCCAGAGATTTTTCATTATTTTTTAGCTACCCTTGAAATTTGCCCCATGTTTAATATTTTTAGTTGTCCCAATTGACGCTTTTCGTCTGCAAATTTTAATATTTTTTCGAAATCAGAAAATAACTTTTTTTTGTCATCTACAAAGTCAATTGGGTGAAACCAAAGGTGAAAAATCTTTTTTTGTTTTATCGCGTTGTTAATACCCATAATAGATTTTAAATATCTAACATTTTTTGGAATGAATTGCTTTAAACCTCTTCCAGAAACAAAGTACATGGATCCATTGATATTTAATAATCCAGAATTCATTTTCGGTTCGTAAACTGGTGGAATTCTAGGCATCAAAAGCTCATATTCATTTCTATCCTTTCCTCTGTAGCATTTAAATCCCGTTTTTTTTAATTCGGCCAAATATCTAATTTTATTTCTTGGAAAGACAAAGCTTTTTTTCTTAAAATTATTAAATTCTAAAATCGCTTTCTCTTTAGAAATCTTTGTAAATTCGGGATGGGTATAAGAATGACTTCCTATTTCTTGATTTTTAACTTTTTCAATTTTTTTTATTATATCTAATCCCGAATAGTTTGGGTTACCCTTTTCGAATATTTTTCCGACCGTTGCCCAAGTAGTGGGGATATTGTATTTCTTAAAAAGTTTAAGTAGTTTGTCTATGGCCTTTCTTTCTTCAGGTATTCTTTTCTTAAAATAGTCTAAATTTGGCATGTCACGCCTGCCCCAAAGTAATTCAAAATCTATTGATATACAAAAAATTCCCTTGTTCATTTTTTTAATATCCAAAAAAAGGTAGGTGTAAAATATTTAAGTAAATTGGCAATAGTTTTATTAATTTTTTTATGTTTAAATCCCAATTTTTTTGGTTCAGATAAAACCATCGGTGTATAGTCTCTAATTGAAAAATTATTTTTTGTAACGAGACTTTTTAATCTCCAGTAAGTAAATAATGTTTCATAATAATATTTCTTACCAGTAAAAATTCTTAAATAAAAATTCGCAATCTTCTTGGGTAGGTATGATAAGAATGGTAAATAGTAGTGAGGTTCAATCGGCCACAATGCGTTTACAGCAGCCAAATAGCAAATTCCACCAGGTTTTAAAACTCTGTGAATTTCACGAAACAATTTATTGGGTTTTTCAACATGCTCATATACATGGGTACATATTACAATATCAAATCTGTTGTTTTTGAAACTTAATTTTAAGGCATCACCTTTTTTAAATAGTAAATTTTTTCTTATAAATTTCTTTTTTGCGTAACTAATTGCTCCATTATCAATATCAATTCCAGTTAGCATTCCCACATATTTTGATATGTAAAAATCAATTATTCCGCTAGATGCGCCTACATCTAAAACAGATAATTTCTTTAGTTTCTCTTTACCATAATAATTTGTCAAAATATTTTTAATGTTTAAAGCCTTAAGTTTTCTAGATTTTTTGTCATACATTTGAGGCCTGGTTGAGGCGTATTCATTTTGATACATATAAGTAGTACAATTATACTATATGAATATTGCAATTTTTACCCACAATTATCCAAAATATAAAAAGGATAGAAAAGATGCCGGGATTTTTGTTCATGATTTTGCTAACGAATTGAAAAAGCATCATCAAGTTTTTATATTTTGTCCAGATTATGGAAATGACAAAAAATTTAGCAATTGGTCAATTTTTAATCCATTAAGCGCAGTCAATTTCTTCAAAAATGTTTTTTTTGGCATTAGAGAGTCGCTGAAATTTGTTGAAAAAAATAAAATTGATTACATACTTTGTGCTTGGGCCATACCATCAGGAATTTATGGTTTAGTTTCAAAGTTTAAGCATGGGACTTCATATGGAGTTTGGTACTTAGGATCGGATTTAAATATATATTCAAAGATTCCAATTTTAAGTACAATTATACATTTTATATCAATAAGGGCCGATCATCTTTTTGCAAATAGTTACGCTTTGGCAAAAATCGCCTCTCATAAATATAAAAAGTGTTTAATGTTGCCCGCATCAACAAAACTTAAAGATGTAATCAATACTACAAAAAAAATTAAATTAAATAATAAAAAGGTCAATATACTTTTTGTAGGGAGGCTTGAAAAAGTAAAAGGTCCAGATTTACTAGTTGAGGCAGCCAAGAAAGTAAATAGTAAATTTGTAATTAATGTCGTTGGGGATGGAACAATGCGAAATAATTTGGAAAAAAATAGGAGTAGTAATGTCAACTTTTTAGGCTATCTTGATTTGTATGAAATGACTTCTTACATGAAAGCGTCTGACTTTTTGATTATCCCATCAAGGAATGAGAGTTTGCCTTTAGTTATATTGGAAGCTGCAAATTACAAATTACCTGTTTTGGCTAGTGATGTTGGGGATTGCAAGTATGTTTTAACAAAATATAAAATCGGAGAAACATTTAAACCAGGCGATGTTAATCAAATAATCAAAAAAATTAACAATTTTAAATATAAACAATATAGATTGAAGGGTAAATTTAAATTAGCTGTTAATGATTACGGCCTCGAATCGTCAGTTCGTAAATTCTTAAACCAGATATCATGAAAAAAACAGCAATATTGGTAGGTTTTGTGTTTTTTATTATCTCTCTTTTTACTCTAAAAAATTATGGAATCAATTGGGATACTATCAATCATCTTCCAAGAGGGCAAGCCTATTTACATTATTTTTTAACCGGCAACAAAGACTACTCTGATTTGCCACTTCATTTTAATGGTTGGCAACAAAAGGGCCAATGGTATTTTCAAGATCCTAATTATTTAACTATAAAAACAGATCTTCCAAACAATAACTTTTTTCAGAGAAGTATGTATCAAGTTGAGGATATGGATTTTAAATATTTTATGGAAAAAGATGGCGATGGCCATCCTCCATTAAGTGACATCATGGCGGCACTCTCTAATGAAATTTTCTTTCGAAGACTGGGTTTAATTAATGATATTGATTCATATCGGATTTATGGAATATTGCTAGCTTCATTAACAGTAGGCTTAATTTTCTATTGGGTTAGTAAACTCTATGGTATAGCGTCTGGTTTAGTTGCAGTTCTTGCCATATCACTTTACCCACTTTATTGGGCGGAGAGCCACTTCAATACAGAAAAAGATGTACCACAGACTGCTTTTTGGACATTCTTTATGTATTCATTTTGGAAAGGAATTACCACAAAAAATTGGAAGTGGATAATAGCAACTGGTGTTTTTTTTGGACTAGCACTTGGAACAAAACTTAATATTATATTTGCAAGTTTAGTAATTATTCCTTGGTTTGTAATCTATTTGTTTAGTAACAAAGGTCTTGTTTCAAATATTAGGTTTTACCTAAAAGAGAAAAAAATAATTATTTCTCTAATTCTAATTCCTGTTATTGGATTAGCAATAATTTACGCTTTTTGGCCATATTTATGGCAAGATCCATTAAGAGGATTTTTTAAGATGCTTGGTTTTTATCAAACAATTGGGACAACTAAAGTTGTTAGTTATTCACTATTTGGTTTAAATATGTTTGCCTTAAAATGGATATTATTTACAACACCAATTGTAACATTAATCCTAACTACATTAGGTCTATTTCTTTATGTTTTTAGTTTCAAAAAAGATAAAGATTATACAACAATACTCTTTATTTTATGGCTATTTATTCCAATCGTGCGAGTGATGATCCCCGGCTCAAGTATTTATGGAGGGGTTAGGCAAATTATGGAATTTATTCCTGCAATAGCCTTAGTTTCAGCATATGGTTTTTCAAAAATTACAAGCAAATTGAGTTCGAAATTTGCAATCATTCTCTCATTTTTAATATTTATACCGATTTTTCTCAAAATAGTTTCTATCCACCCGAATGAAAATGTCTATTTTAACAACTTAATCGGTGGTTTAAGTGGGGCTAAGGAAAAAGATATCAAATATTGGGGCTTTAGTTTTGGTTCACCATATAGACAAGCTGCAAAATGGTTAAATGAAAATGCTCCAGAAGGTGCAAAAATTGCATACACCTATGATTTAATACCAAACCTACCAAGAATTTGGCTTAGACAGGATTTGAATTTATATAACGGTCATAGAAGCGGATACTTGCAACAAGGTGAGTATGCAATGGGATTGACATACGATGGGTCAGCTGAGCGGTCATACTATGATGAATTTTTAGAAAATTTTGTTGATCCTGTTTATGAAATCAAAGTTGATGGTGTAGCAATACTTAAAATTTGGAAAAATGATAAAGAATATTTAAAACCAACATTTAATTCAGAAGTTTATTCAAATGTAACTTACAAAAAAGATAAGAATAACTTAATTTTTGATTTAAATTCAATCAAAAAATTATCAAAGCTTGAAGTTAAATATAATGATATTAAGTGTAAACCTTTATCATTAGGTATGGTTTATATATCAAAAGATGCAAACAATTGGGAATTAGTAGGTGGATACTTACCTGATGATTGGAGAGTGGCGACTGCGGGGGAACAGCCTAAAAATGGTAAATTTGTTGAGCCTTTTGTTGGTCAAGAGGCTAGATATATAAAATTAGTATTAGATCCAATTGACACCTGTTTAACGAATATTCAAACCTATAAAGTATTCGTTTTTAAATAGTTAAGGTTTCTTCGATTTTGTCATCACCTTTATCTCTTGGAGACATGTAGTAGACAAACAGTTCTGCTAGGAGTCCTGTTGTAACTAGTTGAATACCAATTATCATCGCAAGTATTCCTAAAAACAGAAGTGGGTATCTGTAATTTATTCCACCCGTGGTTATTCTGAGGTATGTTATATAGAGTCCGACAATAAAACCAAATAAAAATGATAGAAGTCCCAAAGTTCCAAAAAAATGGCCCGGTTTTTTAATGTATCCAGTTATGAAAAAGATTGTCATAATATCTAAAAATCCTTTTGCATTTCTTTCCCAGCCAAATTTACTTTTACCAAACTCTCGTTTTTTGTGTTTAACAACAATCTCAGTTAACTTATAATTTTTCTTTGCGGCAATAATTGGAATAAATTTATATAGCTCGCCATATAGATTTAAATTTTTAACAACTTGTGATCTGTAAGCCTTAAAACCACAGTTAAAGTCGTGAAGTTTAACACCAGTTAAAGATGATGCTAACCAATTGCCAATTTTGGAGGGAAATGTCTTTGAAATTGGATCATGTCTAATTTTTTTCCAACCAGAAACCAAGTCGAATCCTTCCTCAATTTTTTTAATGAAATTTGGAATTTCCTCAGGGATGTCTTGGAGATCTGCATCCATGGTAATAGTGATTTCACCTCTGACAAGTTTGAATCCAGATTGTAATGCTATTGATTTTCCCCAATTACCACGATGTTTAACTACGGCAATTTTTTTTGGATACTTGCTATTTAGTTCTCTCATCTTTTGATAGGTAGTGTCAGTTGAGCCATCATCTATATAGATAATTTCATAACTTTTCTTTATTTTTTTCATGACAGCATCGATTCTCTTGTAGATCAGGTTAATTGTGTCTTCTTCATTTTTAGCTGGGATCACTAATGAAATTTTAGGGGTTCTCATATTTATTTCATTTTGTCAAAAAGAATATTAAGAGTATCAATATTTTGTTGAATTAGTAGCCAGTAGGCTGAATTGGCTGGATAGTTATCACGAAGTTCTGAAAGAATCTTTTTATAATCTTCAAATCTGTTTTTAATATTTTCTTTGTTGCTAATTTTTAATTTTGAATTTAGATCAGCAAGTATACCTGCTTGGTATGAAAAACGCTGGGAAGCACCTGTAACCAGATTTGGATCTTTAACATCAACCAACGATACTAGCTCAGAAAGTCTTTTTTCAAGTAACACCTCTGAATATTTATATTTAGATTTATGAGTAATTTTTAACATCATCAATCCTTTTTCTTTGAATCTTTTAAAAGAGTATGAAGGGGAGCTGGGGAGAGTTTTTTGATAAGTCAAATGATACTCTTCTGGAGTTTTTGCATAGATCTGAGAAATACTAAAAACAAAGATAATTAAACTTAAAAATAATATCTTCATGCAGTAGTAGTATACGATTTGTGCTATCATTTGACAATAGTATGCAAAAAAACAATTGGCCTAAGGTATCGGTGATTATAACTACGAAAAATGAGGAGAAGGTGATTGGCAGGCTTCTAAAAAGTATATTTAATCAAACTTATCATAACTACGAGGTCATACTTGTTGACAATAAATCGACAGACAAAACATTGCAGATTGCTAAAAATTTTAGGGTAAAAATTTATACTAAAGGTCCGGAAAGAAGCGCACAACGCAATTTTGGCGCCAATAAGTCTGTCGGACAATATTTATTATTTTTGGATGCAGACATGGAGCTTTCTAGATCAGTTTTGAAAAATTGTGTTAGGCAGATACTTTCATCAAAGGCAAAGATGATAACTATTGCAGAAACTACAGTTGGAAATAGTTGGGTTTCTAAAGTTAGAAAATTTGAGCGTGAAATGTATATGGAAGACCCTAAATATGAAGTTCCAAGGTTCTTTGATCGAAAAGTTTTTTTTGAATTTGGAGGCTATGATACAAAATTGACCGGACCCGAAGACTACGATTTACCATTTAGAATTAGTAAAAAATATATAGCCTCGCGTATTAATCAATATATCTATCATCACGAGGAAAATGTAACACTTTCAAGTTTATTAAAGAAAAAATATTATTACTCAGGTCAAGGAGCGATATATGCCGAAAAACACCCAGAACTGATTAAAACTCAGGGGACAATTTTATTTAGAAGAGTATATTTAAAAAATTGGAGGAAGTTTCTATCAAGTCCGCTTTTGGGATTAGCCTTTTTATTTGTTAGAACACTTGAAACAATCTCTGCAGTTTTGGGATTTATAAATAAGGTGGGCTTAAAAAAATTTATTAGTACAGCATTTAATTTATTTAAATGATAAAGTATCCAAAAGTATCAATAATTATTACAAATTATAATGGAGGACGGGTTTTAATTGACTGCATTGAATCGTTAAAAAAACTTGATTACCCAAACTTTGAGGTTGTACTTGTTGATGATTGCTCAACCGATAATAGTTTTGACAAAGCAATTAAAAATAAAGGTGGTTTAAAATTGTTTGGTTTTAAAACCAAAAAAAACTTAGGCTTTGTTGGCTCAAATAATGAAGGATTAAGGCACGCGACGGGTAAATATATTTTACTTTTAAATAATGATACTAAAGTAAGTAAAAATTTATTAGCAGAGTTGGTTAAGAAAATGGAAAGTGACAAATCGATTGGTGTTATTCAACCCAAAATTAAAATGATGGATAGCCCAAATATTCTCGATAATGCCGGATCCTTTATAACTAAAAGCGGCTTTCTGATACATTGGGGATTTGATAAGAAAGATTCTAAAGAGTACGACAAAGAAAAAATAATCTTTTCGGCAAAAGGGGCATGCTTAATGACCAGAAAAAAGATAACAGACAAAATAGGATTATTTGATGATGACTTTATAAGTTACATGGAGGAGTCTGATTTTTGCTTTAGAGTGTGGCTTGTAGGTTACAAGGTCTATTATTTACCAACGACATTCATTTATCATAAAGTTGGATATAGTTATGGTAAATTAAGCCCTGAAACAGTAAATTACAATTCATTTAAAAATAGGATATCTAGCTTATATAAAAATTTAGAAACAAAAAATTTATTTATAATTCTGATACCTCATATATTAATTTTGCAATGTTTATCTATTTATTATTTATTACGATTGCAGTTTAAAAAATTTTCGATGATAATCAATGCCATTGATTGGAATGTAAAAAATGTTGGTAAGTTAAATAAAAAAAGAAAAAAAATACAAGAATATAGAGTTGTTAGTGACGATCAGATTTTTGAAAAAGTAATGAAGGCATTTAATTTTAGTGAAATGTTTAAACACTTTTTAAAAGTAGAAGCAAATTTTTCCGCAAAGCGAGATAAACAATGAAAAAATACACTTTGGATATGTCAGTTTCGGGACGAGTCTTGGCCTGTCTTAATTTGCTTAAACAATACAAATTAAAAAACAAAACAGTCGTTGATATTGGCTCTTCTTTTGGATGGTTGGAAAAGGAATTACTAACAATTGATAAAACTATCAAAATTGTTGGAGTTGAACCTGATAAAAATGCTGTAGCATTCTCAAACAAGGAAATTAAAGGAGCTAAATTCTTGGTAGGCGATGCTTTAAAACTTCCAATAAAGAATAATTTTGCAGATATTGCAACGCTTTTTGACGTAATTGAACATGTTCCAAAGAACACTGAGGCGAAAGCCCTAAAGGAAGTTAATAGAATTTTAAAGTCCGATGGGTTACTATTTTTATCAACCCCAAATTCAAACTTTTTTATGAATTTGCTTGATCCAGCTTTTTATTTTGGACATAGACATTATAAATTTGAAAGATTGCAGAGGTTACTAAAAGATAATGGCTTTAAAATTTTAAAGTTTACAATCAAAGGAGGGCTTTGGTTTAGTTTCTATCTAATTTGGTTATATATCACAAAAAGAATTACAGGAGACTTTTTACCAAGAAACAGGTTTTTAGAAAAAAAGGAAGCGGGAGAGTTTTTGAGTAAAAATAAAGGCCTTCATACACATTTTATTGTTGCTAAGAAGATATAATTATTTTTTGAAGTTTATTTTTTCCTTAACAATATATTCAGGTCTGTGTTTTACTTCATCATAAATTCTAGCTAGATATTCACCAATTATTCCAAGTGTAATAAGTTGAACTCCGCCAATTAGTAAAATTGTTGTAATGGTAGAAGTCCATCCAACGATTCCAAGATTTACAAAGAACTTTAAGATAAATAAAACAATGATCATTAAGAACGCAATAAAAGAAAATATAAATCCTAAAAAGCTTGCAAGTTTAAGTGGGACAAATGAAAATGAAACAATTTGATCCATTGCAAGTTTAAAAAGCCTTGCATAGCTTGCTTCTTTACCTTTGTATCTTTTGGCTCTCTCGTAGGTTATTCCAGTTTGGCTGTAGCCAGCCCATGCCCGAAGACCGCTGTAGTATTTATTTCTCTCGGGCAGCTCATTTATGTGATTAACAACTTTTCGTGTAACTAGGGAGAATGTGCCGGCATCAAGTGGAATTTTAATGTTTGAAATTTTACTTAGTAACCTGTAAAAAACTTTCATCATGTAAACCCGTATAAAATTTTCTTTTCTTTTCTTTTTAACACCATATACGACATCAAAACCTTCTAGTGATTTTTTGTACATTTTTTCAATTACAAATGGTGGGTCCTGCATGTCAGCATCCATAACAACAACTCTCTCACCGGTTGAGTGTTCTAGTCCAGCATTTATGGCAGACATGTGGCCAAAATTTCTTGAAAAAGAAATTAACTTTACTTTTTTATCCCTTTTTGCGATTTTTTTAAGTAGTTGGTACGAATTATCAAAACTACCATCGTTGATAAAAATAATTTCAAAATTTTTATCAATCTTAAGTAGTGTTTCGCGGAGTTTGGAATAGAGAATATTAATATTACCTTCTTCGTTCCAAACTGGGATTACGACTGATATTTTTGTCTTCATGGCAGTATAATACAAGAATGAAAACCATTAAGCAATTTTTGTTGTTTTTAATCGAAATGTTTTTTAATGTTTATTTTAATATTTTTGGTAAACCAAAAATGAGTAATGATTTGAAAAAAACGATAGATCTATACAAAGGACAAGGATTCTCTTCACTTTTTAAATTAATTAGAGTTTGGGATGCTCCATATCAGGAAATTGAAAAAATTGTTCCTAAAAAAGGACAAATAATAGACTTGGGAAGTGGTGATGGCTTAATGGCAAATTATTTAGGATTATCATCAAAAAGTAGAAAAGTATTTGGTATAGAACTAAACAAATCAAGACTTGTTGAGAGTAACAAAGGACTTAAGAATGTAAAATTTAAGGTAGGCAATATTTTAAAAGAGAAAATAGAGAAAGTTGATGCAATTTTGTTAATTCATGTTTTTCACCACTTGCCCAGTAGAGAAGCTCAAGAAGGAGTACTTGATGCTTGCAAGAAAAACTTGAATCCGAACGGGAAATTAGTTGTTGCAGAGATTATCCAAAAGCCATTATTAAAATATATTTTCACCTACATTACTGATGTATTGATATTACCAATTATTTTTAATAACAAATTAATAGATACGAATGTAAATTATAGAAGTGATAGTGAATGGAAAAAATTATTCAAAAGTTATGGTTTTAAGGTAAAAACTACATACCCACACAAGGGCCGACCATTTAGTCATGTTCTATATGAATGCCTGCCTTTGAAATGATAATTGTTGCAAACATGGCAAGAAATTTATTAAATGGTCTTAATGGGATTTCTATAATATTTAAAAAGGGGTAAAAAAAGCTAGGGAGCACTTGTTTATGTGACAGTCCTCCTGAAAGCAGATATTTAAATGGGGTGTGTGGTTTTACAATCTCGATTTTTAAATTAGGAAATAACTTTTCAAACTTTTGTTTGTCTCTTTTAAAAATTATCCAAGGGAGTGCACCATTTGCGTCTGACATTCTTCCTGTTCCTCTAACTTTCCAATCAGAATTGGTATCAAATGTTTCGTGGTGAAAATTTTTGTATATAAATTTAGAAAAAATAGTTGGCCATGGCTCGATCATGATTATTTTTCCTTCATCAACGAGACACCTTTCCATTTCGGAAAGTGCCCTTTTTGGATTTTTAATATGATGGAAAACATTCAACATGTAAAATGCAGATACAGAATTGGATTTTAATTTGATATTTTCGAGGTCAAGTTTTCTATCGATACCATCTACTTTTAAAACATCTGTTGTTATAACTTTTGGAATAAATCTTTTTAAAAATCCTCCACCAGAGCCAACTTCAATTAATAATCCTTTTTTTGGTGCTTTATGACTCTTTAATATTTTGTAGAAATCGATATATACATTTTTCAAAAATAACTTTGAATTAATTATCTTCTTGTGTTCCAGTAGCGATTCCTTGGCGTCTAGATCTCTCATTTAATTGTTTTTTCTAAAATTTTGTTATCAATATAATCTATTGATTTAATCTCATCATAATCCGACTTACTAATTGTCTCACCCCAACTTGATGAATCAAGTGCAAATGATAAATTGTTGTTGGTATTATAAAACAATGTAACAAATTGAATTGGCCAAAGTAGATGTGAGGGTCCAACAATCATAATTTTTGCATCTCTGTTATGTGTCTTGGCTTTTACATATTCAATAAATTGCTCCATTTTAGTTGAAGTTGGAGTTAGTTTTTTTGAATCCCTTTGGATTAAATGCGAATTATAGAAAACATAAGTTATTAATATTGCAATAGCTATAAACTTGCTTAGTATTTTCCCTTTTACATAAATTGAGTTTATAAAGTAGCCTAGCAGGATTGAGCCATAAATTGATGGTATAAAGTATATTCTGTCTTCACCAAAATCTCGTAATGGATGTGGTGCTCCATCTCCGTATGAATAGAGGTTTAATAGACAAACTACGGGCAATGCAAGAATTGCACTTTTAAGAATTAATTTTGCGTTTGTGTTGTTTTTAACTAAGAATAGTGAAATTATTAATATTAAAAATAAAGGTACCGCGAAAAGCTCAAGCACAAAAGAAAATGGATAGGGAATAGGTGAGATAGGCCAATTTCTTGCAATTAACCTTACAATTTCAGTTGGGACTAGTAGGTTGGGCACCTGAAGCATTGTTTTTTCAATAATTTGAGGTGTTGTTATAATAAAGCTCATTAATCCCTGTTTTGGCACAAAGTGATCAGTTAAAGATAAAACGATTGATATTCCTGATAGGATTATTATAATTCCTATATTTATGATTACCGATTTGAAGCTCAATTTCTGAGAAATTGTATTTAAAAATATAAATGCGGCAAAAAGGGGAAGCATAAAAATACTGTGATGTGCTAAATAGAAACCCAATGCATAAAGGATGATTGATTTTACTAAGTTACTATACTTTTTAGTATCGAAATATTTAAATATAAAGTAAAATGAAATTAGTATGGGTATTAAATTGGGTACTCTTTGAACAAATCTCTGATAATTGCCGATAGCCATCATTGAAAATGAACCAGTATGGTTTGTTAGAAAGACGAGAACGGTAAAAAAAGCAAGCATCGGATTTTTTGTGACTTTTGACATGACAAGATAAAAAGTTATATATAGAAGTAACATCATGCCGATTTGAGCAAACATGTATAAATGAATATTATCCTTGAAAAGCGGAATCATTATTTGGAAGGAAATTCTGGCTAAGTTATCATATTGCCAAATTGTTGTTGGACAGTCACTTGGGACTATAAATTTGTTTTGGCATTTGTCGAAATAATAATAACCCTCACCCATTGGCACCTGGTCAAATATTGGTTTCCAAATAAGAAGTGAGATCAGTACAATTAACAGAATATATATTCTATGGATTTGACCATTCACTTTCATACGAATTTTAATTTTAATAAGCCTAGATAAACCATCCTTAAAAGCAACAATCCGTGTCTAAACCTATCAATATTTGTCTGGCCATATTTTCTTTGACCGTATCTAACCGGAACTTCCGTTATTTTAAAATTTAATTTTGCGCTTCCAAATATTAAATCAAAATCACCAAATGGGTCAAAATTCCCAAAGTATCTTTGATTTGATTTTATTTTTAAATAATTACTTTTTAAAATTGCCTTTGTACCACAAAGTGTATCTTTGATTTTTTGATCAATTATAAAACTAAATAAAATACTGAACATTTTGTTGCCAAAATAATTTAAAAGTCTCATTGCTTGTTTTTCCATTGGGTAAACAAGCCGTGTCCCTATTACTAAATCGGACTTACCCTCACAAATAGCATCGTAAAACTTTTTAAGTTCTTTTGGTTTAACTGTTAAGTCAGCATCCAAAACTATTAAAATATCATTTTTTGCTTTTTCAAAGCCCAGCTTAACTGCATCATTTTTTCCAATTCCATTTTGCTTAAAAACATAACTTGCAATATCTTTTCTTTTGTTTTGTTTTATTTCATTAATAATTTTCTCGTAAGTATTATCTTTTGAATGACCTTCAACAAAGATAACCTCAGTTTTTGTATTAAATTTAGGTAATTTTGAAATTAATCCCACAATGTTTCCTGATTCATTTCTGGCCGGGATAATTATTGAGACACTATATTTTTTAGGTTTAAATAATGGTCGATAAATTTGATAGGTAATAAGTGATAACTCCTTTATTAGTGGCAAATTCGAGATAATCTTATTTAGTATTTCAAATAATTTTCCAGGGAATGGGAAGACTAAATATTTGCCTTCTTTAACTTTTTCAAAGTTTTCAAGATAAAATATATTATTTATATCATCTGGTGAAAGCCAATTTGGTTCCTTTGTTTCTTTGGGACTTCTTAAATTTAGGAACTGTGCCAAATCAAGTATGGGTTTCCACAAAAAATTAAAATAAATTACCAAAACTCTAGTGTCCCCACGACTTTTTTTATAGGTTTCTTTTATATCTTTTTGTATGTCTTCAGAGTAGGCAAGTGAGTTTTTAAAAACTATATAATTTTTTGCTTCTTTAGTTGGAACTAAATTTTTAACTAGTAGATTTAAATATTTGTGATATGTTTTAGAAAATAAATTCATGATATGATTTAAGCATATTGTAACATCTATGAAGACTAATACTAAATTGTTTTTTGTTATACTTATCGTAGCAGTAATACTTCGTTTTGTTGGTATAAATCCAGGTTATCCACCTTATCATTCTGATGATGGAATTTCATATTCTGCAGCTTCTTCAATGATAGTTAACGGAAATTTTGATCCTCTTCGTTACGATTATCCGATTATGACACCGCTTACTAATTATATTGCATATCAAACATTTTTTATCCCAGTTGAATGGTCAAAATTTTTAGTTAGAAATTATTTAAATTATCCTGCCGGGCACCTTGAAATACCAAAAGAAGCAGAAAAATTTCATGATTTTTTTTACCGTGTTACATTGGGAGACAGATGGATAAATGCGTTGTTTTGGGGTAGGTATGTTACCGCGACCATTGGAGTTTTAATAGTTATTTTAACTTTCATGATAACACGTAGGTTGTATAGCACAAAAGCGGGACTTTTAAGTGCTTTCTTTGTTGCTATTAATTATAGGCATGTTTTGAATAGTCATTTAGGTCTTCCTGATATTTATAATTCATTTTATTTGCTTCTTTCTTTATGGTTTACTTTAAATGTTTTTGAAAAACCAACTAACAAAAATTATTTTTGGTCAGCAATTTTTGCGGGTTTGTCATTTTCAACAAAATATCAATTTTTTGCATTTACACCATTACTTTTGGCCCATTTAGTAAATGTGTATAAACAAAAAGATAATAAATTAAGATTAAAGTTTTTGTTTAAACCGATGGCGATGATGATACCTGTCATCATTGCTGTTTTATTTGTAGTTTTAAATCCTTACCATTTAATAAAATTAGATGAGACAAGAGCCTGGCTTTCGTCTGTTTCGGGTAAGTATCGAACGGGAAGAATGGAATTTGATTTTTTTCCTTACTCCTATCTTTATCACATTGGAATAGGGAAAATTGCATCGATACTTTCAATTCTTGGCATTATTGTAGCTTTTTATTACAAAAAACTAAACACCATATTAATTTTATCTGTAATACTTCCATTTTTATTTATAACAACTGTTTATACAGGTGGAGGGTTTTATACCAGAAACTTTGTAACAATAATTCCCCTTATTCTAATTTTTACTAGCGTTTTTGTTTCTAAAGTTTTTAAAAATAATTTATTTATATTAATTGTAGTTGGATTTATAGGTTACGAAAGTCTATTAAATTCATTTGTTGTGATAAGAGAATATATCAAACCATGGAATTATAAAATATTAGGCGCTTGGGTTAACAAAAATATTCCTGACAAATCAGTTGTGGCAGCTCACGCATCAGTTCCTCTACCAAATACTATTGAAAAGGTAGTTCCATATAACTTTGTGTCAGACGATTTTAGTATGCGAGAATTTAGCGAAAAAGGTGCCGATTTGGTTGTTTCAAGTCTTGACTGGTCTACAACAGATTTTTACGATTGGATGACGCAAGATACTAAACAATCTTTGTTGTATTGGAATAAGCCAGTAGAAATGCTTGAGAATAAATATTCTGCGATGTCTGTTCGTGAATTATCAGACTATGCAGTTTATTCAGTGCTTAAAGAATGGCAAGCGCCTGAATCAAATTTCATAGTTGCTAAAATTCCAAAATACAAAATAATCAAGAAGACTCTTGCTAAAAAAATATTGTTTGATGACAAACCAAATATCTGGACATCTGATCCAATCGAAGTTTCAGATTGGAAAGGCTTTTATATAAATCCAAAGACAAGTGAAAAAGGAAGAGGTTATGTTTATGTTAATTTTTATAAAAAAATAGAAGATATAGATGATATAACTAAAAGAGTTGCTGTTAGACTCTCCTCTAGAAATAAAAACAAAGACATTATTGGGTCTATTCCAAAAGATGCAAAATATATGGTCATTGGTTTTGATACATTTGAATCCTATAAATCCAGCGATGAATTATTAGAAATTAATATATATAATGCAGAAGTCATTGAAGACTTATCAGGCTTTATGCTAAATCCTGTAAAGTTAGAAGATGGCGTAATATTTCCAAATAGTCATGGAAATATGTAAATTAAATAATATGAATATTGGATGCATCAATATATGAATTTTGTAAATACAATCAAAAAGACATTTCCAAATCTTGCATTGTTCACGTTTTCTTTGGAACTTGATTATATACTTTCTGATTGCGATTCTGTTTTAGATTTAGGTTGTGGTGATAATTCTCCAATTGGGTTTATAGATAGAAAAAAATATTTAGTTGGTGTTGATGGTTTTAAAAAATCAATTGATATAAGTAAAAAACTAAATATTCATGACAAATATTTACACAAAAACATTTTAGAAGTTAAAGAAGATTTCAAGAAAAATAGTTTTGATGCAGTAATAGCATTGGATGTTATTGAGCATTTACCTAAAAAAGATGGTTACAAATTATTGAAAATAATGGAGCACATTGCTTCCAAAAAAGTAATTCTATTAACTCCAAATGGTTTTGTTAATCAAACAGGTGAAGGTAATGGCTTGCAAGAACATCTGTCTGGTTGGGGTGTTTCCAACTTCAAAAAGTTAGGATACAAAGTTTTTGGAAGATATGGGTTAAAAGGTCTAAGAGGTGAAAAAGCAGAACTAAAATACAAACCAAAGATAATCTGGGGTTTGATATCAGAAATTTCCAATTTATTATATACTCGAAAAAATCCAAAGAAAGCATATTCACTATTAGCCGTTAAAAAATTATGAAATATCAATTTTGGATGATATGATATCCAAAAATGAAAAATACTCGTTTGATGCGCTCAATCACAAGAAATAATCCAAAAGTATCAATTATCATCCCTTATTATGTTGACACAAAACGTTTTTTTGTAGATTTAAAAAAATTTAATAAATTAAATTATAAAAATTATGAGATAATTATTGTTAGCGACAAAAAGATTGAGATTAAAAATCCAAAAACTAGAGTTTTAATTACCGGTAAACAGACAACAGGACCTGCTGAGAAAAGAGATATTGCAATAAAGTCGGCAAAAGGAGAAATATGTGCATTTATAGACGATGATGCCTACCCCGATAAAAACTGGTTGAAAAATGCGGTAGTTCATTTTAACCATCCACAAATTGTTGCAGTTGGAGGTCCGGGGATTACTCCAAAAGAAGACAAATATTGGGAGCAATTGACAGGGCTTGTTTATAGCTCTTTTTTTTGCGGTGGCCAAGCACAACATCGATTTGTCAAAAAACATGCGATGTTTGTTGATGATTACCCTGCATATAATTTAGTCGTTAGAAAAGATGTTTTGAAAAAAATCGGTGGTTACGGGACACATTTTTATGGTGGTGAGGATACATTTCTTTGTTTAAAATTAATCAAGGGTGGACATAAGATAATATATGATCCAGAAGTCGTGGTGCACCATCATAGAAGGGCATTGTTTTTACCCTATCTAAGACAGATTTCAAACATAGGAACACATAGAGGGTATTTCGCAAAAAAATTTCCTGAAACATCAAGAAGATTTGATTATTTTATACCCTCAATTCTTGCACTTGGATTTTTGCTTGGATTGTTACTATCAATTTACAACTTAACAATTTTCTATTTATATACCTTTTTAATTATATTTTTTGTAATACTTGGTATGCTTTCTGTAATAAAGAGAGCTAGCATCAAAGATGCATTTATCGTATCGATCGGAATAATTGCAACCCATTTAACCTATGGAATCTTCTTTCTTAATGGTTTGATGATCCAAAAATTGAAGAGATAAGTTTCCAACCTCCTTTTGAAGTCAAAATTGAAAAAATAATTAAATCAGTTGTAACTACTGAAACGATTGGTTGCCATAAAAATGCAAGGTCTTTAAATTTAATAGACTTGTAAAGTCCGACAATTGACTCGGGTATTAATAGATTAACCCAAATAATCCAAGATATTATTTTGATAACATCTTTTGGGTTCTTGAGGTCAAACCATGTGTAGTATTTATTTCCGAGATTTGGAAGGTAATCGCGACTTAAATTTCTTAATCGTTTTTTGATAAGTACATTTATATTTTCTGCATGGAAGTGCCTTATTTTTGCACCAGGAACATAGGCGAAGTGTTGATGCCCTGCTCGTGAGACAATCTCTAAAGTTTCAAGATCTATAAAGGATTCATTTTTGCTAACATCAGTTTTTAATAACTTTAATCTTCTGTACATGCTTCTTCCTGCAGGTGGAATTCTTTTTGGAACAAATTTGCATACAAAATATCCATCCCCTTTTCTGATAATAGTTTCTTGAATAGAAGGTGAGAAAACTTGATAGAGTGGGTCCCTTTGGAGTGGGTCGTATGAAATAAATCTTAAAAATGAGTTTTTAACTGGATGTTTTTTATCTAACGCAAATTCGTTTGTAAAAGATGCAAACATCTTTGGATCCTTTTGCAATGGATAAGAAAGTTTTAGAAAGAAATCTTTATCAATAACTTCCATATCTGCATCCATCCAATAGACGAGGTCGTTCTTTGCCTTATGCATGCCAATGCCTTTGTTAAGTTCAATGTCACCGGTATTAACTCTAAATATTTTTGCTCCAAATTCTTTTGCAATCGAAACACTTCTGTCTGTAGATTTATCATCAATGTAAATATATTCAATTTTGTTTTTTGGGTAATTCTGTTTTTTAAGCGATGAAAACAATCTTTTTAGATTGGATTCCTCATTTCTGGCATAGATAATTACAGAAATTGAAAGTAATGATTTTCTACTCATATTGTTCACAATACCTTTAATATATTTGATATACTAGATGTATGACGAATAAAAATCAAACAAACTTAGATATTTACGATAAGCACTATAACGATCCAATTATAGTTAAACAAAAAAGTAAGCAAGCAGAATATTTTCTTTACAAGACACAATTTAATCCAAAAAAGAATTCAAAGGTTTTTGAACCTGGATGTGGAATAGGTGTATTGGGGTCGTTTATTAAAAATAAATTTAAGGTTGATGTTTTTGGGATGGAATTGTCTAATGTAGCAATTTCAAAGGCTAGACAAAACGGAATACTGGTAAAACGAGGCGACCTTAATGAGAAATGGCCTTATAAATCAAAATCTTTCGATTACATTGTGAGTTCACAGGTGATAGAGCACATTTTTGATACTGATAATTTTATTAGAGAATCCAAAAGGGTTTTAAAAAATGATGGATTACTATATTTGTCTACCCCAAACATGGCCGCATGGTTTAATAGAATAATTTTTATGTTTGGCTATCAACCCTTTTTTACAGAAGTAAGCAATGAAGATAAAACTTTGGGGTTAAAGTTTACACAAAATTTAACTAAAAATAGAGCCTCGCTGGGTCATATTAGAGTTTTCACTTTAAAAGCTTTAATCGATTTGTTGGAATATTATGGATTTAATCCTGTTTTAGTAAGAGGTGGTGAGGTCGAATATTTGCCTAAATATATGAAGTTGTTTGACAAGCTTTTTTCAAATTTCCCAAGCCTTTCATCAGATTTGTTTGTTGTTGCGCAGAAAAGTTAATTATGAATAATAAAGATTTTTTATGCGAAGAAATTGTGATGAAAGCTATTCCTAATAGTGCTAAAAAAATATTGGATTTTGGGTGTGGAAATGGTAGTTTTTCTGAGAATTTGTGTTCAAAGAATAGAATAGTTTATGCGTGTGACGCAGATGCACTTGTTATTAAAAAACTAAAAAACAAACAGCAAAAAGCAAACTATTCATTAGTTGGTATAGGAGAAAAAATTCCATATAAGTCAAACTTTTTTGATTGTGTGACGATGATGGGGGTTTTAGAACATGTTTTAGATGAGAGAGAAACATTGTCCGAGATCCATAGGGTCTTAAAAAAGAATGGAACTTTATATATATATGGTTTGAACAAAGGTTTGTTTGGATTTTTAGACACTGGAAATATTAAGTTTTTGTTCCCTAATTTACATCGGATTTTATATAAATATTTTTATGGTGAAAAAGAATATAGAAAAGAATTTGTGTTAAAAAAGAAACAAGGAATGATTGGCGATATTACATTGGGGAGGGATTCTCATACTCATTATTCTAAAAAAGATCTAATAAAACTTTTGGGAAATAAGTTTAAATTAACACGACATTGGTTATATTCATTAACATTGCCAATTATATTGGCAATTGATTTTCTATATTTTGCTCTTTTTAAGAAAGAGAGCAAATTTATTATTTGGTTGGCACGCGTTGACCAAAAAATAAAGCTGAGCAATTTATCATACTCTTTTGTGGCTGAGTGCAAAAAAATATGAAATTATTTTTTTATTGCAACGACATTTATTTGAGCAAAGGCATTTTTACTTTTATATTCATCTTTAATTTTATTTTTGAGCCATTTTGGAATATTAAATTTAGCTTTTAATATATGTTTAAAAAAATATTCCATCAAAGTTGTTAGTATTCTATAAACTCTTCCAGTTTTTTTAATTTTAACTATTTTAAAATTATTATTTTCTAGTAACATTTTTAAAAAATTTTCAGAATAGTGCCTGTGGCCTATTAAATAATATGCGGGGTCTAAAAATGTAGAGAGTGGGTGAGAGTGAGGTGTTGAAATGATCAAATGTCCGTTTGGTTTTAAAACCCTATTAATCTCCTTTATACACTTTTCTTCAGTCCCTTTTGGAATGTGTTCAATTACATCCATTAGTGTTACAGTATCAAAATATTTGTTTTTAAATTTAAGGTCTAGAGCATTACCTGTTTTGAAATTAGCTTTCGGGATCAATTTTTTGGCCATTTTTATAGCCTCTACACCAGGATCAATACCCCAAATTTCTTTGGCATGTGAAGCAGCCAACATTTCAAATTGTCCAGTCCAACATCCAATATCTAAAACCTTCTTATGTTTTATATATGGAAGTGCAAATTTTAAATTGAATTTATGATGAAATGATGGTTCTTGATCAAAATCTAAATTAACCTTTCGTCTGGTAGATTCATTCATATTTTATATATATAATGTAATGCAATTAACAATTAGTAAATGATTAAAAAAATATTACCATTTTTAATTTTGAGCATTTTAGTTGTTTTACTTTATATTCCAATTTTTAATAACTTCTTTCAGCAAGATGAATGGTCTGCTTTTGCTGAAATATATTTATCAGGGTATGACAATTATATTTTTAAAGCCCTGATACCTGATCCTGGCCACTATGTTCCTTTTACCCGAATTTTATTTGCTGTGTTGACATATTTTTTTAAATTTAATTATTTTAATTGGGCCATGGTTAGTATTGTTTGGCATATTTTAAATTCGTATCTTGTTTTTCATTTAGCAAAGAAGATGTTCAAGGAGGATTGGCAGGCAGTTTTTAGTGGCATTTTGTTTGCTGTTTTTGCTTCAGGTCAACAGGCTACGTCATGGGTTGTTGCAAATGGATCAACACAGGGGGCGACAACTTTGGTTTTATTGTCTTTAATCTATTTCCTTGAAGCGAAGCTATTCCTTTCTATTTTAATGCTAATACTATCGATGTTGTTTAAAGAAATTGCAATTGGTATGTTTGCATTTTATCCGATTTTAATATTATTCCAAAACTACTTTGCCAAAAAAAGACTTTTTGATAAACGAATGATATATTTTGTAGCTGTTGCCTTGTTTTATGTTGTTTTTCGTTATCTTACCTTTCTTGGAATATTCTCAGATATTACGGCACCAGTTGTAACTGAATCGCAATCACAATCTGAAATATTATTTAATATTGCCACATTCCCAATAAAGGGTATTTCTCAAACATTTATTCCTCCATATGTATTTTTGGAAACATCAAAATTTATCGCAGATAAATTACCAGATGGTATTGCAGGTGCACCCGGAACTACATATTTTGATAATTTTTATCTTAAATATATTCTTAGTTTGTTAACCAATATAGTGTTTGGATTTACAGTTCTAATATCTATCTTTGCCATAAAGTATAAGAAAAGAAATCTTGCAGTGATTGCATTACTAAGCCTTTTGTTTGTAGGTGCAAATAGTGCAATTTATGCATTATCACCGGGGAGATCTGGCTTTGTGCCAATAATTGATTCGAGAAATTTATATATGCCTTCAATTGGAATGATCTTTTTTATTGTTTCTATTGCCTCTTTATTCAAAAATTGGAAATGGTCGGCGGCGACTTTATCTATATTTGTAGTTTTTAATATGTTAATCACAAGGATTGAGTTGCAGGGTATATCAGAAGTTGGCAAAAATAGACTAAACATTTTAAATCAAATATCCAGAGATAATTTGAAACTTAAAGATAGACAGATATTTTATATAGAAAGTGATACCAGTTATTATGGCTTGCCAGATGCAGTAAAAATTTTACCTTTTCAATCAGGATTTGGTCAAACACTTTTGGTTTGGTTTAATGACTATGAAAATTTCCCCATTGAATTTTTTGACAATGCCTATCTGTGGCCAATTGATAGTCAGGGATACAAAGAAATTGACGGTCGTGGATTTGGGTATTTTAGAGATTTTGATTTGCTAAAAGACACAATTAAAGAATATAATCTGCCAGTAGAATCAGTTGTTGCCTATTCTTGGGACAGTAAACAAGAAAAGTTAGTAAATATAACTAACGAAATTAGATTAAAACTAAAAAGTGTTAAAAAATAAATTAATTAATTTATGTAAGAAATATTGGCATGTTTTTGTGCTGGTTTTGTTGTCACTTATACCAATAATTTGGTTTTTTGGTAAGGGGGACGCAATTATCAACGGAGTTGATACGAATTTTCCACTTAACCCTAAGCTATGGCTAATTAGGAGATTTTATATGTGGAATAATTTGAGCAATGGTGGATCTGATTTTTCGTTTGCTCCAGCTGGAATATTTTTCCATTTAGTACAGTTTGTCCCATATATAATAGGATTATCTCTTCAGATGGTTGAAAAAACCAGTTTAGTGTTTTGGTTTGCCACAATTGTTGTAAGTTCTTACATTTTTTCAAAGAATTTATTTAAAGCACAACTAACTAGAATTCTCTTTGTCTGTTTATATAGCTTGAATATCTATATGTTTAATAGTTGGGAAAATGTAAAAGTGTCGAATTTATCATTGGTGGCGGGAGTTCCATTGCTTTTACATATTTTCATGGGGTTGTATCTGGACTCAATGAGTAAATCCAAAGCGTCTGTTTTGCTGGTTTTTACAAGTTTGATATTATCTGGTGCCGGCATCAACCCTGCCTATTTTATAACTGCACTATTAACCTTTATTATATTCGCAATTTCTTTTGCCATTGTCGATAACAATATTAAGAAAGTTAGTAAGATACTTACTTTTATTATCGGAATTATCTTCGCGATCAGTTCTTATTGGATATTTCCAACAATAAGCTTTGTATTAAGAAGTGTTACACAAAATTCAAGTATTACTTCAATTGGTTTTAATAATTGGATTGATTCTCTTTCTGCTAATACCAGTATATTAAATATTATGAGACTACAGGGAGCTTGGGATTGGTATACATTTGATAGTGTGTCAAAATTGCCAATATATCTGCCTTATGTAGTAAATTATTTTTATAGATTTCCATTTTTGATATTTAGTTTTATTGTTCCATCACTAGCTCTAATTTCATTAGTATACATAGATAAAAAGAAATTAAGATTTTATATTCCTTTTGCGATAATGTTGATGCTAGGGATATTTTTAGGTTCTGGAACTCACGAACCCACAGGAATAATTTTTAAATGGTTAGCAGAACACCTTCCTTATTTTTCTCTTTTTAGAAGCCCTTGGTATATTTTTACCCTTTTTGTAACACTATCTATGGCGGGGCTAATAGCATTATTGATTGAAAAACACAATAATAGTATTTATATCAAATTTATTGCATGGATTTTAATTGTTGGTAATTTGTTTTACAGTTACCCCCTGATAACTGGAAAAATATTTAGACCAAACAGTTCAAATGGCTTTTTTGTAAATTTTCCTGACTATCTTTTTGATAGTGCAAATTATTTGGAAAATCTAAATTCTGGTAGAATTATAACTTATCCCGATGACCAGCTGGAAAAATACAAATGGGGTTATACGGGTGTTGAGCCGGTAGTGAGTTTATTTATAGATAAAGAAGTTTTGTTTTCGGGAATTAACAACACTGGTACAGAAATAAATCAAATTATTCAACTTTTGTATGAAAATATCAGAAAAGACAGGTTTAGCTCTGTTTTTAATTTGGCCAATAAATTAAACGCAACAATTATCCTTGAAAAGAAAGATCAGCATACTTTATCACCTGAGCTATCTGGTTCTTTTGACCGGCTTAAAAAAGTTAATTTCGAGAAATGGAACATTTATTTTTTAAATGAAAAAACAATCAGTTTACCTAAAATATTTTTGGCTAATAATTTTTATTATCGGTTTAGCGGTGATAATAATGATTACGCTGTAAAGGCGTTATCAATTTTGGGTATAGATCAACATTTATTAAATAGCAAGGATAATGTTACATCGAAAATATTTCCTAATAAGATTCCTGCGGGTAAAATTATTGTTTCAAATAACTCACAAAAAGATAACTACAACAAGCACCAAAAACTTCCAAATATAACTTTAAACAGAATTACGGCACAAAACATGACAGAAGTTAAGTTTACATTCAGTATAGATGAAGATGGTTATTATTTACCAATTATAGAAAATTATGATTTATCAGAAAATTTGACTAAAATCGATGTTGTTCATAATTCTATTGATGAAAGCTGGCCCGTACAAAAAATAACTGATTCTCACATATTTTTTAATAAAATATATTTAAGTAAAGGATTACACGAAGTGGTGTATGATACCTCCTCAAATTTAATAAAATTCGAAAATTTTGAGGGACAAATTAACTATAAAAAAACACACCAAAATGATAAAGCTGAGTTAACAATCACTGAAAATAATGGCAATAAACAATTAAGTATTTTAAATAGGGGGGACATTGATGTTTCAGCTGATTTTGAATTAGAAGATTTTGATTTCAATAATCCTTATTTTATCCAATTAGACTATGAATGGAGTCATGGAAACATGTCTACTGTCTATGTCTATCAACAGAGAAGTGAAAATTTGATTAAGACTCAAACAGAAAACCTACCCAGTTATTTAGACAGAACAAATTTTAATTTTTATTATGAACCCGTAAAAACAGAATCCAAAATGACAATTTCTTTAGCTGCTCCTTTTATAAATAATTCCTTGGGTACTAGAGTTGCTTATGACAATTTAAGAGTTTACAAACTTTTTATGAATGATTTATTTTTTATATCAGAACCTAGTGTAATTGATGACAATAGTCAGCAACCGAAAGTTAATCTAACCAGCTCAACCCCCGTAAAACATACTGGCCAGGTAACAAAAGTTACTGGTCCGAATGTTTTGGTTTTTGCCGAAAACTATTCTCCTGACTGGAAACTTGAGGTGACGGATTTGAATGGTTCAAAAATTAGATTCGTAGAGGAACATTTTACAATTGATTCATATTCCAATGCCTGGTTTATCGATACCGGAGGAATAGATTATAGATTTGAGATAATCTATTTCCCACAAAGACATTTTATTTTAGGAGTTGCTATTTCAACATTTACTATTTTTACAATAATATTATCTCTATTTAAGATATGGCTACAAAAATAAAAAATAAAGTGCGTAAATGGGGAGAAAAGTATTTATTTAATATGCTTATTTTGAACACCTTACTTGTGTTTATGGTCTTGATGAGGTCTGCTGGATATTTTCACCCATTTTTTGAAATTTCAGTTAATTTTATTGTATTTTTAATACTTATTTTGTCTATATTTTTGCTAAATTTTAATAGTAGGATGATGTTTTTTATATCATTATTATTTTGGATATTTGCATGTTTAATTAAATTACTAAAAATTGATATTTGGGCAGAAAGAACCGCAGTTTACACATTCGAAAGCTTGATTGTTGGTCTGGTGCTTTTAATTGTTGAAACTGTAAAGAAAAAATGAAATACAAAAATTTAATTTTGGTTGTTTTGTCAACCTTGGTTTTTTCAGGTATATTTTCATTCAATTATTTAGTAGATTTGGATTCGGTTTATTTTTACAAAGAAGCTTATTTTGATTTAACAAATAAAATAAATATTTGGGGATCGTACGACACTCCATTCGGTGGCTTGCACCTAATTTTATGGTTATATCCTGTGACTTATCTTGCCGGTTTTGTGGGTAACTTGTTAAATCTTGATTGGAATATATTAGTTAGATTGTTTTTTTACTTGCCCGGCATATTTTTATCAATTTATTCAGCGCAGAAATTAGCTAAATCATTGGGGTATAAAAATAACGGTCAATTTCTAATGGGTTTAATATATGTTTTCAATACTTATTTTATTCTTTTGATTGATGGCGGACAATTGGGTGTCATGCTTGCCTATTCAATACTGCCACTGGCAGTTGAGGCAATTACTAATTTTAAATTTTTTAAGACACTTTCATTTTTGTCACTAATTGCAATTTTTGATCCGCGTTTTTTGATGCTGTCTTTAACTCTTGGATTATTATTGTCAAAATTTGAATTTTCAAAAATTTTTAAGTTAGTCTTAACCTTAACCTTTGTTATGTTAATAAATTTTTATTGGATATATCCAATAATTAAACTAGTCACTATTGAGGCACCGACATTTATATCAAATTTAAAATTAGTTACATTAAAAGATTCATTACTTCTATATCAACCTCACTGGCCATTTAATGAATTTGGCAAGACAATTGAACCAAATGTGTTATTCTTGGTATTTCCGATATTACTTATTCTGTCAAATCTAATTAAGCCTAGTAAGGTAAAAGTTTATTTAAGCATATTATTCTTGTCTTTTGCATTTTTAGCTAAGGGTGAATCCCGTCCTTTTGGAGAAATTTATTCTTATGTTATTAATAATTTTCCATTTGCATCTGTCTTTCGTGATTCTACAAAATTTTTCCCATTACTTATATTAGCTTTTTCACTTGTGGTTGCTAAATATTATGACGGAATTAAAAATAAATTATTAATATATTTAATACCAGTCTCATTGATAATACCTCTTGTGCCCGGATTAATTTTTGGGACAAATAATAATTTAAAAGGTGAATCAGAAATTAATAATTTTTTAGAATTAAAAAATATAGTAAAAGATAATAACTTTTCAAGGACAATATACATTCCCCATAAGCCACAGCTTGCCTATCAAACAGAAAATAATCAAGCAGTAGACGGGCGAGTACTTGCCGGTTATTTGCCATTTGCAGTAGATAATTATGGATCAGAGGATAGATTCAATTTCATGCAGAGAGATCATTATCTTAACTTTTTTAGAAGTTTGGGCATCAAAAATTTAGTCTATTTATCTTCAAAAAAACCAGAAATTGCTACATTAGAAAATACAGTGCCTGAAAAATATTATATTGATAAAATGGCGGTAGTTGTTGGTTCTCCAATTGGTGCACAAAAGTTAGTTCCTGAGTATGGAGTAATTTTTATCGAAGATGGAAAAACTGACTTGGGACGGCTATTACAAATTTCAAATGAAAAACTTTTCTTTATCTTAAATAATAAAAGTTTAGATGATTTGATAATTGCAGGTCTAAAAAATAAGTTTATTGATCCATCTTTATTGGCGGAGAATAGTTGGGGTAAATATTTAAAGGATGATTATTTAACTTGGAAGTATCAACTTTTAATTCGTGATGTGGATACTAAAGAAATAAATTTTGATAGCGGGATTATTCTATCGACTCAAGAAAATGAAGTTGTAAAGGTTAGACATGATTTCGAAGGGGGTAAAAAGTACAAAATCTTTATAAGAGGATTGGCTGGCAAAAATTCAAGGGGTATATCAATAGATGACAAGCAGTTAAAAATTCCGGATGGAAACATTTTTAGATGGTTTAGTCAGGATATTGTTTTTGGTCAAGATACTGAAGGCTTCGTGTTGAAAAATAATGGTGGTTTTAATGTAATTGGGAACATTTTAATAATTGAAGAAGATGAATATCAGCAATATTACAAAAAAGTTAGGAATGAGCTGGATAATTATAAAATATATAATTCAGATTCAAAATTGCCTGTTTCAAAAATAAATTCTGAGCCTAAGAATGGATGGTTGATATTAAATCAAAGTTATCATAAATCCTGGCGGTTGGGGGAGAGTCATCCGTTTCCAATTAATTCCATAACAAATGGTTTTGAGGTAAATGAAAGTAATATAAATTCCAAAATTTATTTTAAAGATCAAGAAATTTTAGATACTGCAGTCAATATTAGTTTGGTTTCAGTTTTAACACTTTTTATGTCATACTTAGGGCATGCAGTTAGTAGAAAAAGCCACAAAAATTCTGTTTAATGGTACATCAAAAGATACTTTTACACTATTTATAGGAAATAGTTTTTCTGCCTTTTTTGGTTTCATTTTTGTTTATATTTTGACTCAAAAACTAACTGTTGCTGAATTTGGAATTTTTTCTGCTGCTGCAAACTTAATTATTATAATCTCCTCTTTTACTGATCTTGGGATTACAACTGCGATGATTAATTTTATCTCAGTTAAATTGGGCGCAAATGATAGAGCCGGTGCAGAAAAATATCTTAAAGCTTCGTTTATACTTAGATTTCTATCAATATTAATTGTTTCTGGGATTGTACTTTTAATACCTAAATATGTTGCAGTTAATTTTTTATCCACAAACGATATAAGTGTTTCCTATTGGGTTAGTTTTATTTCGATCGGATTAACTGCATGGCTAACTTTTCCATATATAATGATGGCTTATAAAAAGTTTTGGCCTTCGGTATTTCTTGATTGGTCCTTGGGGATTCCCAGAATTTTATACTTTTTAGCGTTGATAATTTTTTTACCTACAAATTTAAATACCGCCCTTTTAGCTTATGGTTTAAGTACAATATTACCAATTATTTATGGATTTAGTGTTATTGGAATTAAATTTTTAAAAGTAAAAATTGAGAAAAGAAAATATATAGAACTAGTTAAATTCTCAGGTTGGTTGGGGGTAAATAGAATAATTTCATCAATTTCAGGCAGACTTGATGTAACCATGCTGGCCAACTTAACTAACGCGGTTGTAGTTGGAGAGTATTCAATAGCGTCGCGTCTTTCATCTTTTATAATTGTTTTGTCTTCAAGTTTAAGTTCGGTTCTTTCAACCAGATTTGCTAGGTTTAATGATAAACAAAATGAGAGAAGGTATCTAGTTAAGTCCACATTGTTTACAATACCAATAATACTTGGGATTATTGTTTGGATAATAATTGCCAAGCCTTTTGTTCTAGTTCTTTTTGGGCAAAAATATTTTGAATCAATTAAAATATTGCAATATTTGTTAGTATCTTTGATACCATTTATTTTTTCAACTCCCGCAGTAACTGCAATTGTCCATTCGATGAGGAAACCAGTTTTTATCGGTACCTTTTCCTTTATTCAAATTGCCTTGATTTTTATTTTTAATCTTTACTTTACTAAACTTTTTGGAGGGTTGGGCCCTGCTATTGCCCTTTTAATTTCAAATACGATTTTTGCAATTTATGCCTTTGTTATCGTTTTCAATCATTATTTCAGACAAAAATGAAAATTTGGGCACATACATTATTTAAAAATGAAGAAAGATGGTTGTGGTTTTCTGTAACATCCGTAATTGACCACATAGATAAACTACTTCTCTGGGATACCGGTTCAACAGATAGGTCTTGGGAGATTGCATCGCTTTTGAAAAAAAAGTATGGGGACAAAATTGATTTAAGGCAATTTGGGACAGTTACCCCCAAGGAGTTTGCTAATGTAAGACAAGAAATGCTAAATGTTACTGAAGCAGATTGGTTCTTGATTGTTGATGGAGATGAAATTTGGTGGGACGACTCTATTAAAAAAATTGTTTCAGAAATAAAAAAGATAGACAATAATGTTGAGACGATTGTGGTACCGAATATAAATCTATTGGGCGACATTTATCATTACCAATCCAGTTCTGATGGTCGATACACATTTGGTAAATTGGTCGGTAATTATGCACTTCGTGCAGTTAAAAGAAGTATTGCTGGACTTAATTCAAAAGGGAGACATGGAATATGGGGCTGGGCAGATGAAAATAATAATCAAATTCAAAACAGAAACACATATAAGTTTGTCTATACGCCGTATATCCATACAACATTTTTACCAAGAGGTGAGAGTAGGGAAGATGATATAGATGTTCCCAAAAGAGCAAAAAAGTTGAAATATGAAATCGGAATTGAAGTGCCAAAAGATTTTTATTATCCTGAAGCTTTTTTCAGGAAAAGACCAGATTTTGTTAAATCACCATGGCAAACATCAAGTTTGAAATATAAATTTTTTGCAACAATCCTGACACCAATTAAGAGATTCAGAAGACATTATTTAATGAAGGGAGTTAAAGATGGATATTGATTATACAAACTATCATCGAGATAAAGAGTATCTTGAGAATGAAAAGTTGTTTCAAAATATTTTTAAAAAAAGATATAAAATAATTTCCAGATTTACTAAAAATCCAAGAACAGTACTGGATATTGGTTGTTCAAATGGAATTTTTTTAGATCTATATAAAAAAAGTGAGACTTGGGGAGTGGAACCATCCGGTTCAGGATATATGATGAAAGATATAAGATATACGAAACATAAGATAATACATAGTTACTTCGAGAAGGCTAAATTACCACAAAACTATTTTGATTTGGTAATAATGAATCACATACTGGAGCATGTTAAAGATGCAGAAATAGTTCTTGCAAAGATATATAGACTTTTAAAAAAGGATGGAATTTTGTTTATTGATGTACCCAATGCCGGAGGACTAGGATCAAAATTATTAGGTGATAAATGGCCATACAGATTGCCAAATGAACACACATACCAGTTTACAAAGGAATCACTTTCCAAATTAGTATCTGGCACAGGTTTTAACATTTTACATTGGGAGTCACGATCTGGGATATTTGAGTTTACAAACCCAATTCTTGATATTTGGCAGTCTTTAACTGGTTTTAAAAAACGTTTTATAATCAACATTTTAGCTAGTCCCTACCACCTTGTTTCTACTGCTTTGCAGATGGGTGATAGTATGAGTTTTGTAGCAAAAAAATGATTGTTTTAATAGCCTTACATATCTTTGTTTTATTTAATTTACAATTTACTGCATGGCCAGAAATGCTATCCTTTCCTTATGTTATTGATAAAGGATTTTTAATCTTTAAAGATTTTCATCATGTTTATCAACCACTACTGACATTTATTCTATTGGGTGTGTACAAAGTTTTTGGATTTAATATTTTAAGCTTAAAGATTTTTACTTATGTTTTGTTTGGACTAGTTGATTTAATGATTTTTCTGAATGTAAAAAAAATAACAGGAAAGAATAATATTGCATTAATTGCGTTGGGCATATATGTATTACTGCAACCAGTTTTTGATGGGAATATGCTATGGTATGATATCGGGGTAATACTTCCTGTTTTGTTGTCAATTTATTTTGTTAATACTAATTTGTTTTTGTCCGGTTTGTTTGTGGCAATTGCCTTTTTAACAAAACAGCAAGCAGTATTGTTGGGTTTGTCTATTTTTATTTATTTAATTTACAAGAAGGAAAAATTAAAAGATTTATTAAAATTTATTTTGGGTTGTATTGCCCCCGTTTTTATTCTCGGAGCCATATTGTTTAAATTTAATTTAATTAATGATTATTTATTTTGGACATTTGAATTTCCGTTAATCCACCTACCAGAGATCGAAGGTTATGCTATTTTGCCAAATTCAAAAGAGACATTAATATTAATTATCACAGGTCTAACATTAATAACTGGAACAGTATTAAATTACAAAAAAATTAATTCTAGATATTTCTTATTGTTATTTTCACTTATGTTCATGGTTTTATCGGCATTTCCCAGATTTTCACTTTTCCATCTGCAACCCGCACTAGCTATTTTTGTGGTTGTTGTCGGTTACCTTTTAGTTTTTGATAGAAAGTATTTTATTTTAATGCTTTTACCACTTTTATATCTATGGAAAGGAGTACTATTAAATCCGATAAAAGAGGATAGATTTTATACTCAGAGTGATATTAATATGGCAAATGAAATTAAAAATAGAGTTGGTAATGAAAAAGTTTATTTTTTGGGATTGAGTTCAATTTATTATGTCTTAACAGATACAATTTCACCAAAGCCTTGGATTGAAAATTATGTCTGGCATTTTGAAATACCAGAGTTACAAGACAAAGTAATTGATGGATGGAAAATTGATCCACCAAAGTATATTTACTGGTCAAAACCCAGAGCGGGCAATTGGTACGATCTTGCTACCTATCAGCCAAAGGAAATAGTAGAATATATAAGAGAAAACTATATGAAAATTGATGAAATTGATGATCTAGAAGTTTGGAGGCTAAAGTGAAAATTGCATTCTTAAATAAATACCAAAATAAAGTGAATAGAGGAGCTGAAACCTTTGTAAATGAATTATCTAAAAGACTTAAAAAAAATCATCAGGTAGACATAATTACAGATATAAACTACTTAAACTTGCTTAAGTGTCGCTATGATTTAATTGTTCCGACAAACGGTAGATTTCAAGCTTTTGCTACTAGATTGTTAACATGGTTAACTGGTGCAAAAATGATTATCTCGGGCCAGTCCGGAGTTGGTCTAGAT
>JAGUYM010000004.1 GCA_020061305.1 Candidatus Woesebacteria bacterium | reverse complement strand
TTTTTGTTAAAAATTCTCTAAAACTAAAACCTAAATTATTATTTCCAGAATTTAGAAAATTTGAAAGTGCATGATAATTCATAAAGTTATGGCGTAAATCAAAAATTAATAATGGTGACATCAAACCTAAAAAAATAAATAGGGCAAAAAGAGATTTTTTTAGATAATTTCCAATCAATTTTAAATTTCTAATTTTTAATATCCAAAATAAAAAAATAACAGGAGCAAGCAAAATGCCTAAATAGTGGGAATTTAAGACAAAAGCAAAAGAAATCGCGCAAATTATTAACCAATTATATTTACTATCTTTCCAAACTTTCCAAATTGAATAAACAGTAAGAAGGGCAAAAAATGGCATTATGTTTGGATTCCATGACGATCTGGAATAAATAATTACAGTTGGAGAAATGGCAAAAAGTAAACTAGCAATAAGACCTGCCTTATAACTAAACCAGTCTTTGCCTACGACAAAAACTAAGTAAATTGTTGCAACCCCTAATAGTGCCACTCCAACTGCAGGGCCAACGGGTGAAAAATTTGAAAGTAATAAAAATGGAGCCATGAAATAGTAATAAAGTGGACCTAAATACATTCCCCCCACTGATGTTCCTGGGCCTATTAAAATCGGATCAAAATTAACCAAAAGCCTTCTAACAACAATTGCATCCCTTCCCTCATCCCCTAAAAAGGTCATATATTCACCAATTTTATATAACCTTAAAAAAGCCCCAAGTATCAAAATGGCAATCAATAACCAATTTTGTTTAATGAATTCATAAATCTTAAACCTTAAATCATAAGTCATAACATTTATTTCAATTTTGTCCATAGTTTGAATAAATCAACGAAGCTTTGAATAATTACTTTAATATCTCTTCCCGTACCTTTGCCTGCAAGTCTTGGATAATGAGTTACTGGAATTTCAACAATTTTAAACCCGGCCTTTTTAGCTTTAATCAAAAATTCACTTGATATAAATGCACCCCTTTCACTTTCAAGCCTCGGTATTACATCAATTACCTTTTTAGATACCAACTTAAATCCACAATCAATGTCTTTAACTTTAAGCCCAAAAAGAATCATTACTGCTATCTCCCACATTTTAGATGTAATTATTTTAAACTTACTAACTTGCCTTTTTTTATAGTAGCCAATAACCAAATCGGCATTTGTTTCCCTTTGCATTTTAATAAATTCATTAATCTCAGAAAAATCAAACTGACCATCCGAATCTGTAAATGCTATCCATTTATATTTGGCGTTATAAAATCCTGATTGTAAACTTGCGCCATAACCCCTATTTACTTTGTGGTTTATAAGCTTAATGTTTCTATCCATTTGGTGAAGTTCTTTTACTATCTCTAATGTTTTATCTCTTGATCCATCATTTATAACTAAAATCTCCCATGAATTTGCATGTTTAAATAAAACTTCTCTAGCTTTAAGTATGGTCTTTCTAATATTTTTTTCTTCGTTATACGCAGGGAAGAAAACTGAAATTGAATCTATTCTATATCGCATACCAATATGATATCATGAAGAAATGAAAAAAACTTTAAACTTTTTATTTCTCCTTGCCATAACACTTATACCTACAATTTTAATCTGGGTTCCTTTTTATTTCAGGTTTGGTTCATTTTGGACAATACCACTTGCAAAAGAAGGTATGGCAACAATTGTGGCTAATTTTGACGGCCCATTATATTTGGTTGCAGCCAAGACTTTATATAATCCTGATTCAATCAGCTCAAATTATCAATTCCCTTTAACTAATGAGTATTATTCAGCACATTTTCCACTTTTTCCACTTTTAATCAAATCTTTGTCATTTATTTTTGGTTATCCTTACTCGATGCTCCTTGTAACCTTGGTTTCGTCAATTATGGCACTTTACTTTTTTAACCTCCATGCTAAAAAACTGACTAACGAAAGTGGTGCATTGTTTTTAACTTTGCTTTTTGCAGTTTTTCCTGCAAGGTGGTTGATTGTAAGAAGCGTTGGGTCAGCAGAACCTCTTTTTGTAGCCTCAATTCTAGCTTCAACTTATTTTTTCTCTGAAAAAAAATTTTTATATGCAGGAATTTGGGGAATGCTAGCTCAAATGACAAAATCGCCAGGAATACTTCTTTTTGGAGCATATTTATTACAAATTTTTATAGAAAATATCAAAAATCTTCCCAAAATTGAAGTCAAAAAATATATACCACTACTCCTAATTCCAATTGGACTTATTTCTGTTTTTACATTTTATTATTTTACCTATGGTGATTTCTGGGTTTATTTTAAATCAGGCGATAATATCCATTTGTTTTTTCCACCATTTCAAATATTTAATTACTCAGCTCCATGGGTGGGCACATTTTGGCTCGAAGAAATCATATTTATTTATGCAGCGGGGATTTTTTCATTATTTAAACTATGGAAAGAAGAATTATATACATATTTTTGTTTCTCTCTAATTTTTTTTACATCACTTATATTTGTAGCCCATAGGGATTTATTGCGCTATGCCATTCCCGTTATTCCTTTTTTCTTACTTGGATTTCATGAATATTTGGTAAAAAAAGAGGTAAAAATAGCCTTGACTATAATAATAATCCCAATTTATTTATACGGCCTCGCCTTCATCTCACAAAACGCCATGCCAATATCTAATTGGGAACCATTTTTATAAAACAAGTGAAAAGTGAACAGATATAAAGTAGTAGTGCATGGGATAAAAACAATTTCAAGGACTAACAATATGTGGAAATACCAAGGCATTGGAGACAGATTCAGTTATTAAGTTATCAGTTAAAAGGAATAAAGTGCGAGAAAGGGCACATGAATTTTCCACCCAATAAACCAGTTTGTATCGAATGTGGCTCTAAAACTGAGACCCATCCATTAGCAAATACAATTATTTACGATTCAAGTCTTTTTCTTTCTCCAAATGATGAGGTTGTACATAGTGAAGTTGTAAGGAAGAACCAAAAATAAGACCACGAGGGCCAACACCAAAGCATCATATTGAACACCAACTAATCTAACTCCAATTGGCCCAGCAATTGATTGAATTATAATCGCCCCAACTGATGTTAAATTAAATTGCAAAAACTTAAAGACAGTTTGTTTAAATCCTTTTATTTCTTGGTCTTTAAAAGTCCAAATATTGTTAAAAATGTAATTATTTATAATTGCTAATTCTGTTGAAAAGGCCCAAGAAAGAGTTTCTGTCAAACCCATGCCTCTAAATAATCTCAAAAACAAAAAATTAACAACAAACCCAATTCCCCCAACCATTCCAAATTTAATAAATTTTTGCTTGTCTTTAACCCCCAAGATTATGGCCACCTTAAAAGTTGAAACCATTTCTTTAAAATTAAATTTTGATTTTTCAGCAATTCTTGGCTCAAATTCTAGAGGAACCTCGATAGTTTTTTTAGACAGTTTAATTGATTGATATAATAAATCTACTTTATAAGCAAACCTATTAAGCTCCATTAAATTTGGTAAATCAATTTGATCAAGAATACCTTTTACTCTTGTAAGTCTAAATCCTGTTGTCAAATCGTGAATATTAGGTTTAAGAAGCACCAGACGTATAAATAAATTTCCGAAGTAGCTTACAAATTTACGCGAAAAAGCCCATTCTTTAGGAATAGAACCTCCTTTTATATACCTACTACCAATACAATAATCTGCGCCATCTAAAAATGCGTCTACCATTGGCTTAACAAATCGTGGAGGGTGTTGAAAATCTCCGTCCATTTCAAGTATTGCATCCGCTTTTAATTCTTTAATTGCATATCCAATGCCGGTAACATATGCCCAACCCAATCCTTTGTTCTCTTGTTGAATAAGTTTTACATTTTTGTATTTTTTGGAATACCCATCCACCACCTCTCCTGTGCCATCGGTGGAGTGATTATCAACAACCAAAAGATGCATGTCAGCATCAATTTTTGGGAAATGAATTTCTACCAATTCTTTAACCATTTTGGAAATGTTCTCCTTTTCATTCCAAACTGGCATAACAATTACAATTTTTTGCATGTATATAAACTTTATACCTTATGCATGGTAAAATACAAGGGTGTATTTAAAAAATCAAAAGCTTTATAACTTTGATTTTTTGAGTTTTAGAATCTTTTAATTATGAATATCAATATCATCACCCTCTTTCCAAAAATGTTTGATTGTGTTTTAAACCAGTCTATTCTTTGGCGGGCACAAGATAAAAAATTTGTAGAATTTAATATTGTTGATTTGAGACAATTTGGAATAACAGAAAGAAGAACGGTTGATGACAGACCTTATGGTGGTGGAGCAGGAATGATACTCCGAGTGGATGTAATTGACTCTGCACTACAGAGTCTAAGACCTAAGATCAAAGATCTGAGATCTAAGGTCTTACTACTAGATGCAACTGGAGAAAAGTTTACACAAAAAAAGGCATATAGTTATTCAAAATTAGATGAATTGACTTTAATTTGTGGCCATTATGAAGGAGTGGATCATAGGATTCATGAGAATCTAGTTGATGAAGTTATATCAATTGGAGATTATATACTAACAGGCGGAGAAATACCTGCAATGGTAGTAGCTGATACGGTAACACGCTTAATCCCTGGTGTAATAAAAGAGGAATCTTTAAAAGAAGAAAGCTTTTCACTAGTCACTAGTCACAAGCCACCGGTCACTAACACAGAGTATCCTCAATACACTCGCCCACCAGTTTACAAAAAATGGAAAGTGCCAGAAATACTTTTAACCGGCAACCACCTAGAGATTGAAAAATGGAGAAAATCAGCTAAATAATTTTTCTTATTTTTTGACCTAACCACAATACTCCTGTTAATAAATAATATTTAATAACTCCATGATATTTTTTAGAGGTCTTTATTAACCTTTCCCTGCTTAAACTATCTCCTGCTTTTTTGGATGATTCGCCAACCAAGTGAACAAACTCTGCATCTGGGACATAATAAATTGGAATATTATTTTTACCAGCACTTTTGCAATATTCAATGTCCTCAAAATACATAAAATTTGACTCGTCAAGTTTTCCTATTTTTTGAATTACTTTTTTAGGTATCATAAAACAAGCCATAACAGCACATTCAACCTTTGAAATTCTATCTGTTTGAGGATAATACATAGAAAAAGAATTTTTTATTCCAAAAAAATATTCTTTAATAGCCCCTGTTATCGTGGGTAAGTTTAAAACTGATTTTTGAATACTACCATCTTTATTTAATAATTTTCCCACATAAATTGCATCATCGCCATATTTTTCATTGGCTTTAAGTAAATTAGTGATTCCATTTTCTTTAACCAGAATATCTGAATTTAAAAGTAAAACATTTTTACCCAATGAATAATCAATTAGCTGATTATTACCTCCAGCAAAACCATTATTTTTGCTATTTTGAATAAGTTTAATGTTCGGGTACTTTTTTAGAACAGAATCTTTACATGAATCTTCAGGTGAGTTATCAAGAACTATTACTTCATGCTTTTTTGAATCAAAACCTGAATTTTTATTAAACAAACTATCTAATAAATTTAAAGTTAAGATGGTAGTTTTATAATTTATAATTAAAATTGATAAATCTAATGAATATTTAGGATTATCAATGCGTTTAACATTATACCAACCCCAGACCCCTTTTAAATAGTCAACAACTCCTTTTTTTTGTTCACTCCTTCCTAAAATCAAAAACCTTACAGCTTCTCTAATAAGAGATAATTTTGTTCTAATTTTTGCATATTTCATACCAAACCAAAGTCTATTTCTAGTTATTAAATAATCGCTCCAATTGGATCCAATACCGCTTGTTCTTGAAACTTTATGATATACAGAAGTTTTGCCATTATAATATAGCTTATAACCTACCTTTTTAACTCTTTCCATGAAATCGTTATCTTCAAAATATGCAAAAAGTTTTTCATTAAAATAACCCACGGTATCCAAAACTTCCCGTTTAATCATTAAGGAAGCTCCACTCACAAAACCTACTTCCTCAACTAAATCATATTGATAAGTATCCACCTCATCAATTCCTCTGTGAATTGATTTGATATTGTCCCAATTAAATTCTCCGCCAGCATACCAAATTACACTACCTTTATCCTTATTTTTATATTTTTCTTTATAAAACTCAAAATTTGGTGCAAAATATATTTTGGGTGAGACTACACCAATTTTGGGGTCCTTATTAAAAGTTTCAATTAAGTCAAAAATTAAATTTTCGTCTTTAAATAATATGTCGTTATTCACAATAAAAATATAATCTGCCCCCCATTGCCTTACATGTTTCATGCCAGCGTTATATCCACCCGCAAAGCCTAAGTTTTTACCTGTTTGAAGCCAAACCACATCAGAAAAATCTTTTAGGGTATCAGAAACTGGAGTGTCTGAGCCATTATCCACTACAAGCCACAAAACATCTAAACCTTTTGTATTTAAGTTTTTTCTTGACTCCAAAAGCTCCCTCGTGTCTTTATGATTATTGTAATCAACAATAACTACTCCAACTTTCATCATAAATGACTATTAAAAAGCAAAATATATATCATAATTGAGCCCAAGATCGAAACTGCGACATATTCTAATATTACAGATAAACTAATATCTTTATGAATTGTATGGTGAATTATTCCCCAAGATATATATGAAAGAGCTAGCGATGTAATTACCCCGATTTGGAAAAATTGGTCATATCTATATAAATAAAAACCAGTAACACCTACCCCCATAATGGCAATTAATGAAAAATAATGGTGAAAATGTTTTTTTATTCCTTCTAGCATAATCTACAATATACTTCCTGATTTAATTATTAAAACAATCATTAATATCATAAGCAGAAATGTTACATGGGCAAATGTTCTACCTGCAATTCTTGTAATTTTTCTTTTGGATACTAGATATGCATCAAGCATGTAAACCAATATAAGCATGGCCAGAACCGTTATGGAAACTGTTCTTGTTGTAGTAAACGGGGAAATAAGAACTTTTTGATTACCGGATACTGGACTACTAACTACAGCTTGAACTTCAGGAGCAATGCCAACTTCAACAGGAACAGGTGAAAATGATGGGGAAGGTGATGGTTTCAGGCTTGGTCTGGGATTAATTTTTGCTGTTACTTGAGTACCTGGAACTTGAGCTACACTTTCTGTAACTTTATCAGCATAAGTCGTACCAAAAAATTGAACAACTATCGTAGAGTCAACACCGGCCAAATCACCTTCAGTAATACCTACTCCAATTTCTTTGTATTTGGGATTTAAAATATTATCTCTATGTGTCGGTGAATTCATCCAAGCATCAACTACTGCCCCCGCGCTTGAGAAATCCCTGGCTAAATTTTCCCCTGCGTATCTATATTTGTAACCAAATCTAGAAAAAAAACTCCACGGTGTAGTTCCATCCGGCCCGGTATGTGCCCAATAATCTCTATCTATCATGTCTCTTGCTTTTGAAAAAGCTGCACTTGACAAAGTTTCATTAAAAATAAGTGGGGATAATCCAGTTTCAACTCTCTTCGCATTTGTTAAATTAACTATCTCATCTTTTGAAATAGAAGCTGCATAACCCAAAACACCAGGCCTGACTTTGGGAATATAATTTAATACAAAATTAAAGGCAATAAGAAGCGATGCAATTATCAACAAACTATCAGCCTGAATAATTTTTGCCCTGTGATTATTGCTCTGCCTTGGAATTAAAAGGTGAATTACATGATCTATGAATCTCATTTCATATTCATATTATCATATTTTTTAAGCTTTTTTCCTTTTGAGGAAATAAAGCGTAATTCCTAGGAACAAAAGACCCAAGCCCGTGTAGAGCCATTGTTTACTATTTTTATTAATAGATTCTTTTATGTCACTTAATGGGTCTTTGTCTGTTTCTTCCTCTTCAACGATTTCAGAAACAACAGTTGTTTCTTCTGACAAAACGCTACCTTCTTTGGGAAGTATTGAAACCACTGTGTCGCCTGATGTGCTAGGTTGTAATATATCACCATCACCGACTAAAGCTGATGTGTTTCCCGCTTTATCAATCGCTCTAATTAAATAATAATAAGTTTTACTTGTATCTGGAATGTTTATCGAGTAGGTCATTTCTGAATCAGGAGACCCATAAACAGTAGCTATCTCATGATTACTATCGGCTGAAAAATCTACAGTTTCACCCCTGTATATTATCACCTTGGCCAGATCCTCACTTTCAGGGTTTTTCCAATGAATTACAATTGTGTTATTGCCACCATCATCTTTTCTATAACCAGTTACAGGTGATGGACCAGCCACATCATATGTAACGCTTGTTTCATCACTCACGACACCATCTAAAATGGCTTTAAAATAATATTTTGATTGATCAGATATTTGGCCAGAACCAACCTGAACCAAACATGGACTTGAAGTAATGTTAATTAACCCACCAAAATCAGTATAACTTCCACCTTCTTTTTTATATGAAAATTGAACATTAGTCCCACCGATTGCGGTACAAGACAATTTAAAATTATCAGTGGTTATATATGATGGAAGGTCTTGAATTGAAACAGTAGGAGCAATTGCTGAGACCGGCATTACTGCCAACAACAAAGGACTAAAGACCAGTAGACTTATTAGTAAATGCTTACTCATATTTTTTCTTTAAATATATACCACCCGTCAAAGACAAAAGACTAACGACTAATGTCCAAGTCGGATTTCCGGTTGCAGGTAATTCTGTTGATGCACCTAATACCTGACCCGTCAAACTTCCACCATAACTATTAGATGTACTAATACTAACACTTGAACCACTGAAATTGCATTCAATTTTATTAAGAGTCACCTGATCTATTAACACTCTGAGAAGCGTATTTTCTTCTCTCTGTCCATAATAGGCATCGCATGTTGCATAATTGGTATATGTTCCACCCCTAACCACTGTATCACCAATTTTTAATTTATAAGTTAATATTAAACTTTCAGACTTTTTAATTGAACCAATATTCCAGGTTAATAATCCCCCAGAAACTGTAGGATCTGAAATATCAACACCATTAAGTTTACTCGAACCTAAAACATAACTAAAACCACCAGGAATTGCGTCATATACTTTCAAGTCAGTTAAATTTAAATTGCCAGTGTTTGAACACTGTAAGAGTGTATATCACTTCATCGTTTGAATTAGCTCCACCAGATTTATCATTTGATTTCTCAATAGAAATTTCAGGATTATCCTCCATATTGCCAAAGTTGTAAACTGGGCTTTCAGCTACAAAATTTGCAAGTTCAGGTAATAGTAACGGGTTGTTGTCAGGAGTTGAGACTAGATGACAACCGTCTCCCGATGGATAAGTTTGCTGCCACCCATTTTGCAACTCCTCACAAACCTTATAATCACCAGGGAATAAATGTGTAAACCAATACCATCCAAAATCAGCGCCAGGATTTGAGTCAGTGGATGTTGATTTTATAAAGTTGGTATAATCTCCATCTTCATCGTCCCAACCATAAAGATTTATTGTCCAACCTCCTAATTTATTTTCACCTAAATCTTCGTCTCCTTCTCCGTCTAAATCATTCCATTTATACCCATGTATTGTTCCATTTGGAGTATTGTAAAAACTACAAGTTACAACTTCGTCCTTTTCAATAGAAATTGAATTTACTGAACTATCATCTGAGCAAACAGCAGACACAAGATCATATCCGTCTTGCTGAGTTTCTGATGCTGAATATGTTCCAGTTTTTATTTTACCTGTTTTGTATTCACCATTTAAATCTGTGCTATCTGAATTTGGATCATCCGCATCACCCGAAACACCATCAACATCAATTTCCCAATCTATACCAGGCGTTTGGTCATCTGTGGTTTGTAAATCCCCATCTTCGTCAATTATTTTCTTGACAACTATTTCGCCAGTATCCCTGGTATTTGTAATTGTACAAGTCGTACTTCCACCATTGGATATATTAATTTCAGTACAATTATCATAAGTGGTTGTATAACCTGTAACTGTTGGTTCTGTTATTGTATAGGTGCCCGCATTAACCGATAATTCGTTTTGACCATCATTTTCAAACGCTACAAGGGAATCATTATTTACCACAAATGAAAAGTCTGTATATGTTTTATTACCACCATCAATAATCTTTTTAATAATTAATGTTCCTTCTTGATCATTGTTGGTAATCGTACAAGTTTTACTATTACCATAACTTAATGTTCCTGAGCAATTTGATGAAAGAGATTTTGTATAACCAATTTGTTCAATTTCATCAATTGAATATTCACCAGGATCAAAATATATCCATCTCCCTGTTTCACTACCTAAAAACAATGTATATGATGGATTCGGACCGTTAACATTAATTGTGAAATCTCCTGCAACTTTAGTTCCACCGTTGTCGTTTATTACATGTTTTTTAACTTTGATCTTTGGCCTTCTGGAATTGGTAAATATACAAGTAATATTTTCTCCAAAATCCAAATCTATACTTGCGTTTCTTGAAGAAATATCTACTATAGTTTCTTGATCGGGATCTACACAAACCAAGTTTGTTAGTGTCCATGCCGAATAGGCATTTTCAGTTAGAGAATATGTTCCTGCTCCCAAATTTGAAAATGTAGTTGAATTTGAAAGTGTTGCATTTGAATCGTCATCTAACATAAATGACCCCAAATCACCACTGAAATTGAAGTTAAATCCTGCATTTGGAATAGCATCTTTAACAATCGTTATTGACCCCGGAAGTTGTTTGTTAACAACATCAATCTCATATGTCTGGCCACTTTGGACATTAACAATGCCTCCATTTGTTATTGAAACTAGTTGATACCCCGATGGGGGTGTTAATTCAGATATCGTATATTGTCCAGGAGTTAGGTCGGTATATGTTACATTTCCTGTCTCTGAAATTTGTTGTGTGTTTCCACCATTAATTTGAACCTGAAAGACCTGATTATCCACAACTTCGTTTCCGAACTCATCAAGTACATTTTTACGGACAGTAATTGAGGCCTTTTCAAAATTTACAAAATTATTTTGTCCATCATTTTCGCCCACATCAAGCGTTACATCAATGCTATCAGGTGTTAAATTTATCCATCCTGTTTCAACCACCTCTTTGACGGTATAAAACCCATTCAATAAATTTGTAAATGAAAAAAATCCATTTTGATCAGTTGAAGTTGAACTAATAAGATTTTGTTCTTGCCATAATTGAATTATCCAATTTGGAATCACAACCCAATCACTTATATTTTGACCATCACCATTTATATCTTCATATTTATATCCCGAAATACTTCCTAATTTTGTATTCGTAAATGTACAGACAACATTTTCTCCTTGAGAGAGATCAATCGCATTTGCTGGACTTTGATCGCTACAAACTACTGATGTTAAATCCCACCCTGGGACTACAGTTTCAGTTACTGAATATGTTCCTGCGGCTAAATCACTAAATATTTTTGTATTAAACAATGTTGCATCTGAATCATCATCGAGTGAGAAATTTGAAAGACCTGTTCCTGTTGTTGTAAAAGAAAAATCTTGTGCATCATTTGGAACTGCATCTTTAATAACGGTAAGCGAAGCATTATTTATTCTCGTGTTTGTAACTGTACAAACGATATCTTTATCTTTAATAACATTGATTGTCCAGGGGTTCGATCCTGTTGTTGATACGACAGCCCCAGCTTCATTTTCCTCTTTACAAACTACTGAAGTCGTGTAGTTTGATAAACTTGTATTTGTACCCGCTGATTCTGAAAAAGTATGTACTGTTCCATTTCCTAAACTTGCCAAGACAATTTGTTCTGAAGTCGTACCGTTATTTCCCACATTACTAGCCAAAACTGCATTATCAATTGATAAATTAAACAGCCCGGGGTCACTACTTGGTACCAAACTTTTTATAATTTCTAATTTAGCTGTTTGTTCATTTGTTGTAGCAACAATACAATCAGAAGGATCAGAATTTGGTTGTTGCGATGGATACGAACAAACATCAACAAGCTTCGCAGTGGCACCACCGACATCCGCTAAATTTATGTTGCATGATCCTTGCGTATCGTTTGGATAAGCATTACCCGCAGGAAATGGGTCTAAAGAATTTATCGACACAGAACAAGATGTTCCAGCAGAAACACTCAGTATAGTTGGGCCACTACACTTATCGGTATTATTATCATTACAAGAATATATAGTTGTAGACTGTATTACGGCAGGAGAACCTCCGATTGTTACACAAATTGCGTAATTTACCTTTCCATCATTATCAGTATCAAATAAATTACATGCATCTCCAGTGTTATTGCCAAACCATGAAATATCATCCCAATCCCAATTTGTATTAACTGTTGTAGGTGCATTAGCATAATCTGCACACATTCGTGTTAAATCTTTTTGACCCGGTTCGTCATCCGCCCCTTCAACGTCATTTTGACAAATTGGGCTATCGGTAAAAGTTGTACTAGCTATCTTGGAGCCTTCTGTATTTGATACTTCAACTGAATAAAGTGGTCGAAAAATGTTATCTAATACATATTGAGAAACAAAACTACCTAACAAGTCTGTCGTAACATTATAACTATCCACTTTATAGTTTCCTTCTTCAACCGTTCCGCCGAAAACTTTCAAAGCTAAATTCTGTAACGACTCAAAAAATTGACCCGAAATTGTTGCAGTTTCTCCTGGACGATAATCTTCCTTATCTGTTGTAATGACTGGAGTTGCTGATGGTGACACAACAATCGCTTCTTGTGTTGGAGCTTGCCCCGTTGGAGACGGACTTAGAATTTCCTCCAATGGAGTTGGAACTAGCGTAGCAATTTCCGATGGAGTTGGCTCAGATGTTGGTTCTGGAGTAGTAGATTCCATAGGAGTTTCAGTAGGTGTTTCAGTTGGTTCTAGGGTTGGTTCAATCGATTCAATTGGGATCGGTTCTGGAGTTGGGGATAATTCTTGGGCAATTACATAAGCGGGCGTAAAGAAACTATTCAATAGCAAGGAAAGCAACGAAAGGCCTACCCAAATCTTTTTCATTCTTCGGCCCGATTGTACTACTTAATGTCAAGCTTTGCAATCAGAATTAACCTTCTAAATGTTGTCCCAGGCGGATAACAAGTCTGTAAAGTTAATAAATTATTATCTGTTTTTCTTGTTAAATACGAAGTATCTTCTTTATCAACTACTTTCTTTTCTATTGTTTTGTAAACATACTCATTGCCTTTGTAATAAATCTTTATTTCGTCGTCTTTTTCTAATTTCCCCAATAGATAAAATGTGGCATTGTAATTTCCCACATTGTAAAAAGCATCTGTTGAGTGGGCAAATAAATATACATTCCCTTTTTTATCAGGAAAACTTGAACCTTCAGCATGAGCAACTCCGTTTTTCAACGCATTCAAGAATATCTTGCTGTTATACGGATTAACATTTTCAACAATTCTTGAGACTGCTTTTATTTTGGGAATTACAATAGAATAATTTTTATCTGGTGGAACAATTTCCTCTTCTTTTTGAATAACTTGATTAATTTGATATTTTGTTTCTTCTTTAAGAATCGGGTAAAAAACCAAATAAAGTAGAAGAACACTAAAAAATATTAAAATATTTCCCAAAACTTTTAAATAATTTTGGGTAGTTACAAATAAAACTCCTAAATATGCGCCAAAAGCGTCAATAATTACATCTCTTGCTGTTGGGCCACGACCGGGAGTAAAGAATTGATGGATTTCATCGGTTATACCATAAAGAAAAGCCACAAAAATTGCATATTTAAATGCTTTCTTTTTTTCAGTCCCCGTGTTTATCATTGCCCTATGAAGGAGAATTGAAAAAATTGCATATTCAACTATGTGTGCAGTTTTTTTAATAAAAAAATCAGTCCAATAAAACTCACTAGTTCCACCAACTTGAATTGAAGAAAATGTAAAAATAACAAGTCCCCAAACAATCGGTGGAAGCCAGTATTTCAAAAACTTTTCATGCATCTTTTTTAAACTTTGTGTATATATTATACCCGCCAAAACCTAAAAATATTACACCCAAATAAACAAAAATAAAGGCTAATACTTTGGAGTTATTTTTTATAGAAACTCCTGCAACTTTTGGAGCAGAAGATGGAGTTTGAGTTATAAAATTTGATAAAGTTACGTTGTATTCATTAGAAGTTTCCTCACCCAACACTTCAGGCGTTGATGCTGCAGTAGGGGTTGATGTTGTTGTTGGTTTTGGTGTTGGGGAAGAAGTTTTGGTAGGTATAGCAGTTGCCGTCGCAGTAGCAGTCGTAGTTTGCGTTGGAGTAGATGTTGGTGTTGAAGTTGGGCAATCAAAAGATGTGTTTTCACCTTGTTGTGACGGAGATAAATTTATTTGCCAATTGGTTGAACCATCAGGTTGTCTCGATACAGACTGCGATGAATTTGGTTTTGAAATTGGATATCCAGAACCATAACCTATACTATCGATAATATCATCACCAGAATATAAATTGATCTTATCTCCTTCGTTACTTAACCAATTTGATGTCAAAATTATTAATTTATAGCCATTTGCTGATATTTTGTCGTTGCTGCAAAATATTTTGTTTTGTGTTTCTGATCCAAAATTAATTTTATATTCTTTTAGGGACATTTCACTTGTTCCGGTATTATAAAGTTCTACCCACTCAGGTGTTGTTGCGGGACTTACTTCATTTATCACCACCTGTGCATTGGTTTCGCTTATAAATAAACAATTTAATAAAATAAAAACCACTACCTGTATCGATGTATTAATACATCGATACATTAAACACTTGAATTTATAATAAACTGTTTTTCTTCTTTCTGATTTCATTTCTTGTTGCAAACCAACCTGCAGATTTTGCACCACCAACTGAACCGATTGAGGCAATCTCATGAGCCAAATTCAAAAACTCTTTTTCATCTTTAATTTTATTTTCTATCAAATTAATCATGCTTTTATACTCCTTACCATATTTATAAATCAGAGCATAAGATGTTACAGTTGAAGTGCTTACCTTCAATTCTCTGGAAATATCTCTGTAAGCAGTGCCTCTTGAGAGTAATATCCCAATTGCAATTCTTTTTGAAAGCATTATCATTTCATTTTTTGATAAAAATTCCTGTAAAAAATTTTTAACCTCAGTCTTTGTTTTCAATTTTGCTATTGAGGTAAAAAATAAATCTTCGATTTGAAGTTTTAAATCATCACGCAATTTGTATTTAGATACCTGCGTCATATTTTGTCTGTATCGATGTATTAATACATCGATACATATATCTAATTAAATGAAACTAGTCTTAAACTTGTGATATCTGATACACTGTATTTATCTGTAAGTAGTCTATTTGACCCATTTTCTAAAAACGGATCGTGCATAATGTAATTATTTCCTTCTTTTCTCAAAATCACAATAAAATGATCGCCACCATACAATGCTACCATGACTGGACCTTGTAATAATTTTGCATCCAATTGAGAAGTACCGTTTATCGAGGTTATTCCGATGTTAACATCTTTAACCTGAAAGTTGTGAACCAAAAAGCCACTCGAGGTTATCGCAGCTGAAAGTTGAGCAATATCACTTGGTAGAATATTTTTACCATTATGGCTTGCTAACATCGAAACAGAAGTTATAAAACATCCAGAATCCTTCATTAGGTAGTTAGTACCGCCCATATACATATCTCCCCACTGTGAATCTCGTTGACTATAATAACAACCCCAAGAATCGCATTTTGTTTGATTCTGTAAAATTGATGATCCACCTTGGCTTGTTGTAAATCTTTTAAATCTGTCAAGTTGAGATTTGGCACTAGCAAGTAACTGCTGATATCTCTTTTCATCGTTTCGGGTAACTGTCAATAAATCTGCTTTTGCTTTTTTCTGTGAATCCAAATTTTTCTTTTGTTTTTCTAGTTCATCCT
>JAGUYM010000007.1 GCA_020061305.1 Candidatus Woesebacteria bacterium | reverse complement strand
TCCAATTCCTTCCCCTTTGACCCCTCCCTTGGAGAATGCAAACGAACATGTTAAACTATGTTTGTGAAGTAGTTTCGAGCCCTGTCGTATATGGGCTCCAGACTATAATATGGTGATCGTAGCTCAACGGTTAGAGCACTGCTCTGTGGAAGCAGGGGTTGGCAGTTCAATTCTGCTCGATCACCCATACACCCGACCCCTCTTGTTCGAGTATGATTATTTCCTTGAAATTGTATATAGTGTAGGATGATAGAGGAAAATAGCTGGAACTTCTTCAACTAAAAATCTTTGAAAATCTAAATATATTTTTTTTCTTGTTTCCTGATCCAGCTCTGTTCTACCATCCTCCAGAAGTTTGTCGATTCTAGGATTATTGAGTTTAGAAATATTTGTTGAGGTCTGAGTTGAATGCCACAAGCTGTATTGATCTGGATCTTTGGGTATGTCCAGTGTCGCCAAAAATACATCATAATCCTGTGGTATGGTTGTTACCACCTCAATCTCTGATTTTATGCCAACTTCGCTCCAATTATCTGAAATTATTTCTGCAGTCTTTGTTAAATTAGGTAAAGTTGATATTTTAATTTCCATGCCTTTTGCTTCCTTGGTTTTATTTAAATCCTGATTAAATTCCTTTACTTGTGGGTTATATGCCCACGAAAGCGGGGATATTGGGCTTATTGCTCTTTCATCATTAAACAAATTTTTATCAATTGCATAATTGAGAGATAGCCTAACAGCTTTATCCGATAGTTTCTCTTTTTGGGTGTTAATAAATAGGACGACAACATTGTCATAACTTTTATTTTTTCCTAAGTCAATTTGTTTCCATGAATTAAATGGCTCAGGATTCTGTAAATTTTGGATTGTATCAATCTCACCCAATTTGAATGCAATTTTTGCCCTTTCTTCCGATGGGTAAAATTTAAACTGAATTTTGTTTTTACCCTTATCTTGAATAGTTAAACTTTGTAAATAACCACCTGCCAAATTTAATTTTTTTACCTTCCAATCATTTAAACCTAAAAGACCCTTTTTAAAAGCAGGCTTGCTAACAATTAAAGGGAATGCGGAAAATTTACTATCAAGTATAAATTGAATGGCGTTATCAGACGGGAATTCGATTTTGGCATCGCTAAACTCATAGGTTAAGTCTTTGGATATCAGTGATTTACCATCGTGCCATTTTAATGAGCTGTCAAGTTCAAATGTCCAGGTCTTACCACCGTCACTGGTTTGCCATGACTTCGCTATATCAGGCTCAACACTCCCATTATTTGCAACCTTAGTTAAACCCTTGCTTATTAGACTTGAGATTTCCAACGGTAAGCTAGAAAGAGTAAATCTACCAATTATTCCAACTCTTTGAGTTGTGATAATTAAGTTTGGTAAAAGTATAGATATGGTCAGAAAAATTAAAAATCCGACAAAAACGCCGATAATAATTAGTGTATTAAATCTTGCAAAAAAAGCCTTAAGAAATCTAACTATAAACCTAAAGGAAAGCATTTTATTTAATAAAAAGCGCTATAAATGATGATAACAGAAATATAAATGCAACCAAAAATGTTCCCTTAAAGATTGTTTTTTCTAATCCCCTTCTGGTAAATGACGCCGATGATGCATTTCTACCCAAACCTGTTCCCCTTACTTGAAGCAAAACAAAAAAAATAATAACCGCAGCAGACGCCACCTGAACTACCTGAATAGTTGCTTGCATATATCTTAATTATACACCAGAATCTACTTAATAAGCCAATAAATAAATGATGAGATAAATGAATATAAGAACGAAAAGGCAAGATAGGCCAAAAAGCCTGTAAAGGCTATTGCTGGAAGTTCTATCCACATACTGGTATATCCACCAAAATGAAAATTAGAAATTGAAAAGCCGGGAACTATAAAACTTACAATATAAAGAACAGCAACCGCCGAAACCCATCTAAATAAACCAAATGTAACAAGATTAACAGGCAGTAGTAAAAGATTAATAATGGGCTTTGCTATTACAGAGGCCAGTGTCAGCCCTAAACCAGTATATAGAAGAGTCTCTAGTCCTTTTTCAAACCTTAATCCAGAAGCAATCGAAGAGGTTAAAAATATTGCAACAGTACTTATAACAAAATATCTCAGGATTCGTTTCATAATCTAAGTATTAAGCGTTAAGAGTCAAGTGTCAAGTATTTATTTATTAACTTATGATGAAGCCGTCTGGCAAACCTATGTGCTTCATCCCTAATTCTTTCAAGAAATAATTGGGCCGGGCCCTGCAATTTAAGTTTATTACCATTTGGAAATACAATTCTATCTGGATTTTTGGCAATTCCTATAACTGGGATATTATATCTTTTAAATTCATTATCAAATAATTTGACTTGACCATATCCTCCATCGACTATAATCAAATCAGGTCTTCCCCAATTCTCAAGGTTTTTAACTCTTCTTATGGCAACTTCTTTCATAGAATCATAATCAGAATTTGACTTCTTTTGCCTTATTTTAAAATGTCTATACGCACTTTTTAGCTCCTGTCCATTTTCGAACACAACCATCGACGCTGTAGGGTGTAGCCCGGCCAGGTGGGCAATGTCAAAGCACTCAATTCTAACCAAATTAGTATTATGTATTCTACAGTATGTAGAAAGTATTTTTTTTAACTCTCTCAACTCCTGACTTCTGATATCCTCAATTAGGTTAGGATTTTCAAGATACCATTTGATGTTAGATTTAACTTGAGTAATATAATCAAGAGTCTTTATTTTTTCTCTTATTACCAATGCTTCTTCAAATTTATTTTGCTTACTTAACGTTTTCATTTCCTTAACAAGTTGATTTCTAACGAAACTAAACTTTCTTGAAAGTATCTGCTTTATTTTTTTGATGTTCTGTGTGTATCGTTTTAAATTCATAATTCTTAATTCATAATTCTTAATTCTGGCGACAGCCGAAGGGCATGGACTACACAGTCCCAAATGACTATAAATACATGGTTTTTTGCCCAATTTGTGGTCAGAAAATGGTACAATTTTTCTAATTATTTTTAATATCTTTTTAACTTCAGATGAATTTGGGAAAGGACCGTAAACAGTTGCAAGTCTATAGTCAAAAGTCAAAAGTTTACGAACTGTAAGAATGCGGGGAAATTCATCTTTTGTAATTACAATATAAAGTGGATTTTTGTCATCTTTAAGTACTATGTTGTATTTTGGCTTGTATTTTTTAATTAGTTCTGCTTCTAAAAGTAAACTTTCAATCTCTGAATTGACAAGAATATATTCTACATAATTCGCTGAAGCTACCATTTTTTTAGTTTTTGGGAGTAAATTTTTTGATAAATAGCTGTTTAATCTGTTTTTTAAATTTATTGCCTTGCCAATATAGATGGGGGTATTTTTGGCATAAAAAATATAAACACCGGGACTAACGGGTAATTTTAAGAATTCTTTTTTGGAAATTTCCATCGGAAAGATATTTTACCAAGTCTTATCAATATAGTAACCAAGAAAACGATAGCCAGCAAAAATATAAAAATTAAATTATAGACAATTACCTGAGTCTTACCTGTTTTAACTTCTAAATCTTGTCCATTTATCAATACTCTTACTATTTCAGGTGTTTTGGTTCCCAAAAAAGAAAATGGAATTTCTATGTAAGTTTCGTGGGTTTGAAACGGCAATAATGTTTCGATCGTCTTATCGTATTTGACTTCATTTTTGTCAAAATAGATTTTGGGTAAAACATCATAATAAGCTGATGGGCCAGGGTTAGTAATTTCCAAATCCATTCTATTTGCAACTAGTGGAATCCAGCTCTCCAAATAAGCAGTTGCCTGAAGTTTTGTATTTCTCTCTTGAGGTAAACTGCCAAATGAAACAAATATATCTTTTTGTGGGTTAATTCCTAGTTTATAAGATCCGGCTGGATATGGTCTGACCGAGTCTACACCATGAATTACAAATGTAAAATGTCTTAGGTCAAGTTTGCTAAAATAATCAATTCCACCTGTAGTTGATGCCCATGTAGGGTCAACAGGTATCCACGCGTTTTTTTTATAATCATAATATTCAGGCCAAGCGTGTAAAACATCGTTTACCAACGAAAGCGGTTGTATTTCGGGATTTTCCGTATAAGCATATCCGTTTACTTCTCTGGCAGGAATTCCTGCCGCTCGCGCTATGGCTACAAAAAGATCTGTAAACTCCATACAAATTGCACTATTTGGGGCATTTAATGCGCGAGAAGCTCCCAATCTTTCAACATTTGGCTTTACCCTCCCATAATCATATTTTAGTGTAGTTGATACATAATCATAAATTGCTTTTGGAGTTTTTAAGTTGTTGGCTAAATTTTTAATATTTGGATCATCAACTTCCCAATATGTATTTGGTTTTAAATTATCTTTTAAGGTTTCCTCACTTGGTTTAGGAAATGGCCGAACCGAAGCAAAAATTTGAACTTGACCAGACGCAATTACATCTACTCTTTCCCTTGGTTTAAGGGCATAATTAGCTATCCAATTTCCGTCTCGGTCCACATACATACTATTTGGCCGTGGATTTAAATTGGTGTAATACATTTTTTGGTAGGAAGTATCCGGAGGAAGTGTAATTTCTGTTTGAGCGGTTTTACTTAATGGATTTTCAAGATGATAATTTAAAGTGAAACTAAAAACTTGAAATTGACCAAAACCGGCAACAACTCCTGATGTTTTTACATCATCTTTGGTAAATCTATACACAAAATGGCTTTCATTGTGATCAGTTGATCTAGGGCTTGGAGATATGTATGCTTCCTGACCTAAATTTTTAGGCACAATTAAATTTACAAAATAACTTGAAAATGCGTTTTCATCACCAATCTTAGGAATTGTCACTTCCCAAACTTCACCAGTTTTCACTGCAAATGAAGATTCATCATAAGTTAAATAAAAAGTTCTTGAGTTGCCTTTACCTACTACAGTATCAGGAAAATCGATATTAATATTTGTCTGACCTTCATCCTGCTTGGTGTTTACAATATAACTTGCCCCATCACTTCCGTATGAAATAATGTTTTTTGGGCTGACTCCAGATAGAACTACAGAATAAGAAGTGGCATATAAATTACTAAAAATATTGGTTAAGGTAATTTTATTTTTAACTTCAGTAATTCCATTTTCTCTTAAAGTATAGGTAACTTCAAAATCAGTGTTAAATTCACCTGCTGCGTGAGCAGTAGTACCAAGTACAAAGTACATAGTACATAGTGAGAACAAGAAAATAAAAAACTTTTTAGATAGACTCATTAAATCATTGTAATTGAAGCTACTTAACTTGACAAAACCTATAGTTAGTGATATAGTGGAAACATACTTTAGATATCGATTGCGACATTTGAAGTATTTTTTGTTTTTAGACTTGTACCTTAACAACTCTTGCAAAAATAAGTGGTTTGATGGACCCATTTTGCGCATACAATATGTGCCTAAAATGGGTCTAGCTTCGGCTAAAATCAAACCCAAAATATTTTCATCGGAGGATGAAATGAGTAATACAATCAAAGCATTGAAATTGTTCTACTTGATCCTGGCTGGATTGCTGACATATTACACCTATGTCATCGTCGGCAACACCTTCGGCGCGGTATACATGAGCGACTTCTACATCGAAGATGCCATCGGCACCATGTCCATGTACACAGCACTGGTCCTGCTTTCACATACCCTATTCATTCCGCTGTCTGTGCTTACCGCCATCTACAATGACGGGTTCACATGGCATGGCGTGTTATGGGCTGTTGCGTTTGCAGGGGCAAACCTTTTGGCGGCGTTCGTCTGGATCGCCATGGACTACTGGTTTGTTGTATCGGCGCAGTTTGCCGTATTGTTCTTTGGCGTCATCAGCCTTATGAACCTCTGCAACAGTCTGTCCTTCATCGTGGGTCAAAAAAGACAATAAGGGGAAATGAACCCATGCGGGCTTGGAGGCTCAATCTTCGGATTGAAGGCGCTCGCGCATGAGGTTTGGAATTATTTTGTTTTTTCATTGAAATTGTTTTGCAAGGGGGATGCCTAGTTTGGGTATTGAGCAGCACACCAATGTGTGTTTCAACCAAGATTGCTTGGGATGTTCAATAAATTTGCTAGGCTTATAAAAAATTACAGGTCCGTGTGGGGGAACAATATTTTAAAGACTTTTTTCTTTAAGATACCCCTGCACGACCTGATACGACCTATTCCATATCAGAAGCAGGCTTCTCATGAATATCCTTCCAATTCTTTTCATCGTACCAACACTTTTTGCAATATTCTCCTCTTTTGCCTCGCCTAATATCAACATTTACAAGCTCGTACCAATCAACCTCGATATCACAGATGTCACAAAATGTTTTATGTGCCATAACTACAATTTACTACTGTTTTGAAGTTTGTAAATATTCTCCTTGATATCAAAACACGTCAACTTTCTTAAGATACTCAACTGCTTTTGAAGAAATAACCTTTTTAACATTTCCCCAATCTGTTTCTATATGCATTCTTGGCATTGGCTGTTCATCAGCCTCATTAAAATAAGTTAGAGATTTTATTATATGAGCTTCATTAAAATCCAATCCTGTATATTTTAATTCCATCTTTGCAAATAATTCACCTAGATCATATTTTTGTAACAAAAAGTAAATATCTATGTAATCCTTTTTGTTACCGCGAACAGATACTGTAATCATTTTTGTGCAGGCAATATCTACTATTGATGATAGATTAATGCCATCCCAATTTATAAACTCTTCAAGTAATTTATATGGATAATGTAAAAATTGAAGTTTGATATTTTTTATTCTGCAGTTTAAAGTTCCTCTTTCAATTTTATCAACTTCAACATCAAAATCATTCTGCAATATGTTTAATAATTCTTGAGGTTCAAAATCTTTTTCACCAAAAAAATCAAAATCGACAGACTCCCTATGTCCTAATTGTAAAGCAAGAGCAGTACCACCACTTAAATAAAAATCTTTGATGAATGGGTAATTCGATAACTTTTTAATTACTTCTTCCTGTCCTGTAGGTAATATATTTAAATACATCTTAGTTTGATGAATAATACAGATTCCAAAAGTTTTTGGATTTAGGATCAATTAATTTCGAATCTAACTGGCTCTTTAAAAAGCTCTTATCAAAATTTTCATGCAGCCACTTTATCGCCTTCAAATCACCGTGGGAAAGTATAGTTTTAGCAATATAATTTTTATGATCTTTGAGGTTTATATCATTTAAGTCATCACCCCAGAAGTATTTATTTAAAAAACTTGGAAGTTTATACATTTATGTATATTATACCAAAAAACTAGTATCAAAGATATCTTCCAGTTACTGAATTTTTGTTGTTTTTGATATCCTTTGGAGTTCCGACTGCAATTACTTCACCACCATTATCTCCACCACCTGGACCCAAATCAATGACCCAATCACTGTTTTTAATTACATCCAAATTATGCTCAATAACTGCTACAGTATTACCCTTATTTACTAGAAGTTTAAGTACTTTAAGTAATCTTTCAACATCCGCGAAGTGAAGTCCTGTTGTTGGTTCATCTAAAATATAAAATGTTTTTCCTGTTTGACGCCTGCTAAGTTCTGTTGCCAATTTCACTCTTTGGGCCTCTCCACCTGAAAGTGTAGTTGCAGGTTGTCCCAGTTGCATATAACCTAGTCCTACATCAAAAAGAGTTTCAAGTTTTTCCCTGATTTTTGAAAAATTACCAAAAAAGTCTAGGCTTTCTGCAATTGTTAAATCTAAAACCTCTGAAATATTTTTGTCTTTATAGGTAACCTCTAGCGTTTGTGAATTATATCTTTTTCCCTTACAAACCTCACATGGTATCCAGATATCTGGCATAAACTGCATTTCTATTTTCGTTTGTCCCTGTCCTTCACAGGCTTCACATCTTCCGCCCTTTAAATTAAATGAAAATTGTCCCTTTTTAAATCCTTTTAGCTTGGCGTCTTTAGTTGTGGCAAACAAATCTCTAATTGGATCAAATAATCCTGTATAAGTTGCTGGGTTACTTCTAGGAGTTCTACCTATTGGAGATTGATCAATTAAAATAGCCTTATCTATAAGATTAACACCCTCAAGACGAAAATGTTGTCCAACTTCGCCTTTGAAAAATGGATTAAATTCTCTTTGTAATGCGGGATATAGGGTTTCAACTAGAAGTGTTGATTTACCACTACCTGAAACTCCTGTTATACAAATTAACTTAGCAAGTGGAAATTCTACATTTATTTTTTTAAGATTGAACTGACTAGCTCCAAAGATTTTTAAATTGTCATTGCGACCTCGAGCGTAAGTGTCGCGGGTAGCAATCTCGAAATTAGATTGCTTCGTCGCCGATGCTTCTCGAAATGACATCGTTTTCACTTCAATTCTCTTTTTGCCGGATAGATATTTCCCAGTCAAAGATTTTGGATTATCCATGATTTGCATAGGTGTTCCACTGGCGACTAATTCTCCACCCAGTCTTCCTGCTTGCGGTCCAAAATCTAACAAAAAATCACTTTGCTTCATCATTTCCTCGTCATGCTCAACAACAACCACAGAATTTCCCAAATCTCTCAAGTGTTTTAAGGTATCAATTAATTTCTGATTATCTTTTTGATGAAGACCTATTGTTGGTTCATCTAAAACATATAAAACTCCAGTTAAACCTGACCCAATTTGAGAAGCCAATCTTATTCTTTGTGCTTCACCACCTGAAAGTGTTCCTGCCACCCTGTCTAATGTTAAATATTCAAGTCCCACAGAAAGAAGAAATTTAAGCCTAGTTTCAATCTCTTTAATTATTAGTTTTCCAATTTGTACCTCTTTATCATTCAAAATATTTTGAATCAAGAGACTAGTCCATGAAACCAAACTTGAAACAGACATTTTGGAGATTTCTGATATGTTTTTACCATCAATAGTTATTGACAAGGCTTCTTTTTTAAGCCTTGTACCACCACATTCTTCACAAATCATTTCCTTCATGTATTTTTGTATTTCTTCCCTTGACCATTCACTTTCAGTTTCCTTGTATCTTCGCTCCAAATTATTAGCTACCCCTTCAAATCCTTTTCCGCCATATAAAATTGTTTTAATCTGGTCATAAGATAAATCTTTAATCGGTTTATGGATGTCCACCCCGTTATTTTGACAAAATTTTATAATTAGACCACCAAACCAACTTTCATTTTCAATCATGTTAGCGAATGGTCTTATTCCACCTTCTTTGATGGTAAGCTCGCTTGAAAAAACTAAATTAGGGTCTACTTTTAAGATCTTGCCTAGTCCAGTGCAACTTGGACAAGCACCATGAGGTGAATTAAACGAAAAGCTTCTGGGTTCAATTTCAGGAAGGCTTATGTTGTCAATTGGGCATGAAAATTTCTCAGAATATAAATGGTCAATAAAATCCTTAGGATTATCAGGAATGTCAAATGCTTTATCCTTAATTTCAGACAAAATGACATACCCACCAGCAAGATTTAATGCCTGTGATACAGAATCAAAAAGTCTCGACCGCAGGGTGTCACCCTGCGGTATTGCAAACTTATCTACGACAACATCTATCGTATGTTTGTTTGTTTTAATAAGTGCAAAGTCATCACTTAAATTTTTATAAATTCCGTCAATTCTAACCCTTGTATATCCTTTTGATTTTAAATTATCAAATAGACTTGTAAACTCTCCTTTTCTATCCTTAACAACTGGTGCCAAGATATAAAACTTGCCTTTTAGTTTTAAAACATTATCAATAATTTGTTCTAAGGACATTTGTGAAATTTCTCTATTGCAAACAGGGCAATGTGGATGACCAACTCGAGCGTAGAGTAGTCTTAAATAGTCATATATTTCAGTAACTGTTCCAACTGTTGATCTTGGATTTCTTGAAGTTGTTTTTTGATCGATTGAGATTGATGGCGACAAACCCGTAATCGAATCAACATCAGGTTTTTCCATGATGCCTAAAAACTGCCTGGCATATGTTGACAAACTTTCTACATATCTTCTTTGGCCTTCTGCATATAAAGTATCAAAAGCAAACGAGCTTTTACCACTACCTGATACACCTGTTAATACAACAAGCTTATTCTTTGGTATATCAACAGATACATTTTTGAGATTATGCTGTCTCGCACCTTTGACTGAAATGATATTTGTATCCATATAAAAATCCCATCGGTTTGCCGACGGATGAGAAATTATAACATACATAACACAAAAGAAAGCTCTCATTGCTAGCGTAGCGAATGACTTCCTCGCAATGACAAGGATTTGTTGTTAAAATTAACTGATGAATCTATTACAAACAATCATTCTCTCAATTGTTGAGGGGGTAACGGAGTTTTTACCAATATCATCCACGGGTCATTTGATACTTACTTCCAGTTTACTGGGGATTATACAAACAGAATTTGTGAAATCCTTTGAGATAATAATACAGCTTGGGGCAATTTTAGCCGTAGTTGTTATCTATTCCAAAAAACTTATCAGCAATTTTAAACTTTGGAAAAATATATTAATTGCTTTTTTACCGTCTGCAATCTTTGGCCTATTTTTCTACAAAAATATTAAATTGTATTTAATTGGTAATTCAACGGTGGTTATTTGGAGTTTATTAATTGGAGGTATCATTATGCTTCTTTTTGAAAAATATTTCAAACCTGTTCACCGTCCACTGTTCACCATCCACTATCTTGTAATTGGTCTATTTCAAGTTCTTTCAATGATACCTGGTGTGTCTAGAGCATTTGCAACTATCTTTGGTGGAATGATTGTTGGACTAAATAGAAAAGAGGCTACTGAGTTTTCATTTTTCTTGGCGATTCCAACCATGCTTGCCGCCTCCGCTCTTGATCTTATCAAAACCGAGGTTTATGAATGGTCAACTATTAATTATAAACTATTAGCTATCGGTTTTGTTGGGAGTTTCATGACTGCCTATATTGTAGTCAAATGGCTTATCAAATATGTACAAGAACATGATTTTAGAATCTTTGGATGGTATAGAGTCATCCTTACCTTGATTTTTATATTTTTAGTACTATAATTGGCTCACCATGATCGAATCAGAGCGTGTATTAGTTAGTCTAACAGCTAGGGAAATTTACCCGAAACTTGAAAAGGTCGAAGTTGCAAATGAATTAATATTGCCTCGAAACGGTAGAATTGGTGATAAAAATGAACTCAATGGCTTCTTATCAGAAAACAAGTTTGGGGTAAAAGTTTCTGTTATGCCTGGAAGTGGCGACTTCCTTTTTGCCAATTGGGTGAACGATGAAAAAGAATTGGAAGGGTGGCTTGTCCAAGGTTCTAATCAAGAGTTTTTCTTTATATACTATCTACATAGTGGGACAGTAGGAGATCCAGAGTTAAGATCAGATTATCATCTTGCAGAATTAGAGCCTAATACAACAACAAGATTCAAATCAAGGCAGTAGCAATTTAATTCTATTCCTTATTTCTATAGCCAGTTCGAAGTTTAAGTCATGAGCGGCAATTTGCATCTCTTTTTGTAAGTTTTTAATCAACATCTTTTTGTCAATTGGGGTTAAGCTATCTAGCTCAATCTCAGTAAATCTGGCAAAAGTTTCTAAACCATAACCCAATGCTGACTCAGTTTTACTCATACCCGGCTGGTCAATTAATTTATCACGAAACGGCTTAGTTATTGACTTTGGAGTTATACTATATGTTTTGTTGTATTCCAGCTGATATTCCCTTCTCCTTTCAACCTCTTTTAACGCTTTTTCAATTGAACCAGTTATTTTATCTGCATACATAATAACCCTCCCTTCAACATGCCTTGCGGCCCTTCCCATTGTTTGAATAAGACTTGTTTCAGACCTCAAAAACCCCTCTTTATCTGCGTCAAGGATTGCAACTAATCCTACTTCAGGTAAATCTAGACCTTCACGTAGTAAATTTATCCCTACCAGTATATCGTAATTTCCTTTTCTCAAATTATCTAAAATATCTGTTCTATCTAAAGTATCCACATCACTATGCAAATAAGCTACTCTAAATTTTTTCTCTTGCAAATAAGAGGCTAAATCCTCTGCGGTTTTTTTAGTAAGCGTAGTAATTAAAACTCTCTTTTTATTTTCTATTTCATTCTTACTTTCTTCAATCACATCCTTGACTTGATTAGTGGTCGGTTTAATTATAACTTTAGGGTCAGGTATGCCTGTTGGCCTTACCAAAAGCTCAGTTTTTGAGTCAGATATACCGAGTTCCCATTCGTTTGGTGTAGCACTAAGTGCCAAGAAATTTGGAATTTTACGCATAAACTCATCAAACTTTAGAGGTCTATTGTCAAGAGCTGATGGGAGCCTAAATCCATATTCTATTAAAGTCTCTTTTCTACTCCTGTCCCCATTATACATGCCCCTTATTTGTGGAAAGGTAATATGACTCTCATCAATCACAACCAAAAAATTATCATTGTTTCTTGCTTTGAAATAATCAATTAAGGAAAAGGGAGGATCCCCTTCGTTTCTCCCGTCAAAATATCTAGAATAATTTTCAATTCCTTTGACATAGCCCAACTCTTTAATCATTTCCAAATCATAATTAACTCTCTGTTTTAATCTCTGTACCTCTAATAGTTTATCTTTTTTCTTCAACTCTTCTACTCTGATCTCCAAATCTCTACGAATAGCCTGAAAGGCGTGTTCGTGAGTAGTTGGGTCTGTCATGAAATGTTTGGCAGGATAAAGAACATAGTTATCAGTCCCATGTTTAAAGTCATTAATCAATTCACCGGTTACTGTATTTATTGATTTTATTGATTTTATCACCCCACCTGATTCCTCAATTCTAACTCCCGTATCCTCATATGCCGGATAAACATCGATTATATCTCCCCTTATCCTAAATGTACCCCTATTAAATCCAAATTCACTTCTCTCGTACTGTAAATCAATAATTCTATCCATTATTTGTTCTCTGGTAATTTTCATCCCTTCGATCATTTCAAATGCGAATTTTCCATATTCATCAGGTGATCCTATGTTATAAATTGCAGACACTGAAGCAACCACAATCACATCCTTTCTGGTCAACAAGTTGGCTGTTGTTGAAAGTCTTAATTTGTCAATCAATTCATTTATTGCAGAGTCCTTCTCTATATATGTATCTGTTGATGGAATATAACTTTCCGGTTGGAAATAATCATAATATGACACAAAATAGGAAACGGCCGCATCAGGAAATAATTCACGCATTTCTTGATAAAGCTGTGCAGCTAAGGTTTTATTGTGACTGATTATCAAAGTCGGTTTTTGCAAAGTCTCTATAACTTTGGCCGTAACATACGTTTTACCACTCCCCGTAACTCCTACTAGGGTTTGGTATTTTTGGCTGTTGTTGAAATTATTAACAATATTTTTAATTGCCTCATCTTGGGCAGAGATTGGCTTATTTACCGAGTTTATTTTAAACTGCATTGCTAGATTGTATCACAAAGATATAGTTGACATATTCGGTAACACTTCGTAACATGGCTTTATTATGGCACCCAGTCGAACTGCACCGGTAATTTATAAAAGGCAAGCACAAATATTGGATTTTATTAGGCAATCGATTGAAGCTACCGGTTTTGCCCCAACTCTTCGCGACATTGCAAATGCCATCGGTGTTAGAAGTCTGGCCACTGTCCATGAACATGTTACAAGTTTGGTTGAAAAAGGACTTCTAAAAAGAACTTCAGGTAGGCTTAGAAAAATGGAGCTTACTACACCAATTAGTATTAATAATGAAGGGGTAACTGTTCCGATTTTGGGCTACATCGCAGCTGGCGCTCCGATTGAACCAATGACCGACCCAAATGCAACAATTTCTATTCCTCCAGCCTTTACTAAAGGTGGCAAAAGGGTTTATGTTTTACAAGTTAAGGGGCAATCTATGATTGAGGACCATATTGATGATGGTGATTTTGTAATTTGTGAACAGGTTGAAGATGCAAACAATGGCGATATTGTTGTTGCACTTCTGAAATCGGGCTTTGCAACACTGAAAAGATACTTTAAGGAAGCAACAAGGATCAGGTTGGAACCTGCGAATTCTATGATGAAACCAATTTTCGCTAAAGAAGTTGTAATACAGGGGAGAGTTGTTGGTTTAATCCGGAAATACGCAAGGGTTTAATTTTATTCCAATAAATTTCTACCTGTCATCTGAGTAGGTATTTGCATGCCTAAAAGGCTAAGACAAGTTGGGGCTATATCTGCCAAGATTCCGGCAGGAAGCATTTCTCCATGACCCGTAAATTCCTTATTTATTATAATAAACGGCACAGGATTACTACTATGTTCTGTTGAAACTTGACCTGTTTGAGAATCAATCATATCTTCAACATTTCCATGGTCGGCTGTGATAATTAAGCTGCCATCATAGGCAAGTACAAAATTTGCTAATCTAGCAATACACTCGTCAGCTGTTTGTATGGCTTGAACAGCCGCACCAATATTTCCTGTGTGCCCAACCATGTCAGGATTGGCATAGTTAACTACTACTAGCTTATAATCAGGTGAGTTATTTAGTTTATTTAAAAGTGCATCAGTTAATTCAACCGCACTCATTTGAGGTTTTAAATCGTATGTGGCTATCTTTGGGGATGGGACAATCAATCTTTCTTCCTGTTCCATTGGAGTTTCTTGCTGACCATTAAAATAAAAAGTAACGAACCTCTCCTTTTCGCTTTCAGAAACTCTTAATTGTTTATACCCATGTTCAGATATAACTCTACCTAACGGCATATCAACTGTTTCAGGCAAAAACGCAACTTTACAACCCTCATCTTCAAGCGGCTTTTCATATAAGGTCATTGTTGTAAAATATAAATTTGATAATTTTGGTCCCCTTTCAAATGTTTTAGATGTGCTAATATTTTTTTTCTCAACATGGGATTTTTGATATTTAATTAAGTAAGGATCAAAAGAATGAATATTTTCTACCTTTGAGAAATTTTCATAGACAAAGGCTCGAGAAAGCTGTCTTGGTCGATCAATTCTAAAATTAAAAAAGATTACAGAATCGTTTTGACTTATTTCTTTAAATTCAGGAAAAATACTTGGTTCAATAAATTCGTCCGTTTTGCCGTTATCATAGGAGCTCTCAACAGCTTCCTCAGGTGTCTTAAACTGATTTCCTTCACCCCTTGTTAGAGCGTTATACGCTTTTTCAGTTCTTTCCCATCTATGATCCCTATCCATTGCCCAGTACCTACCCATTATTGAGGCTATTACTCCAACACCTTCGTTTCTGCAAACACTCCTTATTTTATCGATATAAATCTTAGCCGCAGTTGGCGGAGAATCCCTTCCGTCTGTAAAAAGATGTAAAAAAACCCTATTGAAACTTCTCCTTTCGCAAAGTTGAATTAAGGCAAATAAATGCTCAATGTTACTATGTACACCCCCCGCTCCAACCAATCCCATAATGTGCAGGTTTGAATTATTTTTTTCTGCGTGGTCAATCGCTCCGTTTAAAACAGGGTTATTAAAAAAAGTTCCATCGGCTATCGACATATTTATTCTAACCAAATCTTGATAAACGATTCTCCCTGCCCCAATATTTAGATGTCCAGTCTCAGTATTTCCAGCTTCTCCTTGAGGAAGTCCAACAGAAGCGCCTGCGGCTTGGAGTTGTGTATGGGGATAGCTTGCCCAAAATCTATTAAAATTTATCGGATTTGCTAATGATATAGCATTTCCTGCACTTGGAGCAGAAATACCCCACCCATCAAGGATCCCTAAAATCACAAAATCTGAACTTTTATTTAATTTCATTTTGTTTGTGTTTTGAAGAAATCAAGCTCAATTTCAATAGCTGACAACCTATTATATTTCGAAACCCTTTCCCCTCTTGCAGGGGCGCCAAATTTTGCGTAATCAGCAGCTATTCCAACCGCAAAATCGGCAATAAATGTATCATTAGTCTCCCCACTTCTATGAGATGCCAAAACTTTCCAACCTGCATCTTTTACCATTTTAACAACCTGTAAAGTTTCAGTTATTGTCCCAATTTGATTTGGCTTAATTACTGCGCAATTACAAGCCTTTTCACTAATTGCTTTTTGAACTCTTTTTGGGTTTGTGACAAGCAAATCATCTCCTACAATTATAGCAGTACCAGAAAGTTCATTATAAAGCTTCTTCCACGAATCCCAAGCATCTTCTTGAAACGCATCCTCTAAAATTGCAAGCCTGTAATTATCGACCAGATCTTTATAATAGTCCAAAAGTTGATCATCGGATAGTACTGACGACCTATCTCTAATAGTGTACTCGCCACTTTTATAGAAACTGTTGGCAGCTATATCGAGACCCAAAAAAACATCCCTTCCCAGTGAATAATTTGTTTGCTTAACTGATTCGACAAAAACTTCAAATGCGTCAGCGTTGGTAAACAAATTTGGGGCATATCCTCCCTCTTGACCCACAGAATGAATCGCTCCTCTTCTTGATAAATTTTGACCAATGGAATGATATACTTCTGCCCCCATTTGAAGTCCCTCTGAAAATTTTTTAAAGCTAGCAGGAATCATCCAAAACTCTTGGAAATCCAGATTGCCAGCACCATGAAGACCACCATTTATCATATTCATCAAAGGTGTTGGTATCTTTACTCCCTTAGCCATCCCTATTTCTACCCCAAGTTCATTTATCCAGGTATAATGAGCTTTGCCTTGAGAAACTGCAGCTACTTTACAAACAGCTACAGATACCGCAAGCGTAGCGTTTGCTCCCAATCTTGTCTTATTTTCGGTACCATCGGTTTCGATAATCTTCTGATCAATTTGCGACTGTTTAAGAGGGTCCATTCCTGCAATTACAGGACCTATTATATTATTTATATTATCGACGGCCTTTAATACTCCTTCACCAAAATATCTTGTTTGATCTTTGTCCCTCAGTTCCAATGCTTCATGACTACCAGTTGATGTGCCCGCAGGCACGGAGGCAGTTGCAAACCTACCGTCATCCAATAAACAGTAGGACTCAACTGTAGGAATACCTCGGCTGTCTAAAATTTCTCTGGCCCAAACTTTTTTTATCAACGCCATACTAGATATTATTTTCTGCTTACCACAAGCCTTTCAGTTTCATATATCATTTGTCTAGTTCTATCAATTGCATCAGGATTAACCGAAATGCTTGTTATTCCAGCTTTAACCAAAATTTCTGCCATTTCTTGATATGTACTTGCTGCCTGACCACAAATTGAACTTGTTATCCCATATTTATTGCAAGTTTTAATTACTTTTTTCAGGGCCCAAATAACCTCAGGTTGCATTTCATTGAAGGAACTGGCGACTGTTGAATTATCCCTGTCTGTTCCCTGAAAAAGCATGGTTAAATCATTACTACCAATTGATACACCATCAATTCCTACTTCTATAAATTTATCAAGTAAAATTACATTAACAGGAAGCTCCACCATCATCCAAAATTTAAATGTAGAATCGTCAAACAAACCTTCTGCCGAAACCAACCTCCTTACCCTCCTTAATTCTTCGGGACTTCGTACAAAAGGTATCATTATTTGTAAATTTTTATATTTTTCCCTAACTTTTCGAATAGCTCTTAATTCTAAAGTAAAGACCTCTGGGTCTGAAACATATCTAAATGCACCTCTATATCCCAGCATTGGATTGGGTTCAATCGGTTCCCAATGTTTACCGCCCTCAAGACTTCTGTACTCATTTGTTTTAAAATCTGTTGTCCTATATACTACTTGCCTTGGATTAAAGGCGTCACAAAAGATAGTCAAACCTTTTACTAACCTTTCTACAAAAAGATCCTGTTTTTTAAGCCTTATTGCCTCTTTCGGATGTAGCCCAATATCGGCAATAATAAATTCTGCCCTCAAAAGACCTACACCGTCAACATTCATTTTAGCTACCTCTTTAGCTCTATCTGGTTCAGCAAGGTTAACATACAACTTCGTCGCAGTCTTTAGTCCTTGGTCTTTAGTCTTTGGTCTTTCTAATGACCGCTGACCAGCGACTAGCGACCGGTTTTGTCCCGCAAACACATCTCCCGTCTTTCCGTTTACAGTTACAATATCGCCTTCTTTTAGGTCTTTTGTTGCAGTTTTTGTTCCAACAACACATGGGGTTCCCATTTCTCTTGAAACAATTGCAGCATGGCTCGTCATCCCCCCTTCATTTGTAATAATTGCAGAAGCCTTTTTCATGGCTGGAACATAATCAGGTGAAGTCATTGGAGCAACTAACACATCCCCTTTTTCCACTCTGTCAATTTCTTTTGGACTCTTAAGAATCACAACCTTACCTGTTCCAATTCCCGGACTGGCAGGTATCCCCTTCAGGATAGGTGCCGTATTTTCACTTGTGACTTGTGACTTCTGACTTGTGACTTTTTCTAGTGTAGTAATCGGCCTTGTTTGGACAATATAAAGTTTGTTTTTTTCCATGGCCCACTCAATATCTTGTGGATAGTAATAATGCTCTTGAAGTTTTTGGGCTATTTTTGCAAGACTAATTATTTGGTCTTCGGAAAGTTTAATTTTGCCGACATTTTTACTGGAGACATTTACTTCTTTTGTTACAGTTCCAACTCTAATTAATTGTTTTTTTTGGTCGTTCACCTCTTTTGAAAGAATTGAAAACGACTCTTTTTGAACAACATAATGATCGGGAACATATGCTCCCTGAACTATCATTTCACCCAATCCCCAAACAGCATCGATAACAACTCTATCTTTAAGGTTTGTAACAGGGTCAATTGAAAACATTATTCCTGAAACTTCACTTTGAATCATTTTTTGTACAATTACTGAAATCCCCACTTTTTCATGCCTAATTTTGTTGTGCACTCTATAATAAATTGCACGGGGGGTAAAAAGAGATGCCCAACAATCTCTAACGGCAATTTGTAAGTTATTGTCGCCTTTAATATTTAAAAATGTCGCCTGCTGACCGGCAAAGCTCATGCCAGGAAGATCCTCTGCCGTTGCCGATGATCTAACTGCCACTAGAGCTTTGCTAAAAGGACCAGACAACTTTCTGTAAGCTTTCCTTAACTCATTGAATACTTGTATCGGAAATTTTCCACTTGAAACAATTTTCTGAATTTCTTTAGAGGCCAGCTCGAGCTGGCTAGGGTCTTCTACATCAGTTTGATCTAAAATTTCATAAATCTTTTTGGATATATCATTTTCCTTCAAAAACAATTCATACGAGGGCACTGTGACTGCAAAGCCGTTTGGAACAGGGAAACCCGCCTTAGTCATTTCCCCAAGATTCGCGCCCTTCCCCCCAACCAAAGAGAGGTCATCCTTATCAATATTTTTAAAATCAACAACTAAGGGCAGATTTGTCATATATTCACTATATCATTCAATTGAGTTTTTCTCTATCCCTTTTTCTATCATCATCTGTTTCAGTCCCGCGACCGTAGTCATCTTCAAGTCTTACAGTGTTACCTTCTTCTGGAGTTGAAGATTCCATGATTTCACAGTCGTCAGCTCCTGCAGAAAATCTATGAATCTGATTGGGCGCAATAATATAACTTTTTCTTAGTTCCATATTAAATTTTTGCAATTGTCCATTTTGATCTTCTAATTCTAGAATACCATCTCCGCTCAAAAGTGTAAGTATTTCTTCTTTGATTTCGTGATATTGAAGACTTGATCTTCTACCCCTTGTTATGTGAAGTATTTTGCTTGTCACTTTAGAAGTTCCATCAGAGAAAATCAACTCAAATCCCCATGGCTTTTCTATTTTCATGACATAGGGTTCTATTTTAAATTTGCCAGTGTCTTTCATTTTTTTAATTCTAAGAGTTTGTTAATTATTTCAAAACCACCAAGCTCTTCGTCACCCTCAGTATAATAATCTGCCTCTACCGACTTTTTATCGGTAGTTATCCCAATTCCTGCAGCATCTATCATTGATTTATCGTTTGGACCATTCCCACTGGCCATTGTTTGATGAATTCCAATTTCAAGTTCTTTGGCCAAAAACTTAATCGAAGCTCCTTTGTCCAATATCTTAGGAGCGATATCAAACGCCTCACCATTCCATAAACAATAAAACTCTTCCTCCGGGTCATGTCTTTTCATAATTTCATAAACTTCTGGAATTTCATAACTAGCATGAAGTGTAATTAAAAACTGTTTTAATTCAAAATCAGCCATTTCGGGTTTATCTCCCACTAACATACTTATATCTGCTTTTAAAAGCTTCATTTTTTCCAGATAGTGACGATCAAACTTTTTATTTTGTTTGAGTTCACCGTCTCTTAATGTAAATATTCCAATTTCACTAATTAAGGCAAAATTATCCCAAAGCAAATCATTAAAAACATCGGTTAAGTAAAGACTGCTTCGACCACTACAAATAGCGACAAAAAAATGCTTTTTAAGCTCAAACAAGGCATCTTTCATCTCTTTAGTTAAATTGTTTGTAGAAATCGTAAATTTGGTTTTATCAGTAGTTTTAATTTCCTGAATTTGAGTCCCTTTTTTGATAGTAACTCCATCAACATCAAAAACAACCAACTTTAAATCTTTGATATCTTCTTTGGTCAAGCTTGATAGAGGTTTCATCTATATATCAAGAATAGTTTTTAATCAGAAATAAATCAAGTAAATCAAGTAAATTACTATCTGTTGTTTTTGCTTTTATATCAATCTCAGATAATTCTTGTATTTGACTGGCAGTTTTTTCATTTTGGTTTTTTAAGTAATTTTTCTTTAACTTCCAAGAAATCATGGCAAGTAAATATTCAGGTGTAGTTGTTTTTAAAAGCTCATGAAATAATTTAATATTGAAATTGTCCAAAAACTTCCAAATTAAAATTGGTAACTCAAATTTTTCAATTTTTGCATCATTCGGTAATATCTTAAGAAAATTTTGAGACAACCTTTTTTCTGAATAAATTACCAAAGTTCCAGCTAATTTATTTATTAAATTAATACTTTTTTCATCAACTAATTTAATATCTCTAATAATTATCAATTTTTCTAAATCAAAAAGTGATCTTGTATCTTCGATCTTATCATTAACAATTTCCCAACCTCTTTTTTTGGCCTCATTAATGAACTTAGTAAGCCTTTCATAGCTTTTTTTTGTATCGTCTCCATGTAATAAAATTATTTTCATACTTTAATGGTATCAAGTTTTGATATCATCCCCTTTAATTTCTTTAGGAAATTATTGTGCCCTGACCTTGTGTGTGGTGTTAAACTACCAGAAAAATTTTTAGGGATATGAGAGAGCTCATGAAGAATTACCTCAATCTGCTTTCTCTGGGAGAGTTTGTCAAAATGTTCACTAATAACTTCAATGATATAAGCTGGCTCTACTTTTAAGCTTCTTTGCCAAAGGCGAGGCAAACCCCAGGTTCTCGCGTATGCTCTAGCTTTACTTCCAGTTGATCGGTAAAAAAACAACCTCCCATATTTTAGCCATTCCAGATCAAGTTTTTCTATTAATCCCTCTGTTACAAGCTGTAAATCATCAGCCACTTCCCATTTAACCATTTTTGTATATTTCTGTTCCCTTTCTTAAAGCTTTATCAAATTTAATAATTACTATTTGGTCCTTTGTAGCAAAATCTGTCTTTTTAGAACCGATTTGTATAAATTCAATGCTAATATCAGTCGTATCTTTATATTCATGCATGGCCTTTAATTTAAAATTAATATCAATGTCTTGAATTAATTCAACGACACAAACTCCCGTCTTTTCAAAAAAATTTATAACAGTTCCAAGTTTAAACATTGTTAATAGTCATTGCGTGAGTTAAGGCAATGGCAAGTGCATCTGCTTCATTATCAAAATGTGTCCTCTTACCTTTTACGCTTTTGACTTTGTTTCCCAAAATATTTTTTACATGTTTTTGAACTTCCTTTTTATTAGATTTTCCTGAGCCTGTAATCATTTTTTTAATTGTTCCAGGAGCATATTCAAAAACTGAAACACTACATTTTGAAGCGGCCAAAAGCAGTACACCTTGTGCTTGGCCTACGGCGATTGCCGTCTTGGCATTTGTTGCAAAGAATATTTTTTCAATTACAAAACAATCAGGTTTATGTAAATTTATAAGTTCAAGCGTCTTTTCATAAATAATATTTAGACGATTTTCTTTCAAACCATTTTTATCAGTTTCAATAAGTCCCCAACTTACAACTCGTAATCCGTCACTTGTAACTTGCACCAGACCATAACCAGTCGTCGCAGTCCCCGGATCAATACCAAGAATTAACATGGAATAAGTATAACAGAAGCTGGATTATTTTGAAGCAGATTTCTTCGCCTTCTTTACCTTTACTACTTTTCCTACCTGTCCTACCCTTGCCTGTTCTCTTTTCTTTGATCTTGAGTAAATTAAATCAATTTCCTTAGGAGATTTTTCACGAATATAATAAAGTTTTGACCTTCTTACACCCCTAACTCCTTTTTTTACAATCTCAATTTTTTCAACAGTAGGTAGGCTTACAGGATAAATCTTTTCAATACCAACTCCAGCCTCCCCCACTCTTCTTACTGTAAAAGTTTTCCTGTTAAGTTCACCTGAAATTTTTATCACAATTCCTTCAAAAAATCCAAGACGAGACTTCTCACCCTCTTTTATCCTTTGATAAACTTTGACCAAATCTCCAACTCCAAACTCTACTTCTTTATGTCTAATCCTTAAAGCCATAATGGTATTTTACTCTAAAATTTTATTAATTTGAAGTGATAATTCTCCACCCCACCTTACTTTCTGTTTAGGTATGACCACTTTTCCATCTTTTTCAAAATATAGACTAATTTCATCATTTCCACTGTTTTCTTCAAAAAATTTTTTTAATTGTAATAACTTTTCTCTTGTTACATCTGCTGGAATTACTATTTGATACTTTGTGTTTTTACCCGGCTCTTCTATTTTTTCAACTAATATGTTTATTTCTCCATCCCTTTGATCAACTTTACCAGTTATAATCACAACTTTTCCATCTAACAAGAGATTTTTGCATTCCATATAAACTTTGGGGAAAATTACCATGTCAACCCTACCAGTAGTATCTTCAAGTTTACAAAAAGACATTTCACTGTTGTTCTTTTTTGTAAATATTATTCTGGGTTCCTTAATAAGCCCTACAAGTTTGATTAGTTTTCCCAAATGTTTCTCTGCTTCAATCTCTGAAATTGTTGCAGTTGCCAAATCTTTATATGGCATTAGTAGTTCATCAATAGGTTTTGCTGAAATTGAAAAACCCAACAATTCTCTTTCAAAGTTCTCAATCTCTTCGTCTGTAAACTCGTCCTGGGTGTTATCAATCAAGTCAATATCACTCACTAATACTGAAGTTTTCTGTGCTTCATCATCACTAAAAAGACCCGATTGACCATTATTTTCTTTTGGCTTTCCAAGTTTTGATTTTATCAAGTCAATCGCTGAAAGCAATGCAGTTCTTTTGCCAAAATTTTTCATTGCGCCAACTTTAATTAAACTTTCCAAGACCTTTTTATTTACTTTCCTACCATCAACTCTGTTTATAAAATCTGAAAACGTCTTAAATTCACCTTGCTTCCTTGCCTTCAATATAACTTCTATCGCCACACTTCCTACATTTTTAATAGCAGAAAGCCCAAACCTGATATCTTTACTATTTACAATTGTAAAATTAAGCCCCGACTCGTTTATATCGGGAGGTAAAACAGCTATCCCCATTCTTCTACATTCATTTACGGCTTGAGCCACCTTTTCATTATCACCACTTTCCGCAGTCATCAAAGCTGTCATGTATTCGACAGGGTAATTTGCTTTCATATAGGCAGTGTAGTAGGCTACCATTCCGTATGAAGCCGCATGTGCTTTATTAAACCCATACGCCTGAAATGGCTCAAATAATTTCCACAATTTTTCTGCGAATTCTTTAGTTTGCCCATTTGCGATTAAACCCTTGGTTAGCTTTTCCTTTTGAGCAGCCATTTCTTCAGGAATTTTTTTACCCACGGCTTTCCTAAATTTATCTACCTCCTCCCAACTATATCCTGCCAGCTCTAATGCACAAAACAATAAATCGTCTTGATAAACCAAAAGGCCGTATGATTTATCTAAAAATTTTTCCATTCTAGGATCTAAGTATTTGATTAGTTTAGGATTATTTTTTCTTTCAATATATTCCGGAATTACAGCCATTGGCCCAGGCCTATAAAGCGCGACCATTGCCATTAAATCTTCAACCCTACTAGGCTTTAAGTCCTTTAAAAACTTTGTCATACCACCCCCCGATAATTGAAATGTTCCCATTGTTTCACCGCGAGAAAGCATGTCAAAAGTTTTTTTATCATCAAGTGGAATTTTATGAAGATCAATTTCAATACTTTTTGTTTTCTTCACTATTTTGATGGACTCACCCAAAATTGATAAATTTCTAATTCCAAGAACATCAAACTTGATCAAGCCCACATCCTCACAAGCATGCATTTCATATTGAGTAACAATCTTTTCTCCCTTAGGCTCCTTTTGGATAGGAGCAAAGTCAGTTAGTTCAGATGGAGAAACAACTACTCCCGCGGCATGAACTGATAAATGCCTGGCATTGCCCTCAATGTTTTTTGCTAAATCAATAATCTTTTTTGCATCTGGGTCATTATTATAGGCATTCTTAAGTTCAGGTGCTTCTTCAAGAGCCCTTTCAAAAGTCATAGGGAAACCCTGCGAGCCTTCTGGAATAAGTTTTGCAATTTTATCTCCAACTGCATAAGGATAACCCATTACTCTTGCAATATCACGAACGCTAGCCTTGGTTAACATTCTTCCAAATGTACAAATTTGGGCAGTTTTTTCTTCACCATAAGTTTTGGCGATATATCTTATAACCTCATCCCTTCTATTGTCAGAAATATCAAAATCAATATCGGGAGGAGAAGGTCTATATGGGTTTAAAAATCGCTCAAAAGGAAGATTATAAGTAATCGGGTTAACTGTAGTAATACCTAAAACATATGACACAAGACTTCCAGCGGCCGACCCCCTGGTATTTGTAATAACCCCGTTTCTATTCGCCCAATTAACCATGTCCATAACTATCAAAAAATATGGAGCATAACCTTTGGTGTTTATAATCTCAAGCTCATATTTTAATCTTTCTTTCAATTCTGAAGTAATTTTTTCGACCCTTTGTGGTAATTTTTCCCAAGCCAATTCCTCCAAATATTCTTTATCACTCTTACCTTCTGGCAAATTAAATTTAGGGAAAAACCATGAGCCAATTGGTATTTCAAGTTCACATTTTTCGGCTATCTTTACGCTATTTTCAATGGCATCAGGTAAATCTAAAAAATTCCTTTCCATTTCTTCAGGGGATTTAACATAAAAATCAGGATTATCTATATAGCGAAGTCTTTTGGTGTCGCTCATATTTTTGCCAGTTGCTATGCAGACCAATGCATCTTGAGCCAAGGCATCTTCTTTTTTAATATAGTGGTTGTCATTTGTGGCAACCATCGGTATTCCCAATTCTCTACTTAATTTAATAACTCCAGTTTGAAAAAGCTTGGAATTCATTGCCACTTTAGCCATATGATCTTTAATCTCAGGATCGGTTATTTTGGTCAAAATTTCATCATCATTGTGTCTTTGGATTTCTAAATAAAAATCTTCTTTAAAAGTATCTGCGTACCAAGTGGTCAATATTTTTGCTTTGTCATATTCTTCATTAATAATAAGCTGTGGGATTTCAGCCTTAGGGCAACCAGAAAGGCAAATTAAACCTTCTTTGTATTTTTCTAAAATTTCTTTTGTTATTCTAGGTCTGTAATAGAAACCTTCGATATTTGCAATTGAAGTCAATTTCATTAAATTTTTATAACCTGTGTAATTTTTGGCCAGAAGTGTAATGTGATAATTGTCTTTAATTTTTTTATCAAAACTTTCAGTCACATAACCTTCCATTCCAATTATCGGCTTTACTTCTTGTTTTTTCGCTTCTTTATAAAATTCAATGGCTCCATACATCACGCCATGGTCAGTTATGGCAATTGCATTCATACCAAGTTCTTTGGTATATGAAATCAACTTCTTAATCCTAGAAAGCCCATCAAGAAGCGAATACTCTGTGTGATTATGAAGATGTACAAATTTTGTCATTATTTATTTCTTTTGATCGTGTACATATTATCATCTGCTTGTTTGATAGCAATCGTACTATCACCATAAGGTTTCCTTGTTCCTGTTCCAATTGATACAGAAGGATTTACTTTCACTAAATTATTATTATCTGGTAATTCATCAATTTCTTCTGTCATTTTATGTATTATTCTATCTTTTAATTTCTCGGCTTCTTCAAAATTTGTAAACGGTAATAAAATCGCAAACTCATCACCACCAATTCTTGCCTGAATATCACTTGAGCGATCCACCGATTTGAAAATTCTAGACACAAATTGTAGTACTTCATCACCAACGTTGTGGCCAAAACTATCATTAATTCTTTTGAAATCATTTATGTCTATAATCAAAAAGCTTAGTTCTTTACCTTCTCGATCAGATAAGACTTCAAAATTTGACAATTGACGATTCCAACCTTTTCGATTTAATAATCCGGTCAAGCCATCATGTTCTGATTCATACTCAATGTCAGCCAACATTTTTGCTATTTCTTCTGGAGATTTATTCTCAATCCATTTTGTCCAATAATCGTGTCTTTTTTCTTCCATATTTAAAATTTTTCCTCTATAAATTTTTGACCTTTAGTTATTGAGCAACTCAGAATTAGAATAGCACCCAATGCGATTATTGTTAATAAGGTTTTTGTTCCAAAAAATTCTGACACCACCCCAGAAAAAATTACGGGCAAAATACTTGCAATTGTAACCAAAAACCACAAATTTCCAAAAACTCTTCCTCTTAAAAAGAGTGGCGTAACCTGCTGCAGATATGTAATTGTAGTTATGTTTATAAATGCAAATCCAACACCTAAAATTAAAACTGCTATTGATGAAAAATAAATAGGTGCCAAAATCAACACTAATAATGACAAAGCCAATAATAATAGGCCTGTTTCAATTATTTTCTTTTTTCTAATTTTATTTAAAGCTACTTTATTCAAGAAAATTGATCCAAATAATGCACCAATTCCGGCAGGAACTACAACTAAAAGTCCAATATAGTTAGATGAAACGCTAAATATTTCTTTCGCAAATTGTGGTAAGTTGGCGGTAATTACGGCAAGCCCCGCTTGGATGACAAACAATAGCCCTAGTGGGTAAAGAATGTTTCCGTTATGTTTTATAAATCTATAACCGTCTAAAATATGGGAAAATAAATTGTTCAATACATTTTCCCAATCAATTTTAACTTTAGATGTTACTGTTAATTTTGGTAAAAAGTATACGCTCGTAGTTGCCATAAACAAAAATATTGAACATAAAATTAGCGATCCTTTAAATCCAATCAGCTTTTCCAATATCCCTGCAAAGCCAAACCCAATTAAAACTGCTAGTTGTTGTGTTATAAAAAAAATACTATTCGCTTTAGCTAAGACTTTCTTGTTAACAACCGATGGTAAGGCTGCAGATTCTGCAGGTACATAAAATTGATTCATGAAAGAATAACCAGTTACTACAGCAAAGAGTAAAAATATTGAATAACTGTGGGAAAAAATATACATAAAAACAATTAGAGCTTGGATTAGGTTTGAAAATATTAGTATTTTCCTTCTATCAAAAAGGTCAACAATTCCTGCCCCAATGGGACCAAAAAAAATAGCTGGCAATGCATAACTTACCCACAATAGGGATGTGGCAATAGAAGAGCCTGTTGAATTGAAAAGTCGGGCTAAAAGTAAAAAATTCATTATGTTTACTGTCATCTGTGACAATATTTGTGAGATAAAAAGATAAATGAAGTTTCTACTTTTGATCATTCTCAAGTTTTTCAATCAATAATCTAGAAATAAGTTTTGGGTTACCCGTGCCTTTAAGCAATTTTTGTACTTGACCAATTAAAAATCCCAATACTTGAGTCTGTCCATTATTATATTTGGTAACTATATCAGTATTACCTGCAATTACTTTTGATATTATTTCTGCAGTTTCGGTATCAGTTGCATATTGCATGTGGCTTAAGTTATAAATTTCTCTCGCAAGTCCAGCGGGTTCAGGATATTTTTGGTCAAATCTTTTGTTAACTATCAAATCAGCAATAGTTTTGTAGTTGCTATCTAATTTTGCCACTTCCTCAAAATAATCTGCTCTTTTTTTATCACTTACCAAAATCTCTATAAATTCTTTTGAAATTTTATATTGTTCTTCAAATCTCTCCCTCTTTTGTTGTGGCAGTTCCACCATCTTAGATCTAAGATCTAAGATAATAGATCTATCTATCACAACAGGCGGTAAATCAGCTTCTGGAAAGTATCTGTAATCATGAGCTTCTTCTTTAGACCTTTGACTAAAAGTTGTTTTTTTAGCTTCATCATATCCTCTCGTTTCCTGTATAGGCTCCCTGCCTTTACTGAGCTCTAACTCCTGTCTCCTAATTTCTACTTCAATTGCCTTTTCCAAGAACCTGAAACTATTTATGTTTTTAAGTTCTACCTTGTAATCGGGCAACCCATTGCCCGGTACCTGTTGTCTAGTGCCTAAAGAAACGTTTGCCTCTAGCCTCATAGTTCCCTTTTCCATATCACAAGAACTGATATCCAAGTATCTTGCAATTAGTTGAAGTTCTTTTAAGAATTTTAAAACTTCATCAATAGAATGAAAAACAGGCTCAGTTACAAGCTCGATTAAAGCACATCCAGAACGATTAAAATCAATAAGTGAGCCATCATCAGCGTGAATAAGTTTACCAGCATCTTCCTCTAGATGAATATGGTTTATCTTTTTGCCAAGAAGTTCACCGCCTATACAAAACGGGTTTTCTTTTTGGCTTGTTTGATAGCTTTTAGGAAGGTCAGGGTAAAAATAATGCTTTCTGTAAAATCTGCTTGATTTTGAAATTTCAGATCCCAACGCAAGACCTAGTAAAATAGTTTTTTTTATGGCTTCTTTGTTTGCATAAGGCAACGCCCCAGGAAGTCCCAAGCAAATAGGGCAAGTATTGGTATTTGGCTTTTTGCCAAAATGATCTTGACTGCATCCACAAAACATTTTTGATTTTGTATTTGGTTCTATATGAACCTCTAGTCCGATTATTGGTGTATATTTCATAAAGCAATTTTTGGTTTGTAATTTATTTCTTGATGATATCGTCTTCCAAGTTCAAATAAATTATGCTCAGAAAAATTGGGGCCAATTAATTGAAACCCAATCGGTAATCCACCCTCAGAAAACATAGTAGGTAAAGCAAGTGAGGGAACCCCAACAAGATTAATTGATGCTGTATATACATCCTCCAAATACATTTTCAGTGGGTCATTTGTGTTTTCGCCCAATTTAAATGGTGGAGTTGGAGATACAGGGGAAAGAATGGCATCTACTTTTTCGAAAGCCAAGTTAAAATCTTCAATAAGTTTTGTCCGTACTCTTTGGGCCTTATCAAAATAGGCATCATAATAACCACTTGATAAAACATAACTTCCAAGCATTATTCTTCTTTTAGCTTCGCTTCCAAAACGATCTCTATTGTTCCCATATCTAATTCCATCAAATCTGCCTAAATTACTTGATACTTCTGCAGGTTGAATTATATAATAAATAGGAACTGCATATTTAGTATGAGGTAAGCTTATATCGACAATTTCAATATTTATACTTTCAAAGGTTTTTCTAACACCCTCAATCATTTCCTCAACCTCTCTATCTAGACCCTCTTTAAAAAATTCTTTTGCAATACCTAATTTAAACTCTTCTTTAATTTGTGGCTTTTCAAAATTTTTAACAATTCCATCAAAGCCATCTTCTCCCTTTAAAACATCAAACATTATTTCCATATCATCTACTGTATGTGTAAATGTTCCAACTGTGTCAATTGATGAACTCATAGCTATAACACCATATCTCGATATCACACCTCGTGTAGGCTTTAAACCGACTAAATTGCAAAAATTGGCAGGTTGTCTAGTAGAACCTCCAGTATCACTACCCAATGAAACCAAAGACATTCCAGCAGCCAATGCAGCAGCAGATCCACTAGATGATCCGCCTGGAACAAATTCTTTGTTCCAAGGATTTTTAGTTGAACCATAATCTGAATTCTCTCCAGATGCTCCATGCGCAAAGGCGTCGCAATTGAGTTTTCCAAGTGGTATTGCCCCAGCATCTTCAATTTTTTTGACACTTGTTGCACTGTAAGCAGGAATATAATTATCTAATATTTTAGAAGCAGCTGTAGTTCTAATATTTTTAGTAAGGAATATATCTTTATATGAAGCTGTAACTCCAGACAAAGGTTTATCATACAATCCCACTTTATCTAACTCTCTGGCTTTCTTGTAAGCCTCTTCCTCTGTAATTGTCAAAAATATATTATACTCAGGATTAAACTTTTTAATTCTTTCCAAATAAGCATCAACCAATTCAACGGCCAAAAACTTTTTAGCTTTCAATCCTTCCTGTGTCTCCTTAATTGTTAATGGTATATTGTTGTTAGTCATAAATCTTAAATCTTGCATCCTAAATCTTGTTTTTAAGTACTTTTGGAACCCTAAACATGCCATTATATGTGTTGTCAGTTCCAGATAAAGCTTCGTTCTGTGTTAACATCCTGTCACTCATTACCATATCATCTCTTAATATATTTATAAGTCCTGTAGTTTGACTGGTTGGTTTAATATTTGTTGTATCAATTTCAGATAGTTCACTAAAAAAATCAACTATTTTTGAAAGTTGTAGCGTAAACATCTCCAATTCATCTTCTGTTAAATTCAAATTCGAAAGTCTCGCGACGTGCAAGACATCACCCTTAGTTAATTTAGCCATATCCATATAATACTTTGTTTAACTCATTTTTTGAAGGGCTTGAATTCTTTCTTTAATTGGTGGGTGAGTATTAAACAAATTTGCAAACATCCCCACTGAGGACCTGACTTTGTCTTTAAAAGGAGTAACTATATACAAATGAGCTGTTGCTTTATTTGCAGCTTCCAATGGTTCATGGTCATTTGATATTTTAGTAAGTGCATTTATTAGCCCCTGAGGGTTTCTGGTAAACATCACTGCTTCACTATCTGCAAAAAATTCTCTCCTTCTTGAAATTGCAAGTTGTATCATTGTCGCAATAATTGGGGAAATTAAAGCAAAAATTACCCCCAATACCACGATTATCGCTCCCGCATTACCCGACTCATCCCTCCTTCCTCTTGTCCTCATTCCAATATGTAAAAGCCAATCAGCCAAAAGTGCGACTAAACCAACCATCACAGAAACGATACTCATAAGCCTTATATCATAATTTTTGATATGCCCCATCTCATGGGCCACAACTGCTTCAAGTTCACTTCTATTTAGTTTTGAAAGTAAACCGGATGTAACACAAACCACTGCGTGTTCCGGATCTCTCCCTGTTGCAAAAGCATTTGGAGCAGTATCTTCAATGACATAAAGTTTAGGTAGAGGTAGACCGGTTCCAATTGATAAATTCTCCCCAACTTGTTTAAATATTTTATCTTCTTCTTTATTTGCTGGCCTTGCCCCAGAAATTGAAAGAACTATTTTGTCTGAATTGTAATAACTTATAAATGTAGAAATTCCTGAAACTATAAATGCAATCCCTATATAACCCAGGCCTCCAACATCATAGCCCATGTAATATCCGAACGCTTGACCCAATATATAAATAGCAATAAAAGAAAATACCAGAAACAAAGCAGTAATAACACCGCTTTTTATCTTATTACTCTGTTGCACCTCATATATATTTTGCATATCACAGGCTTACTTAAGCATAAATTAATTAAAGATTAATTTTAGTACTTTTCATTTCAGTTGCAGTTACTTTTAAAAAGTCGCCACCTTCTTCAGTTTCCAAGCCTTTTAGTTCATCAAACTTAAACATCTGTGCTACTAAATTTGTTGGAAAAGTTGCCCTTTTAACATTGTAATCTGCAGTTAAGTCAATCATCAGTCTTCTTGCATACATTACCTTGTCTGCTGTGTCTCTAAGTTCCCCCATTAAGTTTTCAACAACAGTGTTTGCTTTAAGTTCAGGATTACTCTCAACTACTATTTTTAAACCAGACAAAGCTTGACCAATTTGTTTCGAAGCATCTTGTCCCTTAGAAACAAGCTTGCGAGCTTCTGAAAGCATTTCCAGTATTCCCTTTTCATGCTTTAAGTATCCTTTGACTGAAGCTTCAAGATTTGGAATAAGGTCTGCCTGCCTTTTAAGTTGATTTCCAATCTCTTGAATCGAAGCTTTAATTCTTGCTTTACTTGATACAAAAAAATTGTATTGAGAAATTACCCAACCAATCAAAATCGCTCCTATTGCCAATAATATGTATAAAATATTCATTTCATTATCACCACCCTTCAATAATTTCTAATTATTCTAATTCTAATTGTACTAATTATTCTAAACAAATTCCAATTACCAAATCCCAATTTAGGTCAATTAGTAATTAGGTTAATCAGGTCAATAAAGGGAAGCGTATTTATTATATTTTTATCTTCACACCATCCTCTTCTCGCCACATATACCCCATATTTCATATTATCCATCATTGATACCTCATGAGTGTCTGTTCCAATTGTTAATTTCACACCTTTTTTCACAGCATCCCTGACTAAAACATCCGGTAAATCAAGCCTCATCGGATCAGCATTTATTTCTATCCACTTATTGTTTTTAAGACAAAAATCAAATATCTTTTCCCAATCAAGTTCCACGCCTTCTCTTTCATTAATTTTTCTTGCAGTAGGGTGAGCGAATATTTTAACTTTGGGATGATTGAGAGCATTTAAAACTCGTTCTGTTTGAGCAGAGCGAGGAAGGTCAAAAACCCCATGAATGGAAACTAACGCGAAGTCTAAAAGTTCTAAACCTTTGTCTGGAACTGGCAAACTGCCATCTTTATTTATATCTATCTCTAAACTATTGAATACTTTAATACCCCAATCTTTTTCACGAATCTTTTCACTCTTTAATTTGAGTAATTCTATTATCCGTTTAGCATCATGGTTCTTTTTACTTGGGTTGTGTTCAGTAAAGGCAATATATTCATATCCTAATTCCTCACCCCTCTTTACTATTTCCTCCATACTACTTACCCCCAAGTCATGGCTTGTTTCAATATCAAAGTTACTATGTATTTGTAAATCACCTTTGATATCCTCCAATTTAACAAGATTTGGTAAAGTATTGTTTTTTGAAGCTTCTATTTCTCCCAGATCTTCTCTTAATTCCGGCTCTATATATCTCAAGTCCAAAAATTCATAAAGTTCTTTTTCTGTTCTAAATCTCTTAGCTCTTATCTTTTCGTTCTTAGTTGGTTTTAATCTAAATTCATTCATGCTCCAACCCTTTTTAAGTGAGTGTTCACGCAGGGCAATATTATGAAATTTGCTACCTGTAAAGTGTTGGAGAGCGTTACCATAGGCGTTGAGGTCAGTAACCAAAATATCAACTTGAACATTATTAGGAAGCAAAATTGACGCTGTTTTTGTTCCAGCCTCTATTATTTTTTGTGTTTTGGGGTATTTTGTAAAATGCTCTATTAATTTTGATTTTTGAAGTTCTTGGTTTTTGGAGTTCTTTGGCGAAACCAGTATATCTATATCCCCTACTGTTGCCGTTTTTCTACGAAGTGACCCCAATACATCTATTTTTTCAACCAATCCACAGGCCTTAAGCCATTCTACAACCTCATACGCTAGTTTTTCGGCATAAGGCAATAAATGTCTTAAGTTTTTAGCCTTAAGCTTTATGGCTTGATCTAAGTGTTTTTTAATTTCGGATTTTGGCAACTCATTTAACATTTTTAATGCTGTTTTAAGACCAACCTTAGGTAATGCCATTAAAACAAATGCTTCTTTAGGAATTCCATTCATGATCTCATCAAAATGTTTTGATTTACCAGTTTTAAAAAGTTCATCTAAATGTGAGGCGATTGAAGAACCAATTGAAGGAATTTCGTCTAATTTTCCATCATCCCAAAGGTCTTTAAGTTCAGAAGTTGCATGCTCAATAGAATCTGCTGCACGGTTATACGCGATTATTTGAAATTTATATTTAGATTCATCTTTGTATTGATATGCAGACGCTACCTGTCTCAATAATTCAGCAACCTCTACATTTGTCATCTAACTATGAATATAGCACAACACCAAACCAGACTGCAAAGTCAACAATAACCCATAAACCATTTAAAATTATCATTGGAACTTCTTTTCTTTTTATGGAGTAAACAAGTAAAGGGATAGATAAAAGTCCATAAAGAAGCCAAGTAATTGAAGATACACCCACAGTTTGTTTATTTATGTAAATAATATAAAGTTGATCAATGGTAGTAAAAGGCAATACAACCGCACAAATGTTTGTAATTAAGTCAAGCCTATCATCCACCCCATTATTATTTTTATCTTTTTGAAATTTTTTATATTTCGACATTAATCAACTATAATACCCAAATGATAATAAGAAAAGAGGGTTTAACTGAAATCTCGGAGGAGGTTTATCTGTTGTGATTTGTAATAACTGTGGAGTTGTAATTGGGCAGGATACTGGCAAACAAGATGATCTTGTTCAGATAATAAATCGTACAGAAACACACATTGGGACTCCTCAATTTTTAACGGCAACTCCAACAGAACACGAGATACTAACAATTGATGTTTTAGGGAGAAAGTACGAAAAAGGTCTAAAACTAACTAAAAAATACTCTGACTAAAATGTGTAGACCTGAATTTACAAAGCGGGATCGACGAGACTCGAACTCGCAAGTCTTCTCCGTGACAGGGAGATGTGTTAACCAATTACACCACGACCCCACATTGTAAACTAATGTATTTTAGACTAATTTCCTCTTGACTTCAAATTCAAATTCCTCTAAATTGTTTCATATACTTCTGCCCTGAAGAAATTGGGGTGATAGCATTGAATTTAAATCTTAAAAAAACATTAAAAATTATAAAACTAAATGAATCCTCTATTTCTCTTTTTTTGGGAATTTTGGTTTTAATAACTGTAGCTAGTCTTGCTGTAAAGTTTATTAAAAATTCGACAGGAAAAATACCGGAAGAATTATTAACAGAAACCAATTCTATTGAAGCTACACAAAAAACACACAGGGTAGAAAAAGACGAAAACCTTTGGAATATAGCAGTTAAATATTACGGAGACGGTTTTAAATGGGTTGATATAGCCACAGAAAATAAACTAGCAAACGCAAGTATCATTGAAGAAGGACAAGAACTGGTTATTCCTAATTTGGATGACGAAACAGCGGATAAAACCAATACAATTGACTCATCAACTTATGAAGTACAAAAGGGAGATAATCTTTGGGATATCGCTGTGAGAGCATATGGAGATGGTTATAAATGGTTGGAAATTGCAAAGGCAAATAATCTTATTCACCCTAACCTAATTCATTCTGGAAACATTTTGGTGCTACCAAGGTAGTGGTATAATATGTCGGTAGGCGAAACCTACAGTCAAAACGAAATGTAGGCGGGTGTAGTTTACCGGTAAAATACATCCTTCCCAAGGATGAGTAGGCAGTTCAATTCTGCTCACCCGCTCC
>JAGUYM010000001.1 GCA_020061305.1 Candidatus Woesebacteria bacterium | reverse complement strand
TAATGTTAGATCTCCTGCAGTAACAATATCTCCATCATCTTGAACACTAAATTTAGAAGTAGGAGAGACTCCACTTTGAAAATCTATAAAATTATAACCAGTTGCGGCTGATGCTACAGTTCCGCCATATAATGCACCTGATGTTATGTTGGCATTGGTTGCATTTACAAATCCATTTGCTCCACCACCCGCTGCTGGGCCCTCAAAAGTTAAATCAAGTGTACCAGTTCCATCGGGATTGATAGTGATTGAACCATTTGTAGTGTCTGCCGTTGAGATGGTTAATGCTTGTCCTTTAACTGCAAAAGTTCCTGATGTTGATTCAAGTGTTGGAGAGGCCGCAGCGATTGCCAGTTTTCCGGTTGAGTCAATATAGGGAATTGTTGACACTCCGGTTCCTGCCGGAAAACCTTGCAAAGTCTCAGAATTTAGGGCGTATGCAACAGTTGCGATTTGAATTCTTGGTGTTGCTTCTGCATCTGCACCAACTGTAACACCCAACCAAACGCCTGCATTCTCACTAAAAACGGTGGATGTAATTTCAGTTCCACAACCAGAACCCAGTATGATCGAAAAAATACCATCTTGATCTGGAGTTATGGAACATGTTCCAGATGTCCAAAGCTCACTTCCAGCAGTACTTGCATCATAGAGCTTAAAGACCATATTTGTAGCAGTGGTTGTAGGATTTCCTAGATTGTCTGTTAGCCTTCCTTGGAAAGAAAGATATCTATTTGGACGGGTAAGAGCAGACGGAAAAGCAAAAGTTTGTGATGATGTTTTTATAACTTGGTCATAAAGGCCATAACCGGATATCGACATAAAAAGAACTAAAATGGCCAGATGGATATAATTGGCCAGTGGGTATGAGTGATACCTTTTGTACCAATTAGGTCTAGAAAAGAACAGCTTAGAAAAAAAAGTCTGAAGTCGTAAGTCAGAAGTCTTAAGTAATATCCATTCTTGGAATCCTCTGTACGGAGCATTTCTTGTGACTTGGAACTTTTGACTTGTGGCTTGTGCAAATCCAACATTCTCGATGCCGTTCATAAAATCACTTTGGATAAAATTGGCAAAACTCCTTAGAGTTGAAAGTCGTCTGTTTATGGTAGCCGGAGGAGTAATAAGTTTTTGGGATTCAATATATCTTTTAATTAAGTTCTTATTTATTTTTTCATTCTTGGCCCAAGCCAAAAAACTTGCAATATCAGATTTATAAAATTTTAAGGACTTAGGAGAGATTCCTTTTTGTGACAAATATCTTAAAAAGTTTTGTATTAGTTTGAGTTTGTTCATTTTCCGCAAATTTATATTAGCTTCAAGTTATACACATTATACCGATATATACTAATAGTAATATACCGCACAGGCTTGTCAAGAGCCTAAAAATAGTCCAAAGTCTAAAGACATCAGTCAGATATTTCATATATCTTATAGAATAATTACCGCATGAAAATTTAGTTGCGTTAATATAACAATTTATAACATTTGTAGCAGTTATAATTATTATATTAACATATATAGGCTCGAATTTTTTGAGCCTAGAACAACAAAATAGAGCAGAATGCGGTAATATGCGGAGATATTTTTAGCTGTATTAACTCCGCAGTTTTCTGCGTTTAATGTTATCTAATTTAGTATTTTGAATTTATTTTTTAAGTAATTTTTTAGAATTTATAGTTTAGAATTTTGAATTTGGAGCTGATATTATGGGTTTATAATTATCACTTATCGTTATTGTTTGCTAGTCGCTTTTTGCTATTGTTTTTTGCCGAAAATATGAATAATATTTTATTATGGAAGAAAGGATTGTTGAAAAACCTAATTATTTCCTTTTGAGTGCTGTAGTAGTACTGCTTTTAATAGTGCTTGTACTCCTAGTCTACTACATAAGATATAGAACCTCAATAACACCAAGAGCTGACGCCCCTGTAGTTGATAGGTTGGTGTCAATTAACAATTCCTATCTTTTTGCTTCGCCTGTAAGAGCAAAAGCCGGAGGTGACCTCATAAGGGTAACAGTCTTTTTGCTTGATGATTCGGGAAGGGGAGTTTTTGGCAAGAAGATTATACTAAAAAGTTTAGATAATGTTTACATTAATCCGATACAAGACACAACAGATGAAACAGGTAAAGCAATTTTTGATATTAGTTCTGAAGTGGTGGGAACGTATAATTTGGATAGTTATTTAGATGACCTTCCATTGGGCAAAGTAAAAGTGGTTTTTGACTAATATGGAAACAACTGCCCCAGATGTAACTATTGATGCAACTATTGGACAGGTAGTAACTGCAAGCGCACTTCCATCGGTTATACCTAAGCCAAGCCCGACTCTTCCAAGAAAATTTTCTGAAAGGGCACTATCAATTTATGGGTTTGGTCCGCCTGATTCTGTGATTAATTTGAAGGGAATTGGTGTATCTGAAAGCATCAAATCCAATCAAAGTGGATATTTTAGATTTGAAGGAATTTATTCTCACACATCAAAATATCCTGAGCTTTGTGTTTATGCCCAAGACCAAGAAAATAGGATTACTCAGCCATCATGTATTCCTGCCCTTCCTGTTGACAGGACGATACCATTGGAGGTTGGCCCAATTTTACTTTCGCCAACAATTTCACTTAATTCAAATAGAATTGTTGTGGGTAATAATGGCTTTGCAGTAGGTAAAACAAGTCCCAATATAGAAGTTTCAATATATGTTTCAAAAACCACAAGTAATAATTTGTCTTTAATTAAAGAGGTAAGCGCATACACATTTCCTGTCATTAAAACTAAGTCAGATCAAAAGGGAGAGTTTACAATAGGGCTTCCAACATCAAATCAATCTGACTATAGAATTTATGCTTTTGGAAAATATGGCGAAGACTTATCTGCCAAAAGTACAACGCTCCAGTTTTCAGTAGTGGGGGCAATAAAAGACTTCTATCAAGATCTGGGTAATTTAATCTCACAAAATAAAATTCTGACAGTTATATTTTTAGAGCTGATATTAGTCATAATTTTATTAATGCTAGCCCTAAAACGCACTACAGTCAGAATTAAAAGAATTAATAAATCCTAGTCTTATCAGTCTACAATTTACTTTGGTAGTTTATCCTTAAATTTATTTTTTAGGGCTTCCAATTCTGTGATTTCTTGTTCAAGTTTTGTCTCAAGTGCAACCTGTTTGGCCTTTATCCTTGTGTTTATTAGATAAATTACGAGAATGATGATTAGTATTGAAAGAATGGTTGCAATAATTGCAGTGACAGGTACAACCCAAATATATTGTGACGCGGTGATGGCTTTACCTGATTCGCCATAAGCTGCCACCAAATCTAACTTATACTTTCCAAACATCCAGGTTGTTCCCAATTTTTCTTCATAAACCCTCTTAGCTCCGGGAAAAATATTTTTGTCCTTAAGTGTTTTTCTTTCAACTTCTCTTCCAAACCAATCGGTTAAAGTTATCTGACCCTTGGGTGTTATGTGATAACCCCCTTTGTTTAATATTTCAATATAAAGGGGAATTGGGCCGAATTCCATAAATTTAGGCAATCTAAAAACATCAGCAAAGGCCGATTCAAAAACAGGCCCGTTTATCCTAATTGAGACAAGTCCAACAACTCTGGGTGAAACTGATGAGGCGGCTTCATCCTCAGTCTGTGGAGTAGGAAGCTGGCCAGTCTGCTCAAAAATTATTGCGGCATAACTACCTCCCGGGGTGGCATTTTCTGGGACTTCGACTTTGAAATTAACTCTTAAAACTTCTCCTGCAGGGATTACTACTCTGTCGTAGGGGAGTTTAACTAAAGAATTGGGACTGTCTTCCATTAAAATTGGAGCACCATTTTTACCTGCAACATAAAAATTGACCGCTTTAATTGTACCCGACATTGGAGTATTTGATTCATTGAAAAACTTAATCAAAAGATTCTCGGTTTTTCCTGGGTCAATTGCTACAGTTTGACGGGCAGGAGCAACAACTAATGGGATACTTTGCTGGGCAAAGATATTCCAAGTGAACAGTGAATAGTGAACAGTGAATAGTGAAAACAATAAAGCAACAAAAACAAAGACTTTTTGTGATTTTAAAATTTGTTTTAATTTTATCATTGTTTTAAAACTTATAATTTAGATTTACTTTCTTTAGAAAATGGGAACAGCCGTATATTTCACTTTATTATAATAATATCCTGCTGGTTGTGTACCTGTGATATCAATTCTGAAACAAACTGCGCTACTACTACTATCAACCGGCCCCGTATTTGTCATTATCGCTTGCCTTGTTTCACCTGCCGCTGTATCCGCAATTTGCTTTGCATTAAATGTGGCACTTGAATCATTATATTCAAACACCGCATCTGTTCCCGATTGGTCATCCATTGAATAACCTAATCCCACATAGCTCGATGGGTCTGCACCCCAATCCCTTAAAGTGGACTCTGTGCATCCTGTACCGTCACAAACTGTATCTTGAATACAGTTTACGGATTCTCCGCCATTTCCAGCACAAGCAACGCCATCTTTACCCATTTGGTCATTTTCTTCAAAATAGATACTGTAGCCTCCATCAGCATTTGTCGATACTGTTAATGTCTGCTGAGTATTGTGTGTTGCAGCTGCATAAGTTGAAGAAAGTGTACCCCAAGGAACTGATGTTGCAGTGGTATCAGGTGTTGATGCCGTTCTTGTTATGCCGCAATATGTTCCTGTATCTGCTGTGATACCTGCAACAGTAAATGAGAGGGTTTCATCAACGGTAGCAGAGATCAAAACACCCTCAACAGGTGCCACAGCTACATCAGATTGATCCAAGGTGTTATCCCCACCATCTCTTGATTTAATATTGATATTGTACGCATCTGCCTGACCCCTTGTATGAGAGGTATAGGGAGCCGGATTTATTAAGCCTGGACTTGAATCAATTGTTATGGTAATTGCCGTTCCCGCGGCGCATGCTGTTGTTGCTCTGGTAAATTGAATTGTGTGGTCAGTTGACGCTGTTCCTGCCGTTAGCGTGGCTGATCCCCAGTCTGCGGGTGTGCAACCGGTAATTGATATGTCTCCACTTGCCATGGCCCCGATATCAAATCCATTTGTGGCTATTGAAGCAGCTGTATCCGGTATTCCATCATTTGTTTTTCCTGTTGTATCCACTGCCGGTATTGTGACCAAAATATCTCCTCCGATTGGAATTTCTGTTACAGTTGTAAATGCAATCGTAAGTGTTCCTGATTGGGTGGCTACTACAAAGTCGGTTGTGGCCAGAGTATCTGCCAAAGCCCCTGTTGTATTAAAAGTGTCTGTATCAACAATGTTGGCTACGGTATAAGTAGTATTTCCAATACAACCAGATTCAGCTGAGTTCACAAAACAAACGGTATCTTTGGGAAAAAGGTGGTTTGTATCATCGTCTGCGGAATCACTGTCGATATTAACCACAGATGTTCCCGATGTGCCAGAAGAAACACTGGCTTTATAAGAGAGCCTTGCGTTTGAAAGAGTTGCCGATGCTGATGTAAAGTTTGCCGATTTAACTTTTAATTTTTTAACATGAAGATTGTATGCTAAAGACAACAACAAAATTGCGGCACACAATAAAACTAGTCTCTTCTTCTCCATAATTTAAATATGAACTTGTAGCGTAATAATGTCAATAATGAAGCGGAGAATATGACCAAAACTGAAAAAGGAAATACGAAAGTTTTAACCTCAGCCCTGTATAATTTTGGGTCTTCGTCAGTTGTAAATTCTAAATTTGCCTTGACTAAACCAATGAATGGTTTGCCATCTAACTTGCAGGGGACAAGTGTTTCGGCCTCAATGCAGGATATTTTTCTTGAATAATTTGAGAGTATGTTTTGAGGAGCAAGTTTTAGGGTCTGATTGTTTGTTACAATTTTTCCATTTGGTTTCCAAAATGAATTGCCAACATTTTTAATAACGAGTTCATAGGAAACGGGGGTGAGCAATGAGTCGGCTATTTTAACTGTAGAAAACTTAATAATCTCAGCTGCCTTTTTAGGATTGCCATCTTTTGATACAGTAACTAGTATATTTGATGCAATTTGGGTTGTGTATTCTGACGAATTTTTATTTTCGTCTAATTCGTCTAAATTGTCATTTGTATCCAAATTATCATTTTCAGCCTCAAAAACAATAGTTAAAAAATGATCTGTTTCGGGAAGGTCTGGAGGTGGAAAAAATACAACATTTAAATCTAATTTTGCATCTTGTTTTAAGAATACTTTTGAATTGTCATATTTTATCCAATCGGGAGACTTTGTATCAGTAATTTCTACATTTCCAAATTCATCACTAGGAACAAAATAAACAATTTTGGGAGTGATATAGACATCTGATCCTGAATTGATTAGTGAAAAAATCTGCCTAACTTCTTTGTCGGGAGCAATTGTTAATTCAAAGAGAGGGGGGGTAACAGACAAATTTATCGCTTCTTGAGCGTAAATTTGTTTAGCTAATAGCGAATAGCTAGTAAGCAAAGCTTGCCCCTTTGGGGTGGCGAATATTGAAGATAATAATAGGACAAAAATCAGCTTTGTTTTGTTTTGTAAATTTGTTATTTGTAATTTATTCATTGATTTAAAATTTAGTTAGAATATAGAATTCATTTTCAGTAACTAGGAATAGCACTGAAAGTTATTATATTCCGATATGTTCCCGCAGGCTGTAAATTAGAGGTATTTACCTTGTAGGTAATAGTTGCCGTTCTACTTCTACCTATATTGTTTGAGCTCATGATGATAGATGGTGATTCGCCAAGGCTTCTGTCTGCAAACTGACGAAAATAATCTGTGGATGTAAAGTCGGCAGGAATATCATCTCCACTCATATTAAATCCAAAACCATATTTTGTGCTGGATGTCCAAGATGCAGCCAGAATTTCTGAACAGGTTGTGTCACAAAGTGTGTCGGGAATTGTATTTGCTCCGTCAAAAGTTTTTAAGGGATTATTTTCTGATGCTTTAACTTGATATCCACCTGCACCCCCTGCTGAAATTGTAATGGTTGAGGAATCGGTGATGGGGGTATTTGGAGCAAGTGTTCCAAAATTTATTGCAACATCTGAAATTGAAAATGAAAAAGGAATTATTGAGTGTACATATTGAAAACCTGCTTTTACTCTGTAACCACTTGAAGAATAAGGACCGGGAGCGGTCTGACCCAATGTGGAATCCAAAATATAACTACTTGATGACGGGATTCCTGCCCCTGAATTTAAATTGGGAAAAATTATGCGGTAATTGGGGGATTCAATGCGTTCTTGGGCAGAAACAGTGAACGATGAACAGTGAACGATGAACAGTGTTAATGCAGTAAGATAAAAAACAAAGCACTTAATTTTTCTCATCTTTCAGTATAGTTATTTCGTTTTCCAAAACTTTTTCTTCTGTCTTTAATTCTTTGATTACTTCCTCTGCCTTTTGTTTTTTTGTTTCAAGTGTTCTTATACGGGTGACTAGATAAATAATTATTAAAAGAGAAATCAAAAAGTAAATAAAAAATAAAAAAGAATAATTAAAAATTTCAATCCAAGCGATAGCTAAAATTGTAGTAACTAGAATTGTTGCAATATCAACATATTTACGAACTTTTAAAAAAACTTCATTTTTCTTGAAAAGAAAATGTGAAGCTGTGTATAAAATAATGATTAAAGCTAAGATGTAGAGCATGTTTTCAGTTTAATTAAAATGGAGTAGAATATCAAATAAGATGATATATGACCATAAAAAAATAGAAGCGAAGTGGCGGGAAGTTTGGGAAAAAGAGGAGATATATAAAACTTCAAAAAATCCCAAAAAGAAAAAGTATATTCTTGACATGTTTCCATATCCATCTGGGGCTACCATGCATGTTGGCCATCTAGAAGGTTATGTCGCAACAGACATATTATCAAGATTTTATAGGATGAGGGGTTATGATGTGCTTCATCCGATGGGGTGGGACGCCTTTGGTTTACCTGCAGAAAACTATGCTATAAAAACAGGAATTCACCCTGACAAATCAACCCATGACAATATAAAAATATTTAAAAAACAACTTGATGTATCAGGTCTTTCATATGACTGGGATTATGAAATTGATACTTCAAGTCCAGAATTTTATAAATGGACACAGACAATCTTTATAAAAATGTGGCAAAAAGGTTTGGCCTATAAGAAAAAGGCCCCTGTCAATTGGTGTCCTAAAGACGAAACAGTTTTAGCAAATGAACAAGTTGTTGATGGTAAATGCGAAAGATGTGATACCCCAGTAATTCAAAAAGAATTAAATCAATGGTTTCTAAAAATTACTGATTATGCAGATAGATTAATATCAGGCCTTGATGGAATTAATTGGCCAGAGGAGGTTAAACTGCAGCAAAAAAATTGGATAGGTAGGTCTGAAGGCAGAATAATAAAATTTGATGACATTGAGGTTTTTACAACAAGGCCTGAAACAGTAAATAGTGCTACTTTTATAGCGGTTGCGGGGGAGAGTGACAAATTTACAGGTAGATATGTCACAAATCCAGCTACAGATGAAAAAATTCCAGTCTGGGAGGCTAGTTATGTAATGCTGGATTACGGAACAGGCGCAATAATGGGCGTTCCGGCATATGATGAGAGAGATTTAGTTTTTGCCAAGAAAAACAAAATTAAAATCGTCAAAAAACCCTACACTAAAAAATTAATAGGCGAGCCTAAAGTTAATTATCATCTTAGAGACTGGCTTGTTTCTAGGCAAAGATATTGGGGCTGTCCTATTCCTATGGTTTACTGTAAAGATCATGATTGGCAGGCAGTGAAATTTGAGGAGCTTCCCGTAACACTTCCTAACGATGTTGACTATAATCCAAGAGGAAAAAGTCCTAATGCAAGCTCAAAAACATTTCAGGAAGGTGCAAAATGCCCAATTTGTGGCAAAAAGGCAAAAAGAGAAGTTGATACAATGGATACTTATGTTGATTCGTCATGGTATTTTGTAAGATTTGTTGACCCAAAAAATAATAATAAAATTGTTTCTGTCGAAGCATCAAAAAAATGGTTGCCAGTTGATGAATATGTGGGTGGTGGCCATGTAGTTCAGCACCTTTTGTTTGCAAGATTTTTCTGGAAATTTATGCATGATGAGGGGCTTGTTGATAAATCCTTGGGAGATGAACCGTTTTTAAAACTTCGCGCTCCGGGCTGGATTTTGGGGCCAGACTCAAGAAAGATGAGTAAAAGGTGGGGTAATGTGGTTACTCCTGATGACATTATTCCAAAGTTTGGAGCTGATACTTTAAGGGTCTACGAGATGTTTATGGGGCCATTTGATGTAGTTAAGGTGTGGAATTTGACGGGCGTTGAAGGTGCTAATAGATTCTTAAAAAAAGTCTGGCGGCTTTTTCAATTACCAATTAATCCTGCTTGTGCAGGCAGGAATTCTCAATTATCAAATAATGAGATAAATTATAAATTACATAAAACCGTTAAGTCTGTGACAGAAGATATTGAAAATTACAAATTTAATACTGCCATTGCCAAAATTATGGAATTCGTGAATGTGCTAACTGTTCATAGTTCACAGATCACTGTTCACAAATTGGGCATACTTGCTCAATTACTAGCTCCATTTGCGCCACATATAGCAGAAGAATTGTGGCAAAATGTATTGAAGCAAAAGGGATCTGTACATGCTTCCGAGTGGCCAGAATATGATGAAAAATATTTAGTTTCGAATGAAATGAATATCGCAGTACAAGTAAACGGGAAATTGAGAGGACAGATTACAGTTCCAACTCAGATTGCGAGTGATGAGTTACGAGTTAAGACACTTGCAAAAAAGAACAAAAAAGTAGCAAAATGGATAGAAAGTGGAAGAATTAAAAAAGAAATATTCGTCCCCAATAAACTTATTAACTTCGTTGTCTAGTCAAAAATTTGTTGCCTTTATGCTTTTAGGACTTATTTTAATTGGGATTGGTGTTTTTTTATTTAAAAGTGGAGTGTTTGAGAGCCAAAACAGCATAGAAATAATAAATACCGATCAAGATCAGAAAAATGAAGAGATAACAGTTGAAATTGCAGGCAGTGTTGAAAAACCCGGTGTTTACAAACTCCCAAATTTATCAAGAGTTGATGACTTGCTTGTGGCTTGCGGTGGTCTTTCAGGAGATGCAGACAGGGAATGGGTAACAAAAAATATTAATAGGGCAAGTAAGTTGTCAGATGGTCAAAAGATATATATCTATTCGCAATCAGAAGTAGAGAGTGCCAAGAAAAATGGAGGTAGTCAGGAAATAAAAGGGGTGTCTTCTTCCGTTTTGGCAAATGATTCTGAGCTTATAAATATTAACACTGCAAGCCAAGAAGAGTTGGAAAGCCTAGTAGGAATTGGCCCTGTTTACGCCCAAAAGATAATTGAAGGAAGAAATTACTCAAGTTTAGAGGAATTGGTAAATAGAAAAATAATTCCCCAAAAAACTTTTGACAAAATCAAAAATGAAATTTCAGTTTATTAAAACAAGTTAGTTGGTTACGGGTTACGGGTGTCGGGTTTTAAAACTCGTAACTCGTCACTCGCAACTAATGAAACTTATTAACTATGTAATTTTATTTATATTTATTGGACTGTTATTTCTTCGATATGTTTTGTCACTTCCTAAATTTCAAAACGGCGATACAATAAAAATCACAACAACACTTTTAACAGAACCGATAAGATATTCCAATTCACAATATATTAAGCTTTATGGTCTTAAAATTTATTTACCAAGATATCCCGAGATAATATATGGTGATAGGGTAGAAATTGTTGGTATAGTCGATAATAAAAAACTCAAAAATCCAAAAATTCAAAAACTCGAAACGAATCAAAAACTAATATATCTCTTAAGAGAAAAAATAATAAGTTTTTATAAGTCATCTATTCCAGAACCTTATTCATCTTTAATTGCAGGAATAACGATCGGGTCAAAGCAAATGCCAGAGAGTTTTTGGGATGCTTTACGCAAAACAGGTACGGCTCATGTAGTTGTCGCTTCAGGAACAAATGTAACAATGTTGGCCTCATTTTTAATAGGTACATTCACATATTATTTTAGGCGTAAAATTGCAATTTTCATAACAATTGCGGGAATTGTGGTATATGTATTCCTTTCGGGGTTTGATGCGCCGATAGTTCGGGCAAGCATAATGGGTGTTATTGTAATGTTTGGTCAAATCAGAGGTAGATTAATTGATACATGGCGTATCTTACTGTATACATCTACATTAATGTTAATCATAAAACCAATGTGGATTACTGATCTAGGCTTTATACTTTCATTTGTGGCAACGACATCATTGATGTTGTTTCAGACAAAAATAGATAGGTTACTTAAGTTACCTAGGTTACCGAAGTTACTTAAGGAAGGATTGACGACATCGATTGCTGCTCAAATTGGTGTGGCTCCGATAATTTTTGCCACATTTGGACAGTTTAATATATTATCTCCAGTCATAAACGCGCTTATATTATGGACCATCCCATATATAATGAGCCTTGGAATGATGGCAGGAATTGTTGGGCTAGTTGTACCATTAGTAGGTAGATTGATACTGTTTGCACTATATCCATTAACATATTGGTTCGTGCAAATAATTAACCTAAGTTCTAATTAACCTAAAATTTTTAGAAATTAGAAATTAGAATAATTAGAGTAGTTAGAAATTTATGCAAAAAATAATAATGTTTTTATTTTTGATAGCCATCTCAATTTGGATTAGTGTTTTTTCAATTGATAATAAATTGCAGATTATTGCCTGTGATGTGGGACAAGGAGACGCAATTTTAATTCAAAAAAATACTAGACAAATTTTGATTGATGGTGGACCTGATGGAAACGTTTTATATTGTTTAGGGAAGTATATGCCATTTTTTGATAGGACAATTGAACTGGTTATATTGACTCATTCAGATAAAGATCATGTGGCTGGAGTAGTCGATGTCTTTAAAAACTATAAAATAGAAAACTTTTTGACGAACGATTTAGACAATCCCAAATTTAGCAATCAATATGTCGAAGTGCTAAAAAATATGGTGGGGGGTGGCGGGGTACAGATTATTCACCCAACCATTAACACTCAAATTAGGGTAGGAATGATGTATTTAGACATAGTTCATCCAACAGAGGACTTTGTTGCAAACAAAACAAATGATTATTCAATAGTTGCAGTTTTGAATTATCTTAATTTCAAAGCTATATTTGTTGGGGATGTAGAAAACAAAGTTAGTGATAATATCTCTAGTAATCGAAAAATAGGAAAAGTAAACTATATCAAAGTAAATCACCATGGAAGTAAGAATGGTTTAAGCGAAAAGTTGTTAAAAGTACTTGAACCTAAAATTGCAGTCATTAGTGTTGGTAAAAATAATAGATATGGACACCCACATGATGAAATATTACAAATGCTAAAAACAGTAAATGCTAAAATTTTAAGAACTGATCAAGTGGGGGATGTGATTGTGACAACCGATGGAGAAAAAATTTGGTAAAAAATTATTGCATTTTTTCTAAAACAGTTTGGCAACCTCTAATAATTGCTTCCTGGCGTAATATATTTCTTACCTTCCAGTATTCTTGACTGATGTTGTCCCGTTCTTCAATTGCCTCAACTTCTTCAGTTTCAGTTTTTGATTTGTCAGCTCTATTCCTCAATTCTTGACGAGCCGCTTCAGTTAGTTCAAGTAGTTCCTGCCATTTTTGAAATAGTTCACATTTATCTTTTTCAATACATCTGAAGCAAAGTTGTCTGTCTGGCATATTAAAATTATTTTTGCTTAGAAGACTTTATTTTCCTGTATTTTTGAGCAAATTCTGTCATGTTTTCAACAATCTCAATCTCCTCAAAAATTTCTTTATCTACTTGCTCAACCCCAAAGTCTTCATCTAAGTACCCCCCCTGAGCAGTTTGTAGTCTTGTTTGTGGGTTTAGTACTCCATCTCTAAATCTTTTACTTACTACTATTGCTGCAAAAAAACCATTTTCATTTTTCATATAGGCATATTTTATAAGATAATATAGACATTTGCAAGTTATAGGATATTTTGAGAATTGAAGTAATAGATTTTTATATCCGCTTGTAGACGATCCATAGCCAAGTCTAATTAATAATAATAATTACAACGGGATTTTGGTTTGAAGTTGAGATATAATCAAGTTATGATTAAAAATAATATAATTAAAGCTCTGAAAGAGATAACTGGGATTGAGGATCTTTCTCTTGAAACTCCCACAAACCTTGATTATGGTGATTATTCAACTAATCTTGCTTTAAAAGATAAAAAAATAGATCCTAATAAAATTACTGAAAAAATAAATTCTAATACTAGTTTACCTATTACAGCAAAAGTTGTTGGAAAATTTATCAACTTTTATGTTAAAAATGATGTATTGATTGATAATTTGATACAGATTGATGGTGAATTTGGAAAAACAAACAAAGCCAGTAGTAAAAAAATAATGTTTGAGTTTGCTCACCCTAATACTCACAAAGCATTCCATATAGGACATTTAAGAAACATAACAACTGGAGAATGTTTATCAAGGCTCCATGAAGCAATAGGGGCTATGGTAATTAGGGCCAATTATCAGGGTGATGTGGGGCTTCATATTGCTAAGGCGGTATATGGGATACAATTAAGCGGATTTGAAGATCCTAAAGATGTTAAAAAAAGAGCAGAATATTTAGGCAAGGTATATGCAATTGGTGCCACAAAATTTGAAGAGAGTAATGAGGCGAAAGAAGTGGTTGGGAATATTAACAAAAAAATATATGACAAGAGCGATGCAGAAATTAACAAGTTATATGAAACAACAAGAAAATGGAGTTTAGATTATTTTGATTCAATATATAAAAGAGTATATACAAAATTTGATAGACTATATTTTGAAAGTGAAACGGCAGATAGAGGTAAGGAGATTGCTCTTGAAGCTGTAAATAAGGGTATTTTAGTAGAAAGTGATGGGGCTATTATTTTTGAGGGTTCAAAATATGGACTTCATGATAGAGTTTTTATATCTGGGAAGGGGGTTCCTACATACGAAGCTAAAGATTTAGGTTTAGCTGAACTGCAATTTAAAGAATATCAGCCAGAAAAAATAATTCATACAGTTGGACCAGAACAGACAGAATATTTCAAGGTAGTATTTAAGGCTTTAGAGTATATACAACCCGACACAAAAGGGAGAGAAGTGCATGTGCCTTACGGTTGGGTGAAACTCAAAAAGGGTAAAATGAGCTCGAGAACAGGAAATGTTATTTTGGGAGAAGATGTCTTGGATCAAGCAAAGCAAGAAATACTTGAAAAGTACAAAATTGATGAAAAAATAGCAGAACAGGTTGCAGTTGGGGCAGTTAAATATTCATTTTTAAAGCATGGACTTACGCAAGAGATTGCATTTGATTTGCAGGAAAGCATATCTTTAGAAGGGAACAGTGGACCATACATACAATATGCAATAGCCAGATGCAACAGCATCTTGGCTAAATTATCAGTTGTCAATTATCAATTATCAAAAAATTTGAAATTAAATAACGAAGAAACTGCAATTTTGAGAAGTTTGGTTAAATTTCCTGAAATTGTGGAAAATTCTGCGCTAAATTATTCTCCTAATTTACTTTGCAATTATTTATATGATTTGGCCAGTAAGTTTAATACTTTTTATGCCAAAAATAGGATATTAGGATTAGATTTTAGAATTATGCTAACCGAAAAAGTGGGTATGGTTTTAAAATCAGGCTTTAAACTGCTTGGTATCGAATCTCCCCTAAAAATGTGATTTTTAATTTTTGCCTAATGTTTTGAAAAAATGGGAAAATAAGTTCCTGATTTGGCTGGTATCAGCTGATTTTTCTTTGATTTTGATCTCATATTTCATTTGAAGTTTTTGAAATTCATTATGTATCTCATCTATTACCTCATCAGGCAGGTCTTCTATGTTAATAATTTTATCTCTTGCACCTTTGACACCCTTGATTAGTTCATCTAATTTTAAGTGAATAGCTTTTGAATCTCTATTTTGCGTATTTTGAATCAAAAAGACCATTAAAAAAGTAACAATTGTGGTTAGTGTGTTTATGGCTAGTTGCCAAGTATTTGAATATCCAAAGTATTTGCCCGTAGTCGCCCAGAGAATAATTAAAACAATTGCAGTAATAAAAGTATAAGGACTACCTGCAAGATAGGAAATTCGTGTTGCAATTGACCTAAAGATTGCATTAATATTCATAAGTAAAATATGAACTATAATATTCAAAAACTCAAGGGGGGATTAAGGCTTTTAACTGTTCCGATGGAAAGTTTGTCTTCCGTGACTGTAACCGTGTGGGTTAAAACTGGAAGCAGAAATGAAACCACTCAAAATAATGGAATAAGCCATTTTTTGGAACACATGCTTTTTAAAGGAAGTAAAAAAAGGCCAACCGCTAAGTCAATTAGTGAGACAATCGACTCAATTGGAGGAGAACTTAATGCAAGAACTTCAAAGGAATATACAAATTTCTATATTAAATGTAGAGGTCAAGATATAGAAACAGCCCTTGATGTTTTGTCGGACATGGTTATAAATCCAATTTTAGATAAAGAAGAAATCGAAAGAGAAAAGGGGACAATAATTGAGGAAATTAGAATGTATGAAGATACTCCAATGATGAAAATTGGAGATATATTTGAAGAACTTATTTACTCCGGTAGCACATTGGGGATGGATATAGCTGGGACGGAAAAAACAGTCCAGAATATGTCAAAAAATGACCTCTTAAGTTATAGAAAGAACTATTACTATACTGAAAATATTATTATATCAATTGTAGGAAGTTTCGATGAAAAAGCTATTGGAAAACTAACAAAAAAATATTTTTCAGACCTATCAACTCGTGGTTTATCACTCGTAACCAACAAACTGTTTTTGACGAGTCAAGCGAAACCCCAAATAAAATTACACGACAAAAGGAAAGAACAAACACATGTGATACTGGGTTTTATGGCCGATGGTAAAAATTATGAGAAAAAATATGCCCAAACACTTTTGGCTACAATTTTGGGTGGTGGAATGTCATCAAGACTTTTCTTGGAAGTAAGGGAGAGAAGGGGTTTGGCTTATTCCGTTAGAACTTCAATGGATAGATATGAAGACGTTGGTTACATGGGTACATATGCGGGGCTTGATGTTAAAAAAGCGTCAGAGGCTGTAAAAATAATACTAGAACAACATTATAAAATAGCAAGTCAAAAGTCACAAGTCACAAGTCGAGAATTGGCAAAGGCAAAAGAGTTTTTGAAGGGCCATTTAGCACTAGCCTTAGAAGATACAAGAGATGTAACATCTTTTTTCACAGATCAGGCCCTATTTAGTCCCGAAATTAAGACCCCAGATGAAGTGTTTAAAAAAATTGATCAAGTGAAAATGGAAGATGTTATGTTTGAGGCAAAAAGGCTATTTGTACCCGAAAGATTAAACCTTGCCATAATCGGCCCTTGTGATAATGATGAGGAGTTTAGTAAAATTATAAAATAACATGATGCAAAGAACAATTGTTTTAATCAAACCAGATGGGCTTCAGAGGGGTTTGGTTGGAGAGATAATGCATAGGTTTGAAAGAAAGGGATTAAAATTAATTGGTATTAAAATGATTCGTTTAACGGATGAAATTCTTGAAAATTGGTATGTTCATCACAAAGATAAAGATTTTTTTAAAGATTTAAAGAGTTTTATGGAATGGACTCCTGTTGTTGCAATGGTTTGGGAGGGTCTTGATGCAATTACTGCTGTTAGAAAAATTGTAGGTATTACAAAAGCAAGAGAGGCAGAAGCCGGTTCAATTAGAGGTGATTTTGGAATGAGTGGTTCACAAAATATTATCCATGCTTCAGATTCGGAAGAATCGGCCCAAAAAGAAATGGGGCTTATTTTTAATGTAGATGAAATTTTTGAATATCAAAGTGCCACAGAGTGCCTCATATATAGTGATGATGAAGTAAAAAATTGAAATTTTAATCTATTGGGTTTAAACTATCGGCAAATGGTAGATAGAGGAACATGGATGGCTGGAGCGGGAATATTTACCTTTGTGGGTTTAATGTTATGGCAAGGTGTTGAGAGCACAATTACGGCCGTAACCGGTGAAGAGGTGCAAAAAGAGATTTTAAACCCAACATCGGCTTTGAGTTCGGAATTTGAGAGCGGTTATAAGGCCTATACGCGTATTCCCAAGAAAGTTGTTTTATATGAGGTTGTTCCTGATCCTACGAATGGTGGAAGAGAATGTGTTAGGATAGGTGAGTATTCTGATGAAGCACCTCACACATTAGTTGGTGCGTCAACTGTAGTTGGGCCGGATAGTGATATCTATGTGGACATAGGTGGTGGAACGATTCACTCGTCGGATGGGACCATAATTGGTTATTTTGATCGGTCTAAATTGCCAGTATGGTCAGATGCACCAGGAGTTGACCCAGATAGTATAGTTTGCGCAAATAATGAGTAAAAAAGATTTAATTTGAGAAATTCGATATGGTCGGGAATAGAGGATTCGAACCTCTGGCCTCAGCGTCCCGAACGCTGCGCGCTACCAACTGCGCTAATTCCCGTCTTGTTGTGTCCCAACTAGGAATTGAACCTAGATCAAAGGATTAGGATTCCTTCGTTCTATCCGTTGAACTATTGGGACATGGCTTTATTTTACCATTATTTAATCGAGAGTGAATATAAATTGGTAATCGAAGAATTGGAGCCTAGATTTGTAAGTATCAAGAGTTTGCTTACATTAACATACGGAAAGGCAAAGGGGAAAATATAACCTCCTGAGAAAACTGTTTGTTTATTTGTTCCATCATAATCCATAATTATGATCTTTTCCTCAGTTGGGTTTAATAAATGCCTAGATGAAGGTAACCAATAAATTGGTGTGTTATTGTCTGAAATCAAAAAGTTTTTATCTTCTTTTATATCATAAACATAAGTTTTTCCCTCCTTAATTTCTCTTTCTTCCTTTTGGGTTGATGATCCTGGAAGTGGAGGAATTAGCCCTTCGCTTATTCTAGCTGAAGAGCTTGCGGTATATAAAACCATATTTTCATCAGGAGAAAATATGAATTTGGAGGACTTTCTTTTTAGAACATCCGAAATTTCAGAGGGAACAAGTCTAAATTTGGGTTCATTTAATGCAACTTGCTCATCATTCCATAATTTTAGAAGTTTAACTTTGGTGTTTTCTACATTAACTTTTTCTGATTGGTGAGTAAAGTTCGACGCATCTAGTAAATAACTTGCAGTCTTTGTCTCAAGGAGAATCTGCCTTGAATTTGGAGAGAATGAATAAGTTGATTGTTCATCGACATTATCAGTTATTTTTTTGGGTTCATTTGGAAAACCAATTGGAAGACTGGACACTGAAAGAACCCATAAACTTTTATCACTAATGTAGGCAATTTTTGTCATATCAGGAGAAATCACTGGATTAATAGCACCATCAAATGTTACGGGCGATAGAGATGGCGCAGTTTTAAATAGTTCTGCAGTGATTTGAGTTACTTCCTCTTTCTTAATTGAAATTCTTTTATTCCATGGCAGATGTCCATCTTTTTTAATTTCTATATCATAAAATTTGGGTGCAAGTCTGAGATTTGAGTTAGTTGCTCCTTCTAATTTTCCATCAATATAAACTGAAGCACCATCAGGATTTGATTTGGCAACTAAAATTCCATTTGGGCTAAATTTGTAATTAGCCTTGTCAAAACGATACCCCCTAGCTAAAAGTGATACAAAATAACCGCCAACACCAACAATCAAAAAAGTTAAAAACAAAACAAAAACTCTTAGTTTAGTCATAAGTTATATTATACTATAATACGAGGATATTATGTTTCAAAGAAAAAATATTGCAATAGATTTAGGCACAGCCAATACCCTTGTTTGGGTTGCTGGCGAAGGCATAGTTGCCAATGAGCCCACCGTTGTTGCCGCTTCAGTTGATGACAATAAAATTGTGGCTGTTGGAGATGAAGCCAAAAAAATGCTAGGCAGGACACCTGAAACCTTAATTGCCACAAGACCAATGAGAGATGGGGTAATTGCCGATTATTCGGCGACAGAGACCATGCTTAGATATTTTATAGGTAGAGCTCTAAAAAGGGGGTCTTTTTTAAAGCCAAATGTAATGATATGCGTTCCTGCAGGATGCACGCAGGTTGAAAGAAGGGCGGCGCTTGATGCTGCTATATCAGCAGGAGCCGCACATGCCTATTTGATTGACGAGCCATTGGCTGCAGCAATTGGAGCAGGTATTCCTGTTTCAGCACCTTCTGGACACATGATAGTAGATAGTGGTGGGGGATCAACTGAGGCCGCTGTACTTTCACTTGGTGGCGTGGTTATTCACAAATCAGTGCGCGTTGCAGGAACAAAAATTGATGAGGCAATTATAAATCACCTCAAAAAAAAGCATAACCTTGTAATAGGTGATACCACTGCAGAAGATATCAAATTAAAAATAGGCTCAGCGACAAAACTTGCAAAAGAAGAAAAACTTGAGATATCGGGCAGAGACTTGGTTTTTGGTCTTCCCAGAAGCGTTACGGTTATTTCATCTGAAGTTACCGAGGCGATAAAACCAGTGCTTCTACAAATTGTTGGCGTTGTTAAGGCAGTTTTAGAGGATACTCCACCGGAACTTGCGGCTGATATAATAGATAAAGGGATTGTAATGAGTGGGGGAACAGCATCGCTTAGAAATCTAAATATATTATTAACTGAAGAAACCGGTGTTCCGGCACATTTAGCCGATGAACCACTTTTATGTGTGGTGCGGGGTACAGGATTAGTTTTAGAAAACATAGAACTATGGAAAAGGGCAGTTACAACTAAAGGGTGATGCGGTTAATTTTAAATCTTAAATTACAAATTTTAAATCAATTTTAAATAATAAATTATAAAACATAAAGCCTATAATTTTAAATAGAATTTTAAAATTAAGTGTGAATAATTTGAGGATAAGTCATAAAAATTAAGTTCAGGAATTGATGACATAAATTGTACAGAAGTAGCTAATTACTTTGGATTGTGGACTGGTGACTTGGTATATAGTAATTTAGTCATAAGTCATAAGTCGTGAGTTACAAAATTAAGTCAATTGCGGAGAAAATTTTTATAAAATTTGATCAATTTAACATTGAAAGTATGAACTTAAAGTAAAATTTTTAGTTAAAAATCACTAAAAATATGGCAAAAAGAGGCCCAAAACACGGACATATCATGGGAATCAAGGTGAATAGCACTTCAAGGCAGGAAGTGCTAAATTTTGTGCGTATGAGGCTAAAGACTAAAGAAAGATTCTATATCGTTACTCCAAATCCTGAAATTGTTTTGATGGCGATGAGAGATTGGCTTTTGAAAAAAGCAATTTTTAAGTCCGATGTTTCAATTGCTGACGGCATTGGTCTTTCGATGGCACATAAATATCTTGATGTTTTACCAGATTTTGAAGACGGAATTTTAAGAATCCCAAAACTATTTTTGCAAGGATTAAAAGTTGGAATGTCAATATTTAATAATAAGGAATGGCTTACAAAAGAACTTCCTGTCATAAAGGGCCGTGAATTATTTTTGGACATTATAAAAATCGCCAATGAGAAAAAATTAAAAGTTTATTTTTTTGGAGGAGAGCATGGCGAACAAGTTAAAGCGATTGAGGTGCTAAAGCAAAAATACAAAAATATTTTTTTTAAGACAAATAAAGAATTTCCAATTTACGATAAAAACTGCAGACCTGTTACAGAAAGAGATAGATTGTTACATAAAAAGATATTAGGAGATATTAAATTATTTGAGCCCGATTTGGTTTTTGTAGCCTTGGTCCCACCTAAACAGGAAAAATGGATTTTAAGAAACTTTTTTTACCTTAGGGCAAGGGGTGCAATGGCAGTAGGGGGCACTTTTAATTTTATATCAGGAAACGCAAAACTTCCGCCAAAATGGATGGAAAAATTTGGGCTTGAATGGGTTTGGAGAATAATATCCGAGCCGTTTAATTTTTGGATAAGAGTAAAAAGAGTATTTAATGCATTCCCAAAATTTCCTTGGATAGTTTTTATATCAAAGATAAAAAGAAAAAAGTATGATTCAACCTTTAGTGTTATTGAAAAATAGAGAAAACATCTTTTTGGCTCTATAAAGCCTTCCTTCAACCGCACGAGGAGTGATCTTCAAAATTATCGAGATTTCTTTGTGTGATAAATCCCTCCAATATTTAAGCCAGAGAAGTTGTCTGATATTTTGGGGTAATAATCCTAATGTTTTGTTTACATTTTGTCTTAATTCATCAAGTGCCATTTTTTCATCTATTGCGACATCTTTTGATTCTATTTGAGAGAGTTGTTTAAGTGTTGGAACAACAATATGTGAACGCCTGTTTATTTGATCTTTGTAATAGTCTGCAATTTTATTGAGGGCAATTCTACAAAGCCATGTAAAAAATGATGATTTGTGCTTAAAAGTTTTATAACCAACCCAGGCAGCCTCAAAAGTTTCTGCAATTACCACTTCAGCAATATCAGGATTACTGCCAATTTTTTTAAACACAAAGCGGGTAAGGGGAGAAAAATATTTTTTGTAAAGTGAGTTAAATTTAAAGAGTTGGTCTTTTGGCATTGAATTCTTCTATTTCCATCATCCCAATCAAAACCTTTCATGTAAACATGTAAATTATTATACACCTAATTTATATGTACATCTTTATACTATACATTTTGTGGTTATATCAAACCTCGTTTTCTGGCCGTCATTTTAATATTCTCTTTCCAAAATAAAATCAATAAGCTCGGCAAGCTGTTTTCGTGCCGGATTTTGGGAGAGAAATTTTAAGTCTCTTTCAAAAATTTCTCTGGCAATTTCCTTTTCTTTTTTTGCCAATTCCTTTGCAAATTTAAGGCCTTTTGTGTTGGCAATTGTTGCCTTGCCTTCTTTTATATCTTGCTTGTAATCTAATATATCGTCAACTAATTGAAAACATCGACCCAAGTGAAGACCAAAATTTGTTATTAATTCAATTTGTTTTGTGGTAGCACCTGCCAATACAGCACCTAACCTCATGGGCCCTGCAATGGTATAGTAGCCAGCTTTACTGTCAATTATATAAATAAAATTATCTTGATCCTGTTTCTTTTTTGAATTTGTCCATATTTGTTCAACAGCCTGACCAAGAGCTGTCCTCAATATCATGGTATAAAATTCTTGAGCTATTTTGGGATTATTTATGTCTGAAATCATTTTCCACATGATTATATGAAGCGCATCGCCAGCGTTGATGGCTAATTCATTGCCGTATAATTTTTGAAGTGTTGGTTTATCGCGTCGATAATCGGATTTATCTTCCACATCATCGTGAATTAAAATCCATTCTTGCGACATTTGCATGGTAGCTGCGGTTAAGATAGCCTTTTTAGAATTATGACCCAATGCATTACTTGTTAAAAGTACAAGGCTTGGTCTTAAATATTTGCCTTTTCTTTCAGGGTAAATTCTGTTGATTTTCCAAAAAAAATCTGTCTCTTTATGATATTTTTTCTTTAAAGAAAATTGTTTAGGATAAACGGGGTCTTTTAAATAAGAATCAATAACAGGCCAAACAAGTTTTTTAGTTTTTTCTAAAGTTTTAGTAACCACAAGGGGTATTATATAGTTATGACACAACTCTTGACAAATAAATAATTGTTTTTATAAAATACCGGGCATGGCAGATAATAAAGTAGAATCGGCAGAAGTAAATAAGGCAGCTTTACCAAATACAATAATTAATCCAAATCACAAACGGGGACTGCATTCTCGGGGGGGGGAGAATTCATTAGTTAAAGCAGAAGGTCAGATGCCTGAGATGTGGAATGAAGGAGGAATATATTATATTGGCGGAAAGGTGGTAAGTGAAAAAAAATACAGAGAAACACTCGCGAAATATAAACCGGGTTAATTTTATTGTGCACCCCTGTGTCTGAATAAAGGTTTTGGAGCTAAGGTTTCACCTTTAATAATTAATACTCGCATAATTTTACCATTATCACTTACTTGCCATTGATATCTATCTGTTCCAATCAACTCAAATTCACCAATTTTTGAAAAGTTGGCATCTTTAGGATTTGCACCATAATTTACGCTAAATCCTCGGTGTTCTGTTTCTTTCCCTATCACATCGGTAGTATATATTAACTAAACTTGCAATGCAATAATCTAATAACCTATAATACCTGTACCGTAAAGCAACGGAATCGCACATTGAAGCGGAAATTAAAATAAGGAGTTTGTAATGAAAGCTGCTTTGAGTACGAAACAGAAAGTAGATGTTGAGCTCGCGGTTGAAGAAGCCAAGCTGTTCAACACCCGTGCATTGAATGGGCGGATGATCAAGCTGGTGGGTGAATTTGGTTACGATTCGAACAATCGTACCTATCAATGGCAGAGAGGATCAATCAAACCTCTACGTTTCCCGGGCTGGGTTCTCGTCAGTACCACTATGCCGAAGCCGTTGGCACACTCTACAAAGGGGGCAATGAAAAAAGTGAGATAATTGTTCAAAAGAGTTGAGGACTGGTGAGGTTTAAACATAGCATGCAAATGCGCGCGCAAATGTTTAAACATCAAAAAAAACAGTTCTCAACTCCAAGTAAGTTTTCTTAACTTAAAAAATTTGCCTTGAGGTAGAAAATGGTGTCTTTTATTAAATCTTTTTTTATAAAAAATTTGGTTTTATTATCAACAAGTTCTCCCAAACCATTAAGAACATCATTTTTAAGTGGCCAATTTTCAAGATAGTTAATACACTTTTCTACATATTCTTTTTTCTCTAGTCCAGTTCTATTTTTAACAATATTCCAATTTATATCCCAATGATTTTTAAGTAAAAACCAAGTATCAAAGACATCTCTGTTGACTGGTTCTTTTCGTGTAGTTAGTGCAACCAGTTTATTTGCAAAAATATCCTCCTCAAGCATGGTTTGGATAGGTATACCTAAATAATTTGATACTTTATATTTGTTTCCCAAGTTTCTTTTACTAATTTCAATTTTTAAATTTCTTTGACCCTTGCCATAATTAAGTAGTGTAAATAATGTAAATCTTTTGTTTGATTGTTCTACTAATGTGCCTATATTTTTAAGTACTTTCTTAAGACGGGGTAAAACTAAATCTTCTTTTTTAGGATCAAGAAGGTCAAAATCAAGGTCAACGCTAAAACGATTTAAATTGTATTGAATATAAAGTAATGTTCCGCCTTTAAATCCTAAAATTGGACCCAGCAAACTGTCTTTAAAAATTGTTTTAAGGGCGTCAAGCATTATTTCTCTGTGTTTAGTAATATCTAGCATATTTTTTTAAATCCTTTTTAGTTATAGTACCTTCATAGACAGAAAGCATGTTTTGACATTTTTCAAAATCTATTGGACTTAAATTATCAAAATGTCTTTTGCCAAAAACATATATCGTATCTAAAAATGCTCTTTCTGCGGTTGCCTCGGGGTAGTAGTTTGTATATATAATTCCCATTGGGTTAGATAAAATTTCTCGTTTTATACTTTTATAATAAATTTTTACATCTTTAACTTTCAATTCTCTTGTTACATAGCTGGCGCAGTGGACACGGCTATCATATTGAAATACTATTCCGTGTCTAGCCAAAATTGTCTCAAAACTTACGTATGATGGGGTATAAAGTTTAGTTGCTAACTCACATTCGTTAAAAGTTTCATCTTTGCTATAAATTCCACGCTTGATTGAAAACAATTCACCCCTTTTAACATAGTAATTAATTTTAGATTTAACAATATCAGGATTTGTTTCAGATAAAATTATGGCTATTTCTCTAGTAGTAAATATTGTTTGGGGTAGTTTATTTATACTGTAGGTAAGATTTTTCATTACCTGCAGTTTATAATAGATAATATTAGTTGTCAAATTTGTAAAAGTGGTATAATTATTCTCACATGTCTGAAACTACCATTAAACTTCCAAAAGACACTGTAATTCCAAATCATGTTGCAATGATTTTGGATGGTAACAGGAGATGGGCAAGGGCTAGGGGGTTAAAACCTTGGGAGGGCCACTACAATGGCTATTTGGCAATTGAGAAATTGGCAAAATCTGTAAGAGATTTGGGAGTACATACCTTTACAGTTTGGGCATGGTCAACTGAAAATTGGGACAGACCAAAAGAAGAAATTGATGCAATTATGGATCTATTTCGTAAAGCGCTAAAAGAAAAAGAAAAAGAATTTCACAAAGATAAAGTTGCTTTGGTGCATCTTGGCCGCAAAGATAGGCTCCCAGAAGATATTAGAAAAATGCTGGTTAAAATTGAATCTGAGACTGCAAAATATAAAAAGAATCATATCTATAATTTAGCTGTTGATTACGGAGGTAGAAGCGAAATTGTCAGAGCAATCCAAAAAGTCATTGATGATGGACTAAAAAATATTGATGAAGTTACATTTGAAAAATACCTTGATACCCACAACCAACCATATCCAAACCCAGATTTGTTTATTAGGACATCAGGCGAACAAAGAACATCCGGTTTGTTGCCTTGGCAGATGGTATATGCAGAGTATTTATATAGTGATGTTCACCTTCCAGATTTTACCCCCGAAAAGTTAAAAGAGGCTATTTTAGATTATAGTAGAAGACGAAGAAGATTTGGGGGCAACGATGCAGTTGAACATTTTACATTTGACCCTAAACTTGTCGCCAATTTAGAACTTAAATGGTGGCGTCTGGGAAAGATCCCGGAAGATGTAGGATTTATGACTTACGCTGTAAGACACATAAAAGAGCAGTTTGGACTTTCTAGAAAACTAGCTGTTAGTGCGGCAGGCTATATGCTTTATGCTTTAAAGTATCAGGATAAAAACAAATTTGATAAAGCTAAAAATTCACTTAAAAAGTTTTATAAACTTTTGAAATCTGAATTAAAACTTGCATTTGAACCTGAAATTGTTGCTTCATTAGAAGTTGAATTAAGAAAGAAAAAAGGAGAAAGCGAAGAACTAACACAGGAACACTTGGCAGAAGTTTATAGAATAAGTCTTTTTCAAGCTGCAAAAGCAGCTCACCTTAGAGTCTTGGCAAATGTTGCTAAAAATAAAGGAGACTGGAAATCTGCAGAGGATTATCTGGAGAAATATTACTCGGCACTTAAAGAACGTGTGGCATGAATATTCAAAATTTAGGTTTAAATTCTAAAGATGCAGAAAAACTTCTTAATCAGTATGGTCTAAATCAACTTGAGGGAGAAAGCAAATTTAACATCCTAAAAGTTTTTCTATCCCAGTTTAACAATTTTTTGATAGTTATTTTAATTATTGCTTCTATCATATCCCTACTGCTTGGAGAACAGCTTGATTCGATTTTGATTTTTTCAATTGTTTTAATGAATGCCTTTTTTGGTTTTTATCAAGAGTTTAAAGCTGAAAAATCACTCTCTTTACTTAAAAGTTGGTTAAAAAGTATGGTTAGGGTGAAAAGAGACGGTAGTGAGATTGAAATTGAGGCAAAATTTTTAGTTCCCGGTGATTTAATTTTTTTGGAAGAAGGGTCAAAAATTCCTGCCGATGGAAAAATTATTAAGTCAAATCATTTCGAAGTAAATGAGGCTTCAATTACAGGGGAATCCCTGCCTGTACCCAAAAGGGAGGGAGATAAAAAAACTGAAAAAGTTTTAACTGGAACAGTTGTCTCGGCTGGAAGTGCTTATGTATTAATACAAAAAACAGGAAAAGATACATATTTTGGCAAGATTTCAACAGGATTAAAGGAAATAAAACAAGCAAAAACCCCGCTTCAGAAAAAACTTGAACAATTTGCCAAGGTTTTGGGTGTTTTAGGGATTATTATCTCTCTTGTTGTTTTTTGGTTGTCTTATTTAAAAACATCAAATTTATTTGAAAGTTTTTTAATGTCTGTCAGCGTTGCTGTTGCTGCCATTCCTGAAGGTTTGCCGGCTGTTATGACGGTTATACTTTCAATTGGGGTTCTACAGATGTCTAAAAAGAAGGCAATTGTCAGAAAACTTGATTCAATAGAAGCAATGGGCTCTTTAAACTTAATTGCAACCGATAAAACGGGGACTTTAACTACAAATCAAATGCGAGTTAAAGAAATTTGGCATCGAGGGAAATTAGCCCTTGACAAGATTTTGCTGACTTCAAGTTTATGTTCTACAGCATCCTTAGTCAAAAAAGAAAACAATGATTTTGATGTTTTAGGGGATACAACAGAAGGAGCACTTTTAATAATGAATGAAAAATATGGAAAAATGTCCTATGAACAAAAAAGATCCGAATGGCAAAAAGTTGAAGAAATAAGTTTTAGTCCTCTGACCAAAAGAATGACCGTCGTCGCAGTTCACGGCCAAGAGAAGCTGGTTTTGTCAAAAGGTTCCCCAGAATCAATACTATCTATATGCACTCATATCCTGGTAGGAAATACAAAAAAACCATTAAACGAAAAAATGAAGCAATTAATACAAAAACAGTTAAACAATTTTGCCAAGAAAGGTTTAAGAGTAATTGCCTTTTCAAATAAGGAGCATAAAAGCGGTAATTTGGAAAAAAACCAGTGCTTTTTGGGTTTTGTAGGAATTGCTGATCCATTAAGAAAAGAAATTCCCTCGGCTGTTTCCATGTCTCACAAAATGGGTGTCGATGTGGTTATGATAACCGGTGATGGGCCCATAACTGCCGAAGTGATAGCTAGGGAAGCTGGAATTTTAAAAAAGGGAGATGAGATCTTAAGTGGCGATGAGATTAGAAATTATTCTGATGAAGATTTGTTAAGAGTTTTACCTAGAGTAAAAGTTTTTGCCAGAGTTTTCCCCGAAGATAAATTAAGAATTGTTTCTCTTTTTCAAAAAATGGGCAAAGTTGTTGCTGTAACAGGGGATGGGGTGAATGATTGTTTGGCTTTGAAAAAGGCAGATGTTGGGCTTTCCATGGGTTTAACTGGAACAGATGTCGCTAAGGATGTGTCCCATATTGTATTAACAGATGACAACTTTGCGACTTTAGTAGATGCTGTTTTGGAGGGGCGAAACATATTTATACGCATCAAACACGCCATTAAATATTTGCTCTCTTGTAATATTGGGGAAGTGTTTTATGTAATTTTGTCTCTTTCCTTTAATCTTCCTCTTTTAACTCCAATTCAACTTTTGTATATAAATGTGGTAACTGATGGACTTCCTGCCATCTCATTTGCTTTTTCTCCAGGGCTTGGGAAGGGCGATAAAATAGAAAGGGGGGGTAGTTTTTTAAATAAAGCCGATGGTTTCTATCTTTTTGCAATTGGAATAATTGGCATGGCCTTGGCGGGAATAATGGGTTTGTTGGGGAAAAACATCTCTTACATTTTTACAATCGTTGTTTTTTTTCAGCATTTTATACTTCTTGATCTTTTTATTGGTAGGAGAAAATTTTCAAAAAGTATAAAGTATTTGTTAAGTCCTGTTTTTGTTGTCGCCTTTATTTTTCCTTTAATATTGCATCCATTAATAATTTATAACCCCTTGCTTCAAAAAGCCTTTGGATTGGTACACATTTCACCCATAGGTTTGGTTGAAGTACTCATATATTCCTTCATCGCTTTTCTTGCGGCCAGACTCTTAGGGCAAATTAAAAATCGTTTAAAATATAACCTATCCCTCTAACCCCATCAATTTTTAATAAAATATTTAAAGAGTCAATCTTTTTTTGAATCCTTTGAACGAGCTTGTTTATTGCCCAGTAGCTTTTAAATCTTCCTTCGCCCCAAATAAGATCTGCAATGTCATCATAGGTTACAATTTCACCTCTCTTGTCTATCATCTCTTTTAACAATTTTCCCTCTTTAATTCCAAAAATTGCCAAATTTTTATTTATTTGGGTAATTGGATCTATCAAATTGGGGATTCCCATATACTTTATATATTCATCACTTTTTCTTTTTAAACTCACAGGAATTTTTTTGTCAAATATTTTGAAATCAGGATAAATTTTTTTAAAGGCAGGTCTTGAAAGAATGAAATTTCTAACTGCCAGGCGTTTTGTAAAAGAAAGGTTCAAATCATCAGCTTGAGGATATGTCAAAGCCAATATTAATAAATTTACTATCTCTTTTGCATTAGAATCTTCCCGTATGTTGATAATTAGATTTTGACCCCCTTTTTTATCCAACAAATAATGTGACCCCAGTGAGCCAATTTTAGTAATCCTTACTTCCAAGCTTTTAACCCACTTAATTTCGTTAGGGAAGTAAGGTGCAATTGCTTTCCAAGTTTCACTTTCAATTTTTCGCCATTCATCTTTAAATTTATTAATAATTTTCAGGTTAACTGGTGATAGGTTAATATCTTTTGTCTCGTTCCACATCCTTTCAGTTATTTTTTTTGGCATAAATTGACCTCCCCAAGTTGCCTCCCTCCAAAATTCTTGACTAACATTTTTAATTAATTCAGGTAAAACAATGCATTTTTCTTTAAAACGATCTATTGGAGACGGGGTAATCAAATATTCATGACGGGAATAAAAACCGTCAGCAACCATCCCAGAAGTGTATAAAAGTCTTTCCTTTTCAGTTTCAGGACTTGATACAAAGCTAAATGGTATGTTAAATGTCCTCATAATGTCTTATATGTTAGTACTTTATTTAGTAGTATACAAGATATAGCCAAGACATTTTGAAATAAAACAAAGGAGTGTAAAATGAGTTTTTTAATTCAAGTGCTGAAGCTGTTGGCCAAAAAGTATGTTCGAGGGATTGAAGAGATGGGCCCGTTTGTTGTTGTCATGATAATGATCATTTTTTTTGGGATGGTTGTATTTTTGAGCTCAATAGAATTGATCTTTGATGACATTGGTGGTGTTGGATTGATTTTCATTGGAATGGGATTATCCCTTCCTATTATATTTTCATTCAACACCGATTAAAAAAATGGGCTATGCCAACACAAAGACATAGCCCATTAGTTGTCAAAATGAGTCAAGATAAAAATTAAATTAAAATAAATTAAATTAAAATAAATTAAATTAAAATAAAATATAAAATATGGGTGAACGAATGCGTGTAAGAAAATGGATGGGATTAGTAGAGGTGCCACCTCCTGTTTTGAGTGACGGAAAGGATAGGTTTATTGTTTTGGGAAGTAAACACAGTGAAGTCGGAGGTCCGATAATATATGAACAGAGTGGAGGGGTATTTATGAGGGTAGGGGATGGTTATGATTCAGATACAATAGTCAATTTACCTAAGGATTCAAAAATAAAGGCAGGTTCTCCAACACCTCATACATATATAGAGATTGAAGTAGTTGATGATCAGAGCTCAAACTAATTCTGTGTTACAATAGCTTCATGTTGTATTTTAAAAACTCCACAATTTTAAAAATTTTAGATTACTACAAAGATTTATGGAGTTTATCTTATTTATCAGGACTTGCAAGTTGGGATTTAGAAACATATATGCCTAAAATGGCAGCTAACTTTAGAGGGGAAGCTCTTGCCCGCGTATCTACAATCCGTCAAAAAAAGTTTTTAGACAAGGAATTTGTTTCTTTAATAAATAAAGCTGACAAGGAAAAAGACTTAAATGACTATGAAAAGGGAGTTGTTAGAATAATGCTTCAGTCTTTAAAGTTATATCAAAAAGTACCAAGTAAATTTTTAGAAGAATTTGAAATACTAACAAACAAAGCGACTGTTGTTTGGGCTGATGCTAAGTTAAAAAATGATTTTAACTCGTTTAAACCATATTTAGAAAAAATTTTTCAAAAAAATAAAGAGTTAGCAGACCTTTTAGGTTACGAGGAAAGCCCATACGATGCACTTCTTGATTTATATGAAGAAGAATTAACTTCAAAAGATGTAACTAAATTTTTTGATGTAGCATTACCACCTTTAAAGACGCTACTAAATAAAATTGTTACTTCACCAAACTACAAACCAACACATTTTCTTGAGAGTAAAAAATATGATAAAAATAAAATGATTGCCTTAAATGAAAAAGTATTAAAAGATTTATGGAGTGGTTATGGAAGAGAGGGTAATTTCAGGCTTGATGTTAGTAGTCATCCATTTACGATTTCATTTAATAGCCAAGATACTAGAATAACTACTTGGTATAACGAAACAGATTTTGCGAGAAGTCTAATGGCAACTGTCCACGAATTTGGCCATGGTCTATATGATATGCAATATGATGACAAACTAAACATGACTCCAATTGCAGGAGGAAGTGGCCTTGTAATACATGAGAGCCAAAGTAGATTTTGGGAAAACCATATAGGCAGAAGTAAGGAGTTTATCAAAAAGTATATTAAAGATATTAGAAGTTTGGTAAATAAAAACGATTTAAGTGTTGATGATGTCTATTCTTACTTAAATCTTGTAAAACCAAGTTTACTGAGGATAGAGGCAGATGAAGTTACATACCACATGCATATAGCGCTAAGGTTTGAAATTGAAAAAGGATTGATTGAAGGAAAGTTAAAAGTTAATGACATACAAGAAATTTGGAATACTAAAATGAAAGATTATTTGGGAATAACTCCTAAAACGGATAAAGAAGGGGTATTGCAAGATATTCATTGGGCACACGGTAGTGTTGGTTACTTTCCTACTTATTCAATGGGAACATTCTTGGGTAGTCAGTGGGAAGAAAAAATAAGCAGTGAAGGAATTGGTAATAATCGGTATCAAGAAGTAGAAAAGTGGTTAAAAAACAAAATTCATAGATATGGAAGTACATATACATTAAAAGATTTGTTAAGGAAAAATAAAATGAAATTTGACCCAAGCGTGAATATTAAATATTTAGAGAATAAATACACTTACTAATTTACCAGTTGACACTGATGTATCAGTTAGTTATAGTGTGGATAGTTAAGGTACGCAAAAGACATGGATGATAAAAAGGCAAAAAAGAGAGTAAGGCTTGAAGATTTACCGGATCTTTTAACTGTTAGAGAAGTGAGTGAAATATTGAGAGTCTCCCCATTAACTATTAAAAGGTGGGGTAAAAGAGGGAAGCTTCCTGCAATTAGAATTAATTCAAGGGGAGATAGAAGATACAAAAAGGAAGCGGTCTTGTGGCTTCTGGGGATGCAAGCAAATGATTAAAAATACTTCAAAATAATAATTTAGTGCTAGGCCTAAGATGGGTCAACGATTTTTGTCAAAACTTGTTTACTATGAGATAAAGGTGTAAAATACTGTCAAGTACCTTGACATGGGTATATTTATAACTTCTTTTTTCAGGGGAGGGGCCAACCCTTGTTGTTCAAAAAATGTCAAACTAAACTCATCCAAAGGAGGATGAAATGTCTGAAGAAAACCAAAAGAGCAAAACCTTATCAGCATTGATTGGTGTTGGTATGGCAATCGTGGCATTAGCAACTTTTGCCATGTCTATACAGTGGGGTTATGAAAATGTTGTAAAATGGGTGACAATCCCAATAATTTTGGGGGTGGTGATTTTTGCTACTCGGCGCTTTTGGATTTTTGTTTTTTCAAATTTCCAAAATATCAAGACTTTTACTGTTGTAGTTGGTTTGATTTCTCTCTTGTTGTATTTATTTATTCTGGGGGGAAAATTACTGAACATTATTTTTTTGGATCGGACACCCGTGTCGCCAACTGTTTTTGCCGTCTTGGTGATTGGCGCTGCACCATTTTCAGTCCGATTGTTTTCGGCGGAATTTAGTCATCGCCAGTCTTCGCTATTCCTAATTGTTTATGCGGCGGGATATTCTTTGTTGATCGACTTCAACCTTTGGATTGTTGGAGTCGCGGTGGGGACAATTGGTTGCTGGTGGTGGTTGATAACCTTTAAAAAGTTCAAAATTGCCACATGGGCAAGAATGAGACAAAAAGGGGTCATGACCACTATCAGATTTGCTGGGAAGCAGGCTGTCCGTTTAACAATATTGACAGTTTTACTACCGATTCTGGTGGTAAAGCTTAACAGCTTTACAAATACTTGGTGGCAGGTTGGGGCGGTCTATCTGTCCTTTGTAACCACAATTTATCTTTTTTGGGCATTTTGGCTCAGAGAAGATGGATTTTAGCTAAACCCCCAAGTGGTGGTCACTTGAGGGATAAAAATTTATGACAGTTTTCACAAAAAGGAGGATGACATGAGGAGCGTAGATCTCGGTACCATACCAACTTTACTTTTGGTAATCATTTCCCTGTACCTACTTATTAGGTTGCTTGCTCTGATTTTTCGGAGCAAGTATGGAATCGTAATGATGATGCTTGCGGTAGCATGCATTGTGGTGGTTGGGCTGGCTGGTTCATTCGTCGGTAATTTACCGGCGGATAAAAACGGAGATGGGGCTCCCGACACACAGATCATTGGCGTGGTGCAGCCCGAGGGGGAAAATCCAGAAACGGATATGGGCTTTGCACAGGTGAACAGGACAAACGCCGAGGCGAATACAATAAATGCCAGGGCATTTAACTGGGTGGTTACCCCCGCCCTCGTATTCATCTTGGCCATGGTTGCCATGGGGGTTTTCCTCTATTTGAAGAGATAAAATAATATAAATATACCTAAACCTACAAGGTTTAACCAACAAACACACTTTTTCTCAGGGGAGAAAAGAGAAAAATGTGTTTGTTGGGTTTTACTGAGATTTTAAATTTTTGAAGTTTGGGTAAAACATAGATACAGAGATTGCCACACCCGCCAAGCGGGTTCGCAATGATAACTATACCTGACAATAGAACAAAAAGGTGTGGAATAAGTAAATAGTAATTTGGTATAATACTTTTTGCAGAAAGGTTTTTGCTTCCATGAATTTTCAACTTAATTTTTTGCAAAATGCTATTGGTTACGCCGTTTCAGGGGGTGTTTCCGTTAACACCATATTGCTTCTTTTGTTTTTACCGATTGTTGCAACCTTAATTGCTGCCGTTAGACAGATTGTTGGAGTTAGGGGGTTTGGTATTTTTCTTCCTGCTGCTCTTGCCTTTTCATTTGTGGCAATTGGCCCAGTTCTTGGAGTATTTTTATTTGTTGTAACCGTTTCAATCTCAACCTTGGTCAGGTTTATAACTAGAAAATTAAAACTAAGACTTCAATATCTTCCCAGAATGGCAACCATTTTGTGGTTTGTAGCAATGGGAGTACTTACAATATTATTTATAAGACCTCATGATGTTTCAATTTTTCCGGTACTCGTGATTGCACTTTTGACTGAAGATTTTACAAGAATTCAGCTTGGTAAATCGTTTAAAACTGCCTTTACGTTATCATTTCAAACCATTGTCCTTGCAACATTATCATATCTATTAATTACAAACACTTTTTTCCAAAACCTAGTTTGGATGAATCCTGAAATCACTCTTTTAGTTACACTATCTATAAATATCCTTTTAGCAAGATTTATAGGTTTAAGATTTACAGAATATCTAAGGTTTAGGAAGTTATTAAATTCTAAATGAAAGCATCTTCAATTTTGGGTTTAAATTCGAGGTATGTACTTTTTACTTCAAAGTACAACACTAAGGATGGTAAAAAGATAGCCAATTCCAAACTTAAAACCGCAAAGATCCTTAAAAAGAATAACATCCTTCATCCGGAAATTTTAGCTAAATTTAAATCTATCTCCGATCTGGAAAACTTTAAGTGGGAAAAATTACCAAATAGTTTTGCTGTTAAACCATCGAGGGGTTTGGGGGGGGAAGGAATAATAGTAATTAAGAAAAAACTCCGAAACCCAAAAAATCAAAACATAAAGTGGATTACTACACAGAAACAAAAAATTGGAGTCGATGATTTGAAGTTACATGTATTAGATATTTTGGAGGGGGCATATTCAATAGGAAGTGACCCCGATATCGCCTTTATTCAAGAATATGTAGGCAGACATAAAGTTTTTAGAAAATTAGCATATAGGGGGACACCAGATATTAGAATTATTATTTTTAATAAAATTCCAATGATGGCAATGCTAAGACTTCCAACAAAAGAAAGTAAGGGAAGGGCCAATCTTCATCAGGGAGCATTGGGATTAGGGATTGATTTGGCTACAGGAATAACTACCAAAGCCATACAAAATAATAGACAAATTGTGTTCAAACCCGGTACTTTTCGCAAATTAAACGGGATAAAGATACCGCAGTGGAATTTGATTTTGGAAACTGCTGTTAGGGCTCAAATTGCATCAACTCTTGGATATTGTGGCGTTGATGTGGTAATTCATCCTGAAAAAGGACCTATGGTAATTGAACTAAATGCACAACCCGGATTATCAATCCAACTTGCAAATATGGAAGGACTTAAAAGAAGGCTTGAGAGGGTGGATGATTTAGTAGTAATTGATGCAGAGCATGGGATTAAAATTGCAAAAGCACTTTTTGCTGGAAAATTTGTTGATAGGGTAAGATTTAAAGAGGAGAATCCAATTGTTAAAGCTGTTGAGGAAGTAAAAATTAAAAATGGTGATGGTAAATGGTATAAATTTTTAGCTAAAATAGACACTGGAGCATGGTCGTCAGCAATTGATATTGCTCTTGCCAGAAAACTTGGGTTACTTCGAAAAAATAAAATTATAACTACTAGAAAAAAACTAAGTAGTTTGGGAGAAGAGGAAAGACCAGTAATTTTTGCTAGTTTAAAATTGGCAGGAAAAAGACTCGATACAAAAGTAACTGTAGCAGACAGAAAATTACTAAGATATCAAATATTAATAGGGAGAACTGATTTACAAGGATTTTTAATAAGCCCTGAAATTGAAAAGGAAAATAGAGTAAAAGCAAAATGGTAAAAGTTCCAAAACTACCAGAATCGATTGAAAAGGCAATTGCCAAAGCCCCACTTCTTGTGGGCCTTGGGCCATCAGCATGGCCAAGAATTATTAATAATTTTTATTTTCCAAAGTTTATTAATTTAGTTTCTAATAATTGCCAAGACAATGAATATATCCGAAAAGACGGTTTTAGTGTTTATTCCGTAAAGCAGGTTGATAAATATGCACAAATTACACCTATAACCCCAGGAAATATTATTACCTCAAAAAAGGGGAAAGAATTTTTAGAAAAAATTAAAGAACCATTTAAGTTTGTGGTTTATAAGTCAATGGGAAAATTTGAAAAAATATGTCAGGAAAATGGATATGAATTTGTAGGAAATTCAAGAGAAATTAGAGATAAATTTGAAAACAAAAAATATTTCAAAGAGGTTTTAAGAAAAATTGGAGTAAAAACAATTCCTGGAGAAAACTATGAAATTAAGGATTTAAACTTTAAAATAATTGAAGAATACAAACAAAAATATGCTGTTAAAAAGGTGGTTCTCCAAATTGCAGAAGCAACTTGGGGTGGTGGGACGGGAACCTTTTTTATAGAAAATGAAGAAGATTATAAGAAGTACGAAATAAGAACACTTGAATTATTTGAAAAACTAAAAGACACAGAAAAAGAAATTAAGTCCGTGAATGTGGCACCTTTTATAACTGGAATTTCCTCAAGTGTCCCATGCTGTGTAACTAAATATGGCACTTTTGTGGGGTCAATACAAACTCAACTTGTAGATATTCCAGAAGTTGGAGCAAAGCTTGAAACTAGGAGTGGTGTTTACTCCGGTCATGATTGGGTGGTAAATGAGTTTAGCCAGAATAGTCAAAAGCAAGCAGATGAAATTGCTAAAAAGTTTGGAGATTTTATTTATAAAGAAGGTTATAAAGGAATATTTGGAATAGATTTGATTACTGACAAAAATGGAGATGTTTGGCCAGTTGAATGTAACCCAAGAGAAACTGACGCTTTCCCATTAATTTTAATGCTTCAAATGGAAAAGGGTGCAATTCCTTTTCAAGTTTTTCATAATCTAGAACACCTAGGTATTGATTATCAAATTGACTTTGAAAAGATGGACAAAACCTACAAAAATAAATATGTTGCCAGTCAACTTTTGCTTTATAACAAATTTACCAAAACGGCAGTTGATAGGTTTGTAATTAAGGCTGGCGTCTACAAATTAATCGCTGATAAGTTGGAATTTGTAAGAGAGGGTTATGCAAGCTGGCATTTGAAAAATGAAGGGGAATTTTTAATTACTGAGGATGTAAATAAAAATACTGGTAATGTGTATGACCCCCATGAGCGAATATTGAGGCTTATTTGGAAGGGACAAATGGTAGATAGGGATGGAAAAGTTTTACCAACTAATGCCAAAGCAATTGATTTAATTTACAAAAAACTAGGTCTAATTGAGGTTGAAACTGGTACAGAAAAAGACGGAGATATAGACATTTTGAATGTAAAAAGGATAAAAAATGCAGTCAAACATAAGGACATAGATAAAGTTAGTATTGTCAATACTTTCATTGATCAAGGGATGGGTATGAGAAGACCTGCAAAAATTGCCTGGAGAAAAGATATAAGTAATGGTCTTAATTTTTCTAAAAAAATTAGATATCAAGTAAACAAGGCTTTAAAGCTTGGTGTTGAAATTAAATTAGTTGATGAAATTGACAATCAAACTTTTGTCAAATGGTTAAATGGTTATAAGAAATATTTAAGTAATAAGTTTGACTCTAAATCAAAGATTAATGAAAATTGGTTTGACGAAAAAGTGAATAAAGGTAAAAAAGTTGGAGGCGTGTTTGTGTATAAAGATGAAAAATTAGTTGGGGGAGAATTGTTTTTTGAAACTGGGAAAATTTTGGGAATTGGTTATGGGTGGGGTGAACATATGCTTTTGATGGATTTTAAATTTTTAGAACACGCAAAGGGTAAAGGATATGCAAAAGTATCGTTTGGACAAGATACTAATTTATATGGAGGAGATTTGAGTGATGGGTTAATTGTCTATAAAAAGAAACTTGGTTTTTATCCAGTAGTTGCCAATAAAACATATTGGGTAAGTACATACATAAAAAACTCAAAAAATCAAAAATCTCAAAATTCAGGTGAAATTATGTTTTTTGGAAGTAAAAATAGAGATAATAATTTGGATACGCTTTTTGTAATAACCAGTGATACAACAAAAGATTATACTAGCTATTTACCAAATGGAATTAATTTGGAAGTAATTGATATGAACGAGGAGATTAAAAATAATGCAGAAAAATTTACAAAAATTAAATCTTGATAATTTGGAGGAATTTAAAAAAATAAGACTTGAGGCGCTTCAAAAAGAACCTCAGGCTTTTGGTGATGATTATGAAAATCTAAAAAATAAAAAAGAAAATTATTGGAGGAAACAATTAACCAACAAAAAACAAGTGTGGTATGGGGTTTTTGATGAAACTAATTTAGTTGGAATTGGCTCAATCAAATATGCTAAAAAGAGAGTTTTTACCCACATAGCTCATTTGAGTGGTATATATGTAAAGCCAAGTCATAGGGGACAGGGAATAGGCAGAATATTGTTTGAAAAAAGGGTTGAAGAAGCCTTTTTGAATTCTAAAGTTATTAAATTAAAGTTAATTGTAAATATAAATCAAACAAATGCAATTAATTTATATAAATCCTGTGGTTTTAATATTGTTGGAGAAATGAGAAATGAGTTTAAAATAGGCACTGTTTATCACAATGCCTATTTAATGGAACTCATTAGAAATTAAATTATTTAACTTCTACCGTGGCGCCTGCGGCCTTAAGCTTATCGGCGGCCGCCTTTGCATCTTCTGGTTTTCCATTTTCAATTACTGTAAATGGTAAGTTTTCAGTTGCTGCTTTTGCTTCTTGAAGACCAAGATTTTGGTTAATTTCACGAAGCGCTTTAATAACTGCAATCTTATTGTCACCTGAAGCTGTCATAACAACGGTTCCACCACCATCTGCTTCTGCGGCTGTGCTTGCCTCGCCAGCTGGTGCTGCTGCTGGTGCTGCTGCAACTGGTGCAACGGCTGACACTCCAAGTTTATCTTGAAGTGCGGTTACTAATTCAGAAAGGTCGAGTACTGTAAGTTTACTTATTTCCTCAACTAATTCTTCAACTTTTTTAGATAATTTTTTTTCTTCTGCCATATTGTACTCACCTCCCTCAATGAGATAATGTTTTAACATACCTCATGAGGCCACATTCGATAGCCTAAGGCTTATCTAACTGTGGCTTTTTTGATCTAATATATACAATAATTTCTGCATATTTCCATTTAAAGTTCCGACCAACCCGGACATTGGAGACATTAACGATCCAATAACTTGGGCATACAATACCTCTTTGTTTGGAAGTGTTGAGATTTTAATTAGCCCTTCAGTTTGATAGAAATTTCCATCCACAAAACCTACTTTAAATTGAGGGATGTTATTGGTTTTGGCAAAATTACCTAAAACTTGGATTGCTGAAATACTATCACCTTTTGAAACTACTAAGGCTGTTTGGCCAGAAAGTACATTTTCATTTATGGATTCATTTTTTAAATTTGCTGACTCTAATGCTCTTTTGATTAAAGTATTTTTGACAACAACAATATCTGAATCAACTTCTTTAAGTTTGGATTTTAATTCCTGTTGTAATTTAACTGAAAGACCTGTGTAATTTACTAAAACCACAGATGAAGCTGTTCTGAGTGTAGGAGTTAGTTTAGTAACCAACTCAATTTTCTTTTGTTTTTTATCTGATACTTTATTCATAATTCCTCAGTGCGACTTACTTTTGTGCACACTTTCTATGGACAAATCGTATTATAAAGTAAGATGAATTTTAAATCAAGCTCCAGTATCACTCCTTCTTGTAAATTTGGGTTGCCTTTTTTCTGTTGGATTGAGAGTTAAAATGGGTCTTACATTACCATCCCCACTTGCACCTGGTACAGCTTCTGTACTTCCTTGCGAACCGCCAGAATTTTCCATATAATCTTGCATACGATTTTTGGCTGCATTAATTCTACTTCGTTCTTCATTGGGATTAATAATTGGCTTTTGTGCTTTTTCTTGTGAAGCTCCAGATCCACCTTCTGTTCCTCCTCCACTGCCAAATAAATTACCAAAGAAACTCATGATTATTTATAAACTATTTAATAATAAAAGTAAATAGTTATTTTGTTATGTTATAACTATTAAGTGTTACTTAGGTAACTTAATTCAACTGCAGTTTAACTGAAGGGCTCATTGTGGACTTCATAAAGGCTTTGACTATTTGTTTTGATCCTCCAATTGTTTCAATTATTGTTTCTGCGTTTTTGACCAATTCTTCTGTTTTTTGTGACACTTTGCCAAAACTTGTGTGAATAAGCGGTTGAGTTTTTTCTGTTTTTATAGACATACTGTTGGCATTAAATTTGTTTGCGTCTTTCTCATTTTTTATAATAGTTCCATTTTTAGGATTTGGCATTAAGCCTTTTGGCCCTAAAACTTTTGCAAACACAGCTAACTTTGGCATCATATCAGGAGTTGCCAACAAAACATCAAAATCAATTTTACCTTCTGCCAATTTTTTAAGTGTAGAATCATTGGCCACTTCAACCTTTTTCTGTTTTCCAAATGGATGGGGTAGTGTCAGATTAAAACTTAAACCACTTTTTTTGGTTACCAAATGTAATTCCATGGTTCCATCAAATTTTGAGTGATCGGACTTTTTAACAAGTTCGACAGCTTCGGCTAATTGGTAAAAGGTTGGATTTTTCATTCTGTTTTAATTCCCATACTCCTGGCAGTTCCAGCTACAATTCTAGCTGCCCTGCCCACATCTTTAGTATTTAAATCATCCATTTTGTCTTTTGCAATTTCCTCTGCCTGCTGTTTTGAGAGAGTTGCAATAGTTTCTCTTCCTGCAGTTCCTGAACCTTTTTCTAAACCTAGCCTTTTCTTAATCATTTCAGAAACAGGGGCCTTTTTAATTATGAACTCAAAGCTTCTATCTTCAAAAATTGTAATAACAGCAGGACAGACCTGACCCTTAAAATCTTTTGTCCTGTCATTATATTCCTTAACAAAATCCATTAAAGAAACACCGTGCTGACCAAGTGCAGTTCCAACAGGTGGAGCTGGAGTAGCTTCTCCTCCTTTTAAATTAATTTTTACAATTGTTTTTACTTTTTTTGCCATATCTTTATATTTTAGTAATTTGTAAGAAGTCTAGTTCTACCGGCGTTTCTCTTCCAAAGATACTAACCAATACTTTAACTTTGCCCTTTTCCTCATCAAGTTCATGAATTGTTCCCAAAAAGTCACTGAATGGACCATCAGTAATTTTAACTGCTTCACCAACAGAAAATTTAGTTTTAAATCTTGGAGCTGGGGAGCTTACGAATTTTTGTATATTTTCAACCTCTTTTTCAGAAAGGGGAGTTGGTTTATTTCCTGTTCCTACAAATCCTGTGATACCAGCTGTTGTTCTGACTGAAAGCCATGTGTTATCATCAAGAATCATTTTGACCAAAAGATAACCGGGAAATATTTTTTCTTTGATTTGCTGTTTCTTACCACCCCTTATGACAATTTTATCCTGTGTGGGGACAAGCATCTCAAAAACACTGTCTTTAAGGTTCATTGTTTCAACCCTTTGCCTTAGAGTTTCCATAACCCTCACCTCGTGGCCTGAGGCGGTGTGGACTACAAACCACTTTGCCTTTGGGTCAGAAGTCTGAGAAATTACAATGTGGCCCGGAATTTTTTTGTTTCCTGTGCCCTTTTCATTAATGTGATTATTGTCCATATTAGTTAATTAATAATTTTTCAAATCCCTTGGTTAAAGAAAAATCAATTATACCAACAAAACTTGCGATTATTGCAGAGATTGCAATTACTAAGCCCAGATAGTTTATCACTTCATTTCTTTTTGGCCAAGTAACCTTTTTAAGTTCAATGACAACTTCTCTTGAAAAAGAAATGACCTTTTGCATATTAGTAATTATTTCGTTTCTTTTCTAAATATTTTTGGAATTCTATTCTGTACTTTTTCTCCTTCTTTTTTTCGGAAGGTTTTTTGTACCTATCTCTATCACGCATTTCAAGAAGCAGGCCAGAAAGGACTACTTTTTTTCTAAATCTTGATAACAATGCATCATCAGATTCACCTTGTTTTTTCTTAACGACAAACATAAAAATATAACACCTCTCATCCCAATCAGGATGAAATTATATCAAATATTTTGCGGGGGAACAATGTGTGGAATTTTATCCTTTCTTTTCTTCAATATTACTAAAATTATTACAACACCTGCCCCCACTGCCAAAATATAAGGCAAAAAGTTTAACAGATCTTCTAAAAATTCATTTTGGGGAGATTTAGAGACGCTAGATGCATCAGTTGGCAAATTATAATCTGGCTCGTCAGTCGAGTAGATAAAACCAGGTAAAGGAGAGCTATTTATTTGATTTTCTAAACCACCTTTAGGCTGAGAAGTTGGTGTGGCAGTTGATTTTGTTTTGGCAATTGATTTGATAGTAGCTTTGGCCGTTGCCGTTGTGGTGGGCGCACTACAAGTGCAATCTGTTTCGTTGGCACAAATTGGATTTCTACAAAAACCATTGTAACAATATAGGTTTGCTCTACAGTTTCCATTACTGCCACATGTTCCACCACATGAGTTTGGTTCGCCATAAGTGGGGGGTTCGTCTTGATGATCTATTACCGTGATACTTCCTGGATTAAATGTTATCAAAACATTCTCTGTTTCTTCAACTGCTGATGCTACTGTTTTTGTTTCATCAAATAACAGTGTATAAGTAGCTTTTGGAGAATTTGGCTTGACCTTGGCATTTATTCTAAGTAAATTTAAGTTTTGCCCACTTATAGCTTTTGATTTATCCAATGTAAAAGCAATGTAGGTAATTGTTCCGTTGTTGTTATCATATGTTGAGTTAACTATGTTGTTAAAATCACCCAAACTCGCACCCCTTTCGATTGAAGTTACCTCAATTATATCTTTGTCATATTTTAGTCTCAAATCAATACCTGTAATTAAATTATCGGTTGTTGACGAAATTACAAAATAACTAAAAGAATTTCCCTGTCCAACTTCTTGCAAAACGGGAGAAATGGAGACACTTGATGATGGGGCAGCTTTTTCATCCAGATTTTGATTTTGCTTGACCAATATGGCACCTGCGGCAACACCCACCAATAAAATTAATATGCCCAGAAAGCTAAAAAACAGCGACTTTGAAAATCTATTCATAATTGATAATTGTCTATTACAATGCCAATGTCAACTACATCAATTTTACCATCATTATTTAAATCACCATCCGCAGAACTGGGATTGGCTTGACTATAATTGCTTATTACTATTCCAATATCAATCATATTTACTTTTTCATCGCCATTTACATCACCGGGAACACTTGTCGGCGAACCTGTTGAAGTGGATGTTGAAGAATAAGTTTCTGTTGGAGATGTAGTAACCGTTGCAGTATAGGTGGTGTTTGCTCTTTCCCTTAAATTAAAATTCATATTAACAACTGACCAGATGAAAAGGGGAAGGGCGATGGTTAATGCAACAACCAACCCAAATGCAACCATTCTTTTGGCTGGGGCAGGAATATTTTTCACTCTACTTTCATAGTATGTGTATGCTATAATCTTGTCAAGTTAAAAATGAAAACTGCGCTTATAACCGGAATTACGGGGCAAGATGGCTCTTATTTGGCTGAGCTTTTATTAAAGAAAAAGTACAAAGTAGTTGGGATTGTCAGAAAGACTTCACATGAGAATTATGCCAACATCGGTCATATTCAAGATGATCTCAATTTGTATCAAGGCGATTTACTCGACCCTGTATCGCTTAGAGAAATTATTCAAAAAGTAAAACCTGATGAAGTCTATAATTTAGCCTCACAAAGCCACCCTTCAGAAAGTTTTAAACAGCCAATTTATACGACAGAGATTACGGGGTTAGGGGCACATCGAGTATTGGATGTAACACTGGATGTAAATCCTAAGGCTAAGTTTTACCAGGCTTCTTCATCTGAAATGTTTGGCTGGGTCAAGGAGATTCCACAAAATGAAGACACTCCATTTAATCCAGCAAATCCATATGCTGTAGCTAAATTATATGCTCATGCAATTACTAAAATTTACAGAAAAAGCTATAATTTTTTCGCATCATATGGGATACTTTTTAACCATGAATCACCAAGAAGACACCTGGGATTTGTAACACAAAAAGTTACATACGCAGCAGCCTGTGCCAAGTTGGGAATTAGAACTTCAAGGCATTTAAATGAAGAGGGTGAGCCGTTATTTAAAAACGGAAAAGTGTCTTTGGGAAACTTGGATGCAAAAAGAGATTGGGGTTTTGCGGGTGATTTTGTTGAGGCAATGTGGTTAATGCTTCAGCAAGACAAGCCCGATGATTTTGTTATAGCAACGGGGGAGACGCATTCAATAAAGGAACTTTGTAAGGAAGCCTTTGGTTATGTAGGGAAAAATTGGGAGGACTTTGTGGTAATTGATAAAAGATTTATCAGGCCCACAGAAACGGGGCCATTGGTAGGAAATCCAGCCAAGGCGAAAAAGATTTTAAAATGGACTCCAAAAACAAAATTTAAGGATTTGGTAAAAATAATGGTTGATGCAAACATTGCAAGATTGAAGTAACTACTACAGGTAGAGCCGAATAGGATCGGGGGGATTATATACCAAAACTATGGGTGAGGACAAGGCTTAAATTCCAAAACAAATCTCTTTTGGTAAGTAAAAACAAAAAGTTGCTTTCATTATTCCGGCTTGGTTTAAAAGATAGAAAATATACAGCATTACAAGTAATATTCCCGCATGTCTACCCATTTTCCATTTACTGGATATTAAAAGAAAAAACAGTGCAATTACTGTTGCAAGAAGTAAAAATATTGATGAGTATAATCCTTCCGTTGACACTGCAATTGGAGTTTTGGTAAATAGGAGCATTACAAACCAAGGAAGTCCCAGCCCTATGTTAATATCAAAAATGTTTGACCCAACAGCATTGGCAACTGCCATATCTCCTTTTCCTCTTTTGGCGACATTGATTGATGACAGAAGGTCGGGGATTGATGTTCCCGCCGCTAGTATAGTAAGCCCGATAACCACCTCCGGTATGTGTAAGAAGTGGGCGATAGAAATAGACGATTCAACCATAATATGACTTAAACCTGCCAAAAAGATTATGGATATTAAAAAATTCAGATTATATAAATTTGATTTTTTGTTAAGATCTACAAAACAGTATGAAAGAAGTTTATCCACAAATTGTTGTAATTTAGAGCCTTTAATTTCGTTGTTATTTGCTACAAATTCTTCTAGTTCATCGGAGTTTATTTTATATGGGAAAAGTTTTTTCCAAGTGGGGAAGGATGAAATATAGAATAAGTAAAATAATAGAAACAATGTAGTTTCCATTAGCGTTACTTGACCATCTATAAATACAAAAAGTAGTATAAGTATCGATGAAATGTAAAAAATCATATCTCGGATTACTGGTTGCCATGTTAAAACTGCATGTTTTACTAGAGCAGAAAAGCCAATTATCACAAGAATATTAAATATGGCCGAACCTACAATTGTGCCTGAGCCAATTGCTTGTTCTGATTGTGAAATTCTAAAAAGTGCAAATATAGCAATAAAAAGTTCGGGGGCGCTACTGCCAACTGCCATAAAGGTGGCTCCAGATATGTCTGATGATAGTTTTAATTTTTTGGAGATTATCTCAAGAGCCTCTACAAAGTATTTGTCAATTACTCGGGCAATTAAATAAAAGGATGAAATCAGTACAAAAACATCAATAATAATATTCATGGTTTTGTATTATATACTTTTTTGCAAGGCTGGATAGAATCGAACTATCATTAATTGACCGAATTACTTTAATTTACTTGTTTCTTTGTGAAGTGTTTGTTTTTTACAAACTTGGCACCATTTTTTAAGTTCAAGTTTTGCATTGCCCTTTACATCCATATTAACCTTGTTTCTTTCAGTAACATAGTTCTGTGATTTGCAAACTTTACAAATCATTG
>JAGUYM010000009.1 GCA_020061305.1 Candidatus Woesebacteria bacterium | reverse complement strand
TTGATTTTGTAGTAGAGGTTGCAGTTGGAGTAGAACTTGATTTTGTAGTAGAGGTTGCAGTTGGAGTAGAACTTGATTTTGTAGTAGAGGTTGCAGTTGCTGTTGCCGTAGGGGTTGCAACTCTACAAAGTGTCATGTTTGTCGTCCACGAACCACCCGCTGTAGGACAGCAATATTCTTTCGCATCAGAGGCATTTTGACCACAAATTTCAATTCTCCCGGCCGCGTTACATATACTTTCCTCACCATCTGGATCACTAGTGTTGTAACAATTTATCAAGTTTCCATTACTTGCCGGACAAGCGGCAACACACGCCGCTTTCTCCCTAATATCTTGACTTTGTCTAACCAAAATTATTCCGGCGACCACCCCTACCGCCAAAACTATAATTCCAACAATCGCACTGACTACTTTCCAATTTACTTTCCCTTTTTTATTACCGGAAAGACCTACAACGTTTAAATCATCCGCCATACAATAATAATGACAAAGTCAAGACTTGAAATCAATAGTCTAAAAGATCTAAAGTTATAAACTATGACAAAATTTAAAGAATATTTTGAAAGGATGATTGCGACAAATAAGCAGATCTTTGACGAATTTAGGATTTTGCATAACAAATACCAAGACCATCAAGAGCTATTGCAAGAAGAATTTAATAAAAAGGGTGAAATTGTTATGAGAATCATTAAAGATTGGGAAAACAAATTGTGCTTACAAAGCGAAAAGGCGGGATATAGTGGTTACACCTCGAATCTGTCTGAAAAATTCATGTACGAGGTCAGAGCCGAATTTCCAATGATTGATTATGTCGGGGTAATAACTAAGTCAAAACCATCCTTTACGCTTAAAAGGATCAGTCTTTGAGTTTTAGCCCCAAAATCTCATCGAAACTTATAACTAAATCATATTTATCTTCGCTTGGAATATTGCTTTTTAAAACCTCAAAAACGACTGACAAAGCTTTACTCGTATTTAGATCGTCATTTATAGCACTTAAAAATTTATTTCTAAATCCTTCAATCTTATTTTCTTTATCGTCTGACAGTATATTTCTCGGGCTTGATTTAAGATTTAAGATTGATGATTTAAGATTTTTCAAACCATTACTTGCCGACTCTAAAGATTGCCAGGTAAAATTCATTGGTTTTTTATAGTGGGTACCTAAATATAAATATCTTAAAGCTAATGGGTCATAACCTTTATCTAAAATATCCTGAATAGTAAAATAATTTCCCAAAGATTTGCTCATTTTTTTACCATTTACCATTAAAAATGCATGGTGCACCCAAAATCTACTAAAAGGTTTTTTACCGGTTGCCCCCTCACTTTGTGCAATTTCATTTGGATGGTGAATTGATAAATGATCTTCTCCACCTGTATGAATATCAAGCTGTTCCCCTAAATATTTCATGCTCATGCTAGAACATTCAATATGCCACCCAGGGAAGCCGTCACCCCAAGGACTATTCCAATGCATCACATGATCTTTAAATCTTCCCACCCTCTTGAACCAAAGCACAAAATCAGCATTATTTCTTTTGTTTTTATCTGTTTTTACCTCGCTTCTGACTCCTGTCTTCTTGTCTCCCATTTCTTGTCCAAACATTTCTCCATAACCCTTAAATTTTGATGTATCGAAGTAAACCGCTTCAGTTGTATCGTATGCATATCCATTTTTGAAAAGGGTTTCTATTAGCTCTATTTGTTCTTTAATGTGTTCTGTGGCTTTGCAAATCACATCGGGTCTTAAAATATTCAACTTGTCCATCGACTTATAAAAATTATTGGTAAAAAATTCTGCGACTTCCCAAACTGTTTTATTTTGCTTAGTTGCACCCTTTTCAAGTTTGTCTTCACCCTCATCAGCGTCAGATACTAAATGTCCTACATCTGTAACATTTTGAACATGTTTAACTTTAAATCCGTTATAGACAAGAACTCTCTTTAATATGTCATCCATCACATATTTTCTACCATGACCAATATGGGCATAATCATAAACGGTCATTCCACAGGTGTATATTTTTACTTCATTTGGATCAATTGGGATAAAAAGTTCCTTATTTCTAGTTAAGGAGTTATATAATAAAAGGTCCATGCAGCTAATTGTAAATTGTAAACTATAAATTGTAAATTAGCACTAGCCTGATGGTGGTACTGGTTTTTCAACTCTCGTTGTTTGCTTTTGAGCAGACTGCTTTTGCCCCCCTCTCATTTGTCTTCCTTTTTTTAATATCGGTTCAGGCAAGCTTTGTAACTGATTTAATTCTTGAAGTTGTCGATTTTTTATACTTTCTAAATGTGCCTTTAAAACTTCTCTTTGTTCTGATGATAATTCTTGAAAATCCTCAATTGGCACATCTTCATTGTTCTGAATTCTAGACAATAATTCTTTAAATTTTTTTTGCCTTTGAATATCTAAAATTTCTGTTTGTAAGACTTGAAGCCTTCTTCCATCCTGCTCCGCTACTTGTTTTTTATATTCCCGTTCTTGTTGGAGCATGTCATCAGATTTAGTATTTATATTTTTAGCATTTGTGTTTTCAGACAATATTTCGCCAGAAACTTGTCTACTTGCTGTTTTCAAAATCTCTAATGGTTCATTCGTCAACTGCTTCGCAACCTGTCTGGCGTTTTGCTTAATTTGTTTGATGGCAGGATTCATTTCATTTTATATCTATAATGGCCTACGGCCATCAAGTGCTTGGTTTAAGGTTTGTTCATCCGCATATTCCAAATCAGCACCAGTTGGAATTCCCATGCCGAGGCGAGTGATTTTTAGTAACCCATCTCTCTTTTCTGTTTTCCTCAATTCCTTGGAGATATACATTGCCGTCGCTTCCCCCTCCATGGTTGGATTTGTAGCAATAATAACTTCTGCAATCTGCGAACCGTAACCGCCGTGTGGGTTACTTTCTGTCAGTCGTGAGATTAAATCCGCGATGTAAATCTCATCAGGTCCAATATTATCAAGCGGGTTTATACAGCCGTGCAATACATGATATAGCCCTTTATACCTCCCACTTCTTTCAAATGCCACTAAATCAAGTGGCTGTTCCACAACTAAAATAACGGAGCTATCTCTCCCTGAATCGGAACAAATAGAACAAGGGTCAGATTCACCGACATTTTTACAAACAGAACACAGAACAGTACTTTTTTTTATATTTCTAATATTTTCTGAGAAATTATCTAAATATGTTTGTGGTGTATGTAAAAGATAAAAAGACAGTCTTTGGGCAGTTTTAGGCCCAATCCCAGGCAGACTTTCAAAGGACTCAATCGTTGAGCTAATTGCCTTTGGTATTTTCATATGAAGTTAATTACCCATATTGCCCAGAAGTCCTGAAAATCCCCCACCCATTTCCATCATTTTTTTTGCAGCTTCTTTTTGAACTTTTTTCATCGCTTCATTAAGAAGATCTACCAAAGCTTTTAAATCCTCACCATCTTTTTTAATATATCTAATTTTTTGATCGCCTGTTACCGAAACAGTCCAGCCATTTTTTTCAACAGTTTCAATAATAAGCTCCAACTGCTTTTGAAGCATGTTGGCTTGCTGTCTCATTTTATTTAATTCACCTAATTGTTTAAATTTGCCAAACATATTGTCATATTAAAATATTTCTTCCGCTAAAGCAACTAGATTATTATTTTTAACATCTTTTGATTCAGCTTTTTGAGAAGCTTCGAGGACAACACACTCCAGTCTATATTTGTTATTCAATATTTTCTCAGTTGCCTCTTCAATTAACCTTCTAGATTTCTCTTCCTCTAATTTATCTTTATGAAATTTATAATATACGCCCACTTTTAACTTACCGTTCTCATATTCAATAATTTTTGAAGCATATAAAAGACTTGCAATCGATGTACTGATCACCTTTATTTCTGCTCTGAGCTTTGTTAGAAGTTCTTCACAAGACATCTATTCATTACACCACTTTAAAATTGCTACTTCCAGAGGTAAAGTTTCAATCGGGGAATATTTTATGTCTTCAATCGAATGAACCAATAGTTCGATCAACTGAATTAGTTTTCTTTTTTCAAATTTATATTTCTTATCACCAATATTTGAATGGGCCAGCAATTCGGTCCTTAATAAATTCAATATTTTTTCTACCATTTGCTTTGGCTCTAGTCCTTTTTTGTGGGCTTCTTCGATAAAGTTTAATATCTCAGCTGTTTTCTTATTCTCAATCAACTTAATGAAATCTACGAAATCGACTTGCATCTGATCCAAAACAGAACTATCTTTTGAAAATTGTTCCAGTATTTTTACAGCGTCTCTGAATGACCCCCCAGACAGCGAAGCAATTCTTGTCAAATTTTTTTCGCTAATTTTAATTTTTTCTTTCTCAATTATTCTTTTTAAAGCAAATACAATTTCCTCAACTGTAGCTTTAGTAAAATCTACAATTACAGCACGACTTTTAATCGTATCTATAATCTTTTCAGGATTGGTTGTTGCTAAAATAAAATAAACATGGGAAGGAGGTTCCTCCAGGGTTTTTAATAATGCGTTTGAGGCGTCAAGTGTCAGCATATGAGCCTCGTCTATGATATAAATTTTATACCTTGATAAAACTGGGGCCAGTTTAACAACATCCTTTAGGTTTCTAATGTCTTCAATACCACGATTACTTGCAGCATCCATCTCAACAACATCGGGATTTGTGCCGTTAGTAATTGAAATACAGCTGTCACATTTATTACATGGTCTATTTTTAAAATTGCAGTTTATAATTTTTGCCAATATTCTTGCTGCAGAAGTTTTTCCTGTACCTCTTGTACCGATAAATAAAAACGCATGTGGAATAGCATTTGACTCAATAATTTTTTTAAGCTGGGTCCTTACAGAAACAATATCCAATTCGTCCAATGTCTGTGGTCTGTACTTTAAGTAGAAAGTCATAGAAAACTATTAATTATTCTAATTGTTCTAATTATTCTAGACAATGCCCAATATCCAATTTAGAAATTAGGTTAATTTACCTATGGTGTATTCCTATTGTATGTTTTGCAGAATGAATTAATAATTTATATAATTCATTCTCACTTTTAATGGTTTCCAGACAAACGACAATTTCTTTTGGATCTTCAAAAGAGAAAACATTATGAAGTCTTGTGTCTTTATAATATTTCTTTGCCAGACTTAGCATTGTTTTTTTACTTACGAACGCAATTGAAATATTTAAATCATTAAAATTGCGTTTCTCGTAAAAACTTATTAAAAGCTTTTTTATCTTTAAGTCATTTGTTTTAAATCTGGAGTTTTCCTTATAAATTTGAATTTTAATCATCTAAATTCAGTTCCCAAATTCTAGCTTCTGTTTCACGACACTTGCAACCAAGGCCCCGTCAGCATTTGTTGCTTTTGCCCTAACCGCTCCCATTACTTTTCCCATATCCTGCATTCCTTGAGGTTTTATTTGTTCAATGACTTCATCAATGATTTTTTTAACCTCATCTTCGCTCATTTCTGGTGACAAAAACTCCTGAAGTATTGCAAGTTCCTTCTTCTCCTGCACCAATCTCTCTTGCTCTCCTGCCTTGGTGTATATCTCTATTGCCTCTTTTCTTTTTTTTACTTCTTTTCTGATGATTCTTTCTTCATCATCATCTTCTAGTTCCTTTTGTAAATTAATTTTTTCATTATTAAATTCAGAAAGAAGCATGCGAAGCGTTGACAGTCTAATAGTATCGCCCGCCTTCATCGCCTCACCTATTTTTGTTTGCAGTGTTTGAGCTATCATTTAAATCCTCCCAACAAGTGATAATGCAAATGGAAAACAACTTGTCCTGCTTTTGTTCCATTGTTAGTTACTAATTTATAATCATAAAATCCTTTATCTTGTGCAATTTTACTTGCAACTAACTGCAATTTGCCCAGTATTTCCAAATCTTCGTTTCGAGCTTTTGATAAATTTTCAATATGTTTTTTAGGTACAATCAAAATATGTATCGGCATTGATGGATTTGTGTCATTAAATGCAATAACACCGTCATCCTCATAAACCTTTGTCGAGGGCAATTCTCCTTTTACGATTTTGCAAAAAACACAATCTTCCATAATTTTATTATGGCATTTTAATTAATTCTTCAAAATCAATAAGTTTTGTTTCATCTGATGTTCTTTTTTTGTATTCTATCTTTTCTCCTGTTTTATCAGATACTACAAGCCTTACAGGGATACCTATTAAATCTGCGTCTGCAAATTTTTGTCCAGCAGGTACATCTCTATCATCAAACAACACATCAATATTATTTTCTTTAAGCTTGTTGTATAGCTCTTCACCTTTGCCATTTAGTCCCACAAGATGCATATCAAAAGGGGCCACTTCTTTTGGCCAAACTATTCCTTTTTCATCATGGAACTTTTCAACTATAACTCCCATGGTTCTTGTTATTCCAATTCCATAGCAACCCATAATTGGATAAACCATTTCGCCTTTTTCATTTTGAACTTTGAAATCAAAGGCTTTTGTATATTTTTGGCCTAAGTCGAAGACATTGCCAACTTCTGATGCTAGCGAATGTTTTAATACATCATCTTTACACGACGGACATTTATCTCCCTCTTTATATTTATCGATATCATCAATATTCACACACCAATCGCACTTACTGCAGTATAAAATATTTGCTTCGCCAGCCGAAGTTAAAACTTCAAATTCATATGAAATCTTTTCAGAAAATCCTCCTCCCGAAGCTTCTGTGACTTTTGCAGTTAATCCAAGTCTTTTGAAGACCTTAAGATAGGCCTCTTTTGCTTTTTTGTAGAATTCTTCAAAATCTTCTTGTGTCAAATGCCAACTGTACAAATCTTTCATCAAGAATTCACGTCCTCTTAAAATTCCAGACTTACTCCGAAGTTCGTCTCTAAATTTCCACTGAATATGATAAATTGAAAGTGGTAAATCTTTGTAAGTTCTAATAAATTCTTTGGTAAGGGGTGTTACAACTTCTTCATGACTTTGGGCCAATGCGTATTCTTTGTCAGTTCTAGATTTAACATGGAACAAAACATCAATCTTGTCCCAACCTCCTGTTTTAACCCAATTTTCTTTAGGATGCATTAAAGGCATTAAAACTTCTTTTCCACCAATAGCATCCATTTCTTCACGGACAACTTGAGAAATTTTATTTAATACCCTTTGACCAAGTGGCAGATATGTGTAAACACCAGCCATGAGTTGTCTGACAAAGCCAGCGCGAACTAAAAGTTTGTGATTTACCGTCTCAGCATCCTTTGGTGCATCCCTAAGTGTTGTTACAAAGCTATCTGAAAATCGCATATATAGAAAATGATATTTTATATATCACAATAAAATTGTGCTATAGAAGTTATTGTATCACTTTTGGAACGAATTAAGGAAGTTTGAAATTGAGCCGGCGGAAATTAGCCCTCTGACGTCTTTTATAGTTATAGCAAGAATTAAAGTTAACAAGATAACCATCCCAATAGAATGAATCGCACCTTCAACCTTTGGTGCAACTTTCTTACCGAAAATTGCTTCAATAAAAATAAACAAAAGTCTTCCTCCATCAAGAGCCGGAAAAGGTAAAATATTCAAAACTGCCAAATTCACAGAAATAATTCCAATTAAATTTATAAGTTGCCAGATGCCTTGCTTGCTGGTTTCTGAAACTACTGCATATACACCAACAGGTCCTGAAATGTCATTTGGTGATTCTCCCCTTGATAAATCTACAAATATTTTTACAAACCCATCAAGCACCCTTTTTGTCCATTCAAACGATTCCAAAAAACCGTAATACATCCCGTAAAATGGTCTTTTATACCATTCTGGATAATAAACATCTGAGGATGAAATAGTAATTCCCAGTGGACCTTGTTCCTCAGGTGGATTTGCACGAGGAGTAATTATAACAACCCTATCTTGTAATTCTAATTTAACTTTTTTTCCTTTCTTACTTTCAATTTTTTCTACAAAATTAGAGACTTTCGTTACTTCTTCCCCATCTACTTTTTTAATTATGTCTCCAACTAAAATTTTGGCTTCTAGTGCTGGTGAATCGGGAGATATATCTAAAACTTTAACTTCATTGGTCTCAACAGGAATTCCGTATTTTGAATAAACAATAGAAAAGGCAAAAACAGCCAGGAGAAAATTCATGACAACACCGGCAATAATAACTGCAGTTTTTGCCCACAGAGATTTATTGATAAATGCTTTATTAGGTTTAATAACACCCTCTTCTGTCATTTCTCCATGAAGTCTTACAAATCCACCAAATGGAAGTGCATTAATTGAATAAATGGTATCCCCTATTTTTTTACCCCAAATTCTAGGAGGAATACCGATTCCAAATTCCTCAACCCAAATTCCATTCTTTTTAGCAACCCAAAAGTGTCCAAACTCATGAACAATAACAAGAAGTGACAAGACGACAAGGAATACTAAAATAGACCAAAACATATTAACTAGTATTATGCTGTATGCAACATGCTATATGCAAGAAGAAAACTGATTTAAATCTGCATTAGGTCTTGTTTTTTCTTTTCGCCCAATTCCTCAATTTTTGCAATAAATTGATCAGTTAAATCCTGTAATTTTTTTTCCTCATCATTTCTATCGTCTTCTGTAATCTCCTTAGCTTCAAATCTCTTTTTAATTTCATGCATCTCATCTGCTCTAATTTGTCTAATTTGTACCCTCCCAAATTCAATTTTTTGTGACAGCAATTTAACAAATTTTTCCCTGTCCTCGGTTGTCATTGGTGGAATAACAATTCTAATTATTTCCCCATCAATATATGGGTTTAATCCAACATTTGCTTCCAAAATACCCTTTTTAATATCGCCGATAATTGACTTATCCCAAGGAGAAATCACCAAACTTGTTGGATCAGGAGTAGTAATTGAAGCAAGTTCCAAGACTCTCAATCTCTGTGTTCCTCCATACGCAGGAACAATAATATTTTCAACCAGACCTGAAGTAGCCCGACCTGTTCTAATTGAAGAAATATCTGAAGAGATAGTATCGACAATTTTTTGAAATTTTAAGGATAATTGGACCGTGTCCATAAATTGCTCTAGTTGTTCTATTCTAATTGCTCTAATTATTCTAATCAATCCCCAAATCATAATTGGGATTTATTTAGGTCAATTAGGTTAATTAGAAATTTAATTAATTCTTTCCCAATTCAATCCTAACAACACGACCCAGTTTTACATTTTCACCAGTTTTTGCAATAACTTCTTTAACCAAATCTTTTATTTTTTTGACAGGGTCTTTAATAAAGTCCTGCTCAAGAACATCAACATCTCCCATTGAGGCAACTTGCATGGCAATATTTTTACCAAGTTCTTCGAAAAGTTCATTTCTGGCCACAAAATCAGTTTCTGAAAAGAGTTCAACAACAGCAGCCACTTTTCCTGTATGATGTAAATAAGCAAAAACTTTTCCTTGTTTTGTCTCCCTATCCTGTCTTTTTTCTACTTTTTCGAATCCCTCTTTTTTTAAAATTTCCAGTGCCTTTTTTTCACTTCCATCAACTTCGTCAAGAACGGTTTTTACACGCATAACTCCAGCCCCAGTTTCTTCTCTTATTTTTTTGATTAAATCTGCGTTAATTTTCATCTGTTTTATTTTTACTTGTCCTACCTATATTACTTATCCTACCTGCAAGCAAGGCTTGTTTTATATAATCCAACACCAAATTTAGTGCTTTAGTAGCGTCATCATTCATAGGGATTGGATAATCAACCATATTTGGATCGGAATTACTATCAACAATTCCAATTGTAGTAACCCCCTTTCTTTTTGCCTCCCTAATTGCAGTTGTTTCTTTTCGGATATCAACAACAATTAATAAATCCGGAATCTGTGTCAAATTAGAAATTCCACCAAAAAATCTTTCTAATCTTTCAATCTCTCTTTCAATCAAAATTCTTTCCTTTTTTGTATATTTGGCATAAAAACCTGAACTTAAATTCTTTTTCATTTCAAAAAGTTTGTCGATTGATTTTTTTATTTGAGGAAAATTTGTTATAGTGCCACCAAGCCACCTTTCGGTAACAACTGCAATTCCGGTTTCTTTAGCAATTTCAAGAGCCTTGTCTCTGGCCTGTTTTTTGCAAGCAACAAGTAAAATATTTTTGCCGAGATTTACACTTTCAGATATTTTTTCTAAGGCAAGTTCCAAGTTCGCTTTAGTTTTTATTAAATCAAAAATGTGTATACCTTGATCTTGACCATAAAGATATTCGCCCATTTTAGGATTCCACCTTCTTACCTGATGCCCAAAATGGGCTCCGGCTGAAAGTAAATCCTCTGCACTAACTTCTAATTTTTTGGTTTGTTTCTTTGTTGCCATTTGAAAAGTTCTCTCTTGACCTTCCACAAATTTAAGTAAGTTTCAGAGAGATAAATTTGTGTGACTATTTGTATTGTAAACTAGATTCTAGATTCTAACAACTAGCAACTAGATTCTCAAGAAGACAAGTAATCGTAACTGGACCAACTCCATTTGGGACAGGGGTTATAAAATCAACAAAATCAGTAATTCTTGGGTCAAAATCACCAAATGGATAGCCCACATCGATTGCAATTTTGGTATTATTTGTAATATTTTTCTTAGATATTAAATTTGCAACACCTGTAGCCGATATCAACACCCGGCCTTTAAGGGCTACCCCAAAGCCTACCTGCGCAGGCAGGGTATCTTTATCATACTCATTCACTTTGTATCCTATTTTTTTCAACTCTTTCACAAGTGGCTTACCTACCATTCCAGTTGAACCAACAATATCAATTGTTTTGGCCTCTTCCCTTATTTTAGCTTCAGCAATTTTTAAAATTTCAATTACTGCCTTACTTGTTGGGTGTAAAAACTTTGAATTCTCCCTTAATCCATCAACATCTTTTTTCAAATCAATTAATTTTAGTATTTGAGTTTTTGATTTTTGGAGTTTTTGAGTTAGTGGAAGCTGTATCATTATTCCATTTACATCTTTGTCGTCATTCAACGAGTTAATCAAAAATTCAATCTCTTCGAAACCTATGCTCTCAGGTAAATTATAAACACTTACAATTCCCCCGCAATCTTCAATAAATTTCTTTTTTAGTGAAACATATTTAACACTTGCAGGGTTACACCCTACAAGTATCGTTGCCAAATGAGGAATGATCCCTTTTTCATTAAGTCTGGTTACACTTTGCTTCAAAAGAATCTTCTTACTCTCAGAATATTCTTTTCCATCAAAAACAATTGCCATGTGAAGGTATTTTAACAGATTACGGAAGTAAAAATCTTGAATTTAGCTTTTAATTTCTTTTGCAATCGATTTTAATTAAATTTAAATTTTATTCATCTTCATTTAATCGATCTAGTATTTACAGACTCAAACAGACCAAAACCTCCATCGCCTACACTTCTGTAAAGCATAATTAATTTTTCAACCCTTAATATTGCATCAAAATTGGTACCTACTATAATTCCGATTCCTCGTTCCCAATTTTTCATTGGAGACTCGCCAATTTTTGAAGTTGTTGACATATATGAACCCTGTAACGATTGACAAGCCCAAGTATCAGCTACAATTGGAGGAATACGAGCTATGAAATTCCATAACAAAATATTTGGATTTAAAATAGAATCACCAATTTCTAACAAATTCAAGTTCAATTGCCCACTATATATTTTTCTTTCCATTTTGTTAAAAAATACAGCAATACATACCAATCTACTTTTGCAAATATTGGCCAAGCTTCTGGTACTTTTTTGGTAATTTCTTTGACCGCACCTTGTATAGCTTTACGATATGATGAGAACCCTCCTGCAATTGTTCTAAACACCTTTATTTACTAGTCTTTTGTCTTTTATTGATTTTAAATTCATTCTATCTATTATCCCCACTACCATGCAATTTGCCTCTTTGTTGTCTTGATGTTAGTTTTTCAATATTACCCTTTATAACATCCGAAAACTTTACATCAAATTCAGTTGCTATCTGCGAGATATACCAAACAACATCTCCAAGTTCTTTTACAATTTCAATTTTCTTCTCCTCTGTTAGTTTACCTTTATCGTCTCGGAACATTTTCTTAATTTTTTCTGAAACTTCACCAACTTCACCTTGAAGTCCAATTAATGGATAAACAAAACTTCTTCCTATTTTAGGATAGACGGCAGTGCTTTTACAAAACTTTTGATAGTCATCAAAATCACTAAATTTGTTATTATTTTTCTTTTGCATATTTTGAAAAACACCCTTGAGTGTATTTAGAAGTTATTGACATCAAAAATAAATTTATCAATTAAAACGCTAAAAATCAATGTAGAAAATGCGTTTATTTTTCTTCTTTCTTTGGCAATTTCCATGTAGCGAATTTACAGTTTGGATAGTTACTACATCCATAAAACTTGCCTCTTTTTGATTTTTTAACAATTAGGTCACCCTCACATTCGGGACACTTAACACCCGTTTTTTCTACAAATTTTTCTATATATTTACAATCTGGAAACCTATCACAACTTATAAATTTCCCAAACCTTCCTACTCTAATAACAAGATTGCCTGTTTTGCACTCTGGACACTTCCTACCCACTTTTTCAGTTTCTATTTTTACCCTTTCAGAATTCTTTTCAACTCTCTCAATTTTTTTTGCAAACGGTGTCCAAAATTTTTTCATTTTATCTTGCCACTTAACTTCACCCTTCGCAATTTTATCGAGAGTCTCTTCCATTTCTGCAGTAAATTTATAATCTAATTCATCAGGAAAATTTTTAACTAAAAACTCTGTCACAGCAAAACCTACCGATGTTGGTACAAATACTTTTTCCTGTTTTTCCACATAACCCCTAGCCTGTATTGTTGAAATAATTGGGGCATAAGTTGATGGCCTACCAATTCCTAACTTTTCAAGTGTTTTAATTAAAGAAGCTTCATTATATCTTGCTGGTGGTAATGTAAACTTTTGATCTCCCCAAACTTTAATTTTTTCTAAGATTTCGTCTTTTTGAAGCTCTGGAAGTAAAACTGGTTCATCTGTTTCACCATTGGGAAACAATTTTCTCCATCCATCAAAAATCATTGTTTGTCCACTTGCGCGCAACAAGTAGCTAGTAGTAGGCAACAAACTTGCCTCTATGTCAATTGTTGTTTCCGCGTATGTAGCTTGACTCATCTGGCAAGCTAAAAATCTCCTTCTAATTAAATCATACAATCTACTTTCGCCATACTCGCCGTTCACGGTTGACGATTCACGGTTCACATCCGTTACACGGATAGCCTCATGTGCTTCCTGTGCATTTTTGCTTTGTTTTCTATAAAAATTTGGCTTTTCTGGTAAATATTTATCGCCATATTCTTTTTTAATAAAGTCTCTAACAGCAGAAACAGCCTGACTGGAAATATTTACAGAATCTGTTCTGTGATAAGTAATTAAACCTTCTTCGTACAACTTTTGAGCCACACCCATAGTACGCTTAGCAGACCATCCAAAAAGTCTTGCCCCAGCTTGTGTTAGTGTCGAAGTTGTAAATGGTGGATATGGATTTTTATTAACTTCCTTTTTCTTGACGTCTGCTACTTTATAACTTGCCTTTTCTAGATCTCTCAAAATCTTATCTGCTGTTTTTTGGTCTTGTATTTTCTGCTTGATTAATTGTATTTGAAATTCATTTTTAACTTTTAACTTTGCACTTTTAACTTTGGCATATATTTCCCAATATTCCTCTGATTTGAATTTTTTAATTTCATCTTCCCTTTCTACAATTAAACGAACAACAACAGACTGGACACGCCCTGCCGATAATCCTCTCCTTACTTTTTTCCAAAGTAGTGGAGATAGTTTGTATCCCACTAGCCTATCAAGCACTCTTCTTGAAATTTGAGCATCAACAAGATGATCGTTTATTTTTCCTGGATTAGCAATCGCGTGTTCAACTGCTGATTTAGTGATTTCATGAAAAACTATTCGATTTAGAATTTTGGATTTAGGATTTAGGATTTCACGCACATGGTGCGCGATAGCTTCTCCTTCACGATCAGGATCTGTAGCGATATATATTTCATCTGCCGACTTTGCTTTTTTCTTTAGATCCAAAATTGTTGATTTCTTTTTATCAATTGGTTGATAATCAGGCTTAAAATTATTTTCTATGTCAATAGACAGTTTACTTTTTGGTAAATCAAAAATATGACCCTTTGTGGAATCAACAGTATAATCACCACCTAAAAATCTAGATAGTGTTTTTGCCTTTGTCGGTGACTCTACTATTATTAACTTCGTCATAATTTCTAATTATACTAATTGTTCTAATTATTCTAATCGATTTCCAAATCCCAAATTTTAAATTTAGATTAATTACTAATTGATTAGGTTAATTAGATCAATTGGAGTATTAACGACTGTCGCTCCATTTTCAATTAGAAAATCACAAGCTTCAGAACCTGGAATTGCAAAAACTTCTACTCCTTCATTACCAGCATGATTGGCGGTTGAGATTGTACCAGACCTCCTTTTTCCTTCAATAACTAAAACCGCTTGAGACAATTTAACAATTAATTGATTTCTAGCTAAGAAATTTTTACCAAGTGGCTTAGTTCCATTTGGAAAACCTGAAACAACAGCTCCATTTAATGAAATCCTTTCAGCAAGTTTTTTGTTTTCGTACGGATAAATAATATCAAGGCCAGACCCAATTACCGCAATAGTTCTTCCACCACAATTTAAGGCCGTTTGGTGAGCAACGGTATCAACCCCCTTCGCAAGCCCTGAAACTATAGTGAAATTGTTTTTAACAAGTTCGCCAACAAATTTTTCAGTTAATCTTCTTCCTCTTTCTGTCATCTCCCTTGCTCCAACAACAGCAATAGCTGTCTGATCTTCTTTTTTGATTTCCCCCAAAATGTATAAATTCATTTTATTTATTAAAATAACTATCAAATATTTCTCTTGCTATCGGACCCGCAACTTTACTTCCTTCTCCAGATTTTTCAACCATTACTGTTAAAATTATTTCGGGATTATCAAGTGGTGCAAAGACAGTAAACCATGCATGTGTCTTCCCGTCCTGATTTGTCTCAGCCGTTCCCGTTTTACATCCAACCGCTTGCCCATTATTTTTTTCTTCCCAAGAAAAAAAAGTATAACCTGTCCCGCCGGCTTGACATGCTTTTTTCATTCCCTCCTTGACCAGTTTTATATTATCAGCTTTAAGCTTTAGGTCCACACACTTTGTTACATCTGCAATTTTAATTGTGCAAAGTTTTCCGCCATTAGCTACTGCCAAATTGGCTCTATGGATTGCAATTGGTGTTAAAGCCAAATCTCCCTGACCAATCGAAAAATGATAGGTGTTACCCAAAAACCACTTTTCCTTTTTTACTCTTTCCTTCCAGTCAGGAGATGGAACAAGTGATAGAACTTCGCCATTCATATCAATTTCAGTTAAGCTCGTTAAACCAAACTTCTTACTCCATTCAACTAATGAGTCTATTCCAACCATCTCTCCAATTTTATAGAAAAAAGTATCAGTTGATCGAGCCAGTGCTTTTATCAAATCCACTTCACCCTCAGTTCTTCCATATTGGGTAAAATACCAATTGGAATAGCTAAAATCTCCATACAAAGTTACAACTTTCAATACACCTTCGTCAACAAACTTAAAATCTTTATCAATTTTCCCACTTTCAAGTGCAGCAATGGAAACAAGCGGTTTAAAAATTGAGCCAGGATGATAAACACCGCCTATTACTCTGTTAAATAATGGTAAATTGGGGTTTTTTAACGCAGACGCTATTTCCTTTGGATTATATGAAGGTGATGAGTAAAAGGCCAAAACCTCACCATTTTTATCTGTCGCAACAACGGAACCAATTTTCCCTTGCATGGCCTTAGCAACTTGCTTTTGCAAGTTATAATCGATGTTGGTTTTTAAATCCTTGCCTGAAATAGGTTCTTTTTTACCTAAATTTCTAATATTATTCCCTAAACTATCAACTTCCCAAAGCTCCTCGCCATCCACTCCTGAAAGTACACAATTATAGTATTCCCCCAATCCCCCTCTTCCTACTATCTGACCTAATTTTTTTGGTCCCTTTTCTACACAATTTGAATCTATCTTTGAAAGTTCTTCTCTTGAAACTTCAGATAAATAACCGGTGATATGTGCAAAATCAAATCCTTCTAATGCCTCGCCACCTCTTGACAATATTTTACCCCTCGGAGCATTAATCTTAACTCTTTTAATCCTATTGCCTTCAGACAAATTTCTATAATAATCACCTTTTATAATTTGGAGTTCAAAAAGTCGTGCCACCAAGATCAAAAAACCCAAAACAAGTACACCTCTTAAAAACCAAGTAAGCCAAGACCCATTTTTTTCTGTCTGAGCCAGAGTTTGCATTAAATGAAGATTATCACAAATTTCAATTTAAGTCCCCCTTGTAACTCTGATTCTAGATAACAATTTTGGGTCGGAAAGTAGCATCCCACATCCCCTTGCTACACAAGTTAACGGGTCATCTGCTATATGCACAGGCATTTTAGTAATATCAGAAATCATCTGATCAATTCCACCTATTAAACTTCCCCCCCCTGCCAAATAAATGCCTTTTTCCATAACATCAGAAACCAATTCGGGAGGAGTTTCCTCCAATGTATCTGATATTCCTTGTGTAATTTCATGGATAATGGGAGAAAGTGCCTCTCTTATTTCACCCTCAGTAAGTTTAATTGATCTTGGAAGACCCGATTCTAAATCTCTTCCCCTTACTAATACCAACTGGGTTTTGTTTTTTTTGCTTTCAATTGCAGTTCCTAGTGATATTTTGACTTCTTCACTAGTCGGTTGCCCCAAAAGAAGTGAGTATTTTAATTTAACATAATTAATTATAGCCTCATCCATTTCGTCCCCAGCAATTCTTAAGGATTTTCCCAATACAATACCGCCAAGTGAAATCACTGCAATTTCAGTTGTCCCTCCCCCTATATCAACTATAAAATTTCCTTCAGGTTCAGAGACTGAAAGTCCGGCTCCGATTGCCGCCGCCATCGGTTCTTCTATCAAATCAACTTTTCTTGCACCAGCATTCAATGCAGCCTCTCCTACCGCCCTCCTCTCAACTTCAGTTACCCCCGAAGGAATGCCGATAATTACATGTGGTCTGGGTACTCTTGGAATGTTACCTACTGGTTGGTGAATTTTTTTGATATAAAATGTCAAAAGACTGCTGGCGGCATCAAAGTCTGCAATCACTCCATCGCGGAGTGGCCTAATAATTTCCATTGTTGTAGGTGCTCTACCGAGCATTTTTTTAGCGGCAGTTCCAATTGCTAAAATTTCTCTGGTTTTTTTGTGCCTTGCTACTACTGAAGGCTCACGAATCGCAATCCCTTTCCCTTTAATGTAAACTAATGTATTGGCAGTTCCCAAATCAATCCCCAAGCCTTCAGAAAAAAGGCCCAAGATTAAATTCACGGGGTTTGGTATACTTTTAATAAATCTCATGCTGGCAGTCCTTTTTAACACATTGTTCTTCTTAATTCCACTTGTTTTTTACAAAAACACTTCGGAATTGTTTGAATTTAATAAGATTATAGTACTTTATCTATTTACAATTTTAATATCTTCTGCATGGTTAGTAAAATCAATCAAAGCCAGAAAATTTATCTTCCGTCGTACAATGTTAGATTGGCCGTTGATTAGTTACTTATCTATTTTATTACTTAGTACTTTATTCTCAATTGATCCCAGAACCTCATGGTTAGGATACTATTCAAGATTCAATGGAGGATTAATTTCTCAGATTTGTTACGCACTTCTCTACTGGGCATTTGTCAGTAATCTTAATCAAAAAGAAACTGTCCGCACGATATATTATGCACTACTTTCTACCGCAATTGTAGGCATGCTTGCAATTGCTGAGCATTTTGGAATATTTACAACTTGTTACCTAATGGGTTTTGGAATAAAAGAATCATGTTGGGTTCAAGATGTGCAAAACAGAGTTTTTTCAACACTAGGTCAACCAAACTGGCTAGCAGCGGTCGTAACTGCGTTACTCCCAATAACTTTTGCATATAGCTTAAAGCATAAAGCATATAGCTTGTTATCGATTTTATTTTTTGTAACATTACTATTTACAAAATCTCGTTCAGGGTTTTTAGCTTTTGGAATTTCTAGTTTAATTTTCTGGGGATATATCTTCTGGCAGACAAAATTAAAATATTTGAAAGAATTTTTAATTTTGTCTCTAGCCCTTGGTCTTTTGTCAATAGCGATTTTCTTTCCAAGGACTAATGACTCTGGACCATCGACTGCTCAAGGTACTAGCCTTGAGGCGGGGGGGACCGAATCAGGAACTATTAGAGAATATGTCTGGCAAGGTGCGCTAAGTGTTTTTAAAAACCATCCAATCTTAGGGGGCGGTCCTGAAACCTTTGCTTTTGTCTTTCCAAAATATAAACCCATCGAACACAATCTAACTTCTGAATGGGATTTTATATACAACAAGGCACATAATGAATTCCTAAATTATTTAGCAAATACAGGAATATTGGGACTTGGAGCTTATTTAGTTTTAATTGTTACCTCGATATTGCAAATTTCTAATTATAATTATTCTAAGTACTCTAATTATTCTAATAATTCTAAAATTGGACATTATTTGGGTCAAATAGGTAAATTAGAAATTAGTATAATTTCAGGATATATAGCAATCCTGACAACTAACTTCTTTGGTTTTTCAGTTGTTCCGATATCTCTGTTGTTTTTCCTATTTCCCGCTTTAGCGGTAGTAAGTAGCACGCAAAATAATACAGAATTGAAAAAAAATAAACTAGATACAACTTCATTTTTTTTAATTGCAGTTGTTTTATTTCTTACATCCTACTTACTACATCTTACTTATCGTTACTGGCGGGCAGATTTTCATTACAATCAATCTAAAATAAGAAATTCAATTAGTGAAATTAAAAGGGCTATAGAAATTTCGCCAAAAGAATCTTTGTACAAATCTCAATATGCGATACTGGCTTCAGAAGAAACTCTAAAATATTTAAATGACAAAGACGAAGATCGAGCAAAGGAATATGCAAAAATTGCAGTTGATGAAGCAGAAAAATCAGTTAGCCTATCACCAATGAATTTAAATAATCAAAGAATCCTTTCAACTGTATATTACAGATTTGCATCACTAAATGTGGAGTTTTTAAATTTATCCGAAACAGTTTTAACTGATTCAATTAAGATTTCGCCCAATGACCCAAAATTATACTATCAATTGGGTTTATTAAATTTAAAATTAGGAAAAATTACAGAAGGAGTTAAAAATTTAGAAAAATCCGTAGAATTAAAACCAAATTATAAAGAAGGAAGATTTGCATTAGGGCTAACTTATAAAGATACCAAAAGATACGAAGACGCAATAAAAGAATTTAATTATATTTTGGAAAAAATCGACCCAAATGACGATTTAACCAAAAAACATCTCCAAGAAGCTGTTGAGAATATGAAGTGAAACTCCGTGATCTAAAAACATAGATTGTTTCGGTAAGTTCGCAATGACGCCACAATAATTGATATAATTACTTCATGGTACAAAAAATAGTTCAGTCGGGTAATCCGCTTTTAAGAAAAATTAGTAGGCCTATTGTTAAAATTGATAAAAAAGTTTTAAAACTTATACAGGATTTAAAAGACACCTTAGCTGTTCAAAAAAATCCTGAGGGTGTTGGCCTCGCCGCTCCTCAAATCGGCGTAAATTTAAGAGTTTTTTATGCAAAATACAAAAAATTCGAACTATTGGCAATTAACCCCAAAATCATTTCTATTAAAAAAGTAAAGGCAGAAGTCAAAAATAAAAATGCTGAGATATTGGAAGGTTGCCTATCGCTGCCCCACTACTATGGACCACTAAAAAGAGGTGAATATTTAAAAATTGAATATATGAATGAAAAAGGTCAAATTTTAGAAAAAGAATTTAAAGGATTTGATGCTCAAATCATATTGCATGAAATTGATCATTTGGACGGTATTTTATTTGTGGATAGGCTTTTGCAACAAAAAAAGAAACTCTATAAGTTAACAGAAAACGATGAGTGGGAGGAGGTGGAGTTATAGTAGCAAGCATGAAGTAGCAAGTAGCATGGCTTGAATAAAAGCTGTGCAGGCTACATACTGCATACTACATACTACCATGAAGCTTGTTTTCTTCGGTACACCAGATTATGTTATTCCCGTCTTAGAAAAGCTATCTAAATATCATGAAATCGTTGCTGTTGTAACACAAAACCCAAAACCAGCTGGTAGAGGAAAAAAGATAGAATATTCTGCAGTCGACACATGGGCGCACAAGAAAAAGGTCGCAAAGTTTTTCAATTTTCAAAACCTACCTCAGGCTGATCTTGGAGTTTGTGCAGCCTATGGCAAAATCATACCAAATTATATTATCAACGGCTTTAAGTACGGGATATTAAATATCCACCCATCGCTTTTGCCAAAATATCGAGGGGCTTCTCCCATCCAAACAGCGATTTCCAATGGTGATACAGAAACTGGAGTAACCATTATTAAAATGGATGACAAAATGGATCACGGACCAATAGTATCAAGCTTCAAAGAGGAAATCGCTCAAAATGATACTTTAGAAACTTTAAGAATTAAATTGTTTGAAAAGAGTTCTCAATTTTTAATTGACCTAATTCCAAAATTTTCTAAAGGTAAAATTAATTTAAAACACCAAGATGAAAATCTGGCAACATATACCAAAATGGTTAAAAAAGAAGATGGATACATAGATTTAAAGAAAACTGACCCTATTGAAATAGAGAGAAAATTCAGAGCATATCAACCTTGGCCAGGAATCTGGACAAACTTGCAGGTTAAAAGTCACAAGTCAGAAGTCACAAAAAAACTAAAAATATTAAAATGCCACTTTGAACTTAGGACTAGTGACTTAGTACTTGATACAGTTCAATTGGAAGGCAAAAAACCGGTATCTTGGGAGCAATTCAAACAAGCATACAGCTTAAATTTTTGATTATTAGTTCTTAATTTTTAATTTCTTTATGCAACTGGCACACAACTTCTTTCCATGCCATATTTGAATGTTAGGAGCAAATGTTCTTTTTGTTTCTTGGGCTCTTTTTTTCCATCTTCTTCCTGCAATGCCACGTCTATGCCTCTGGGATGATCCAGAAACTGTTTTCTTACCACAATTCTCACAAGCAAATGCCATAAATAGAATCTAGCTACTAGATACTAGCTACTAGACTCTGATATTATACTAGTAAATGTTTGGTTCATCAATCTTTAATCTTAAATCATAAATCATGGTAATTATTTGGATACTGGCTTTTGCTGTTGCTATTACGATTCATGAGGCAGCTCACGCCTATATGGCTGACAAACTTGGTGATCCAACAGCAAGGCTTATGGGTAGGCTTTCACTAAATCCAATAGTTCATTATGACCCAGTAGGAACAACGCTCCTTTTGGTTTTAGTTTTTTTGAGGTCAATGGGGATACCAGTCATTCCATTTGGCTGGGCAAAACCCGTAGAATTTGACCCATATAATCTAAAAAATCCACAAAAGGATTCTGCCTTAATCTCACTTGCAGGACCCATATCAAATATTCTAGTTGCAGTAATTTTTTCTGTTCTTACTTATCTTTTCCCTTTTTTGGCCTTTATAGCCCTACCATTTATTCTTCTTAATGTTTCTTTGGCAGTATTTAATTTAATACCCATTCATCCATTGGATGGCGGCAAAATTTTAGTCGGGATCCTTCCAAGAAACAAGGCCTATAAAGTAGATTTATTCTTAAATCAATTTGGGACAATACTATTGTTGATTCTTATCCTCCCATCCTTTGGAGGTTCTTCTTTAGTCTCATTAATTATTTCTCCTGTTATCAATTTTCTTTTGGCACTTCTTCTTCCTTGACCCTAACTGATATAATTTATTTGACCCTGCAAGAATAAGTCTTTTTGGGGGAAGCGATTTTCCTGACTAAATCGTTTGAATCGGGAGAATGGAGTGTATGTTTATGTTCAATACTGAATGTACCAGTTCACCCACCTGGAATACCCAGGAATTTCAAGCCCCCTTACCACACTTTTCTAGCGGGGTCATTTTTTGATATAATAATGTTTTATTGCCGGGGTAGCTCAGTGGTAGAGCAATGCTTTTGTAAAGCATGGGTCGAAGGTTCAAATCCTTTCCTCGGCTCAAAAATACGGTCTTTCTTAATATTTGCCAAGGTGGCAGAGTGGTCAATTGCATCAGTCTGTAGAACTGACGACGCAAGTCTACCTAGGTTCGAATCCTAGCCTTGGCACAGAGTGTGAGTGGGGTTAAAGGGAAAGGAATTGTTGCGAAGTTCGGGTTTCCTTGTGCGCTCACCCCACTTCGTGGGGTTCGCTAACCCAATTGTTGTTCTACCGTTTTGTTAAATTGTTCTATGTTCTCTAAATTAGATATATGACCTGAATTTTTAATAATTACTGTACTTGAATTAGGAATTTTATTATTTAAAATCACTGCAATATCTTTAAAATAACTAAGGTCATATTCTCCAATAATGATTGTTGTTGGTGCTTTTATATTTTGAATCTGGTCAATTGTTGGTGGATTAACTTTTTCTCTTGGGTCACTATTAAACCAATCCATGTCAAGTATCCCTTTTTTTGCACAAAGTTTCTAAATAAGAATAATTGTTAAACGGGCAGGTTTAGAAATTTCTGTTTAAAGGAAACTGGTGACATTTTTAGTCTGGTATGGATCCTTTGGTTGTTGTATTTTTGTATAGTTTGGTGGATTGCTTCAACAAATTCACCAACTGTTTTAAATCTCTCAAACTCCAAGCCTAGGTCAGTTTTAAAGTTGTCATAGAAAGATTCTTGATATCCATTTTCCCAAGGAGAACCTTTTTTGGACATGCTAACTTTAACACCCAACTCAATCATAAGGCTTAGGTATTCTTCTGACCTATATTCTGAGCCTTGATCTGTATGAACTATTAGTGGTTTGCCATTTTTGATAACTGCATTAATGAATGCTTCTGTGACTAAATCTTCTGTGTGTTTGGTAGAGATACTCCAGCCAACAATTTCTCTTGTGTAGATGTCTAGAAAAGTTGCAAGGTAGATAAACCTTGAGTTCCACCTAAGATATGTAAAATCTCCTGCATAGACAACTCTGGGTTTGATGGGGCAGGATCCTTTAATAAGGTTTGGGTAGTTGGTGGGTGGATTACCATAATCTTTTGGTTTTTTCCACCTGGCCTTTCTTTTGTAGGGTTTGATACCAAACAATTTCATAACCCTTCTGACTCTTTTCTTGCCAACCCCTAAAGCAATAGCAATTCTTCTGTGGCCATAACTAGGATTAACTTCTAAAACCTTGAGTATTTGATCTTTTAAAATTAAATC
>JAGUYM010000008.1 GCA_020061305.1 Candidatus Woesebacteria bacterium | reverse complement strand
CCGACAAACGGTAGATTTCAAGCTTTTGCTACTAGATTGTTAACATGGTTAACTGGTGCAAAAATGATTATCTCGGGCCAGTCCGGAGTTGGTCTAGATGATAGATTAAATCTATATTCAATGCCTGATGTGTTTGTTGCGCTTTCTACTTATGCATTACAAAAATCAAAAGAAAGAAATCCGTTTGTAAAATCTGTTTACATTCCAAATGGGGTTGACTTAACCAGATTTAAGATGAAAGATTTAGGGTTTAAAAATCAACAAAAAACTATTTTATGCGTTGGGGCATTTACTGAACAAAAAAGACATGAATTAGTAATTCAGGCAGTTTCTAAATTAAAAAATGTAAAACTAATTATTGCAGGTGGCGGAGGAGACAAAAAAGAAGATATAAAGATATTGTGTAAGAAGTTATTAGGAAAAGAAAAGTTTGAAATTGTTGAAACTACGAATGAAAAGATGCCTGATATCTACAATAAAGCAGATGTCTTTACACTAGCATCCATACCCTCTGAATCCTTTGGAATAGTTTTAGTTGAAGCTATGGCTAGTGGATTACCTATTATTGCAACAAATGATCCAATAAGACGAGAAATTGTGGGCGATGCCGGGTTATTTGTCAATCCAACAGATACAGAAAATTATGCAAAAACAATTGAAAAAGCATTAAACACAAATTGGGGAAATAAACCTAGAAAGCAAGCCGAAAAATTTAGTTGGGATGAAATCGCTAAAAAATATGAAGAACTTTTTAAAGAGTTAACAGAAAAATGAAGATATCTGTAATTATACCTACATACAATGAAGAAAGCGTGATTTTGGAATGTCTAAAATCTCTTGAAAAACAATCATTGAAAAATTTTGAAGTGATAGTTGTGGATGATGGAAGCACAGACAAAACTTTAGAAAAACTCAAAAACTTAAAAATTTCAAAAATCAAAATTTTACAACAGGAGCACAAAGGACCGGGGGCGGGGAGAAATTTGGGGGCAAAACATGCAGGGGGCGACATATTAGTTTTTGTTGATGCCGACATGACCTTTGACAGGAACTTTTTAAAAATGCTTGTTAAACCAATTCTTTCCGGCAAATCTAAAGGTACTTTTTCAAAAGACGAATATGTGAGCAACTGGAGAAATGTTTGGTCTAGATGCTGGAATATTAATGAAGGTTGGGAGCAAAAAGAGAGACACCCCAAAAATTATCCAGACAGACAGCCAGTTTTTAGGGCTATTTTACGAACGGAGTTTGATAAGGTTGGGGGTTTTACTCCGGGAGGTTATGATGATGATTGGAGTTTATCTAAAAAACTAGGATACATGGCAGATGTTGCACCCAAGTCCATCTTTTATCACAAAAATCCTGAAAGTCTACACGAAATTTTCAAACATGCGCAATGGGTGGGAAAGAGGAGATATAAGTTATATGTATTGGGATATGTGATTGCCCTCATTCGATCTAGTTTACCTGTTTCAATTGTTTTTGGCATACTACATTCTACACACTACATGCTACCTGCTTTTTTAATTTTTAAATTAGTATACGATTTTGGCGTTTTTGCGGGGATTTTAAAATATATTTTTACCAAAAGAGGTTCAAAATGATATATCTTACCTTATTCCTTGGATTAGTCTTGCGATTAATTTCAATTAACCAATCACTTTGGCTTGACGAGGCAACGACTGCATTAGTTTCGCAAATGAGTTTGGTTGATTTTTTCACCAAATTCATGCCCGGAGATTTTCATCCACCATTTTATTATTTAGTAATTAGTCTTTGGTCGCAAGTCTTTGGAAATTCAGAGATTACTTTACGCATACCATCAGTGATGTTTGGAGGATTGACGGTTTATATGGTTTATTTAATAGCAAAAGAAATTAAAATTTTATATCCACTTACTCCAGCCTTGTTTTTAGCAACATCAGGTCTTCATATTTATTATTCACAAGAAGCAAGGATGTATTCAATGGCTACATTTTTAGTTTGTTTAATTATCTATTTATATATCAAAAAAAAGTGGTTTTATTTTTCAGTTGCGACCGCAATACTGTTTTTAACAGATTACTTGAGTTTATTAATTCTCTCAGGCCTTATAATTTTTACTTATTTTAATGATTACAAAAACTTAAAAAAATTATTTTTGTCCTTAATTCCTTTAATCATTGCATTTTTACTGTGGTTACCAATATTTACAAGCCAGGTTTCAAAAGGGGTTGCCTTAAAAGAAACATCGAGTGTTTGGTGGAATGTACTAGGTCCCGTAACTTTTAAAAATATAGCTCTAATCCCCACAAAATTTATAACTGGAAGGGTGGAAATCGATAATAAAATAATTTATGGAATTGTGATTATCGCCATTTCATTTTTGTTTGCCTATATAATAGGCAGAGCTAAAAATAAACTTGTATGGTCGTGTTTTTTGTCCTCGATAATTTTAGGCATTGTTTTTTCATTTTTCATTCCAACCTTAAGCTATTTTAGGTACCTATTTGTGCTTCCAGCTTTTTATTTACTTTTGTCAGAAACCAAAAGCAAAGCCTTTGTCGTATTAGTTTTGATTATTAATATTTTTTTTACTTCCAAATATTTATTTGAGGAAAAAAATCATAGAGAAAATTGGAGAGAAATTGCAAATAGAGTGGGAAGTGAAAAAATAGTTTTTCCTGCAATGTCTCAAAAAGAAGCACTTATTTATTATGGAAAAGAGAAACAAATAATTAGGAAAGAGGAAGTAGAAATGAGGGATAAAACTATTTGGCTATCGAGATATGTTTGGAATGTTTTTGATTCGTCTGATTCTACTCGTAGGTATATAGAAAACTTAGGGTATAATTGGACTGAAGAATTAAATATGAATGGTGTTGTTTTTTGGAAATATACAAAATTATGAAAATAGCAATTGATATAAGCCAAATTCCTTATGATACTGGAGTATCTAAATATACCACCAGTTTGATAAGTAATTTAATTAAAATTGATATGGAAAACAAGTACCTATTTTTTGCTGGCGCATTTAGAAGAAAGCAAGAAATACTTAAATTTAATCAAAATGCAAAAGTATTTCCTTTGCCACCCAGACTAGCAGATTTTTTGTGGAATAGATTTCATCTACTGACGATTGAAAAATTGATAGGTAAAGTTGATTTGATTCACACCTCAGATTGGGCAGAGCCACCATCAAGTCTTCCTAAAATTACAACAATACATGATTTAGCACCACTACTTCTTCCAAGATTTACCCCCAAAGTTATAGTTGAGGCTCATAAAAGAAGATTGAAATGGGTTAAAGAAGAGTCAAAAATTATTATAGTTCCAAGTCAAAGCACAAAGGATGATTTGATAAAAATGAGTTTTGATACAAAAAAAATAAGGGTTATTTACGAAGCGCCTAATATAATTAAAGCCAGAAATTGGCAAGTTGAAAATGTAAAAAGAAAATATAGTATTCATGACGATTATATAATTTCAATTGGTACTAATCCAAGAAAAAATCTTAAAAAGTCAATTGAGGCCTATCACTTGTCAAAACATGGTAAAAATTTGAAATATATAATTGTTGGCGAAAAAAGAGGGGATGAAAATATTAATGATAGAGGCGTAAGGTTTTTGGGTCATGTTCCTGACGGAGATTTGTCCCCGCTTTTAACCGGAGCAAAACTTCTTTTGTTTGCATCACTTTATGAGGGGCTTGGTGTCCCAATTTTAGAAGGGTTTAATTGTGGTGTTCCAGTCGTTACATCAAACATATCAAGTATGCCAGAGGTTGCAGGTGGGGCTGCAATTCTTGTTGATCCGTATGATGTAAACTCAATTGTTGAGGGTATTGAAGTGGCCTTGAGTAAACCAAAAACATTAGTCACCAAAGGTCTTAAAAGGGTCCAAGATTTCTCATGGCGCAAAACCGCCGAAGAAACACTAGAAGTATATAAGGAGGTTTTATATTCTAATTAATACTGACTAAAGCTTCAGTCAATGATACAATCTAAATATAAACATGATAATTGGAATTGATGGGAATGAGGCGAATGTGGAAAATAGGGTAGGGGTAAATGTTTATTGCTTTAATTTGCTTCATAACCTCCAAAAAATAAACGAAAATAAACAAAACCCAAACTATCTTATAGTTTATCTTAAAAACAGGCCACTTTTTGATATGCCAAATCCATCAAAATATTTTGAATATAAAATATTGGGTGATGCAAAATTTTGGGTTCTCACAAAATTGACTAAACATCTTCTATTTAATTCTGAAAAGATAAATATTTTATTTACTCCAAGCCATTACACCACACCATTTGTGACTATTCCTAAGGTTTGTTCAATTATGGACCTAAAATATCTCGAAAATCCGACCACCTTTAAGAAATTTACATTTTGGCAGTTGAAATATTGGACTGCTATTTCAGTTTTTGTATCAAAAAGGGTACTAAGTATATCAAATGATGTTAAAAATGACATTGTGCGACATTATCCGTTTGCTTCAAAAAAAATTCAAGTTACACATCTTTCCCACGATTTAAAGCCAAATGATTTTAATGTTTCCGATGAAGATGTGCGACGCATCAAAAAAAAATATTCTATAGTAGATGACTATATCTTGTACCTAGGTACATTAAAACCTAGTAAGAATATAGATGGATTAATCAAGGCATATGGCATACTGCATAATACATACAGCACTTTGCAACTAGTCATTGCTGGCAAAAAAGGGTGGTTATACGAATCATTATTCAGTTTAGTTGAGGAGTTGGGTCTAAAAGATGGGATTATATTCACAGATTTTTTTCCAGAGGATGAAAAGGCAATACTTAGAAGGGGGGCTAGAGTTTTTGTCCAACCCTCTCATACTGAAGGATTTGGAATTGATACGCTTTCCATGATGGCGCTTGGTGTACCAGTGGTTGTTTCTAAAGTTGACAGTTTGTCAGAAATTGTAAAAGATGCTGGCGTATATGTTGATCAGAATGATCCTGAAAGTATAGCTACGGGTATAGAAAAAGTTTTAAAATTGGATAAAAACGAATATACTAAGTTAGTAACTAAGGGAAAAATACAGGCAAGTAAATTTTCTTGGGAGAAATGTGCTACCCAAACATTAGAAATATTAGAAAATGCTGGAAGATAAATACGGAAACAAATTAACTATAAAGCAAGCATTACCAAAAATTATCACTAGGTTTAAAAATTATTGGCTTGATTTTGAACTAATGCTTCTTAGATGGGTCGGTTATATACCGTTCCATTCTATTAGAAACTTAAAGTATCGTTTTTTTGGCATAAAAATTGGCAGGGGGTCAACTATTCATATGTGGGCAAACTTTTTTAATCCAAAAAATATCGAAATTGGGAAGGATACAATTATAGGCGATCACGCCTTTCTGGATGGAAGGGAAAAAATAAAAATTGGAGATCATGTTGATATTGCCTCAAGTGTAATGATTTATAATAGTGAACATAACTTGGAATCTGAGGGGTTTGAGGCAATATCTGCACCAGTTGAAATAGGAGATTATGTATTTATAGGTCCAAGAGTAATAATTATGCCCGGAGTTAAAATTGGAAGAGGGTCGGTTGTTGCGGGCGGAGCAGTTGTAACTAAAGATGTTGCTGATTTTGCAATAGTCGGCGGTGTACCTACAAAAGTGATAGGTGAAAGGAAAAACAAAAAACCAAACTACAAATTAGGGAGGGCTAGACTATTCCAGTAATGAATAGAACAATAAACATTGTTATTTCAATTTTATTCGTATCACTTCTAATATTGTACGTTTATCCAAATTCCCCAGAATTTCCAAAGATGCTACCTGATACAATACAATCATTTGAACCCGCAGATGTTGAAACAACACTTAGAAGGGGATACTACACAAATTTAACTAGATCTGAAGTAATTACCCATTATGAAAATGAATTTAATAAAGATTTTATTTTTTTAGGTAAAAACATTAAATTTTTAGCTCCTAGGCTTAACTACCCACCCGAGGAAGCTCAAACTATTATTCGTGATCAAACAAAATCAACTTTTTTAGAAGAAATTGTTCACCCATTTCGTGAATCTATATACATAAATGGTTTTGAACCAAAAACTGAAGAATATGTTCCTGTAATTGATGGTGTTAGGTGGAGGCAAAAAGTAATCGTTAGGTATGTACCTTCAGATCGCAATTTAAGAATAATATTAAGTATTTTAACTGGAGCTTCACTATTTTTAATTTTAGAATCATTTAGATTTAGAAATGAAAATAAAAGATGAAAAAAAATGAAGTAGATTTATCAATTGTAATTATTAATTTTGGCAATACTAAAGAATTTACACTTGACTGTATTGACTCAATTGGCAGTCATAAAAATATTGAAATAATCTTGGTTGACAATCTTTCAACAGACGGACTAGATAAAGAGATAAAACATAAATATCCACATGTTAGTTACCTTAGAAGAGATAAAGCCTATACATTCGGACAAAATAACAACTTTGGATTTAGGCATTCGTCTGGCAGATATGTTTTGTTTTTAAATAATGACACAAAAATTATTGATAACAAAATGTTTGACGAAATTATTGGCTGGATGGACAAAAATAAAAAAGTTGGAGTTGTGACTTGTAGTCTAGTCAATCAAGATGGGTCATATCAAGGAACAGGTGGGGGATTTCCCAGTTTGTTAAGGGTTTTTATGTGGATGACATTTTTGGATGATTTGCCACTTTTGGATAAAATAGTTAAACCATTTCATCCGATGCATTCTTTTTCTCCATTGGGAAGCAACAAAAATTACTATATGAAAATACAAAATTTAGATTGGGTTACGGCTGCATTTTATTTTGTGAGAAGTGAAGTTTTTAATAAAGTAGGAGGCTTCGATGATGATTATGACGCTTACATGGAAGAAACTGATTTGTCGTTCAAAATTAATAAATTGGGGTATGAAAATAGATATTTGCCAAATTGGAAAATTATTCATTTTGGAAATATATCGTACGGAAATGAAAATTCATTGCTAAAAGAACTTAAAAATATATTAGTTTTTTATAAAAAACATTATCCCAAATGGCACTTACCCATACTTAAAGCTATAATTAGATTGGGTTGTATCCTAAGAATAATTGTATTCGGTGTTTTAAGACCAAATTTAGCAAAAATTTATGCAAAAGCTATTAAACAAATTTAGTCATATTTACAAATTTTTGATTACTGCCCTGATGCTATTTATACCTTTGTATCCAAAATTTCCAAGCATAAGAATTCCTGGTATATATGTTTCAATAAGACTTGAAGATTTTTTAATTTTTATAACATTGCTTCTTTTTGTTCCAATATTATTGAACAAACGAAAAGATATAATTAAAGAATCTGCATCAAAATCGATATTTGTCTATCTTTTTGTGGGATTTGTTTCATTGCTATCTGCAATTTTTTTGACAAAAACAGTTGATCCATTAATTGGTTCACTACATTTGTTAAGACGAGTTGAATATTTCTCACTTTTTTTTGTAGGTTTTGCTTACATTAGATATATAGTACAAGACAAAGAAAAATTTTTAAATTATGTTTTAAAGCTTTTTATAATAATTGTATATCTGATTTTTGCCTATGGGATTGGGCAAAGATTTTTGAATTTTCCCGTAATAATTACTCAGAATGAAGAATATTCAAAAGGAATTGCTTTAAGATGGGTTCCCGGCGCACATATTAATTCAACCTTCGGGGGACACTATGACCTTGCGTCATATATTATTTTAATTGGGCCAGTCCTGGTGATGTACTTAGTTACAGTAAAACAAAAAATATCAAAATTAGTTTTAATGATAGCAGTCTATTTTTGTTTTATGCTTTTATCGTTTGCGGTGTCTAGAATATCAATAGTGGCATTTATAGTTGCTTGTTTGCTACCTCTTATTATTTACAAAAAATACAAAGAAAGTATTTTTTTTATATTTGTGTCCCTTCTGATTTTTGGACTTTCTTCTGGTCTGAGAGTTAGGTATGAAAGAATATTCCAAGTTGTTAAAGATAAAATAAGCATGGTTAATATTGTGTATGCTGAGGAAGGAATTGCTCAAGAAGACAGGTCGACATCAATTAGGTTAAATGTTGAGTGGCCTAGGGCCATAAGAGCAATGAATAAAAATCTCTTACTTGGAACCGGTTATTCATCAATTACATTAGCGACAGATAACGATTATTTAAGGGCATTAGGAGAAGTGGGAATACTTGGTTTTTTAGCTTTTATTCTAATATTAATTAATTTTTTTAAAATACTTTACCAAAAGGCCACAATAGGTATTTCAAACTTCTTACTATTTAAATATTCCTTATTGGGATCTTTTACGGGCTTACTTTTAGTCGCTATGTTTATTGATATTTTTGAAGCCTCCAAGTTTGCGTTGAATTTTTGGTTAATGCTAGGTTTGATAGCAGGGGTAAATGAATATGAACAAAATATTTGAACAAGTGAAAAGTACCGTGAAATATGAGTACTTTTTTTTATCGATAATAATAATACTTGGGTTTGGGGTAAGACTTTATAAAATTGATAATCCTGTAGCAGATTGGCATTCGTGGCGTCAAGCAGATACAGCAGCAGTTTCTAGAAATTATGTAAATGAAGGCATTAATCTTTTTTACCCCACATATGATGACATAAGTAGTATTCAATCAGGAATTGATAATCCAACAGGAATCAGAATGGTAGAGTTTCCTGTTTACAATGCGTTCCACTCATTTGTTTACAAGAACTTTCCAGTTTTTAATTTAGAAATTTGGGGAAGACTTTTAACAGCATTTATTAGTTTATTAACAGCAATGGTTCTTTTCTTGTTGGGTAAAAAACATTACTCAAGTAAAGTTGGATTGCTAACTTCTTTTTTCTTTTTATTTATTCCTTTTAATATATATTTCTCAAGAGTAATTTTGCCAGACCCACTTGGTGTTTTGTTCGCAGTTGGTGGTCTCTATTTCTTTGGTATTAATAATTTTATATCCGTTTTTTTCTACGCAATGGCTTTTTTGCAAAAACCATATTTTGGAATTTTCCTAATACCAATATTTCCGGAGCTTTTAGACTTTAAAAAAATGAAGCGAAATATATTGTTTTTACTTGCAGTAAGTGTACCGCTTATTCTTTGGAGGTTTTGGACATCAATGCACCCTGAAGGAATACCATTTTATAAATGGGCTTTTAATGGAGATAGGATACGTTTTCACCCTGCTTGGTTTAAGTGGATTTTTGGAGAAAGGCTGGGAATTTTAATACTGGGAGTTGGCGGAATTGTTCCTTTTACTGTAGGAATTATTCGTAAACTTAAAAACAACTTCGCACTTCTTTTCTTGTTTTCATCTCTTGTCTATCTTGTAATAGTAGCGACTGCTAATGTTAGACATGATTACTACCAAATAATGATTATTCCATCGATCTCACTTATTCTTGCTCTTGGAACTTCGTGGCTATGGAAAAACAACCAAAAAATATTGCTTGTTATTTCACTGATCACAATGTTTATTATTGGTTGGGACAGGATAAAACCTTTTTATCAAATTAATCATCCTGAGTTAATTGAAATTGGAAATATTGTTGATCAAATACTTCCTAAGTCAGCAAAAATAGTAATTCCATACAATGGTGACACTGCATTTTTATATCAAACAAAAAGAAAGGGTTGGCCAGCAGTTGATGATTCAATAGAAAATATTATAAAAAGGGGTGCAACACATTATGTTTCACTTGATTTGGCAAGCTTGGATACTTTAAATTTCTCCAAACGCTATAAAACTTTATATAAAGATGATAAGTTTATAATTCTAGATTTAAGGGAGGAAATTAAACAATGAGGATATTAATGCTACTTCCATTTTTGCCAATTGATCAGATGTCTGGGGGGCAGACTCGTTGGTATCATTTAATTAAAGTTTTATCTAAAAAACATAAAATTACTGTTGTCTCTCTAATTCGTGGAAATAAAGAGAAAGAATTATCTTTTCTGCCCGAGATTAAAAAATATTGTGAGAAAGTATTGGTTTTTGATAGGCCAAAATCACCATGGACCGTCCGAAATTTATTTTTGACATTTGTCACATTTAACCCCCTGGTTGTTATTAGAAATTTTTCTTTGGAAGAAAGAAGGGCAATTAAAAAAGAACTTGAGGAAAATGAATACGATTTGATTCATGCCGAAACTTTTTATGTTATGCCCCATATTCCAAAAACAAAAATACCCATAGTTTTAGTAGATCCAACCATAGAGTTTGATGTTTATAAACATTATGTTGATACAGAAGTTCCATGGATTCTAAAACCCGGATATATGTTTGATGTGATCAAACTTAAATTCTGGGAAAAATATTATTGGAAAAAAGCAAATAAAGTTTATGCTGTTTCTGAAGAAGATAAAGAAATCATGGAAACAGAATTGCCCGGAGTACCTGTAGGGATCATTCCAAATGGTGTTGATGTGGGTAACTTTGAAGCAAAGAAAATGAAAAGAAAAAATCCTCCTAGGATTTTATATCATGGCGACTATAAGTGGATGCAAAATGTAGAAGCTGTAAATATTTTGATAAAAGAAATTTGGCCATTAATCAAAAGGAAGAATAAAGCAGTCAAGTTATGGATAACAGGAAGAAACATCCCCAACAACATATTAAAGCAGGCAAAAAAAGATAAACGAATTGAAACTAGCGAATCGCCAAAAGATAATAGAGAGGTTTTTAAATCAGCATCTTTGATAGTTGCCTCAATTATGAGTCCTGGCGGAACTAGACTTAAAGTTTTTGAATCAATGGCTTCCGAACTTCCTGTTGTGTCAACTCCTATTGGAGTTGCTGGTTTAAAGATTAAAAACGGAACTGAAGCCTTAGTTGGATCAACCCCAGAGGAGCTTGCTCAAAATGCTCTAAAAATATTAGATGACAAAAATTTAGCCTTAAGGCTTGCTAAGGCAGGTAAAAAATATGTAAAGAAAAATTTTAGCTGGGAATCTATCGTTAAAGATCTAGAAAAAGAATATGAAAAAATTGTCAATAGTAATTCTTAATCACAATACATCTAAGATTTTAAAAGATTGTTTAAAATCTTTAGAGAAGGCCAGAAATGAATTAGATTTTGATGTAATAGTTTCTGATAACGATTCATCTGATGATAGTGTTGATATGGTTAAAAATAATTTTTCTTTGGTAAATATATTGCAAGGGCCGAATATAAGTTTTTCAAATGGGAACAACAGAGCGAGAAAATATATTAAAACTAAATATGTTTTATTTTTAAATTCAGACACCATTGTTCATAAAAACACTCTGAAAGAGTGTGTTAATTATTTAGAAAATCATGAGGATGTTGGGGCCTTAACTTGCAAATTAATTTTACCAGATGGAACACTTGATAAAGATGCAAGAAGAAAATTTCCTACACCTTGGATTTCATTTAAACGTTTATTTTTAAGAAACAGTAAAGAATATTGGTATGAAGAATCTGACGAAAATAAGACCCATGAAGTCGACGCAATTCAGGGTGCCTTCTTTTTAACCAAAAAGGAAATTTTGGATAAAGTTGGATGGTTTGATGAAAAATATAAATTTGATGGTGAGGATTTGGACTTATGTTTTCAAATAAAAAAAGTAGGTTATAAAATAATTTATTATCCTGAAGCTTCAATAACTCATCTTAAAAAAGCTACTAAAAATATATTTGAGGGAAAACTTAGAAAATTACAAGGTGTGGATTCTATGGAATATTTTTACAAGAAAAATTTATGGAAAAATTATCCGTTTTTCATCAATTATTTAGTCCTGATAGGTATAAAACTAATGAAATTAATTAGAAGTATATGAAAATCTTAATAGATGCTAGGTTATATGGACCAAGTGATACAGGAATAGGAAGATACACTCAAAAACTGGTAGAAAATTTAATTAAAATTGACACCAAAAATAATTATTTAATATTACTTAGAAAAGATAATTATGAGCTTTTGAATTTCCCAAAAAACTGGACAAAAATTTTGACTGATATTAAACATTATTCTTTTGAGGAACAAATTAAATTACCGATTATATTGTACAATTTAAAACCTGACTTAGTTCACTTCCCTCATATTAATGTTCCAATACTTTATTTTGGTAAGTTTGTCGTAACAATCCATGATATGATTATGCATAAATTTAAAAGTGGAACTGCAACTACAAGGAAGTTTCCAGTTTATCAAATATGGAGACTTGGCTATCATATTGCTTTTTTAAAGGCAGTTTATGGATCTAAAAAGATTATTGTACCTGCTACCGAAGTCAAAAAAGAGATTATAAATTTTTACAAAATTAATCCCAAAAAAGTGGAGGTAACTTATGAAGGGTGATTATTTTATTTATACAGGTAATGCATATCCACACAAGAATCTAGAAAGGTTGATTGATGCGATGATTACTTTAAACAAAAGTAATAATGTTAAGCTTAAAATTTCATCAAGCAGAAATGTGTTTACTCAAAGACTTGAAAAAATAATTAAAGAAAAACAGGCGGGAGATTTTGTAGAACTTTTGGGGTATGTTTCTGACAATGACTTGCCAAATCTGTATAAAAATTCCATAGCGTTTGTTTTTCCTACACTTTCAGAAGGGTTTGGTTTGCCTCCAAAAGAAGCAATTGAAGCAGGATCAATTGCCGTAGTATCAAATATCTCAGTCTTAAAAGAGGTGTATGGAGATTCAGTATTTTATTTTAATCCAGTGGATGTAAATTCGATGGTGGTGGCTATGGAAAATGTTTTAAAAATGCCCAAAAGCGAGAGAAAAAGAAGAATTTCATCTGCTCAAAATTTCTTAAAAAAATACTCCTGGCTCAAAATGGCCAAACAAACCCTCGCTATCTACGAATCTGTAGTATAATCGTTATATGGAATTTGAGGATAATTTAGAAAAAGGCGGTAGTTCAAAGCCAGCAAAGTCATATAAAATGACACTTCAAAAGGCTGTTGATATGGGGGAGTATGATCCAAAGTTTTTAGCTACTTTTCCAGAATGGCATACACTTTCAAGACATGTTCAATTTCAATTCATACGAACTGCAATTGAAAATAGAAGGAGACATTTAGTTGTTCAATATGCAGAAATCAATAATATTTTGAATTTTTCTAAAAAACCTCATTTAACAGATGCACTTAGAAATATTGAGAAACAATTAAAATTAATTGAATCCGACCGAGAGGAGTTGTTTGTAGAATATTCAAAGTAAATGCGTGTTTTTCAGGGATTTGTTACCCGTTGCTTGTTATGCAAGTATTATATCAAATATGTCAATGAAACAAAAGGTAGCGATAGTGTATGATAGGGTGAATAAATTTGGTGGAGCGGAAAGAGTTCTTTTGGCTCTCCATGAAATGTTTCCTGACGCGCCCCTTTTTACTTCAGTTTATAATCAGAAAACTACAAAATGGGCAGATGTCTTTCCTAAAATTTATACTTCTTTTTTGCAAAACGTGCCAATTTTAAAAAATTATCATGAACTTTTGGGTTGGTTAACGCCACTGGCTTTTGAACAGTTTAAATTTGATGAATATGACTTAGTGATTTCTGTTACAAGCGAGGCAGCAAAAGGTGTTATTACTGGTACAAAAACAAAACATGTTTGTTATATGTTAACTCCTACGAGGTATCTTTGGAGTGGCTATGACTTTTATTTAAATAATAGACCCCAAATTTTTAAAATATTTCCATTTTACAAAATGATTGCTTGGCCGCTTTTAACTTATCTTAAGTGGTGGGATAAAGTAGCTGCACAAAGACCTGATAAAATCATTGCAATTTCTACAGAAGTCCAAGAAAGAATTAAAAAATATTATAACAGAGAGTCTGAAATAGTTTTTCCCCCATGCGAATTGCATTTTAAAAAATCACTCGTTGGGGGGCGCCGCTTACAGAGTCGGGCGGTCAGCCGCAATTTTTTTGAAAATGCATTCACCTATTACTATTTGACTCATGGTAGATTTGTACAATACAAAAGGCTTGATTTGGTTTTGGAAGTTTTTAAGAAAAATGAATTGCCGTTAGTTGTCTCAGGTACCGGATCAGAGTTTGAAAGACTAAAAACCAATAGATACAAAAATATTAAATTTATTTCAAACCCCAGTGACGAAGAATTAATTGGATTATATAATAATGCTAAAGCTTTTTTGATGCCACAAGAAGAGGATTTTGGAATCACAAGTGTTGAGGCTCAAAGTTTTGGGATACCTGTTATTGCATATAAAAAAGGTGGCAGTCTAGATATAGTTATTGATGGCAAAACTGGGCTATTTTTTGATGAACAGACACCAGAATCTTTAGCTGATGCTATTGCAAAATTTGACACAACAAGCTTTGATAGGAGATACTTAATAACCAATGCAAAACATTTTAGTAAAGAAAATTTCAAAAAAAATTTAATCAGACATTTATGATACCTGTAATTATATGTGGAGGATTTGGGACAAAACTCTGGCCAGTTAGCAGGGAACATAAACCCAAGCATTTTTTAAGACTTCTGGGCGACAAATCACTTTTCCAGCTAAACTATGAGGCATTAAGAACAAAATATACTCCTCAAGAAATATATATATCTACAAATCCAGATCAAGTTGAGCTAGCAAAAAAACAAGCGCCCGAAATTCCTTTAGATAATTATATTATTGAGCCAGAAATGCGAAACCAAGGGCCTGCAACAGGACTAATTGCTGCATATTTGGCCAAAAAAGGTCTAATAGACGAGCCTTTTATGATTGTTCAAGTTGATGACCTGAGAGAACCGGTGTCAGCATTTATTGAAATGATGGATGAATGCGATAAAATGGCTCGCACAACCACAAAATATATAACTGGAGGATTTAAGCCGGATTTTCCGGTAATGGGTGTTGATTATTTAATCAAAGGTGAAAAAGTGAATCAAGGCAAAGTTTCGGTTTATAATGTCAGCAAATTCGTTTGGAGAAGTACGAAAGAGGAAACAGAAAAACTTTTATCTGAGCCCAATCTTTTGGTACATACAAATCACACTTGCATGACTCCAAAGAATTTTCTAGAACTTCTTAAAAAATATAAACCAGAATGGTATGAACCACTTCAAAATTATTTAAATGGCGGTGATTTGAATCTTGAATTTGCAAAAATGCCAGCCGGACCGCTCGAAGATGTAACTCAAAAGGTTCATGAAGCAGGTCAATCTTTGATTGTTGAACTACCTTTTAAGTGGACAGATTTTGGAACATTCGAATCAATAGACAAATATTTAAGAGAGAACAATTTATATAATGTGGGTGAAAATATAGTCGACTTAAACGGTAAGAATAACTATTTGAGGCTTGATGATCCAAATAAGATCGTCGCCTTGGTTGGGGTAGATAATTTGGTTATTGTAGATACTGGCGATGTTTTGCTTATTAGTGATAAAAAATCTACAGGTAAAATTGGTGAGGCTTTAAAGGAGGTAAAAAAAAGAAAACTTGCTTTAACTTAAAAATTCCTATGTATTTTGAAATTATGAAAAGAATAATGGACATTGTCGGCTCGATCGTAGCGATTATTATCTTTTCTCCTATTATGCTTGCTACTGCAATTGCAATCAAATTAACTTCTAATGGTCCGGTTTTAGTTGAACCTGAAAATTCTCATTTAAAAAGGCTCGGCAAAAACGGAAGGCCATTTAGACTTTATAAATTTAGATCAATGATTGTAAATGCAGATGAGGCGCTTAAAACACACCCCAAATACAAAAAATTATACAAAGAATATAAAGAATCCAGTTTCAAACTTCATAAGGATCCCAGAGTTACCAAAGTTGGAAAGTTTATCAGAAAATATTCAATAGACGAGACACCTCAATTTTTTAATGTGTTGAAGGGAGAAATGAGTTTGGTTGGTCCTAGGCCATATCATGTAGACGAATTAATAGAGCAACAAAAAAAATATCCTGGAACTGAAAAGTATATTAAAGAAATGCACAAAGTTAAGCCTGGGATTACAGGATATTGGCAGGTTCAGGGTAGAAGTGATGTAAATTTTGATAAACGGATTGAAATGGATGCGTATTATGCCAGGAAAAAATCAATTTGGTTTGATATTCTAATTTTACTTAAAACTCCGTATGCTATGATTAGTGCCAAGGGTGCTGTATAATTTTTTATATGAATGATAAATCTGCTATTTTGATTCCCAAAATTGAGGTAACACCACCTGATTCCGATGTTGTTGAAGTTAGGAAAAAGCCCAAGATAAATCCATTATTGATTATAATTCCATCTATATTATTTGGACTGGTTTTAATTTATACAATTTCGGGTTTTATTTTCTATACTAAAGTAAAAAGCACTTACACAAATATCAAACCCATATTGATTGATCAAAAGCCTACAAATATAAATGAAATAAAATCGGCAATAGATACTTCCAAAACAGCTTATGTCGAGTTTGAAAATGCTTACAATTGGATAGGCTGGATGAAATATACACCATTTGCAGGAAAATATGTAGCTGACCTTGGACATGGTATAAAAGCAGTAGGATATATGTTTGAGGCTGGAGATTTGGCCTTTACTGCAGTTGATCCATACCTTTTGGAGCTGGGATATAAAGATACAGAAATTACCGATACGGCAGAGAAATCTGCCCAAGAAAGAATAGATTTTGTGGTAAATTCCATACCCGTTTTAATACCTAAATTTGATGAAATAAGCACAAAGTTAGTAATGGCTGAAAAAGAATTGGAAAAAATAAACCCAAATGATTATCCGGAGGAATTAAGAGGGATTAAATTAAGAGATAAATTAAAAGCAGGATTTGACCTTTTCAGAAATGCTGCAAATTATTTCTCGGCAAGTAAACCAATGCTTGAGGTGACGCCATATTTATTGGGAATGGATGGAGACAGGAAGTATTTGGTTTTGTTTCAAAATGACAAGGAATTAAGGCCCACAGGGGGGTTTTTGACGGCTTATTCGTTGATGAAAGTAAACAAGGCCAAATTTGAGCCAGTCGTAAGCGATGATATTTATAATTTGGATAGTAAATACAAACCTGTTCTTCCTGCTCCTCAGCCAATCGTTGATTTAATTAAAGGGCCATATATTTTATCTCAAAACATTCGTTTGAGGGATTTAAATTATAATCCAGATTTTAAGGAATCTATGGATATATTTACTGAAGAAGCAGAAAAAGTGGGTATGAAAGATTATGATGGAATTATTGCAGTTGACACCCAACTTCTGGTGAATACTTTGGATGTACTGGGTGAAATAGGAGTTTCTGGATTTGGGAATTTTTCAACTAAAAATGAACCTAAATGTAATTGTCCCCAAGTTGTTTATGAACTTGAAAGTTTTGCCGATGTAGAAGGTCCAATAATCTGGGATCCTGTTACAGGAAAAATTATTTTAAGACCACCAAATTCAGATAATAGAAAAAGAATTATTGGACCCCTGATGAATTCGGTTTTGGCAAATGCACTTGCCCAACCGAAAGAAAAAATGCCAGATTTGATCAATGCCATTTTTAAATCCGTGATGGAAAAACATGTTTTATTTTATCTTTTTGACCAAAAATCACAAAAAGCTGTTGAAGATTTTGGAATTGCAGGAAGAATTTTAGAATATTCCGGAGATTATATACATATTAATGACTCAAATCTTGGGGGTAGGAAATCTAATTTATATGTCAAGCAGGAAGTTGAACAAAAAATTGAAGTGGGAAGTGACGGTTTGATTGAAAAAACTGTAACCATAATTTACAAAAATCCTGAAAAACATGATGGTTGGCTAAACTCTGTTTTACCAAATTGGGTAAGAATTTATGTTCCAAGTGGGAGCAAATTAATTGAAGCAACGGGCCTAGAGAAGCAATATGATGAGTTCGAAGAATTGGGAAAAACGGTATTTTCGGGGTATTTTAAATTAAGGCCGGAAGGGGTGTCTAAAGTAACATTTAAATATTCTTTGCCGTTTAAAAAGGGGCAGGGAGATATGAGCATGTTTATTCAAAAGCAACCTGGTACAGATGCCCCGCTTTATATGATAAGTTCGCAAAAAGATGAGCAGGAATTTTTGTTAAATTCTGATAAAGAAATAAAAATTAAAATTTAATGCGTAACCGATCTTCAGAGGGGATTGTACTTTCAAGAAAAAATTATGGAGAAGCTGATAGGCTAATTACACTTCTAACAAAACATTTTGGAAAAATTACATTGATTTCAAAGGGAGTTAGAAAAATTAAATCAAGAAAAAGAGGCCATTTGGAAGTTTTTGCTAAAGTTAAGTTTTCATCAAGTTTTGGGAACTCCTCAATCGGAATTTTAACAGAAGTCGAATCCATTGATAATTATAACATAATCAGAAACGATTTAAAAAAAGTAAGTCTTGCATATTATTTTTGTGAAGTTGTGTCAAAGATGATTGAAAATGATCACAAACAGGAAGATGTATATAAACTTCTTGATGAATTTCTAAAAAAAATGGAGGATACAAGAAACCATAAGAAATTAAGAACGGATTTTATAGACAAACTTTTAGTAAATTTAGGCTTTTGGCCAACGGGGAAAATTCTTCCTAATCCCGATGAATTTCTTTCTCAAATTCTCGAAAAAAACATTAACTCTGTTCGTGTGGGGAAAAAAGTATTAGAATAAGCATATGAATTTAATGGATAAAGTTACATCCCTTGCCAAAAGACGCGGATTTATATTCCAGTCTTCTGAAATATATGGTGGATATGCAGGTTTTTGGGACTATGGTCCGTTAGGTGTCGAACTTAAGAATAATATTAAAAAACAATGGTGGAAAGATATAGTTTATAAACGGACTGATGTGGTCGGAATTGATTCTTCAATTGTAATGAACCCAATTGTCTGGGAAAAATCGGGACATTTGAAAGCATTTACTGATCCATTGGTTGAATGTAAGGTTTGTCACAAACGATTCAGGTCAGACCAAGTTGAGGGTCATGAACATGATTCGTGGACTGAAGAAAAAAAATTTAATTTAATGACAGAAGTTTTGCTGGGTGTTACAGAACCCAAGGAAAAGGCATATCTAAGAGGAGAAATTACTCAAGGGGCTTTTGTAAATTTTGAAAATGTAATTAAATCTACAAGAGTCAAAATTCCATTTGGTATTGCCCAAATAGGGAAAGCATTTAGAAATGAAGTTACTCCTAGTAATTTTACATTTAGGTCAAGAGAGTTTGAACAAATGGAGCTTGAATATTTTGTTTACCCTTCTGACAAAGAGAGTGAAAAAACATTTAATGAGTTTAAGGAACTTCGAATGAAATGGTATCAAGGTTTGGGGATGGATCCCAAAAAACTACATTTCCACGATCATGAACCTGAAAAAAGAGCCCATTATGCAAGATATGCAACTGACATTGAATACGAAGCACCTTTTGGTTTAAGTGAGATGGAAGGAATACACCATAGGGGTGATTATGATTTGAATAATCACAATTTAAAATATAAAGATAACACAAGCGGTGAAGAATATATCCCATGGGTAATTGAAACTTCAGGTGGGGTTGACAGGGCGACTCTCTTTTTCTTGGTTGATGCATATCATGAAGATGGTGATAGGGTCATTTTAAAACTTAATCCAAAGATTGCTCCATATAAAGTTGCAGTTTTTCCACTTCTTGCCAATAAACCTGAACTCGTAGAAAAGGCAAAAATTATCTATCGACTATTGGCTAGTGACTATTCGACTATCTTTGATGATCGGGGAAATATTGGAAAACGTTATTTTGCTCAGGATGAAATTGGAACACCGTGGTGTGTGACAGTTGATTTTGAGGCTCTGGAAGACGGTACTGTTACAATCCGCGACCGTGATAGCGCAAAGCAGGAAAGAATTGAAATCTCAAAACTTCAAGAATATTTTGATAAAAAGTTAAGTTAGTATACCGCAGGGTGACACCCTGCAGTGGCGGGATGTTTGGTTTGGTTGTTGACAAACTGTTAGATTATTTCCAAAATGAGATAGATGGGATTTAAAAAATATTTACCACTTTTGCTTCTTGGTATTGGAGTTTTGGTTTTGATTCTTGTTTTTGTTTTTATTAAAAATTTTTCAAAAGAAAAAGGTGTTGTTGATGAAGAAGTTGCAATCGAAATTGCATTTAAAGACAGACCTGTTGCAAGCCTTACTCCATCTGAAGATGGGCATTGGCTTAACTTAAAAGTAGACAAAATAAAAGTTGCCAAGTCAAGTTCGCTTGATTATGAACTTCTATATACTCTGCCTGATGGCAGGACACAAGGAGTTCCCGGAACTGTTGATCTAAAGGGAAAAACTAGTTTTGAAAGAAAATTACTATTAGGCTCAGAATCTTCCGGTAAATTTAGGTATGACGAAGGTGTAAAGGAAGGAAGTCTGACTGTGAGAATTCGGGACAGTAAGGGGAAATTGTTGGCTAAGTTTTCAACAAAATGGCATTTACAATCTAACGAGACTGATTTGACTTCAGTTGATGGCAATTTTAAATATACATTAACTGGAAAACCAAAAGGAATGTTTTTTGTGACTATGGAAACATTTGGTTTACCTTCTTATGAAGAGACGGATTTACCAGCTTCGGTTGAATCAGGACCATATGGTGTATTTAGTTCATCAGAACTTCCAGCAGGCGAGGCTCCAGGCTGGCAAATAACTTCAGGCAATATCTTCTATAAATAACAGCTATGATATCATCAGGTCATGGTTAGCATCATCTGTTTCAAGAACGACCTTTATATTTTCAAGCAGACTTTTGAGTTTTGGATTATTTTCTAATGCCTGTTTAAGGCGTATTGCATCTAATGCCATAAATTGTAGGTGAACATCAACGTATTCATGATCTTCTGCGGCACTCATAAATGGCTTTATTAACTCAAATAAATTAAACTCTCTTTCCATGCTAGTATTATCGCAGTAAATATAATTTTATCTTGACATAACTTGACAATGTAACACATTAATTTGATGTACTTTGTTCGGTGAAAATAACCCTTGACATTGCGTGAAAGAAACTTCAAAATGGTTAGTAATGGTGAAGTCTGGTGATAGACATGACCAAACAATACCTGCCCAGTATTGCAAAATATGCTTATAGGAAATTACTCGGCGGTATTAAGCGACAGTAGAAGAGTCGCAGTACCTAAAAAATTATTTTCAGAACTTGGAGAAAGACCTGTACTTGCGATGTGGTACGAAGATTGTCTGATATTGGTTCCAAACAGTTTTTGGTCAAATCTTTCGAAAGAACTAGTTGGTAATAGAAATAAGGATTTTGGAGTAAGAGATATTGAAAGATTTATATTAGGATCAGCTTTTGAGACTGAACCAGATGACCAAGGAAGAATTATTATTCCTGAGGCTCTTTCACATTATGCCAATCTACAAAAAGATTTAGTTTTTTTAGGATTGGTTGATAGGGTAGAAATTTGGCCTAAAGATGTTTGGGATGAAAAATCAAAAAATTTGCAAAAGGTAACAAGAGAATATATCGATAATTTATTAAAGAAATGACAACCAAATATCATGAATCAGTTATGGTTAAAGAAGTTTTGGAAAACTTGCACATTAATACAGGTTCAAAAATAATCGATTGTACTTTGGGGACAGGGGGACACGCTGAAGCCTTGGTAAATAAAGGTGTAGAGGTTTTGGGAATTGAAGTTGACCCAAGGATGTTAAGGGTGGCCAAAGAAAGATTGGGCGATAATGCAAAATTGGTTTTAGGTAATTTTTCAAACATTGACAGGATTGCAATTGAAAATGGATTTGAAAAAGTTGACGGCATTTTGTTTGACCTTGGGGTTTCCAACCTACATCTTAAAGCCGACAAAAGAGGGTTTTCTTTCACAGAAAAAGATCAGCTTTTGGACATGCGTTTAAATCCTGATATACAAGGAGTCGCCGCATACGATCTTTTGAATGCATTAGACAAGACTCAGCTTACAAATTTGTTTGCAAAAGTTTTAAAAATGCATGAGGCAGTAGAACTAGCCAAAAGGGTTTTTGAAAATAGGCCCATAAAAACTGTGGGAGATTTAAAGAGGTTAGCATTTGGAGTTAATAAAAAGCGGGGTCTTGATTCTGCAACACTCCCAATGCT
>JAGUYM010000014.1 GCA_020061305.1 Candidatus Woesebacteria bacterium | reverse complement strand
GCTGATATCTCTTTTCATCGTTTCGGGTAACTGTCAATAAATCTGCTTTTGCTTTTTTCTGTGAATCCAAATTTTTCTTTTGTTTTTCTAGTTCATCCTGAAGTTCTTCTTGATCGTCTTTTTCCAAAACATAATCATCCTGTGCTTTTTGCAGTCTATCTAATAGCCCCTTATCCGCCTGCTGAATTTTTTTCAAATATGAAAATCTTTGAAAAGCATCATTTAAATTCTCCGAAGTTATAACCATTGTTGCGCTGTCTCCAAGCCTTATGAGTTTGTAAGTTTCAACCACTCTAGTGTTATATGCTTTTGTTAATGACTCAAGTGAACCGGTTAATTGATCAATTCTTCCCGAAAGTTGATTTATTTTTTCTTCAGTTTGAGAAATTTTAAGTGTAGTTAGTTTAATTTGAGCATCAAATTGTGCAATTTGATTTTTTAATGTATTTGCTTGCCCTTGAAGTTTAGTTATTTGATTTTGATATTCTTCTATCTGTTTATTACACTCATCAACATTCCCACATTGAGCAAAAGAGATTTTATTTAAAAACTGAAAACTTAAAACTAAAAAACAAATAAAAATTATGAATTTAAAAACTATTTTCATCTTGCTTTTTTTAGGGATCTTTTAACTGCCACCAAACTCCCTGCAAAAGCAACAATTAGTCCAATTAAAAGCTCCGCTCCAAGTATTAATGCAAACATTAAAAAGAAAGTAAGCGGATCTCTTGGTATAAAAGGAACCTGACCAAAATAGCTCATGATGGTTGGTGTTAAATAAAGCCACAAAGTCAAAGCCAAGCCCCAACCTATAAATACTCCCAAAATAGCATATACTACCGCCTCAACAACAATAGGACTTCTTACAAATTGCGGTGTTGCACCAATTAAACTTAAAATTTCTATTTCATTTTTTCTCGTTGCCATTCTCATGGTAATAATTACCAAAAGAACAGAAAATGAGCTCAGAGCTAAAAGTGAAACAAAAACAAGCCCGCCGACCCTAATGTAATTTCCTGCATTTTTGAGCCTTTGAATTACTTCACCCAGCGATTTTTCTCCTCCCAAGTTTGCAGTAAACCCAACTTGGTCGACAACTGCTTCTTTTGATATCTCATCAATTACGGTTTGAGCTAATGTCAAATCTGAAACTGAAAATTCAAGTGAAGCTGGAAATATTGAGGGATTTACAAGTTCCGCCAATAGAGGATTGTCTTTTGTTGACTCTTTATAAATTTCTAAAGCTTTTTCTTTTGAAACATAATTTACTTGTTTCAATCTAATATCACTTTCTAATTTACTTTTTAAAGCTAAAATTGCATCATCTTTTATATTATCTTTCAAAAAAGCAATTATTTGTGGTCTTGTTTCAAAATGTTTTATAGCCATATTGGAACCATAAACTAGAACTGCAATTATCGTGGCTACAAAAAATGTAAGCGACAAAACAAAAACGGCTGAAATAGCCTGAAATGGTGACCTTTTAATTGCGTCAAGTGCAGTTTTTATGTGTATGTTCATGTCTTAATGTTACCATCTTCCAGATGTATTGTTTTATGTTTAAAATCTTTAATTATACCCAAATGGTGGGTCGCCATTATTATAGTTTTTCCTTCTTTATTTATCTTTTCAAACAAATCCATTATTTCATCAGCAGTTTTCCAGTCAAGATTGCCAGTTGGCTCATCAGCCAAAATTAACTTGGGATTAACAACCAGGGCTCTTGCAAGTGACACTCTTTGCAATTCACCACCAGAAAGTTGATTTGGGAAAAGACGATGCCTTTTAGTTAAACCAACAAGCCTTAAAACATGGGCAACCCTTCTTTCCCACTCATCAATTGAAACTCCAGAAACAGCCAAGGCTACTTCAACATTTTCTGAAACGGTTCTTTCTGGAAGTACTTTAAAATCCTGAAAAACTGTACCAATATTTTGTCTTAAAAGGGGAACATCTTTTGTCTCAAGAGAAGTTACCTCCTTTCCGTCAAAATAAATTTTGCCCGAATCAGGCACTACTTGCCTTAATATCATTTTTAAAATCGTGGTTTTTCCCGCTCCTGAAGGACCTGTCAAATAAATAAATTGACCATCGCCGACCTCAAATGAAACATTTGATAGCGCTTTAACTGAACCAAAAGATTTGGAGACATTTTCAAATTTAACCATTTAAATTATTCAAGGACTTTGATCTTACCTATATCCATAAGCCAGCCAGCCTTTTTGCCCGTTATTGTCTGTCCCCAAACCTGAACTTTTTTACCTACAAATTTATCGAGATTTATAACAGTTGAGGTAAGATAAGCATATTGAGAAGGCCCAGCACCTCTTACCAAATGGTGTGTTCCCTCCCCATTTATTCCACCTTCCTCTAAAATGCCCTCAGCTGAATCAGGAAAAGTTGTTTCATCGGCAACACCAGCTTCGTTTTCTGAATTTGTCATATCTGAAGATATTGTCTTTTGTGTATCCCCTTTGCCAGCTCTAGAAAAATAATATCCAGTTCCAATGCCTGCCAGAACAACAACAATGGATATAACTGCCAGCAAAAGATTTGAGCTTGAAGTTTTTTTTGTATCCAATTTTTTAACTAAATTATCATTGTTTATAGGATTTGTAGGATTAAGCACACTTTCCATATATATAAACTAACATAATATATAGTCTGGAGCAAGTAAGGAAAAATTAATCTGTAAATTTAAAGGTGGAAAGAATTTGGTCAACCAACTCAGGCATTTGCTTGTTCACCATTATTTCAACACCTCCTGTTACTGATTTAATTTGATATATATCAAATTTTACAGATGCGTCCCCACCGATTAAAACATATTTTTTGGCATTATACCCATTAACCACAACCTCTATTTCTTGCCATCCAATGGGCGGCACTAATAAATCATGGTTTTCAATATCAATAATTCGATTATCATAATCTGGATATTGAGGACTCAATAAATAGACATTTCTCACACTTGAGAAAAGAGAAGCTTCATCAGTTAAACTGCTTTTCATAAGTAATTCATTTGGATACTTAAATTCAAACCCATATTTTTCATTTGTATAAATTTTCCAATCTTTAGTTGAAATTTCAGTAGGAATCGGCTCTGGTTCTAAACCTGGTTCGTATGTTGGTACCGGATTTGAAGTTGGTTGACTCAATTCTTCGTTCTTGATTCTTAACTCTTTAACTAACCTTTGTGTTTGATATGCAAAGAATCCTGCGGCAATTACTGCCAAAAGTAATAAAACAGACAATAAGCTTACCAAGAAACTATTACTACTTGGTTTCACTGGTTCTGCAGATGGAACAGTCACAGGAACTTGAGACTCTGGAATATTTTGTTGAACTTGATTTGTATTATTTTGACTTTCCATAAATTAATATTACTTTAATTTTAACTCTTCTGCAATGAAGGCTTCAAGATTGCCATCTAAAACTGCATCAGGATCTCCAGATTCTACCCCAGTTCTTAAATCTTTAACCATTTTATAAGGATGTAAGACATAGCTTCTAATTTGATTCCCCCAAGAAGCAGGCCTATATTCACCTTTTATACTTTTGAGTTGGCTTTTTTCCATTTCCTGCTGTCTTAACCATAATTTCGCTCTAAGTAACCCCAATGCAATTTTTCTATTTTGTTCCTGAAACCTTTCTGTTCTAGCATTTACAACAATTCCAGTTGGAATATGAGTAAGTCTTACAGCAGTTGAAACTTTATTTACATTTTGTCCACCATGTCCACCTGCTCTAGTAAATTGCCATTCCAATTCGTCATCCTTAATTTCAATTTCCGGAAGATCTGTATCTTCCAAATCTGGTAAAACTTCAACTAAACAGAATGATGTTTGCCTTAAATTGTTTGCATTAAATGGAGAAAGTCTAACTAATCTATGTGTACCAGCTTCTTTTTTAAGATATCCATAGGCAAACCTTCCTTTTATAATAAAGGTTACACTTTTCATCCCCGCTTCATCACCTTGCGTCATATCAATTGTTTCAACTTGCCAGCCTTTTATTTCTGCATATCTTAAATACATTCTATAAACAATTGATGTCCAATCCATTGCTTCCGTTCCACCTTGACCTGCATGAATAGAAAGAACAGCATCTAAGTTGTCATAAGGACCAGATAGGTATGAATTCACTTCTAACAAAGAAATAACTTTTTCTAATCTTAATAACTCTTTTTCATCTTCAATTTCCTTTAATATTTCAAGAGAGCTTTCAAAATCTTTTAGGATTTCTAGCTCATCTTTAAGCGATGATAAATTTTGTAATAATTTTTTGGCATTTTCCTGGTCATTCCACAAATTAGGATCAGTTGATTTTGCCTCTAAACTTTTAAGTTCACTTTCTTTTTCATCAATATTTAAAATATCCTTCAAGGACTCATATTTTGAAATTACCTCACTAAGCCGACTGTTAAAATCATTTATTGTGTGCATATTATGGATTTGATTTTTTTAAGCTCTGTTGGATTCATACTTTGAAGAACTTCAATTGCTTCATCTAATGTCGGATCGGAATCTGCATAAGAAGATGGTATTTCATCCGTTACCCCTAAGACATTTACCAATTTTTCCCTTCCTAAGTTAAGTGCTGTTTCAATTGGTTTTGGAGCATTTTTCCAACCTAAAAGTTCAGTCACCGCAGTTTTACCTGCAATTAGTAAAAATCCCTCAATAATTAGGGCAATTAAAACCCCAAAAAATATACCTACAACTCCGCCTTGCAAAGTTGATTTATTCATGTAGCGCTTAAAAACTGCAAATGAAACCAGAAGAAGAAAAAAAAGAATGGCAATTCCCCCAGCTTTAAAATAAGTTGGAGAAAAGGAAAAATTATTTACAAAACCCAAAAACTTATCCATCTAAATTAGATTATATACTATCTGTCAGTTCGTTGGTGAAGCTGTTGGTGTTGAGGTTGCTTTTGGCGAACCTGAAGGTGATGTGGTTGCGCTTGCTGTGCCTAGTCTTGAGCCTGTGACTATAATTACATCCGATGTTTGGCTAGATGTTGATTTAACTGTTACTGTTTTGAAACTTTTTTCAAGTTCTTTTTTAATCTCATCCTGAACACTTACAGGAACTGATTTTGTAAATGTAACAATTGTATCAGTATTACTTGTTGAACTGGCATTGCCAACTTTTATTTCACTGTATCCCAAGGTCTTTAATTTGCCTTGTACAAAAGCTGCTTCGCCTGGTGTTCCTGTTCCATTTTGAACTTCAATTGTAATATCCTCTTTATTTACCGCCACTGGGGTTGATGTTGGGGTTGGTTCTGCCACTGTTTCTTCGTCGGTTATTGGAATCACACCGTACGATGGGGTCGGAGTAGCAATTGGTTCATTGCCGCTCGTTGCAAAATAATAAACACCACCGCCACCGAGGGCTAAAAGCAAAATAAATATAATAAGCCATTTTGTACTGCCGCTTTTTGATGCTGAATTAATCGTACTAGAACCTATTGGTCCTGCTTGTGCGATTTCGGCTTGTGTTTGAGTAGTCTCTTCCATCTTTGTCGGCCGAGTATACATATAACAAGTCCCAAGTGTCAAGACCCAAGTTAAAAACCTCTTAATTTCTCCATCAAAATTGAATAGAAGCGGAGGTTATGAATTGTTGCCAGACGACCGGCAGTAAAATCTCCAATTCTAAATAAATGACATAAATAACTTTTTGTGTACCTAGTGCAAGTTAAACAATCACAGGCTTTGCTAATTTTTTCATTATTTTTTAAATTCTGTTGCTTTTTAGGATTAAAAAAATAATAAAAATCTTTTTTTGTCAGGTCAATTTCATCAATTGAATTAGCATCATAAACATACATTCTTCCGTGCCTTGCATCTCTTGTTGGAAGTACGCAGTCGAAAATATTGTAGCCAATTTTAACCAAATTTACGATATCATGAGGTTTACCAACACCTAGTGCGTATAAAAAGTAATTTTTAGGAACTAATTTTGCTAAATATTTTGCCAAATCATAGTTAATATTTCCCTTAACTTTTTCCTCCCCACCATAACCCAATCCATCAAATCCAATTTCTATTAATTTTTCTGTACAATGTTTGCGAAGTTTTCTATCTCTACCACCTTGAATTACACCCAACAGATAAGGCTTATTAATCACCCCTAGTCCTTTGTCTTTGCATATTTTTTCAAACTCAATTTTGCTTCTTTTAGCCCAATCAATGGTTCTTTTTACTGAAATTTCAGATTCTTTTTTTGTAGCATTGGGATGATCAAAATCATCTAAAACAACAGCCATATCAACTCCCAATTCCATTTGAATTTGAATTGAAAGTTCAGGAGTCAACAAAATTCTATTGTTGTCTAATTTAAATATTACACCCTCATCAGTCACTTTACCTAATTTAGAATTACTTTTAACTAAACTCCCAACCTGAAAACCGCCAGAATCTGAAATCAAACCTCCACTCCAGTCTATAAAATTTCTAATTCCTTGTTTTTTCAAAAAATCAATTCCCAATTCCTTGTAGAGGTGGAAGGTGTTAACCAAAAGCCCAGTTGTCCTAGTTGATTCTATATCTGAGGTGTCCAATGATCTGACAACTGCTCTGGTTGCATCCGGAAAAAATATTGGAAGCGGAATATCGCCATTTATTGACCGAAAAAATTTAGGAGAATTCATTTTTTACCAAGAGTGATAATTGCATCAAATTTACTTGAGGCAGAAAGTATTTTAGTGTCAGTTGAAACTTCATAATCTTTACCCAAATCTTCAAGTAACAAATCTAGATATTCTTTGCTAGCTGTTTTTATGGAAATTTCAGTTGTTTCGAAACTGGAACTATTGGCATTACCTATTTCAATATTTTTATAACCCAAATTTTCAAGATAAGTCTTTGCTTTCCCTGCAACTCCGGAAACACCACTCCCATTCAATATTTGTATTTTAAGGCTTTCTTTTTTAAGTTCAGCTGATGGTGAACTAACCGGAGTTTCTGTGGATAGTGGTTCAATAGTTGCAATGGGAGTTGATGTCGGAGACGCATTAAATCCCGGCACTGCTGAAAAATAGGTAATAAGCCCACCAGCCAAAGCACCAACCAAAAGGGCCGTTGGAACAATTATCCAAAGATAATTTGGTTTCTCCTCAGATTCCTGAATTAATGGTTGTTCCGTTTCCGTATTTGACTCACCGGCATCATTAACCAAACTTTGCTCATCACTCTTATCCTCTACTCTATTTTCTTCTGCTTCCACTTCTTCAACAACAAGCACCTTCTTTTTTGGTTCTTTAACTTCAGACATAAATTAATATTATCACTTTAGGTCAAGAAGTTCTACTTCAAAAATCAATGTAGCATTTGGAGGGATTACACCACCAGCACCCGTTTCACCATAACCCAAGCTTGAGGGAATTGTTAACTTTCTTTTACCTCCAATTTTCATACCAAGAACTCCTAAATCCCAACCTTGAATAACTTGACCTGCACCAAGTGTAAATTCAAATGGCTGATTTCTATCCTTACTTGAATCAAATTTGGTTCCATCAGTCAAAGTCCCAGTGTAATGGACTGAAACAGTTTTACCATTTACTGCTTCCTCACCTGTCCCAATAACTAAATCTTCAATTTTTAGTCCTTCAGTATCCACCACTTCATTTTGAGTTGTTTGTTGATTATTTTCAACTGTCAAAAAATTATTTTGATTATTCAAAAAATACACCAGTCCAAATGTCACAACCCCAATAACGGCCACGTAGCCAAAAAATGAAATGAAATTAAATTTACCCTCTTGCATATTTTTATATTTACAATCTTACACAAGTTACCCCAAATTCGGCCAGTGGCACTTTTTCCATTTTTTGCCACTCCCACACCAACAGGGATCATTTCGACCCAATTTATGCACCGACTGTTGACTATTAACTGTTGCCTGTTGGCTTGTCAGTCCTGTCCCATCTTTTTTATCAACATTTTCCACTGCTTTTGATAGAGGGATTTCTTGTGGCCTCTGTGTAACACCAATTCTAAATAATCTTTTAACTATCTCTTCATCAATTCTTGCCAGTAATCCTTCAAACATGTCATACGCTTCACCTTTAAATTCAACTAGTGGATCCCTCTGACCATAGGCTCGAAGTCCTATTGCCTGCCTTAAATCATCAACTGCATCAATGTGGTCAATCCAATGATGGTCAATCGCTCCCAGATAAGCATATTTTTCAATTTGCCTCATGGTTTTTTCACCCAATTCTTTTTCTCTCGAGAAATGTACATCCTCAAAAACTTTTTCTATAAACTCCTCAATTTCCTTTTGTGAATTATATTTAGAAAGCTCTTTTTTGAAATTTTTAGATGAATCTGGATCAAACGGAATAACTTCTAAAAATTTTGCAGTTATGGCCTCATAATCAGGTTCTATCTCAAAGATGGAAATTTTTTTGGCATGAATTCCTAATTTTTCAATAATCTCATCTTTTAAATTATCATTTTCCAAAACTTTTCTTCGAAGTTTATAGATTATTTCTCTTTGTTGATTGGCAACATCATCAAATTCAACAAGCCTTTTTCTAGTATCAAAATGAAAACCCTCAACTTTAACTTGTGACTGCTCAATGGCGCGGCTAACAAGTGGATTTTCGATTGGTTGATCGTCAGGAATTGAAAGTCTATCCATCAAAGATTTTATTTGATCACCACCAAAAATTCTCATTAAATCATCTTCAAGAGACAGATAAAATCTAGATGAGCCAGGATCTCCTTGTCTTCCAGCTCTTCCTCGAAGCTGGTTATCTATTCTTCTACTTTCATGTCTTTCTGTTCCAATTACATGGAGGCCACCCAAATCAATTACTTTTTTATGTTCCTTTTCCCACTCTTTTATTTTGGAGTTTTGGAGTTTTGGAGTTTTTGTATTTTCAGGCCTTGCCCCACCTAAAATAATATCTACTCCACGACCTGCCATATTGGTAGCAACCGTGACCGCCTTAAGTTTCCCTGCATCAGCAATAATTTCAGCCTCTTTTTCGTGATTTTTTGCATTTAATAAATTATGTGGAACTTTTTTTCGTTTTAAAAGATTGCTTATCAATTCATTTTTTTCAATTGATGTAGTACCAATCAACACAGGTTGACCTTTTTTATATTTTTCCTCAACATCCGAGGCAATGGCATGATATTTGGCATTTAAATTTTTATAAATCACATCACCCATATCAATTCTCACCATTTCTCTATGTGTTGGAATTGCAATTGTTTCCAAACCATAAATTTTTTTGAATTCTTCAGCTTCAGTTACTGCCGTTCCTGTCATTCCTGAGAGATGTTCATACATTCTGAAATAATTTTGAAATGAAATTGTAGCTAAGGTTTTACTTTCCTGTTGAATTACAACTCCTTCTTTTGCTTCCACCGCCTGATGAAGTCCATCACTCCATCTTCTTCCTGTCATTAATCTTCCTGTAAATTCATCAACTATAATAACTTGTCCATCTTTGACTACATAATCTCTATCTTTCAAATAAAGGCTTCTTGCCCGAAGTGCATTTTCAATATGGTGAATGCTTTCAAAATCTTTTTCATATAAATTATCAACACCCAATATTTTTTCAACTTTGGCAATCCCCGTTTCAGTTAAACTTGTCGATTTTGCTTTTTCGTCAACCTTAAAATCTGTATCTGGATTTAATTTGTCCACAAGTTTCGCAAATTCATAATATTTTTGGGTTGGTTCTGTATCAGGTGCTGAAATTATAAGTGGAGTTCTGGCTTCATCAATTAAAATTGAGTCAACTTCATCAACAATAGCAAAATAGTGCTCTCTTTGAACCATTTCTGAAAGATCTTGAACCATATTGTCACGAAGATAATCAAATCCAAATTCATTGTTTGTACCATAAGTAATGTCACAGGCATAAGCTTCTTTTCTTGTAACCGGCTTTAAATGCGAAAGTCTTTCATCTCCATGTGTGTTATCTGTATATTTTGGATCGTAAACATAGGATTTATTTTCCTGAACTATTACACCAACACTTAAACCTAAGGCTTCAAAAATTGGCCCATTCCAACCAGCACCAATACGCGCTAAAAAGTCATTAACAGTAACCAAATGAGCACCTTTCCCAGTTAGTGCTCTCAGATAAAGGGCGGGGACAGCAGACAATGTTTTACCCTCGCCGGTTTTTTGTTCAACGATTTTCCCTTCAAAAAGGGCAGTTGCGGCCAGAAGCTGGACATCGTAATGTCTTTGACCCAAAATTCTTAGGGATGTTTCACGAACCAAAGCGTAGCTTTGAGGGAGAATTGTTGACAAAGATTCTTCACTAGATATCAATTTTTTGAGTTTTTCAGTCTCAAGTTTTAATTTTTCTGTTTTGATTTTTTTAAATTTGTCTTCAAAACTATTGATCTTTAAAACTGTTTTATTAAGCCTATCGATTTCTTTCTGATTAACATCAAATATTTTATTTAAGAATTTAAACATAGTCTGTACAAACTATTCTACCAGTTTAAGGCTCACAAATGAACATGAGGTTGGCAACAGGATAATGCCATGTTACTTTTGAAAAGACTTTTTCTATTTTTTTTCCAAACTTAATAGCATCTGGTCTATTGCCTCCATAGTATAACCTATTAAAAATAACAATTTTGCCTATGGCAGTGTCCGACCCTGCCACTTCTACAACCTTATTGCCCAAATAAGTATCAACTATCACTAAATCATGTTTACCAAACTTATAATTTCTTGCATCTTCAATTTTTATATCAATATTGTATTTATCTAAATCTAAATATTTTTTCCCTAGCTCAATCATGATCGGGTCGATTTCAACACCAGTTATTTTTGCATCAGGATATTTTTTACGAAGCAGTTTTGCAACTGTTCCCCCCCCCAATCCAAGTATCAAGATATTTTTGATTTTTAGAGTTTTTTCAGTTTGGAGTTTTTTCAATGTATTTTTCCATATTTGTTCAACAACCCCACCACTTTGTGTTAAACCATTAACCTGTATATAAGTACCAAGCCCTAAAGACCTAACAACTCTAATATTTTTATTATATTTTGAACTTCTTTCCGCTAAAATCTTTGTCCCAAACATTTTTATTGATACCCCTTGGCTTGTAGTTTAAAGGCTTTTGCATATTTACCATCTAATTTTAGTAATTCCTCGTGACTTCCTTGTTCTATAATTTTACCTTTGTCTAAAACTATTATCCTATCAGCATTTCTAACGGTTGAAAATCTATGTGAAATAATGATTACAGTTTTCCCTTTTGAAAATTCATAAATATTGTCAAATATTTTACTTTCTGCTACTGCATCAATTGAAGCCGTTGGTTCATCTAAAATAAGAATCGGTGCATTTCTATGAAATACTCTAGCAATTGCAATCTTCTGCCATTGACCTGTTGACGGCCTAGTTCCGCCGCTAAATCTTTCTGAAAGTATTTGATTAAGTTTATTTTTGTATTTTTGCACAAAAGAAATCGCGTTTGCTTCTTTTAGCGCTTTTATCAAACTTTCCTCTGTTACTATTTTATCCGTGCTGTCAATTTCAATGTTCTCTCTAACAGTTAATACTCCATAGGCATTATAATCCTGAAACAAAACACCAAGCTTTTTATACCAGTTTTTTATTTTTAAATCGTTGACATTTACTTCTGACAATAAAATTGTACCTCTGTTAACTCTATAAAAACGACAGAGAAGTTTAATTAAAGTCGTTTTTCCTGCGCCATTTTCCCCAACTATTGCAATTTTTTCTCCCGGTTTAATTTCCAAATTAAGATCTTTAAAGATGTATTTATCAGAATTTGGATATTTAAAACTAACATTATTAAATTTAATGAGTGGCAATTCTTGCTTAAGTATTTTGTTTCCATCTTTATCCGCTTCATATTTGGTAAAAAGATCTAATATGTCACCTATTTTAATCGAAGACTCTCGAAGTGCCACTAAATTTCCCATAAAATTACCAAATGAATCAGAGAAGATTCTTAACGCCCTTATTTCAAAAGTTAATTGCCCAATACTAATAACTCCGTTAACTAATCTTTGTAAAACAACAATAATTCCCCAACCAAAAACACCTGAATCCAAGATCGATCCAATTATCTTTGATAAATTCCATCTTTTTCTAATTGACACAACTTGATCAACAACAAAGTTTACATATTTGTCAATCTTATTCTCTAAAAATTTCGTTCCCTGAGACAAAATCAACTCTTTTAGAGGGGCGGGTTCGGCCAGATAATTCATCGCTCCAATATTTTTTCTTCTCTCCTCCGTTAAATTCCTATTTAAAACCCACAACAATCTTATGTATTTTTGGTTTGCCATAAATTTAACCACCATCACAACAAAAAATGCGCCGGCAACAAGAGGCATTGTTCTTACAATAACTAATCCCGAAACTATAAAACTCATAAAACCAGAGGCAATCTTTAATAAACTTTGCATATAACCTAAAATGTTATTTTGCTCTTCATTGAATCTTTGAGTTTTATTTGCAACCTCTGGATTTTCCAAATTTTGAATGCCAAGTTTAGATAGCCTATTAATTAATATTTTTCTTAATACAAAATAGTCTTTATAGGAAATAATCCTCCAAGCATAAGTATTTATGATCTCCGAAAATTGAAAGAAGAGATATGAACCAATAATCAATATTACAATTGGTAAAAAATCATAAATTCCATAATTTTTTTGTCCCAAAATATAAATTGCTCTATCCGTTGCTAGGGCAATAATATAGGCATTAGTCAAATTTGACAGTGAATTAATCATATGCGTAATCAGGGTTACGGCCATATGAAAAGGATGATTTTTAAAATAGACTAATACAACCCATTTTGTAATTGAAAAAAGTCTTAAAAATTCGGACTTTATTATTTTCATTTAGCTTCTATTTTTGTCTTTCCCATCCACTTTTGAAGAACCTCTGGAACATCTACACTTCCATCTTCATTTTGATAGTTTTCAAGAATGGCTATTGGAACCCTAGACATAACAATTGCAGTTCCATTTAACATGTGAACAAATTCGTTTGTTCCATCTTTTTTCTTGTATTTAACATTTAGATTTCTTGCTTGATAATCGGTAACATTTGATGTTGATGTTATTTCTCCGTAATCATTTCTACCAGGCATCCAGGCTTCAACATCATATTTTCTAACTGCCATAGCACCTAAATCACCTGTACACATATCTAAAACTCTATATGGTATCCCCAATTCTTGATAAATTTCTTCTTCAATTGATAAAAGTTCTTGATGCATCCTTTCCGATTCCTCTGGTTTACAGTAAATAAACATTTCAACTTTTGTAAATTGATGAACCCTATATAGTCCCTTTGAATATTTTCCATATGCTCCTGCTTCTTGTCTAAAACAATGTGAGTAACCCACATATTTAATAGGCAATTTATCTTCAGGAATTGTTTCATCTGCATGCTTGCCTGCCAAAGTCACTTCAGCAGTTGCAATAAGACCTAAATCTTCATCTTTAATTTCGTATGTCTGTGCTTCATTTCCTCTAGGTGCATAACCTGTACCTAAATAATATCTAGATTTAGCCAAGTCAGGAGTAATAACAGGCAAATATCCTTTTTTGGAAAGTTTATCTAATGCATACATGGTTAATGAAAGTTCAAGTAGTGCTCCATCACCATATAAATAATAAAATTGAGAACCAGAAACTTTGGCCCCACTTTCAAAATCTAAAATTCCTAAATTTGTACCAAGTTCTAAATGATCTTTTGGAGTAAAATCAAACTTTCTAATCTCCCCAACTTTTTTTATTTCTACATTTTCTTTGTCATCTTTACCAATTGGAGCATTATTTGATGGTGGATTTGGAACTTGATGAAGAAGTTCAATAAATTCTTTCTCTACTTCTTCAAGTTTTTCTTCTTTTTCTTTTAAATCAATTTTTAACTTTTTACCTTCTTCGATGTCTTCTTTACCTAATTTGTTGCGTTTAGCTCTTATTTCTTCTGTTTCTTGAATTAATTTTCTTCTTGTTTCATCAACAGTAAGCAGTTTATCAACAACACTTTCATCAAAACTTTTATTCTTGGTTGAAAGTTTTACAAAATCTACGTTTTCTCTAATGAATTTAATATCTAACATAGATATATTATAAACCAAGTTTGTGATCTTTGCTCATAATTTATCAAGCTTTGCTTATAACCCAAGTTCTGAAGAAATGTTTTTCATTGAATCAAGAACAATCTGGATAAAATCAGGTAATTTAATTCCCAACTTTTCTTCACAAAGTTCTATTTGATTCCTGTTTACCCCTTTTGCAAAATCTTTTTTGTCCCATTTTGAAAGTACATTTTCAACAGTCACATCAGCAATTTTTTTGGAAGGTCTAATAAGTGTTACCGCAACTATAAAACCCGTTAATTCATCAGATGTATATATTGCCCATTCCAATGGAGTTTTGGGCATGACATTCATCCCATTAAATCCATAGGCATGTGCTTTAATCGCATTAATTATCTTCACATCCTCATTTCTCTTTTTTAATTCCTCTATTATTTTTCTTGGGTGTTCATTAGGATACTTTTCATAATCAGCATCGTGTAATAACCCAACCATTCCCCATGGTTCGTCACTCCTATCCTCATTTCTTAACTTTCTGGAAAGACCAAGCATTGCCGCCTCGACCGCCAACATGTGACGCACCAGATTTTTATTTGTAGTCCAAGAATTTACTAATTGAAGCGCCTCATCCCGAGTCATTTTTGATTTCGAAGTTGAGCTTTAAGTCTTAAAATTTTAAAATATCTAACCATGTTTCCAAGAACCGTTAAAACCCAAAAAACTGTAGGAATAGCTATAACTCCCTGCATAATTTTTAAAGAATTTGGATTATAAGGATCAATAATTGTTGGAAAAACTGACGGAGCACCAATAAAAAGAAGTAGGCCCAAAATAGAAACCGCAATTGACTCAATTATGTAGCGGGTCATTTCCGCTCGAAGTTCTTTAACTTGATCTCTTAATTCCTCAACGGACAAAGCCCTCATCAAGTTTGATACTTTTACTGTTTTTATAGTTTTTGGGGTTCTTTTCTTGGCCATATTCTAGCAATTCTAGACCATTCTGAATAAATTTCAATACCTAAAATTATTTAACAGGTCTTAACAACGGAAAAAGGACAGCCTCCCTAATTGGTTTATCAGCTAAAAAAGAAAACAATCTTTCAGATACTCCAAACCCAGTAACTGGCGGCATACCATATTTTAGCGCCTCCACAAAATCATAATCATGCATCTGTGCATCTTCATCTCCCTTATCCCTTAACTCTTGTTGTTTTTTAAATCTTTCTTCTTGATCAATTGGGTCATTTAACTCCGAATATCCATTACCCATTTCGCTACCCGCCAGTATCACCTGATATCTTTCCACAAACCTAGGGCTATCTTTCATTCTCTTAGCTAGAGGTGATACTTCAACCGGATGGCCAACCAAAAATACAGGCCCAACTATCTCTTTTCTAATTGATTTCCACAATAAATCGATAAGCCTTCCACTATCATCATTTTTTTCAAATTTTATTTTTCTTTTAATTAATTCGTCTTTTAGTTCTTGACTGTTAACTTTTCCAATATCTACACCAGTTTTATTCAAAATTGTTTCAGTGTAGTCAATTTTCTCCCATGGTTTTTCCAAATTAACACTATTTCCATTTATTTTAAATGTCAATTTCCCAAATGTTTCTTTGGCCACATATTTAAACATTTCTTCGACTAATTTCATTGAATCTTCATAATTGGCATAGGCCCAATAAAACTCCATTTGTGAATAATCTTGTAAATGTTCTCTGCTTATTCCCTCGTTTCTAAACTGTCTGCCTATCTCAAATGTCTTTTCAAAACCAGCCACCATTAGTCTTTTTTGCCATAGTTCACCCATAGAAATTCTTAAATATAAATCAATATCAAGTGCATTGTGGTGTGCAACAAAAGGATTGGCATCAGCCCCCCCAGCGGTATTTTCAAGAACCGGAGTTTCAACTTCAAGAAAACCCTTTTTAACTAAAAACTCTCTCATGCTTTGCCAAAAAACAGCCTTTTTCCTAAATAAATCTTTTAAATCTTCATTCAATAAAAGATCCAAATATCTTTTTCTATACCTATCTTCTTCATCTTTTAATCCAAACCATGTTGAAGGTAGGGGGTTTAATGTTTTTGTTAGAAGCTGAAAATCTTCTACATCAATAGATATCTCGCCTGCTACTGTTTTAATAACTTTTCCAATAACTGATAAAAAATCCCCCTGATCTATAAGTTTTAAAAATTTAAAATTTTCTCTCAAATTTTTCTTCTGAAAAAAAAGTTGGATTTTCCCTGACTCATCAACAATGTCCGCAAAAACCACATTTCCATGGCTCCTCAAGCTCATTAAGCGACCGGCAACCGAGGTTTTATCTCCAAAAGATTTTAAAGATTTCTTAATTTCCTCTCGTTTAAATTTTAATATAGAAGGATATGGATCTATACCCATATCTACTATTGCTTTAAGTTTGTTTAATCTGTCTTCAATTACGCTAATTCCTGTAGTATTCATTATGACTAATAAGATTCTAGCAAAAAAACTGGGTGATTTAAATTACTCGATCGCCACCACTTCATATGTAATCTTGCCTGCTGGTGCTTCAACATCAAACTTTTCACCCACTTTTCTGCCTATTAAGGCTTTCCCAAGTGGGGAAGTGTGGCTTATTTTTTTCTTTGACGGATCGGCTTCCCATTCCCCAACAACCTCAAATGTATGAATTGCCCCATTAACTTTAACTGTTACTTTTGTACCAATTCCACCGCCATCAACATCACTAACGACTGCGGAATTTTTTATAACAGCTTCAAGTTCATCAATTCTTCCATCCATAAACTCAAGTTCCTCCCTAGCATTTTGATAATCACTATTTTCAGACAGATCACCTTGGCTTCTGGCATTAGAAAGTCTGGCAACAAGTGCAGGCCTTTTGAAATTAATTAGTTCTTCTAATTCCTGTTTTAAAGCATCCAATCCTTTTTGTGTTACTTGTATTTGTTTTTTCATGTTTTCATGTATTTTTAACAAAAAATAATCTCCCCTGCTATTTGGAGAGATATTGCCCACCTTCTCCCCAACAGATTACCTAGCCTTAATGAGGCTAATTACAGTAAACATGTTGGAAAGATTTGTCATATACTAATTTTATATAATTAGGTTTAAAGTGTACCTCCAGAACACCATGTTGTCAAGCAAAAATACTTATAATAATTTCATTAATGTTTTTAATATCCTCAACATCAACTGAACAGTATCACTTTGTGTGACCCCGATGAGATTCAAACTCATGATCTCTTGGATGAGAACCAAGTGTCCTAGATCACTAGACGACGGGGCCTTTTTTAACAATAGGAGTATTATATCAAATAAATTATTTTATGGGCCATTTAGTGAGTGTGTGGGAGAGAACATCTTCAATCTGTGTCGCATAAACAAACTTAATGTCTTCTTTAACACTTTTTGGTACATCAACCATATCTTTTTTATTATCCTTTGGGAGAATTATTGTTTTTAATCCCGCTCTATGGCCTGCAATTGTTTTTTCTTTTACCCCACCAATTTCAGTAACTTTTCCCCTTAGGGTTATTTCTCCTGTCATCCCCGTGTCTCTTTTTGACGCAGTTTTGGTTAATGCTGAAACAAGAGCGGTTGTGATTGCAGTTCCTGCCGAAGGACCATCTTTTGGTACTGCCCCCTCTGGAACATGGATATGAACATCAATTTTTTGAGAAAAATTAGCCGAAAGTCCTAGTAACTTATAATTTGCCCTTGTCCATGTAAATGCCGCTTGTGCTGACTCCTTCATCACATCCCCAAGCTGGCCCGTTAGCGTAAGTCTTCCCCTTCCCGGCATTATTGAAACCTCAATAAACAATATTTCTCCACCTGAGTTTGTAACTGCAAGTCCTGTTGACATTCCTATTTCATCTTTTTTTTCTGCGGCCAATGCAGTGTATCTATACGGACCTAGATATTTTAATAAATGTGCATTAGTGATAACTTTCGGATATGTTTTTTTCTGAGCCACAAGTTTGGCTATTTTTCTAGCAACTGTTGATATCTGTCTTTCCAAATTTCTAACTCCTGCTTCTCTTGTATATCTTGATATCATGGTCTTAATACTGGAATCTGAAATCGAAAACTTTATGTCATCCAATCCATGATTTTTAATTTGTTTTGGAATTATAAACTTTTTCGCAATTTCAAATTTTTCATCCTCAGTGTAACCTGAGAATTGTATAATTTCCATCCTGTCCCTTAAGGCTTGAGGGATGGTATCTAGAACATTTCCAGTTGCAATAAAAAAGACTTCAGACAAATCAAATGGAACTTCTAAATAGTGGTCTGAAAATTCCCTATTTTGTTCTGGGTCAAGTGCCTCAAGAAGAGCCGAACTTGGGTCTCCCCTAAAATCATATCCAACTTTATCAATCTCATCTAACATAAATACGGGATTTCTGGTTCCAGCCTGTTTTATTCCTTGGACAATTCGTCCTGGAAGTGCCCCCACATACGTTCTTCTATGGCCTCGAATTTCTGCCTCATCACGAATCCCACCTAAAGATACTCTTACGAATTTTCTTCCCATAGCTTCTGCGATTGCTCTACCTATTGAGGTTTTTCCAACACCTGGAGGACCAATGAAACATAAAATTGTTGGTTGATACCTATCTTTTGTATTTGACTTCCTCCTCTTTTCAAGAAGTTTCATTACTGCCAGATATTCCAAAATTCTTTCTTTAGTTTTGGGGAGTCCGTAGTGCTTTTCTTCCATTATTTTCGCCGCCTTTGCAATAACCACATTATTTGGGCTTAACTTATCCCAAGGCATATCACATAACCAATCCAAATAATTTCTCAAAAAACCCGACTCTGGATTGTATGAACTCATTTTGGAAAACTTTTCAAGTTCTTTCAAGGCTTTTTCTTCAACTTCTTTTGGCATTTTAGCCTCCATTATTTTCTTTTTATATTCCTTAACTTCTTCCGAAGGGATATCCCCAACTTTTTCTTCATCTCCCATCTGACCCAATTCCTTGTCTATTGCCCTTTTTCTTTCCCTTAGGATATTTCTCTTCATGTTTTCATTAAATTGCATTTCAGTCTTAGTTAATATTTCCTTTTCAATCCGAAGTATATTTATTTCCCTGGCTAAAAAGTCGTTGGTTTTCTTCATCCTCTCAAGAATGGGTGTTGTTTCAAGAAGAATTTGTTTTTCATTAAGCTTTAAATCCAAAACCCCAGCTATTTGGTCCGTTAATTCTGAGGGGTTAGTATTCTCACCAATTAGTTTTACAATTGACATAACCTCAACATTTTTACCCATCGACAAAAGGACTTTAAATTGATCGGAAAGTGTTCTTGAAAGTGCCGAAATCTCGGGAGATGGTTCAATATTCTCGTCTACTTCCTCAACTACCCCAACAGCAAATGGAATATTGGAAACAATTTCCTTAAGCCTTATCCTGGAATGACCATGAACCAAAGCATGAACACCGTCCTCTGAGGGCATAAGTTGTGTTATCGTTACCAATGTTCCTATTTCATACAAATCGTTTCTTGTAGGATCATTTATCCTTGAGTCTTTCTGGGCAAAAATAGCAACCACCCTGTCTTTTTTGAAAGCATCGTCGGCAGCAGCTACCGCATTTGGTCTGATAAATGATAGCAAAACATCTGTGTGGGGAAAAACTACCGACCCTCTAATTGGAACAATTGGAATACTTCTAATCATTATTACTTAGCAGTCTAGCAAAGTGTCTGCTAGATGTCAAGGGTGCGATTATCACTCCAATAACTGCTCCACCAATTATATCTAATGGATAATGAACATACGCCATTATTCTTGCAATTCCGACAAAACCTGCCATTACTATATATAACATCCCTATTTTTCTGTTGTGCTTAAAAATTGAAACTGCCAAAGCAACACTAACCGCAGTATGGCTTGAAGGGAAAGCCCCATCAATGGGAATAGTCAATGTTAAAGGGTCAAGTCCGTTAACCGCATAAGGTCTTAAGGTTGGGAAAAAATGTTTAATACTTTCAGAAATCACCCAGGCAAAAAAACAAGCAAACAAGGCATGTATTACAATTTCTTTTTTGTGTTTGCCGTCAATAATCCACAAAACCACAAGCCCGAAAAACATTAACCAAATTAAAACACTTGCAAAAAAAGTTATCATATTTTGATATACTTAAACGATATACTTAAACTATGACAAAAAGTTTTAAATATGCTCTCCAAGGAATTATTGATGCGTTGAAATCTGAACCCAATTTGAGCGTTCATTTTCTTTTTGCCTTGCTTGTTTTAATTTTTGCATATTTTTTTGAATTTTCAAAGCAAGAAGTTGCAATCTTGATTCTAACTATATTTTTTGTGATAACTTTTGAAATGATAAATACAGCAATTGAAAAACTTGTTGACCTTCACTCTTTAGAAAAAACAGAGTTGGCAAGACAAATTAAAGATATTTCTGCAGCAGTTGTATTATTCGCTTCGATAACTTCCATAATTATTGCAGGTCTTTTGTTTATACCAAAAATAATATAATAAAGTGAAAATTATTTTGATAGTATATTCATAAGTGTCAAATATTGCCTAATATTACCAAATAATACCAAAAAAGCATTTGACTGATATAATAATCTAGTTAAGATCAATGCGGAGTCGTCTAATGGCAGGACTCATCCCTCTGGAGGATGGTATCTTGGTTCAACCCCAAGCTCCGCAGCCAGTATATGCACCTCTAGTGACCATACTCTCTCGAAAAACCCGTGTTTTCCTCCAAAAGTGCTGTTTTCAAAGGCGAGGATTATAACCAAAATTTAGCTTCAATTAGCCTCCGTTCGAATCCCTGTTTCGTGTACTGATAACGACCAGTTTATACTAGTTAGATTAAACCTTTTCGGGGCTGAGTTATAAGGATATTTTTGGGACAGAACAGAGATTCGTACCAAATAAGCTTATCGTTGTCGACAAAAAAATGATCAAGGATGATTATGAAGAGTTAAGAGTTTCTTTTTTGCCATTCCTACTCTGGAGAAACAATAGCTTCTTTTCTCAAAGAAAAATATAAGAAAAGAAAATTGGTGAGTATCATTAAAAGGCTCTCCCAGATAATGGATTTTCAAAACAAATGCCTTGAGGAGTTTATAATCCTCGGTCAAAGACCAAAATCTCCATACCAAAGAATACCTGCCAAATTAAAATCTACTTGGAGGTTGAAAAAAACTTCTAAAGCTAATTGAAGAAAAACAAGATGAATACTCAACTGCCAGGGAAGACTATCAAAACCAGCTTCTTTTCCCGTCCATAGAACGTGCTGCAGGCAATTTCCTGACAGATATCAAAAATGACCAGAAATTTAATCAAAGACTTGAAGAAAAAACCAAAATATTCAGAACCACTTACTACAAAGTTGTCTACAGATACAAACTCCCCACAATCAGAATTGTACCGTTTTTGTTGAGGTTAATCAGCTGAAACTAATCAGCCAGCAAGCCATTTTCTATGATTTTCAGCCTGTTGTGAAATTTGAGATATTGGGTTTTGAGGTAGGCACTCTCATCGAAGTTCTTGTCGGAAAATTTCCTAATCTTTATTTTTTCTGGAGTCATCGAATACAAATAGATTGCTAGCCATTCTATGTCAATGATTTTTTTGACTAACTCTAATCTTTTTTTGTATTCTTCACCCGCTGCAATATAATTAAGGTAACACTGTTGAAAATATTTTTTTAGATAGTCATCGATGCTAAAGCAAGCAAAATTTGCGGGTAAAAATTTCTCTCTAATTCTATTTGGTTTTAATTTGTGAACTCTTGCGATGAACCTAACCATCTCCTTGAGGAATGAAGATACAAGTTCCTCTATTGAATATTCTTTTTCAAAAATTTTAAGATTTGATATGAACTTGCTACTTAAAATACTTTTAAGTGCCTGCAATAATCTTCCTCCTTCACCTTCTTCAATCTCAATAATTTCTGGTACTATCTGATCTTACTTAAAACCTCCTGCGTCAGCTGGAGAAGAGATCTTTATATATTTTCCAGTAAATATACTCTTTCTTTTAGCGACTCTACCTTCAGCAATATCTTTTACATAAGTGGCAACAGCTTTTTGACCGTATATAAACTCATGATTGTTATTGATACAAATGACTGATCACATAACAGCCTTATTTTCGGCCTCGTTATCAATCTCCAATCGTATTGGTTCACCCGACCTAGTAATGGCCGTTATGGTGGAATTTGTGGTTCCAAAGTCTATTCCATATGCATATTTATTATTTTTCATAATTCAAACCTCAATTTTACTACATCCACTTCAAAATGATTAAGGCTTGATATAAAATAGCTTTTATCAATATGAAATTATATTTAATTCGCCATGCCAAAACTCTTGAATCGGGAGAAGGAAAATCTCAAAACCCTGATGCAAAAATAGATGCATCTACAATTGAAGAAGGACTTTATTCAGATCTAAAAGTAGATAAGGTCTATTCCTCCCCATTAATAAGAGCTACGGCAACAGCAGATCTGGTTTTTGGTGAAGGCAACTATGAGACTATTGATTATATCTATGAGTATGTCAGACCCAAATCTTTAGATGGCAAAAGTAGAGAAGAGAGTAGAAAGTTTTGGGATTGGGGGCTTTTGGAATATCGCAAAAACCCAGACTGGAAATACGATGGTAGTGAGAGCTTCAACGAGATTAAAGCAAGAGCAGAGAAATTCCTGAAATTTCTAAAAAAACAAAAGGACAAATACGACAGCATTGCAGTTGTAGGGCATGCAATATTTTTTAGGCACTTGCTAGACGTTATTGCAGCAAGAGAAAAATATGACCAGTTAATATTTCTTGATCTTGGGAGATATATTGATTGGGCAAACCTTGAAATGAAGGAGATAGAAATCTAGAATCCTTCAAAGGTTCAGTATTTTACTGTAAAATTCATATTTTGCTCTTTGATAATCTCTAAAACTCTTGTCACTAAATTTAAGTTTTAGATCCTCATACTCTTTTAATAATTCTTTGTTTGATTTGAGTATTTCATAGACCCTAATTTGTCTTTCGGGTGGTTCGGTTAAATAGAGTTCTATTGGATATCCGTTCTCAGTAAACGACCATTCAATAAAAGTATCGTAGGTACTTTTAGGTTTGCCAAAAAGTTTTTCTAAAGTTGGTAAGTGTTCACCAAATTTACTAGGTTCTGATAACATATAAATATCAATATCATTTTGTCCTGCAATCTCAAGTGCAGTTGCTCCCATAAACAAAACTTCGAGGTCGGATAAAGCTTTTTTGATTTTGGAGACAATCAAATCTCCTACCCTTCTGGCTTGTGGGTCAAAAGGCTTAACTGAAACTTTTTTGTTTCTTGGAATTTTCGATAAATAATCCAGCTCATCTTTAGTTAGCATAACCCGATTATATAACAAACAAGTTGGACTATATCAAAATACATCAACGACTTTTGAGACATTTCCTTTTTATACTGTCTCAAATGTCTCATTTGGCCTCAAAAGCGATACACTTGGAGTATTAGCATATGGGACTAGTAGATACTAGACTCGTATGCTCAGCCAGATACCGTTCATAAACGGTCACTTGATTACAACCGTTGCAATAAATCCAATCCAACCCGAGTGTTTTCTTCTCGCAATTTCAGCAGGTCCAATATTGCGACTCTTGGAATATATTTATCTTGGCTTCCATAATTTAGTGTTTTTGTTTGTCGCTTAAAAAACTTTTTAATCTTTGAGATTTCAAAAATAGGCTTGGCCTTATTTACTCTGTTTATTTACTCTGACTGATTTTTGGTTAATTTCGGTGGTTTGATAGCTTATTTTTTAGTTTCTCCCCACCGTTGCATTTTTATAATAATATCCCGCAGGGACTCACCTTTTGGTGTAAGTGAGTATTCGGTGTGAAGGGGAATTTCTTTAAACACTTTGCGCCTAATGATACCTTCCCTCTCCAGCTGGGTGAGCCGAAAAGAAAGTGTCCGAGGACTTATACCCTCAAGTGAGCGCAAGAGCTCGCCAAATCTTTTTTTACCCTCACAAAGATCCCTGATAATAAGTATCGTCCATTTTTTGCCGATAATTTTAACGGTATTTTCTACCCCGCAAGACTCGTTATTCATACTTTACTTTTTGTAACTACTTTACAAAGTATAATATGTCTTATATTATACAATATATGAAATGGGACAAGTTAGCCGATAACCAAAGTATAGAAAAAACCAAGCATGCGCTTGAAGCAAATGGGATAAAAGTTTCGATAGTAGAAAGCGGTAGTCAAGCAAAAGAAGAAGCATTGTCGCTGATTCAAAAAGGTGCCACAGTCATGACTGCAACCTCCACAACAGCCCAGCAAATAGGACTAGACACAGCAATTGACGAGTCTGAAAAATTTGTGTCACTCCGGAAAAAGATAACTTCCCTGCCGGAAAGCGAACAGCGAGCACAAGCCCGAAGAATTAACAGTGCTCCCGACTATGTGGTCGGGAGTGTTCATGCGGTCACCGAAGACGGCAAAGTAGTCATTGCTTCAAACTCCGGTAGTCAACTAGCCCCCTATGTCTTTTCTGCCGCCCATGTGATCTGGGTGGTTGGGACACAAAAAATTGTCAAAAATCTTGATGAGGCCATGCAACGCATCGAAGAGTATACTTTCAAATTAGAGGATGAAAGGTTAATGAATGTTTATGGTATGCATAGCGGTATTAGAAAACTACTCGTTATTAACTCCGAGGTTATGCCCGACCGCATAAACCTGATCTTTATTAAAGAAAAAGTAGGATTTTAATTTTAGAAAATTGACTTCAATCATAATTTTGATACAATAACTAAATACTGACCGAACGGTCAATAAATTTTTGCAATGAATAAAGCATCTAACAGAGAAGAAGAGATACTGACAACAACAGGAAGGCTGTTTGCCGAACGAGGATATTTTGGCACATCCATGGATGATATCGCCAGTGAAGTCGGAATCGGCAAACCTGCCCTTTATTATTATTTTGAGAGTAAAGAAGAGTTGTGTAAGAAGCTTATGCAAAAAAACTTTTTAGTACTCAAAAAAGAGTTAAGGCAGGCGGTTAAAAAAAATGTAACACCGTTTGACACGCTATTTCAGATTATATTAGTACTTCTGGATTTTCGGATAAAACACCCAGAAATCAGCCTTTTAACTAGTTTTACAGGAGCCAGCGATGAGAAACGGCCGATCATTCGGTATATTGCTAAAATGAGATTCTCCGTTCTTAAACTAATTAGAGAATTAATTGAAGATATAGATATAACAAGAAGAAGAGGTCGTAAATTTATGTATGTCTTTTCGGCATCTATTCTTGGGTTTCTTTTTGGACCATTTGTTCCAAAGGAAATGAAATCGGAAGAACTAGCAAAACAACTAACTAGATATTCATTAACCGTTAGGTAAATAAAAAACTTATGCTAAAAAAAATGTGTCGGTTTATTAGAGAAAATAGGTGGAAAGTTATTATCTTTGTTATTGTCGCTTTATCCATATTGATTGGTAAAAGCCTGATTACTGGTAATAGCGATGAGATGGTAACTACAAAAGTGGTGCGACAGGATTTATTTTCAACCATATCAGCCTCAGGATCTATCAAAGGAAAGAGCCAGGCAACTCTACATTTTAATACTCCTGGTAAGCTAGCATGGGTTGGGGTAAGTCAAGGTGAAGATGTTAAAAAGTGGCAATCACTAGCCCAGCTTGATGCCGTACAACTTAATGCCAATCTTCAGATTGCCAACTCTAACCTGCGCGCCGCCGAAGCAACTTTGGATAGGGTCTATGATAGCGTTAAGGATCATGACAACGACGAATCTTTCACTCAAAAGGAAACAAGGACTGCCGCCGAAGTCGCAAAAGATAATGCCTATAACGCTGTTTTGGCTACACGAAACGCCTTGTCAAACACAACTTTAATCGCACCCTTTAACGGAACTGTTGTGTCGATATCAGATAACTTTACTCCCGGTGCTAATATTGCTTTAACGGATACTATAGTTGTTGCTGATGTGTCAGAGTTTAAATTTACAGCTCAGGTGGATGAAATAGACTACGGTAAAATAAAACTCGGACAAAAAGCAAAAATATCTCTTGATGCCTTTCCTGATGAAACCTTTGAAGGAACTGTTTCCTATATCGGTAAGGCCGGAGTCAAAACTGCCACAGGAGGAGTTACTATACCTATTGAGATTCAATTTGACTCAAACGGGAGTAACATGGCAGTAGGATTAAGTGGCGATGTGGAATTTGTACTGGATCAAAGAGAAAATGCTTTGGTTATTCCGGGAAACTACATAAAACAAAAAGACGGTATTAGTGTTGTTTATATCATCGAAGACGGCAACAAAATAGAAAAGGAGGTTAATGTTGGTTTAACCACTTTGACTGAAGTGGAGATAATTAAAGGCTTAGAAGAAGGGCAGGTAATTGCCCTGCCAGGTAACGAAAAAAAATAATGTGTAATGACAAAGACAAAAAACATACTCAGATTGGAAACTGTATCCAAAATTTATCGAATGGACGGGGTATCTGTAAAAGCCCTTGACAACGTTTCTCTTGCAATAATGGAGGGTGAGTTTGTTTCCATTATTGGTCCTTCAGGGAGTGGGAAATCAACCCTAATGCACATAGTTGGCTGTTTGGATACACCAACCTCCGGTAAAGTCCTTTTAGATGATCAAGAAATCAGCCAGATGACTGAAAGACAATTGGCACAGGTCAGAAATAAAAAAATAGGATTTGTGTTTCAGCAGTTTAATTTATTACCCAGGACTTCGGCACTCGATAATGTAAGTCTTCCTCTGTTGTATAACGGCACCACCAGCTCACAGATAGCTAAAAAGGCTGCTGAAGTTTTAGGGAAAGTTGGTTTAGGAGAAAGACTTGACCATCATCCAAATCAGCTTTCAGGAGGTCAACAACAAAGAGTAGCTATTGCCCGTGCGCTGATTACAGACCCCTCAATAATCATTGCCGATGAACCAACGGGAAATTTGGATTCAAAATCGGGTGTAGAAGTCATGGAAATATTTAAAAAACTTCACCAACAAGGCAGGACAGTTATCCTTGTCACCCACGATGACAACATTGCAAACAAAGCACAAAGAATAATCAGATTAAAAGACGGTAAGGTAATAAATTAAAATGCAACTAAAACAACTTATTAGAATCGCAACCAAATCCCTAATTGTAAACAGATCGCGCTCCTTCTTGACCGCGCTTGGGGTAATTATTGGTGTTGCGGCCGTAATTTTGCTGGTTTCCGTTGGTTCAGGACTTAAAGATTATATAACAGGACAAATGCAAGATATGGGCTCTAACCTCATTATGGTTGTCCCGGGTGATATTGATATTGAACAAACAGGGGCTAGTGGAGGAGCTGCAAGTGGCGCTTTTTCTTCAATAGCAGCTTCTAAGTTGGAACTAAGGGATGCCGAAGAGATAGAAAGAAGTTTACCCCAAATCAAAGATACTGCTGCCGTAGTCATGGCTCCAGGCCTTGCCAGCTATAAGAGTGAAACTGTTTCCGGACAAATTATCGGCACTACACAAAATTATATAAATATAAGGAGCTCAGAATTCGAAACTGGTAGTTTTTTTACGCAATCTGAGGTCAACAGTGGAAGGAAAGTGACGATTTTAGGACACACTGTCGCCCATGAATTATTTGGAAACCAAAATCCGGTTGGAGAGAAGATCAAAGTTGGAGACTACCGCTATCTTGTTATGGGCGTAATGAAAGAACAAGGTGGTCAAGGCAGCTTAACTTCCGACGATAAAATTTTTGTCCCAATAACTACTGCTCAACGCCAATTTGGCTTGGATAATATCAGCATAATATTCACCCAAGTAAGTTCAAGTGATGAGGTTGCCTCAGCTGTTCCATTGATAGAAGCGGTAATGTTAAAACGACACGACGAGGAAGACTTTACTGTAATCGATCAGAAGGAAATCTTATCGACCGTTTCTTCTATTCTTGATACCCTCACAATCGCTTTGGGTGGCATCGCTGCCATTTCACTTTTAGTCGGAGGTATCGGCATTATGAATATAATGCTCGTGTCTGTAACAGAAAGAACAAGAGAGATAGGTCTCAGGAAAGCCCTGGGGGCTACACCTGAAGTGATTTTAACCCAGTTTTTGATCGAGGCAGTCTTTTTGTCCGTAGGCGGTGGGATCATTGGAATCTTACTCGGTAGCGGCGGTGCACTCTTGTTAAACAATTTTATACCGATGACTGTTACCGCGTGGTCAATTATTCTTGCTTTTGTTGTTTCTGCAGGAGTCGGAATAATTTTTGGAATTGCTCCAGCAAGACGCGCATCTCTACTCTCACCGATTGCGGCACTAAGATATGAATAATCTAAGTTATTAAAAAATATGATAGGAAATAACGGAGTTATTTTTGAGAATAATCAACATGAGTCAAAACATTTCGATAAGTTGAATCGTAATATAACCGATGAAGTTTTTGCACTGACGCAAGAGTATGTTACCAACCTTGAAGCTTTGAATAAGGATAGCACACCAATTCATGTTGACGAAATCGCCACTAGCATTGCAAAGCTATATGAAAAAATTCGTAAAGTTGTGGATTGGCAGGAGGATAATGTGCTTAGAAGACGAGCAATTGAAAGGATACTCAAGCGTCTGCTTTTTGCAAAAGATTTGAGAATTCCTATTTATAAACAGCCAGAAGTAGACAGTTTGGCGGAAACTATCACAACAGAATTAGTAAGAGGCGGTCATTTGCCAAATGACGAAGTTCCAAAAGAATCAATTTCAGTAGTCTCAAAATCACTAACTAAATATCAATATTTTTTAACACAATCATCACGTAACTCTCCTTTAAGCATCAAAAAACAGGCAAATTTCTATACTTTTATATTGGAAATTGCTGCCTGTGAGATTGAAGAAATTCTTGTAAAGCCAATCAGGGAGTATGCGTTGCTTGATGCAATGACAAAGATGATGGAGAGCCGAATCAACCTGTCACCCACGGTGGGGCTAACAAAAAACGAGAAGGAACAACAAATATATATAGCCGTTTGTAGGACCTTATTTAACTTGGATGATGCCTTTATAGCATACCGCTTGTTAAATTTTCGATTTCCTGATTGGAAAGATTTGTCTGATGAAGCTCTTCCCGCGCGATTAAATGAAGTAATAGATTTTTGGAATAATTTAGAAAACATTCTTAGACACCCATTGGCCAAAAATTTCAACCGTATTTGCGATCAAAATGATACTGTTTTTTCTCTTTTAAACGATTTTTTGGAAGAAGCAAAGAATAAGCCTGAAAAAATTATTCCCACAATCGAAGACCGTAAGAAATTTAAGCAAAAGATTAGCCAGTTGTATGATAAGCGTTACAATACTTTAAAAAAAAGGCTTTTTAGACTGGGAATCTTCTCGACTTTATCCGTATTTTTATCTAACTGGTTTACATTTTTTATAGTAGAAGTTCCACTGGCTAAGTTCTTCTACGAAGAGTTTAGTCTGTTTACAGCATTTATAGATTTTATAATACCTACAATCGTTATGTTTCTTTTAGTTATGATCATAAGAGCACCATCAGAGAAAAATCGCGAGCATGTATTGAAAGTTGTTGAAAGTTTTGTATATAAGGGTGAAAAAAAGAAATTTTATGAAATTGAGATTGGAAAAAATAGAGAGGTATTATCTAAAACATTTTATGTAACAATTTATTTGTTTATGACTTTGTCGGTTTTTACAGTTGTAGGGGCGTCGTTTTATGTTGCCGGACTACCCTTAACTTCAGTAATCTTTGATACATTTACGATTTCCCTAACAGTGTTTGCCGCTGTTGGTATTCGAAATAAATCAAAGGAACTTAATGTTGATGATAAAACATCTTTTTATGAATTCTTGCTTGATATGATTTTCGTGCCCATAGCCAATGTGGGGTCATTTTTTGCATCCAAGTGGAAAGAATATAATGTATTCGCAATTCTATTTAATTTTATAATAGAGACTCCTTTTGCACTTGTTCTTGATACAATTGAGGGGTGGAGCCAATTTTTAAAGGATAATAAAGCGTCAATTCGTTAAATGTGAAGTAAAAGTTTAGCATACATTATGAAAGACAGTCGAATTTGGATTATATTTTTAATAGTATTTGTAAACCTATTGGGTTTTGGCATTATTTTGCCGCTTTTGCCGTATTATGTTGAAAGTTTCGGGGCAGGAGCAATAACTATCGGCCTTTTAACTGCTACATATTCCTTGTTCCAAATAATTTCAGCTCCCATTTTAGGTAAATTGTCAGATAAATTCGGCAGACGTCCCGTCCTCGTCATTTCCATTCTTGGAACTGCGGCCTCTTTTGGTTTACTTGGAGCTGCCAAAACTATTCCAGTCTTATTTATGTCCAGAATTATTGACGGTATTACCGGTGGCAACATATCAACTGCCCAGGCATATATTGCAGATATAACTACCAAAGAAAACAGGACTCAAGGAATGGGTATTATGATGGCTGCCTTTAGTTGCTGTTGGCGGATTGCTTTCGGTGTATGGATATGCCGTGCCAGCATTCGTAGCAGGGGCAGTTGCACTCATTGCGGTTGTTCTGGCTTATTTCTTTCTCCCAGAATCATATATTAAAAGCAGACAAGATAATGAGGTTAAGAAAAAGGAAAACCAGATTTTTGGGGTAAAAGACTTTTTTGATGCATTAACGCATCCTGAACTTGGGACTCTTCTAAGCATCTTTTTTATGACCATGTTCTCCTTCTCGCTTATGCAAGGTACATTTGCCCTTTACACCGAACACAGTCTTAATTTATCTGCAAGAACTAACGGACTAATTTTTGCTTATTTGGGTTTAGTGGGAATAGTGGTGCAATTATTTCTGCTTAAAAGAATTGAGAATTTGTTTTCAGAGCATAGATTGATCATTATCACTATTATCCTTATGGCTGTAGCATTAGGACTGATAGCTGTGGGTACTAGTGTAGCCATGCTTCTTATCGCCGTAACCCTTCTTGCTTTAGCAAGTGGGATATCAAGGCCAGTAATTACAGGCTATATTTCGAAACTGACACCTGAAAAAGAACAAGGTAGTATCGCAGGTATGAACCAGTCGGTAGCAGCGGTTGCTAGGTTATTCGGTCCTCTCCTGGGAACTTTCTTCTACGCACAAATTGGAACCAAATCTCCATATTTTTTAGCAACTGTGTTTTTGGTGATAACTGCACTATATGCAGTAAACAAACTAAAACCCGCAAAACAGGTGGCGAGCTAGATAAAGCCCGTTTTATTGTAATACACTTGGACAAAACAATCACGAGGTCGAAAAATTCTGAACCGACATTCTTAGCAAGCTAAGCATCTGCCCTTGGCCAGTTTGGTGTAATAATAGCTAATTATTGAACAATTTAATAAGCCAGCCAAATATACTTCCTACTTTTTCTTCAGCCTTGACTTGTTCCCGTAAATCAGTATTCTGATTCAAAAGCGTTTGAATTGCTTCCTGCAATTGAGTTTTTTCTGCTTGATTCGTTACTTGATTTTGTAATTGCTGTAACTCTTGAATCCTTAATCTATTTTGTTCCATCAATTGATTAAGATTTTTTATTGCTCCAAAATCAGGACCAAAAAGCTTTTTCATAAAATTGGATTTAGATTCCAGCCTATCAAGCTGAGTTTTAATCTGTTCTTGCGCCCCTACTTGCTCCTTGGCCAAAGTTCTAATTTTATCACCAACCTCAACAGTTAGTCCTTCCACATCCATAAGTTGCTGAACTTGTTGCGTTGCAACCATAAGTTGTGTTTCTTGGCCTTTATTCTGTACTTGGATCAAATTTTCATTTTGGATTTGGTTACTTTTTGGTGTAACCGTTGCGCTAACATTAGTTTTCGGGTCCTGAACTCTGTTTTGTTGCTGACTACCTTGTGCTGAAACTAAAGTGGGCAAGTATACTAATCCCAAAGTCGGTAAAATTAACATAAATATTTTTTTCATCTTTAATCACCCCCTTCTAAACCGTCGTATTAATCTAATATAGCATATAATAATTACTAATTTCGATTGTAATAGGCATTACTGCTTCTATACTAAAAACTTGAGAGTAAGTGGAGTATATCGCTGATCGTGTTGATTATTCGTATCGCAGTGCATCTATTGGGTCGAGAGCTGCAGCTTTTTTGGCAGGGTAATAGCCAAAAAACATTCCAACTGTAAAAGTAATAATAAATGAAAGAACTAGGCTCCACCAAACAAAAACTATTTTTACTCCCAAAGAAAGCAGAATAAAATAGATTCCTATAGAAGATATTGTCCCAATCAAATAACCAACACCTGTTAGTATAAATGCTTCAAACAAAAACTGCGTCAGAACATGATTATCCTTAGCTCCAATCGCTTTTCTTATTCCAATCTCTTTTGTTCTTTCCGAAACAGTAACATACATAATATTCATAATCCCAATTCCACCCACAAGAAGAACTATAAATCCCACAGCCCCAAGAAGAATTGCCATTGTCTGTGAAGAGCCTTGTGCAGATGCAACCGTTGCACCCATATCTTTTAATTTAAAGTCTTCCGGTGTGTTTGCCGCTATTTTATGTTCTTCACGCAAAACTTTAGTTAAACTTGACATTGTTTCCTCTAAAAGATCTACACTTTGAGCATTTACATTAAAGGAAAATTTACCATTTTTTCCTAAGATATATCTGTAACTTGAGGAATAAGGTGTAAAAACACTTTCATCAATTGAAATTGGTCCAAAAGCACCACCCTTATACTTTGCTATACCCACTATTTCAAATTCTTTCTTTCCCAATACTATACTTTGGCCCAAGACGTCGGGATTGCGGGTGCCATATATTTCTTCTGCCACAGTCGCCCCAAGAATCACAACCTTTGTGTGATCATCTTCATCCGTCTGGTCAAAAAAACCCCCCCTTTCGTATGTCAGATTCGCCACATCGGAAAAATTAGGATAGGTTCCAACGACATTAAAACTTGCAGTGTTATTTGCTGTCGAGATATTTACTTTTCCGGTAAGCATCGGAACGGCATCAGAAACTGTACTAATAGCCTGTATTGCAGGTATGTCATCAACAGACAATTTTGATTGGGAACCCTCAGTTGATGGACCATTAATTAAAATTGTTGTAACAGACATGTTTGAATATTGTGCTTCAATATCTCTTTTTGCTCCCTCACCAAGCGCAACAACTATAATAATGGTCGCTGCTCCAATTATAATTCCCAATGTCGTTAAAAAAGATCTAAAAACATTGGACCTTAATGATTGCCAAGACAACCGAAACAATTTTATATAGAAACTATATTTTGTCATACGTTTTTTTTCTTCGTAATATAACCATCTTTAAGGTAAATTATTCTGTCGGTTAGTTTAGCTAAATGTGGATCATGTGTAACCATTAAAATGGTTTTACCGTAATCTTTTTTAAGGGAAACTATTAGTTTCATTATTTCCTCCCCGGTCTTACTATCAAGATTGCCCGTAGGTTCATCGGCTAAGATAAATTCAGGATCATTAATTAAAGATCTTGCAATAGCCACCCTTTGTCTTTGGCCTCCCGAAAGTTCATTGGGTTTATTACTCAGTCTATCCGAAAGCCCCACCATACTAAGTAACTCTTCTGCTTTTTTATAATTTACATCTCCTGAATAAAAACTTGGCAAAGCCACATTATCAAGCGTTGAAAGTGTGGGAATTAAATTAAAATTTTGAAAAATAAAACCTATATAAATGTTTCTGATATCGGCCAGTTCATCTGAAGATAAGTTCGATACTAATTTTTCATTTATAATATATTTCCCCTCAGTTGATTTGTCTAATCCACCGATTATATTTAAAAGGGTTGATTTTCCAGATCCAGAAGGTCCCATTAAAGCCACAAATTCTCCTTTATTAACCGTTAAATTTATGCCTTTTAAAATTGGATATTCGATATTTTTAATGAAGTAACTTTTTTTAACAGATGTAAGAGTAATAACAGGCATGATACATTTTATTTTCTGGTTATAACGTTTTGGTCAATGGTTAAACCTTTTGTAACTTCAACCGATTTACCATCTGTAAATCCGGTTTCAATTTCAACTTTACTGATTTCCTTGTGATCGTTTATAACATCAACATAAGACTTATTGTTTTCTCGGTAAACTGCCTTGTTCGGGATTGTAATTACATCTTTGACTTCCTTAGTAATAAACAAGATACTTCCTTCCATGCCATCCATTAGTTTTACATCCTTTGGTGTATCCAGATATGCAGTAACTTTGTAGGTAGTTAATCCATTACTATCAATCTCGGCAACAGGAGACAAAAAATACCTGTTGGCAAGATAATCTTTGTCGTCGTATGCCTCAAAAGAAATTTTTACTATTTGATCTTTATCGATTTTTAAAGCATCACTTTCCTCTGCATATGCAACAAAGGAAAAAATATTAGACTTTACTATGGTAACAATCGGGGTTTGGTTTTGTGTGCTGACGACATCTCCAATTTTAATATTTAGGTTTGCCACGATCCCTGACACTGGCGCAATCAACCTTGATTGTTTAAGAGCTATGTTTTTAAGTTCTACATCAATTACCGCTTTTTCCAAATCCCATTGATTTTTTTCCAAGATCCTTCGTATCGTATCAGTTACTACTGTGTTTACATAAGTTACCCCGGTTATTTCTTCAAAATCATTTCTTTTACTTGAATAATCACGCAATAATTTCTCAAGATTCTTTTGGGCTTCTTCCGTATCAAGAGTTGCTATCCATTGACCTGCCTTAACATAATCCCCTTCTTTAACAAAAACTTGGTTTACTTTTCCACCCAAGACAAATGTGGGTTCGTAAATATCTCCGACCAATTTACCATCGATAGAAAATGAAATACTAAGGTCTCCTTTTACAACTTTTGCGGTTTGCAACGGTTCAACTACAGTTTTGTTTTTAGATATTAAATACCAAGATACTCCCAATAATAAAATTAAGCCTCCTACTATATAAAACTTATATTTGTTTAATTTTGACATATTCTATATTATTGTTTTGATCTAACCAAACCGAAATATATGTGCCCTTTGTAAGTTCTGCAATATCTGCAATTATTTGTTTTCCGCTAGCATCGCCAGCACCTTTTGCTATGGTAGTTCCTACCGGAATTATTAATTTGATATCTTCAGTTGTTAAATTGGCACTCTCTTGGGCTTTTAAAGCAGACCGTTCTTCCGGAGTCAATTTTTGTGATTCTGCTTTTTTAATAGCCTGTTCCTCTTCAGATAAAATAACTTTGCCAATTTCTTTGGCTACAACAACCTCATTTCCTAATTGTGAAACTATCAATCCTGTTATATCTGCAGGTCTACCTGGTGCAACTAGGCTGGTTTCAGTTAAATCAGTAGAGTTGGTTTTTTTTGAATAATTATAAAAAAAGTAACCGACAATTGATAACACCAATAAAACCAAGGAAACAACTATTATTTTCTTCATCTACCGTATTATACAAGACAACATTCGAATTTCTTTCAACTGTTTTATATACAGTGAAAATACAGAACTAATACCACTAAAATTTGAGTCTATTAAACTTTTACACCTTTTCTTCTGAAACTACTTTTTTGCTGGATTTTTTTGGTTTTGGTTCTTTTGGTTCAAGTAAACTTAATATTCTGTCTAATTTGATGTTAATATCGTTAAATCCACTGTCTCCTCTGAGTCTTGATCTATCAGAAGATTTCCTTTCACTTCTTCCACCAATTTTTTCAAAACACTCGCTACAATAAACGGGTTTATCTCCCGTTGGCTTAAATGGAACCTGGCAATCCTTACCACAATTGCTACAAACTGTTTTAAACATCTGCCTATCTCCACGATTGTTACTACTAAATCTTCCAACCCTTGAATTTCTATCTCTATTAAAGTTCCCCATCTATCATCATTATATCAGGTATTTGATTTAAATATATAGCCAAAAGTCGGCTATAATACAAACATCATGATTAATTTCTGGACCAAGCTTACCAGACCATTTATTGTTTTGGCACCAATGGAAAATGTAACCGATTATGTGTTTAGAGAAATAGTTTCGAGATATTTACCTCGTCCTGATGTGTTTTTTACAGAATTTACGAATACTGACGGGCTCACATCTGAAAAAGGTTATCCAGAAACCATAAAAAGACTTCAATTTAGTAAGAGCCAAAGACCAATAGTCGCCCAAATTTGGGGGTCTAATCCCCAAAATTTCTTCAGATCAGCACAAATCTGTCTCAATTTGGGATTTGATGGGGTAGATATAAACATGGGTTGCCCTCACAGAAGTGTTGTAGAATCTGGCGGTGGAGCCGGATGCATTGGTAATTTTGATCTAGTTAAAGAAATAATTAATGCAACAAAAGAAGGGCTCAAAAATAAAATTCCATTAAGCATTAAGACAAGATTGGGTAATAAAATTATCTCGTATCAGGACTGGGTACAATTTTTACTTGAACAAAAAATAGACGCACTTACTGTTCATTGTAGAACACCCTCACAAATGTCAGATGGTCAGGCTAACTGGGACGCAATTGGTGAGATTACAAAAATTAAAAATAAAATCTCTCCCAATACATTGGTTATTGGAAATGGGGATGTTTTATCAAAAAAAGAAGCTGTTTTAAAACATAAACAATATGGAGTTGATGGAGTAATGATTGCAAGAGGGATACTCAAAAACCCATGGATATTTGGAAATAATAACATAGATCATAAAGTTAATGATTTCCTTGACCTTGCCCTCAAACACACCAACTTACATCATCACATATATGGTGATAGCAAGCATTTTGCCACACTTAAAAGGTTTTTTAAAATGTATATAAAAGGTTTTGATGGAGCAACAACCTTAAGAGCTGAACTTATGGATACAGAGCATATTACTGAAGTTGTTCGGATATTAGAAAGAGAGAAGATCAAGAAGTCTTCTTAATCCCGTTGTAGGAATTTCATCTACTTCACCCGTTTCTGACGAAATTCTAAATTCTTTTTGAAGCCTAATTTTAAACAATCCTAAAAATCTTTTCTCTTCAACTGCCTCTGCTCTGTATTCAAGTTCACTTTTATCTTTATTTTCAACTAAATCTAAAGGTTCATCTATTAACTCTATCCTTTTATTTTCCAAGAGATTTTCAACAGCTTTGTCAGGTAAAACTGCAACATCCTTGGTCTCACCACTGGGGCCAGCCACCATTAACTCATTTGTTTTGGTATCCAATTTCAACGGAAAACCTGTTCTTGCTTTTACTCCTTCAGATTCTAATTCAAACTCGTCTTGATCTGAATCCTCGCTTTCACTTTCTACCTCTCTAACTCTAATCTCCGATCTATTTCTTACCTCTTTCCTAACTTCATTTCTTTTTTTAGCTTCTTCTGACTTTTGTTCATTTTCTCTTTTTGTTGCTTCAACTCTTTCTTCGTTCCTCTTTTCAATCTCCTCAGAATTCTCGTCCCTATCACTTAAAACCATCCCCTCCGAAGTATTCAAAACTTGAGAATTGTTATAATTGACAACAGCAAAACTCAAAACAAACGCAGTAATTGCAAGGATCGGAAGATATTTAAAAGTCTTACTTTTGGCAGTCATCTAAATCCATTCTAGTTATCTATTGAAATCTTGTCAACTATCTAATATGATGAACTAATGATGTACGGAAAATGGGGATACTGGGGATATGATTATGATAAGAGATGGTTTTTTGGAGGGTTGACCTTGTTTTCATTAATTGATTTAATACTTCGAGGATTTGCCCTTTGGAAATCGGCAAAAAAGAATCAAAATGTATGGTTCATCGCACTCTTGGTAGTCAATTCTTTAGGCATCCTTCCTCTGATATATTTAGTTCTTAATCGAGAAAATATTTCTAAAAAGGGTAAGAAAAAGTGATTTTTGAGGACTCTGATTGTTGGTATTTTTTACTTCATTGCTCCAAACGGATATAATTACCCATTGTTTCTTCTCGTTTCGTTTTGCAACAACTTCGATCTTGATATATTCACCCGGCTTGCCAGTCGAAGCGGGCCAAGTTCTATAATACACCCACGCACCTTTTGAAGCAGCGTATCTACTTTGCTCCGGTCTGTTCCATGTAGCCCACGCATCACCCTGTGATATTCCTCTTTCTCGCATTCTATGGATTGCATGATTGGTCCAAATTAAACCTTTGTAATGAGTATCCATTTATCTGAGCTCTCTAATTTCTTTTTCTAGAAGTTTTATTTCATCTTGTAAAACTTTTTTCATATCTTTCTTTGTTTTATCATCTAAATACTTAATTATTCCTTTATCGTAAGGGCTTCTAATAAAAATCTCCAAAAATTCTTGATGATGGTCCTTATGTAAATGTAATAAACAACAAGAAATAATTCTGTTATGAATAATCTCATCAACATGTAACCACAACTCCGTCCGCTCTTCTGTCGAACGAGTTAGCTTATTTAAGACATTTTCTAATTTACTCAAATCCAGGATTTTATCAAAAAATAATTGACTCATATTTGTATTAAGTTTTCTTTATTTATTTTATTATAATCGACTGGGCCCAATTTTATTTTATTTTCAGGATCATCAACAAAAAAGACTAAAACCGCACCCTTTTTATATCTACTTCCACCCAGATATTCCATAACTTCTGGGCTTCCTCCAAAATGTTTACCTGTCCAAGCTGCAGGGCCTGAGTCTGCAATTGCGGTAACAACAGCATTTCCATTTTTAGTGTTTAATATCATAAGTTTTCTGTATTTGTACCAATCCCGAAGATATGGCTGTCTTGAGTTCCAACCGGGAAGATATAATGTCTGAACAACAGAATACCATTTTTCAGTTTCAATTAAATCTGGCGTCAACTGATCTTTTGATTTAGCAAAATAACCCCATGCACCAAGGCCAGGAGCAATACCCTCTTTATAATAAGGTCCATGGTTTTCCAAAGTATCTCCAGGGAATCTTTTTAAGTGCTGTTCGGCACCTATGTAACCATAAATTGTATTTAAGTGCTCTTCTTCAAGTGTTGCTTTTGCAGGTATTCCAGTTATATCTTTTATTACCTGTTCCAACCTCTTTTCTTCATCTCTAAGAAGTGGCCTTACTTCTTGCGGAAGCATTTTGGAAAGTGCTTCAAGGAGTTCTTTTTGTGGAAGTCTGTTTCTATTTGAATCAGGTTCATCCAGACTTTTTATGACTTCTGTAGGCTTTGGCAATTCACCAACTCCTGTGGGTGGAGCCAAAAGAAGTGTTCCTGTAATTGCCCCCGCAGAAATTAATTTTGCAGAATGCTCTCTAATCTTTTTTAATTCTAAACCTTTATCAAGTAAAAACTGATGGGCTTCAGGAAAATTTTTTTTGAAATTTTCTCCCGCCTCAAGGCTTTTTAATTTAAGTTTTTGCCTAAAAAGGTCAAGGCTTTGGGCAGAATTTTGTTTCATATAACTTTTTTAAGTCTTTTTAATGTTTCATCTTTTCCTAAAATTTCAATTGATTCATTTATTGGAGGGGTAAACTTTGAGCCTGTTATGGCAATTCTCAAATCCATAAAAAAGTCTCCAGTTTTAAAATTGTTTTCCTTTACAACTTCCATCAAATCTTTATCGTTTTCAATTGCCTCGATAGCTTTCGCAAGATGAAGTTTATAATTATTGCCCAAAAGACTCTTGTCAACTTCAGGTGTCTCCCAAAAAAACTTGGCCAGTGTATTTATATCAGTTAACTTACTAATTCTATCTTTAACCAGTTTTGTAATTTCTATTTGTGTTTCTGTCTTTAATGCTTTAAATTTAGAATTTAGAGTTTGGAATTTAGAATTTAAGTCGCCAACTTTCAGTTGACGAATATACTGTCCATTAAACCAATCAAGTTTATCTCTAAAAAACTTAGGATTAGCGTCCTGAAATCCGTTTATGTCAAAACTTTTAACCATCTCAGTGAGAGTAAACATTTCTTTATTATTTTTGGGAGCCCAACCTAAAAGTAATACAAAATTGAGAAGTGCCTCTGAAAGATAACCTTCTTCTAAGAATTGTTCTACAAAAACAGAATCTCGTCTTTTTGAAAGTTTTTTGCCAGTTTCAGTTGACAAAATATCTGTTAAATGCCCAATCTCGGGCCTTTTACTAACCAAATAATCAAAAACTAAAAGATGTATTGGGGTTGAGGGAAGCCAATCATGTCCTCTTATAATATGACTTATCTTCATGTCAGTATCATCAACTACTACAGCTAAATGGTAAGTTGGGAATCCATCTGATTTTAAAAGTGTGGCGTCATAAACTTCATCAGTTTTCCAAGATATTTCTTTCTTGTGAACAAAATCATGATATCTAACAATCTGCCCATCTGGAACCCTCAATTTTATTGCTCCACTGGTCAACTTTTTATCTCTACATGGGTCGCGCAATTCCTTAGAAAACCCTTCTACTTTTGCATTTTTAGGTTTGCAATTGCAATAAAAAGCATAACTTTCCCTAACTAATTTTTCTGCGGCACTTTTATATTTTTCAAGTCTTTCTGATTGCTTGTAAAATTCGTCCCAAATTAAACCAAATTTTTTTAAAGTTTCTTGGAGCGCTTCAGTTGCACCTTCAACTTCTCTTTTTTGATCAGTGTCTTCGATCCGAAGTATAAAATCTCCCCCTTCATGTTTTGCCAAGAGATATGCGTAAAGTGCAGTTCTTAAACCACCAATATGTAAAAAACCTGTTGGGCTGGGTGCAAATCTAGTTCTAACTTTATTTTGATTCATGCTAAAATGATTATAGCAAATAAAATGGCCACACTCACTGAAAGTTCAATTTATGCAAGAAGATCTTTGAGATATTTTATTTATTTTGTCATTTTTATAATTATCACTAGATTTTCATTAAATGTTTTGATTGCAGTTTACAAAAAGGTCTTTCCTCCTGCTCCAACACCTCCTACTGTTGCCTTTGGAAAACTTCCCAAACTTCCATTTTTGGATAAACAGAAACCACAGCTAACATTTACCTTGGAAACAGTTGATGGAAGCCTGCCCACTTTTAAAGATCAGGCAAGAGTTTATTTCATGCCAAAAATATCAGCAAACCTTTTATCTTTGGACTTTGCCAAAGAAAAGGCACAAAGGCTTGGATTTACTCCTGATGCGGTTCAAATATCAGACTCTATCTTTAGATTTTCCCACAGGACATCAAATGCAAGTTTGGAAATGAATATTGTTACAGGCAGTTTTTCAATTAGCTATGATTTAGCAGCCGATCCTAGTCCACTTCTTGTCAAACCCCCACTACCTGAAGTTGGTGCAGGAACTGTTAAGCAAATGTTAAGTGGTGCAAACCTAATGCCTACAGATTTAACCGGGCCTATTAAGAATAGCTTTTTAAAAACTCAGGGTGGTGGTTTTATTGAGGCATTATCGCTTTCTGACTCAAGTTTGGTAAGACTAGATTTTTTCAGAAAATCGTTTGATGAAATGCCTTCAATAACCAAAAACCCAATTCAAGCCAATATTTGGTTTATGCTTTCGGGATTAAGAGAAAAGGGAAGAGATGTAATTGCAGGAGAATATCACTATTTTCCAGTTGATGAAGAACAATTTGCAACATACCCCATTAAATCAAGTGAGGTGGTTTGGCAGGAGCTCACTCATGGAAATTATTTCCTAACAAATCAGGGTTCAGTTCAAGATGGGGAAAATATAAAAATAAGGAAAATTTATCTTGCCTATTTTGATCCAGGAGTTTATGTTGAATTCTTCCAGCCAATATTTGTAATTGAAGGAGACAAAGACTTTGTAGCTTACATCCCCGCAGTAACAAATGATTATTATGGTGAATAACCCTAGTTAGGAATTTTTACTTCTTCCCAAGAGTAATTATCAAATATCCATTTGATTAGTTCTTTAGTTTCTCCAAATCTGTCACTGCTTCCTAGTACTGCTATCATTATTTTTCTATTATCTCTTTCTAAATATGAAACTAAATTTTCTCTTGCATTTTCTGTCCAACCTGTTTTTACTCCATAAACCCCGTCCACTTCTCCCAATAGTTTGTTTATGTTTATAAGCCTATGAATATATTTTCCATCAACGCTCTTAACTGTTTCATTTTTAATTGCAACAATTTCTTTAAAAAAGGGATTTTTTATTGCCTGTTTGGAAAGAATTACCAAATCTCTAGTTGTTGAATACTGACCACCGTTTCCATCCAGCCCCGTAGGATTTTCAAAATGGGTATCTTTTAAACCCAAGTCCTGTGCTTTTTTATTCATTAAACCTATGAACACATCTCTCCCTGCTGGATGATTTAAAGCCAAAACTTCAGCCGCATCGTTTGCCGAAAAAATTAACAAGCCCTTTAATAAGTCAATAAATTTTATCTCCTCTCCCCAAACTAAACCCATTTTTTGCCCTACTACATTAATTTTTCCAACTTTTAATATTTGATCCAAATCATATGTATCAAGAGCAACTAAGGCAGTCATTATTTTTGTAGTTGAAGCAGGAAGTAGTTTTTTGTTTGGGTCTTTTTCATATAATGAAACACCTGATACTAGGTCTATTGCAACTGCAGATTGGGCCGAAATTATAGGAAAAGTCGCCCCATCTTTTAAGACGGGCAAGTCCGAGTACTTTTTACCTAAAAACTTCGCATTGACTTCTTTTAAAACTTTTTGCGTATCAATTTTAAAATAATCGGTCTGTGATGAAATTGAAATAGCAGAAGTTGAAATTAAAACAAAAGAAAGTAATGATAAATACAAAAGATTACTTTTTTCCATGATTTATTTTTTTGAAGCTTCCTCAACTTGTGAAAATCTCACATCAACCCTTTCCATATCTCTTGGGAATAGTGAAGCCTCACGCACATTTTTAAGTTCTAAAAGCTTCATTGTTATTCTCTCTAATCCAAATGAAAACCCCCCTTCGGGTGGCATACCAAATTTAAAAGTTTGTAAATACATTTCAAAATCTTTTGGATTCATTCCTCTGCTTTTGATTGCATCCACAAGTATTTGGTAATCATTTATTCTTTGACTTCCTGAACATATTTCAACACCCCTAAAAAGCAAATCATATGACAAACTAAATTCTGGATTATTTGGATCAGGCATTGTATAAAACGCTCTTTTCTTTGTTGGGAAATGGGTAACTGTTACAAAATCGCTCCTTTTTTCCTCAAGCGCCCATCTGCATATCTCCGTTTCATCTTCAGGTGATAAATCCTTTTCTCCAACAACCTTTCGATCGGTTCTTTCTTCAATGATTTTTTGTGCTTCATGAAGAGTTAATCTAGGCACTTTATTTTCGAGAATGGGTTTTTTTACTTGATACAGTTTCATTTGATCAAGACTATTTTGGTATGCATCAACTATCATCTTCGTTCCCACATACTCAACCGTATCAAGCAACTCTTCAAAATTTTCAACAAATGCTATTTCACAATCCATCTGAACAACTTCTGATAGATGCCTTGTTGTTACCGATGGTTCTGCTCTATAGGCATGGGAAAACAAATAAACTCTTTCAAATGCGCCAACTGCAATTTGCTTGTATAACTGTGGGCTTTGTGTCAAAAATGCCTTGTGATCATAGTATTTGATCTCAAAAACTTCAGAACCGCCTTCAGTCGATGATGCCGAAATTGTTGGAACAAAAATTTCCTGACAACTTATATCCTCTGACGCTTTTCTGAAAGCTTTTGCCACCTCGTTTTGTACCTTAAATATTGCGGCTTGTTTCTGATTTTTAAGTGTTAAGGATCTGTTGTCTAAAAGGGTTGGTAAACTCAAATCCAAATCTATTTTGCCCATATCAAAAGGTAATTCTTGAGACAAATTTAAAATCTTCACTTCTCCAATTTGAACCTCAACTTCACCTGTTTCAATATCTTTATTAATTAATTTTTCAGGTCTTTTGACAACCTTTCCAATAATTTCAATTGCAGATTCTGGGGTAACTTTTTCCAAATTTGCACCAACACACTGAATAACACCCGTTCTGTCTCTTAAGTCAATAAAAGTAATCTTCCCATGATCACGAACTGTATTTATCCAGCCTTTAATTAATACCTTCTCATCAATTTTAGAGACAGTTTCTTTGACCAAGGTTCGTTTCATATAGGTATTTTAGATTTAAATTTGTGTCTTGACAACTATGAACTGGGTTTTATAAACTAAAAGTCGCTTTATGAAAATATTAAATGCAGTCAAGACAATTATTAATCTCTTTAACTAAGAGGTTTGTCTTGTTGTTTTTTTTGACAAACCTCTTTTACAAAAGAGGTTTTTTATTATTAAAAAGGAGGTGAAAAATAATGACAATAAAAGAATTATATCTAGGTCCAAATTTTGAATATGAACCTGTGGCGGAACAAAAACCATTAGGTGAAATTACTGCAGCTGATCAAGCGCGAGGCTTTGGCGTGCCAGAGGAACAATTACAACCGGAAGCGCCCGCCACTGTCGAGGAAGATCAAGTACCGCCAGCAGGCCTACCAAAATCTTTCTGGCAAAATTTAGGGGTTGGTCGTTAGTATTTGATATCTTTAATTTTCAATTGAATTAAGGTTTTGTTATTCCAAATGTTTTCTTCAATCGTGAATGCAATGTCGTATTGATTGTTGATTATTGGCGTTTGGTTATTATTAAACCATATTCCATCAAATTTAATTCCATTTTGTTCTAATTTTAATTTTAGATGTTTTCCATCACTTCCCACTGTTTTACTTTCAACAACTTTTACTTTTTTTGTAGTAAAAACTGGTTGACTATTACCATATCCAAATGGCTCAAGCTTTTTTAAAATTTCAATTAATTTAATATTTATATATTTAAAATCCAATTCCAAATCTATTTTTAATTTTTTTTCCAAAATCTCATCTGTTAGATATTTTTTTGATATTTCATTTATTTTTGTTTTAAATTCTGAAATTTTACTGGTTTCTATACTAAACCCGGCAGCCATAGGATGCCCTCCACCTTCTAAAATTAAATTTGTTTCTTTAATAGCCTCAATTATGTTAAAACCATTAATTGACCGCGCTGAAGCTTTTGATACTTCTTTTCCAACTGATAAAACTATTGAAGGCTTGTAATATTTCTCGGTTACTTTTCCTGATGCAAGCCCTATCACGCCTTCATGATAATCACCGCTTATTACCATGATTTTATCTCCATCACTCGTTTCTTCCAGTACTCTTGCAACCACCCCCTCAACAATTTTTTGCCTTTCAATATTTGTCTCGCTTAATTTTTTTGATAATTCTTTTGCTTTTTTGGGGTCTTTTGTGCAAAGAAGTCTTAAGGCATCAATTGCATGAAGAAGTCTTCCAGAAGCATTTATTCTTGGAGCAATCATAAAACCAATTTCATAAACACCAACATTTTGAACCCCCACATCTTTTACAATTTGTCTTAAGCCTAGTCTTTTTGTATTGTTTAATTCTTCTAGTCCATACTTAACAATTGATCTGTTTATGCCCAAAAGTGGAATTTGATCAGCGACGGTCCCAAGGGCTACAAGATCTAAACCCGTGAACAGTGAACGATGAACAGTGGACAGTTCGCGGGATAAAAACCAAGCGAGAGCACTACCACATACAATAGTAGAATGCAGTATGTAGGGTGTAGTAAGCTTCTTGTTTCCAAGTGCATGATGGTCAACAACAATTACATCAATTCCTCTTTTTTTAGCCTCTTTAATGGCATCGTAAGCAACGATTCCATTATCGACTGTGATTATTAAATTCGGATTTAGATTTTGAAATTTAGAGTTTGCAAAAGTTGTACTTTTGATTCCATATCCTTCTTCAAATCTATCTGGAATGTATGGCATTACATCAAAACCTTCTTTATACATTGTTTCCCAAAGAATTGCAGTTGCACAAACACCATCACAATCATAATCACCAAAAATTACAATTTTTTCTTTATTCTTTTTTGCCTCGTTAAGTCTTTTAAGAATATTTTTAGGTATATCAAGTTTTATATTTTTAGTTGGATTTAAAAATTCATCAATTTCTTTTTTTGATTTCAAGCCTCTATTCTCAAGTAACGCAGTAATTAGTGATTTGTGATTTGTAATCGGCGAACCATACAATACATCCCATTTCATACTGTATAATATTAACATATGAATCTAAATATTCCTGATGAAGTTAAAGGTCTTTTATCTAAATTTAAATCAGAAGGCTTTGGAATTTATATTGTGGGCGGAGCCGTAAGAGATTTATTGATGGGAAAAATTGTTTATGACTGGGATTTTACAACAAACGCAACACCTGATGAAATATTAAAAGTATTACCAGAGGGATTCTACGACAATAAATTTGGAACCGTTGGATTTGTTGTTGATGGGTTTGATAAACCATTCGAAATAACAACATACAGAACAGAATATGGATATTCAGACAATAGAAGGCCTGATAAAGTAGTTTGGGGAGAAACACTTGAAAACGATTTAAAAAGACGCGATTTCACCATTAACTCCTTGGCATTATCAGTTCACGGTTCACAGATCACAGTTCACGATTTTTTTGATGGACAAAAAGATTTAAAAAATAAAACACTAAAAGCAGTGGGTGATCCAAATGAAAGATTTCAAGAAGATGCGCTTCGAATGCTTAGGGCTGTAAGAATTGCAGGGGAATTAAATTTTGAAATCGAAGCAAATACTTTTGAGGCAATTAAAACAAACGCCAGTTTAATCAATAAAATCGCCAAAGAAAGAATAAAGGACGAGTTATTTAAGATATTAAAAAATGAAAATGCATATTCTGGCATAGTTCATTTGAAAGAATCAGGACTGATGCAAGAAATTTTACCTGAACTTGTCAAGTGTTTTGGAGTTGATCAAAAATCCCCAAATAGACACCATATTTATGATGTCGGAACTCATCTTTTGATGAGTCTTAAATTTTGCAAATCTAAAGATCCAGTAACAAAATTTGCAACCTTAATTCATGATATAGGTAAACCCCAAACATATAGAAAATCAACAGAAGGATTTATCACCTTTTACAATCACGAAATGGTTTCTACAAAGATTGCTAAAAATATTGCTGATAGGCTTAGATTTTCTAATGCAGAAAAGGATAAGTTTATTAAACTTGTTAGATTTCATCAATTTACTGTTGATGAAAGGCAAACTGATTCCGCCATAAGAAGGTTTATTAGAAACGTTGGGATTGAAAACATTGAGGACATGCTCAACCTTAGAGTTGCTGATAGGCTAGGGGGTGGAGCAAAAGAAACTAGCTGGCGTTTAGAAGAATTCAAAAAAAGACTTATTGTAGTTCAAAAACAACCATTCTCAATTAAGGACTTAAAAATAAATGGTAAAGACGTAATGGAGATTCTAGGTATCCCAAGTGGACCAAAAGTGGGTGAGGTTTTAGAAAAAATTTTTGAAAAAGTAGAAAACAAGATGCTACCAAATGAAAGGGAAATTTTAGTTGACTTTCTTTCTAAAAATTTTGTCGAAAATGACAAGTAATGGTACTGCTACAAATGGAGAAGAGTAGGTGCCGGAGATGGTACCGATTAATAAGGCTACGGCAAACCAACGAATTGTTTCTCCACCCAAAAGCATAAGTGACACTAACATAAATATTATTGTAAAAGAATTATTTAGACTTCTAACCATCGTTTCAGTAATTGCTTTATTAGATAGTTCCTCTAAACTTCCAAGTTCTCTTTTTTGTTTCTCTCTGATTCTATCAAAAACAACAATTGTGTCATGGACAGAGAAAGATAATATTGTAAGAATTGCAGTTACAAAAAGGAAATCAACTTGAGCATCAAAAAAATGGCCCAACAAAGAAAAACTTCCTATTAATACAATCGAATCATGAATCATGGCAAGAATTGCCGACACTCCAAACTTAATACTTCTAAATTGAATTGATATCCAAATCAAAATTAAAGCTGATGATAAACTTAAAGCATGTACTGTTTTTTTAACCAAATCAGGAGCAATTGTTGGCCCCACCATTTCAAATTTAATCTCTTTAAATCCATTTTTTTTATATTCTTCTCTTAACTTAATGGCTTCTTCTTCGTTTATGCCCGCCTTTTCAAATTTTTTTACCTCACCAAAATCATTTTTGTATTCTCCAACTGCACCACCTGTGAAATCTAGACCAAGATTTAACTCCCATTTAAAATATCCAAAAACACCTGCTGATATTACAACTAAAGATGTTAAAAAGTACAGTAATTTATATTTTAGCCACAACATTTTTATTTAATTAAAAGCCTCATTAGATTTCTTGTTACAAATATTCCTGTAAATAAACTTACAGCTATTCCTAATGCAAGTGTAATTGCAAAACCCCTGACAGGACCAGACACATGTAAAAACTCCCATTCTAAGGGATTTGCTAAAATAAATGCGGTCACAAGTGTTGCAATATTTGCATCCCTTATTGAATCCCATGCCCTGCCAAAAGCTACTTCAAGTGCACTTTCAAGTGACTTTGTTTTTATCTCCTCTTTTAATCTTTCAAAAATCAAAATATTGCTATCAACTGCCATCCCAATTGAAAGCGTAAAACCTGCAATTCCAGGTAGGGTTAAAACCACAGGAATCAATTTATAAAGAGCTAAAGTAATTACACCAAAAATTAATAGAGCAATTGTTGCAATTACTCCATTTTTTTTATAGTTTAAAATCATAAAAAGTGAGACCATGACAAGGCCAACAATTCCTGCTTTAATGCTTTTGTTTATGGAATCCATTCCCAATGTCGCACCTATTGTTTCTTCTCCAACCAATCTAATAGGTACGGGAAGTGCACCTGAATTTAACAAACTTGATATTTCCTTAGCTTCCTCGAGTGTAAAATTTCCAGATATCTGGCCTGTTTCAATAATTACATCCTGGACAACAGCATCTGTTATTACCGTTGAATCAAGTAAAATTATCATTCTTTTACCAATTAAGGACCTTGTTAAATCCTCAAACTTTTCCTCGCTTTCTTTTTTAATTTCAAAAGAAACTACAGGTTTTCCTGTGTTTGGGTCAAAAGCTATGGTTGATGCCTTGATATCAGCTCCCGTTACTCCAGTTTCTTTAATCTGTGCAGATGGTGAAGCATCAATTACTTCAACAAAATTAAGCTGGGCAGTTTGGCCAATTAAATTTACAGCCTCTTTTGGGTCGTTTATTCCAGGAAGCTCAACAATTATTCTATTTTTACCCTCAAAAGAGGAGATTCTCACATTTGGTTCTGACACTCCAAAAAAATTTACCCTTTTTTCAACCACATTTCTTAGTGATGTCAAAGCTGTTTCTTTTTTATCAGTATCAATTTTTGTGGTATCCGCATCAAAAATGAGCCTACTTCCTCCTGATAAATCAAGACCCAAGATAAGTTCCTTTGAATACACAAAATAACTCGATATTCCAACTAGAATTGCAATTAGAAGCAATTTAACCAACAAGCCCCTCTTCATCTCCAAAAATCATCGTTCTACTTTGGGCTAAAATACCCAAAAGGAACGGGTCCTTTCTTTTTTTCCTGTATTCCAATTCTTCACTGCTCATCACTGTATAATTTATTTCTCTACCAAGTTTGGACTCAAAAAGCCTAACGATTGATGCAAGTTCTGGAAGAATAATTTCTCCAACCACCAAAGCTTCTACCTCATCATCGGTTTTTCTTTTTTTATGCCTTGTAAATCTACCTGAAAACATTATGTATAAAACTTTTCCTAATTTAGATTTGGCATCGAGAAGTGCTTTTCCAAATCCTGTTGATTTAGAAATTATTGAAAGCAGATCCCCAAAAAGGGGGTAATCGGTTTTTACAAAAAAATAAATCCTGTTTCCTCTCTGTTCCTTTTTCAAGATACCGATTTCTTCCATTTTCTGAAGCTCACGCCTAACGGCATTAATCTCCTCACCTATTTCTCTAACAATTCCCCTAACATGGTACATTTCAGTCAAATTTGAGTAAAAAAGTTCTAAAATTTTAACCCGAACTTTTGAAGTGATTATATCGCTTATGGTTGCCATACTTTATTTTAATAATTATTAATAATTGATAGTATTCCCGGCAGGAACAATGTGGAACCAAGTAACTCCTCTTACAAACGCAATTTCTTTATCTTTACTATCAAATAGTTTCAATCTGTCATATCCATCTTTCTTCTCCCAAGTTCCCTCGATTGCTTCTCCATTCTGAAAAACAAGAGCTTTTCCCTTGCCAGTTACTGTATACATCATATGCATGTTTTTATCAACAGGCCCCTTTTCTTTGGCAAACAATATAACTACATTTTTAGCCAATAACGGTTCTTTAGTCTCAAGGTCAGTATGAACCTGTCCCCCGGTTAACCTTAAATAGTTATTACTAGTTGGATCATATTTCCATAAAACGGAATAATCTTGCTTGTTATCCCAATAATCAAAAGATATCTCTGAAACTGAGCCTGTTTGTTTCCCATCAATAAACTTATATTGAATAAATTTTTCATTCCAAGCCTTACCGTTCTCGTCATTAAATCCAAAGCCCCGTTTTTTAGCTTGTTCATAAGCAGCATCGAGAGATGCCATCATTGTATGTTCAGTTGCAACTTCTCTACCTAATCTTTCATAATTTCTCCAAAAAACAGGATAGGCTGAATCATATGTCGTATCAAAATCATTTCCTCTTGGAACTTTCCAACCAATTGTTTCCAAAAATTCCAATGCCCTTGCTTCTTTTGCTGTATCACCACTGCCTGAATAATTATTTGCTCCGCCCACATGCATAAATATGGGCTTGTCACCATACTCCATAGCAAAATTAATAAAGTAAATTCTTGCTGACCTAACCGGAGCCACTTTTACCTCCTGTGACGCGGTATTACAATAAAATATTGGCATAAACCTAGTTATTCCGCCTTCAGCAACTGCCTCATAAATAACATCTGCCCTAGATAACCCTGATTGTGGCCTTGCATCAATTGAATTTTCGATCATTACAGCAATCGGTCTCCTTTCTTCCCAAAACTTTCTTTCTTCTTTTGTAAAATATGCACCATTTAGTGGACACTCTTCAGTCTTTGGCTTACTCAAATCAACTCTTGAAATAACACCATTGTTTGTTTTTGCATTATCCGATGATGAATTGTTTTTAAACAAAAAAACAAACGCAGCCAATGACACTCCAGTTGAAACCAAATAAAGTCCCAGGAAACCTAAGGTGAGCATAAAATTTTTGGATTCAATTACTTTATTCATAACTTTAGTTCTTTAATGCTTTAACTAGAGACTTACTCTCCTCGTCAGAAAGTTTTATTTTAGCTTTACCATCAAAAACATCTTTTAAGTATACCCTAGTTTTCTCCCTCGTGTGAAGGCTTGTAATTATAATACCATTTTTTAAATCATCTAAAATAGCCAAACTGAAACTGTGATCTCCACCTGTGTCCCCAAAGGGATTATATTTAACTAAACCAACTTTTCTCAAATTGCGTTGTGAATATTTTTTAAATTCAGCAACTTCATTTTTTAATTCCTTTATCTCTTTGGAATTAGAGATGTACTCTTTATTCTTTGCAAGTTTTATTAAATTTTTAAAAACAAAAAATAACCAAATTAAAATTCCAGTTATAACAATAAGCCACCCAATTGCAATTATTGTAAATATTGATATATTATCCATGTATCAAAGGATAATATATCTACATGGCAAAAAAAAGAACGAAAAAACAAAAAATCACAACAAATGAAAGGCGTGTCAATACCCATTTTGAATTTAAGTTCAATAAACCTAATTTAGGCATGAACAAAAACAATAATGTCAATAATACGGCACAAACAAATAATCCTGCTTCAATTAAATATGACCTATATAAAAGTCTTATTTTGGCTATTTTAATCCTTATTAGCCTTACAGTGATATACTGGGTTTCGTGAATGGGGGTGATTAAAGATGGCAATGTACTGCGTAAAATGTAGATCAAAAAGAGAGGGCAAAGATGCACAAGCTGTTACTATGAAAAATGGTAAAAAAGCAACAAAGGCAATTTGTGAAGTCTGCGGAACAACAATGTTCAAAATTGGTGGAAATTAATCTAGAACATTTGTTTAAAATCTTCAAGAGGAACTATGCACTAGTGCCTCTTGAGGTGTTTGAAAAAGATCCCTACAAAACATTGATCTCCACAATATTATCTTCAAGGACAAAAGACGAAGTAACTCTAGAGGTCTCAAAAAGGTTATTTAAAATTGCACCCAATCTCAAAACTCTTAAAAATCTTGATATAAAAATAATACAAAAAGCCATTTATCCCGTTGGTTTTTATATAACTAAAGCAAAGCATTTAAAAAGGCTTGCCAATACAATAAGCAAAGTTCCTAAAACTAGAGAAGAACTAATGAAACTTCCGGGAGTCGGCAGAAAAACTGCAAACTTAACCCTTAATAGAGCTTTTAATATTCCGTCTATTGCTGTTGACACTCACGTCCATAGAATCAGTAACTTTTTAGGACTAGTTAAAACTAAACTGCCCGAACAAACAGAAAAAAAGTTACTAAAAATAATCCCTAAAAAATATTGGTCAGAGGTAAATCGTTTATTTGTCTCTATTGGCCGTCAATACCCAACAAATAAAAAGTTGGAGGAATTTTTGAAAAAAGAAAAAGTTATTTAATTTTCCAAAACAATTGTAACTGGTCCATCAAGAACAGCTTCAATTTCCATATAATTTCCAAAACTTCCAGTTTGGATATTTAAACCACTTTCTTTTAAATTATCAACCATATAGCCATATAGCCATTTGGCTCTGTCTGGATCTTCAGCCATCACAAAACTTGGCCTATTACCATCTTTGGTATTTGCCAAAAGAGTAAATTGTGATACAAACAAAACATCTGATTCTGAGTCGAGAATTGAAAGGTTCATCTTTTTATTTTGATCGGCAACTATTCGAAGTTTTAAAAGTTTATTTATCAACTCATCAGCTTTTTTTATATCATCACCTTTTCGAATTCCCACTAAAACAAATAATCCTGATTTAATTTTTCCCACAATTTTACCTTCTGATTTTACCGACGCTTTTAATACTCTTTGAACAACAAATTTCATATAAATGAAGCATTGATTAACAGGCTAGTAAGCCAGGTTCTGTTTAATATAGACAATTATCTATCTAAGCCCTCATACTTTTAGCCGTGCCCGTTTTAGACTGACTCGGGGAAACATCCTGATAACGGCTAATTCGGAGGTTGCAGTGGGGAGGATTGCCCGTTTCATATTTATCGTCTCTGTTGCTCTGACTGTCGTCCGGTTATTATACCGAACCCTCCCGCCTTGCGACGGAACACCCTGTTTCCTACTGCCTGGACTTTCCTCTCCGCCAAAAAAACGGAGCAATTGTCCCACCTATTAATATGCTTCAAGTGTATTATACCAAAATCGCTCTAGTTTTTCCCGTATTTGTGAATCAGGATAGTTTGAAGAATTACTACAATTGGAACTGATATTATCATCCCCACAATTCCTGCAAATTCATAACCAATTGCAAGTGACAAAAGTGTAATAACTGGTGGTACCCCTGTTGATTTTTCCATTATTTTTGGGACAAACACATAATTTTCCAATTGTTGAATTAGAATTGTTAAGCCCAATGCTGCAAGTCCTAAAAATGGAGAAATGCTAAAGCCTAAAATTACAACTGGCACCGCTGCAATAATTGGCCCGACATAAGGAATAATTTCAAAAACTCCTGCAAACATTGCAAGTGGAAGTGCATATGGAATACCCAATAGTAACAGTCCAATATAGGTTGAAAGACCAATTAAAAACATCAACAAAAACTGACCTCTAGCCCATCCCCCTAGATTAATTTCCAAGCTGTCCAAAAATTTTGTAAATCCTTTGGCCCTGTCATCACCTACCATATAAGCTAAGCTTTCACTTAATTTGTCTCTTTGAAGAAGGAGATAAAATGCAAAAATGGCAACAGTTAAGATACTTAAGACATTGCCAAAAAGTGAGAATACAATCTTTATTATTTGACTCGGAATTGCGCCCAACTGAGCAATTAGTTCACTATTTATATTATCATTCAAATAATTTTGCAGTCCCAAATTTTGCATATAGCGAGGGAAACTATTAACAAGATTGGTTGTCTGTTCGACTAAGGCGGGAATTATCGATGCAATTGCATAGCCTAAAACTCCAAAAAACAAAACATAGGAAAAAAGAATTGATATAGCTTTTGGAATTTTAAATTTTGAAAGTCTGACAATAAAAGGGTTTAAAATTGTCATTAAAAGAAGGGCTATAAAAAATTGAAGTGCAATATCACGAATAAGATATAAAAACCACAAGGAGGCAATAAAAACGGCGATAAATATTATTGTTTTATGTGAAATTTCAACCTTTCTCGTCATCTGTATTAATATTAGAATAATACCATTTATTAACTACACTTTCCACATCCTTGGGATAATTTCTATTATAAATATCAAACCATAATATTTTTTTATTCTTCTTAAACCAAGTTATTTGCCGTTTGGCATAATCTGTTTCGCTTTTTATCCACTTTTCAATAAACTCCTCAAATCCCAACCCCTTTTTTAAAAATTCTTCTGCTTCTTTATATCCTATTGATTTCAAAGATTGATTTTTCCAAGAAACTCCCATTTTTAATAAATTTTCAATTTCATCAATAAATCCATTGTTCAGTCTTTCTTCAATTCTTTTTTCAATTCTTTGATTAATTCTTTCAATTGGCGCAGTTAATCCAATTATCAAAACTGAAACATTTTTATTTAAAACTTCTTTTCTTTTTTCAATTTCTTTATACGAAACTCCATTTTCAATATTCCATGTAGCTATTTCAATTGCCCTTATTAATCTTCTGGGATTATTTTTGTCTGACAAATTCATTGAGGCGGCTTTACTGCTATCAAGTATTGCGAGTTTTTCAAATAGTTCTTTTGTTGATAATTTTTCAAGCTCAATCCTTAAATTGTCATTCTTGGGAATATCAATTGTCTGAATTCCGTCAACAATGCTCTTTATATATAATCCAGTGCCACCAGCAAGTATTGGAAGTTTATTTCTTGACCAAATATTTTCAATTGTAGCTTTTCCAAACTTAAAAAAATCATAGACACTATAATTTTCTCTTGGATCAACTAAGCCATATCCATGTATGTGAATACTCCCCCATTCCTTACCAGTTCCTATGTCCATGTATTTATAGACTTGCCTTGAATCGGCTGAAATTATTTCACCATTAAACTTTTGGGCAAGATAGAGGGCTAATTTCGTCTTACCCATCCCCGTCACCCCCACAATTACCAGAAGTTTATTACGAAGTATCAATCTTTGCTTATTTTTCATTTTAACTACTGGCACTAGTATACTTCTTTAGGGCGAAATTCCAAAATTGCAGTGATAAATAAAATAAAGAAATTCCAAAAACTATTGAGAAAAACACACCCCAAAAAGATATTATTCCCATCATAGCTTTTGCAGGAATTGTCATCATTACCCCCACTGGGATTCCAAAAATTAAAAGGCTTTTTAATGGCTCTTTATATAAATCTATTGGAATTCTGCCCATTGAGGAAATATCCCTAAAAATCATTATCGTATGATCAATTTCTAAAGTAATTATCCCAATTGCCAAAACAAAAATGTGGATTGAAGCAGATATTATAAGACTATTCAGAACTAGCAATATGTAGAATATGGTATGTAGTATGGATGGCTCAAGAAGGGAACCAATATAAATTACTACAAATAAAATTGGTGGAAGAGTAATTAAATCCATAACATCAGGGCCACCCAATAAAACTCTGAATAGCGGATTTACAGGTTTTACCAAAACCATATCAAGGTCTCCTGAAACCACTAATTGCCTAAATGTATAAACATTTCTAAAAAACAGCTGACCCAATGTATCAATAAATAAAAAGGTTATGGCAAAAAACAAGGCTTGGTTTGCATTGAAAACACCAAAACCATTGGTGTTTTTAACCAAAAAATATAAAAACCCAAATGAAAAAGCATAACGAATTAGTTTCCCTGTTATGAATATCAAAAGAGTACTTCTTTTATTTAACCATGATAAAAACGAATTCCTAGCCATTATTGACCAAATTTTTATGTAAAATTTTAATTTTCTCTTATTCATCTTCCAACTCCTTCATAAACTTTTAATCCCTTTTGATAAACTAAATTGGTTATTTTCCATAAAGCAATTGACCAAAAAACAGAAATTGCAAAACTTTGAATAATAAAACTTATATCAGCACCTAAATAAATTTTAATTGGAACATAAATTAAATATGGAAAAGGCGTAAATTTTAATATATCAAATACCACCTCCGGAAACACATCTAGGGGGAAAAATGCACCTGACAAAAATTCAGTGATAATAACTATTATCAAAAACTGTGCTCCCCAGGCAGTTTCTGGAGCCCAAAATGGAACAAAATTTGTTAGCATTAAAATATTAAAAAAAATAAATATCGCAATAAGTGTTGCTAAAACAAAATATAACCAGTTTAATAGATTAAACTGAATAAAAATGTCAGGTCTTAATAAAAAAAACAATATTGCAATTTCGAAACTTGAAAAAATTAAATTAAGAAACTTACTTGCCAAATCTCTTGTCAACCAATATTTGAAGAAATTTAATGGCTTCAGAAGTAGATTTGATAAATCTCCATTTGCAATTTGACCCGCTGCGTCATTTGAACGAGACGACATCACAAAAGCTCTAACAAATAAAAGTAAAAATGCGTAAGTTAAAATTTTTTCTTTTGAATACCCAAAAATTATTTGATGATGATCTCTAAACACCGAATCCCAAAGAAAGAAAAAAATTAATATTTGAATAATATTTCTAACCCTCCACATTATAAAATTTAATCTGTAGATAAATTCCTGCTGAAGTGAGATCCTAAAAATAGAAATATACTTTTGCATGCTTTTAAAAATCTTTTGTCTCAAACACTTGCCTTATAACATCTTCTATTGGTGGCTCTTCAATATCGATATCAATTACATCAAAATTTTGTAAAAGTTCCGAAGCTACATATGATATCGTTGATCTGGGAACAGAAATAACTGCTTCAGGATAGTTATATTTATCAATATTTCCAATTTTTTGTAAATCTTCCAAGCTTACTTCTTTTTCAAAAAGAACTTTTATAATTTTATTTGGCGCATATTTTTTAGTCAATTTTTCAAGTAGGCCATCATAAACAATATTCCCTTCGTTTATAACAATCACCCTTCTTGATAAATCTGCCAAATCAGCCATATTATGGGAGGTTAAAAGAACAGTTGACTCGTTTTTTCTGTTATATTCAAAGATAAAATCCCTCAAAGCTTGCTGAGCTACTAAATCAAGGCCAACTGTTGGCTCATCAAGAAATAAAACTTGGGGGTTATGAATAAGAGCTGCAACCAATTCAACCTTCATTCTTTGCCCCAGTGATAATTTTCTAACTGGGGTTTTAAGAAGATTCCCTATTTTTAAAATTTCGACTAAACTACTTAGATTTTTTTCATAATCTGAATCTTTTATTTGATAAACTGCCTTATTAAATTCCAATGAATCAATAACAGGCAAATCCCACCATAACTGATTTTTTTGACCCATTATAAGAGATATGTTTTTTAAATATTTTCCAGATTTTTTCCATGGATCATGTCCCATTACTGATACAAAACCAGAATCGGGATGAATTAGGCCTGAAAGAACCTTCATTGTTGTAGTTTTGCCTGCACCATTGGGGCCAATAAACCCAACCAGTTCTCCTTTTTGAATTGTGAAAGTTATATTTTTTAAAGCTTCAACAGTTTTTTTAACGGGATGAAATATTGAAGACAATGCCCCCACAAACCCTGCTTCTTTTTCAGTTACAACAAAATTTTTAACGAGTTTATCGACAACAATCGCCTTATCCATTTTATTACATCCATTTTCATTATACGACACTAATGACACGAATAAAAACAGCTATCGGTGTTATTGGGAGTAGCTGTTGCGGCGAAACAATCTAAAACAAGAGATTACCACACCCGCCATGTGGTTCGCAATAACATTTGTCTGGCTTACCTTGATACCTGTCTCTTGAGGGTTTTGCCAGGAGTAAATTTGGGAGCTCTGTGAGTTTTAATTGTTACAAGTTTTTCAGTTTTTGGAATTTTTACAGTTTTTCCTTTCATTGAAATTACCCTAAAAGTTCCAAATCCAGAAAGGACCACTTTTTCTCCTTTTGAAAGAATTCTACCAATTTCTGAGAGGAAAACATCGATTACTTCTTCAACACCTTTTTTTGTAGAATGAGCCTTTCTTGAGACTTGGTCAACTAATTCTCTTTTTGTCATTACAGTTTGTAATATACTATTTGGCTTTAGTTGTGTCAACCACCTTAACTTCTCGAACAGCCGTAACCTTTACTTGGCCTGCGTATTCAGCCTCTTTTTCAAGTTTTCCGACCAAATCATGAACCAAAACAGTTAATCCATCATCGTCAATTTCTTTAGGATTAACAAAAACTCTTACATCACGACCTGCTTGGAATGCAAATGCCTGTTCAACACCTTCGAAACTTTTGGCAATATTCTCGATTTTTTCCATTCTTTTAACATAACCTTCGTGTGGTTCATACCTTGCACCAGGCCTTGAACCAGATGCCGCATCTGCAATCCAAACGACATAACTTTCAATTGAAGAAAATGGCTTATCTTCATGATGTTCGGCGACAACAGCAATTACCTCTTTCGGCATGCCGAATTTCTTAAGTGTTGCTACTCCAACATCCACATGATTTCCTTCTTCGTCAGTTACAACTTTTCCAATATCGTGAAGCAAGCATCCTAAACGAACAGTGTCTACTTTTGCTCCGATTTCGTTAGCAATTGCAACACCGATTTTGGTTTCTTCAATCGTGTGATGTCCTAAGTTTTGACCATAAGAAGTTCTGAATTTAAACTTTCCAATTAATTTGACCAAATCTACAGGAAGATTATAAACGCCACACTCCTCTGCAACCTTCTTACCTTCCTCCAATAGTACGTCTTCCATATTTATCTTGACCTGTTTTAAGACTTCTTCAATTCTTGAAGGTTGAATTCTTGAGTCTTTTATCAAAATTTCTAGTGCTCTCTTGGCAATTTCGCGCCTGACTGCATCAAAACTTGATATCCTAATTTCATTTGTTTCATCAATTAAAATCTCCACTCCTGCTTCTTTTTCAAAAGCTCTAATATTTCTTCCTTCAGCACCAATTATCCTTCCCTTTACTTCTTCGTTTGGAACTGTGATTGAAGAAACTGTATACTCTGCAACAAATGAAGTAACACCATGTTTTAGACTATCTGCTAAGATTTCTTTCGATTTTTCGTGGGCTTCAAGTTTTATCTTTTCTTCAGCTTGTCTTATTCTTTTAGCAATTTCTGAAGTTAATCCCTTTTGGACCTCCTCAAGAAGTGCTTTTTTGGCCTCATCAGCAGTCATTTTAGAAACCTGCTCTAATTTTTTAATATAATCGTTATTCGTTACCATATAAAACGGAGCTTAATCTGGAAGCAAATGTATCTAATTTACTCATACCTTTATTCTCCTATTCCGAATTTTACCACATTATTAATAACATTCCAATCAAAACCTTTGCCCAATAAGTATTGTGATATTTTTTGACGACGGATTTTTTCATCAAATCTTTGCCATTTATACATTTTTTTATTTATTAAATCTTTTGCCATTTTCACTTCATCAATTTCTACTTCTGACAAAACTTGTTTTATTGTTTCCACGCTTATTCCCTTAGATCTTAAATCATAAATCATAGATCTTTGCGACTTTCCCTGTGAAAGTCGCATTTCCACCCACCACTTTGCAAAGTCTAAATCATTAATAAGTTTTAGGCCTGCTAATTTTTTAATCACATATCGATGTATTAATACATCGATATGCCTGCGTTTTAGCCAATCCACAATTTCTTTTTCACTTCGTGGCCTAATCATTGCAAACTTTATGATATTGTCTAAAATCTTTTTTTTATTTGAAGTTTCTTTTATCTTTTCAATTTCTTCTTCACTTAGCTCTTGTTCTACTTTTAATTTAAATTTGAAAAAATTATCAAGATCAATTCCAAATGAAAATTTGTCATCCAAAAAGACACTAACCCTGTTTTTGTTTTTTTGTGTAACTATTGAAGTTATTTTGGGCATTAAATCAACTAAAACGATTAGAAATCATTCATCCTCTTTTTCTTCTTCTCCTATTTCTTTAGGAAGTTTTTTACCAGAAGTCATCATTGTTCTGATTCTTTTTTCTAATTCTTCTGCAAATTTAAAATTTTCTTTTATGTAATTTTTGGCACCCTCTCTCCCTTGTGCTAAAACTTTTCCTTCATAATTTACAAAAGATCCTGACTTTGTCAAAATTCCTAAATCCAAAGCCACATCTAAAAAATTCCCTGATTTACTGATTCCTTCATCATTCATGATGTCAAACTCGGCCACCTTTAAGGGGGGTGCAACTTTATTTTTAACAACCCTGACTCTTGCTCTTGTTCCAATTATATTATCTCCCTCACCTTTTATCGATTCTACTCTCCTAATGTCAAGTCTTACTGAAGCGTAAAACTTTAAAGCCATTCCACCCGTTGTAGTTTCAGGGTTACCAAACATGACTCCAATTTTTTGGCGAAGTTGATTTGTAAATATCAGAACTGTTTTGCTTTTACTAATTGCACCCGTTAATTTCCTTAATGCCTGAGACATCAAACGAGCCTGAAGACCCATTACAGCATCACCCATCTGCCCCTCAAGCTCAGCTCTTGGAACAAGGGCTGCTACCGAATCGACAACAATTACATCTAAGGCTCCACTCCTAACCAAAGTCTCAGTAATCTCCAAGGCCTGTTCGCCTGTATCGGGCTGAGATAACAAAAGTTCATCCAAATTGACACCAATTGTCTCGGCCCTGACAGGATCAAGGGCGTGTTCAGCATCAACAAAGGCACATTGCCCTCCCGTCTTTTGAGCTTCTGCGATAACAGATAAAGCAAGGGTCGTTTTACCTGAAGCTTCGGGGCCATATATTTCAATTATTCTACCTCTAGGTAAACCTCCAACGCCAAGAGCTAGATCAAGTGCAATTGACCCGGTTGGTATAACATCAATTTTAATGTCTTTTGTACCCTCGCCAAGTTTCATAATAGAACCTTTGCCATATTGTTTTTCAATTTGTTCCATGGCAATCTTAATTGCCTGAAGTTTTTGAGCAGAACCTTCCTGTTTTACTGGAGTTTCAACTGTTTCATTCTTCTTCTTTGCCATTGCTATTGTTTATACAATAATACGAAGTATTACCAAATGCAAGTAGCGATTTAGTCGGAGATGAGTGAGTCGCACACTCGCCAGATGCACCCCATGCACCCATTCTACTCTTAAACTAATCTCCGTCAAAATAATTTGATCAAATTATTTCAGTTAATTTCAGTTGGTTACAAATGTGACCAAAATAATTTTAAGTTGCACGATTATACCATGAACCCCAATGTCATTACGAACAAAGTGAAGCAATTTACTCGCATACTTCCTTAAATTACCCTTTTTTGATTTATTGAGTTTTTCTTTTTCATCTTAACGCTTAGGGGATTGCTTTTGTCTTCTAGCTTTTCCCCCTGTTCCCGCCATTCTTCTTTGTCTTTCTCTTGGGTCGCGGGTTAATAGTCCTGCTTTTTTAAGAATCGACTTATGTTTCTCAGCTGAAACTTTAATGAGTGCTCTTGAAATTCCATGTACAATTGCAGAAATTTGACTAACAACTCCACCGCCAGCAACTTTTGCAGTAAAGTAAAAGTTATCAATTGTGTCAGTTAATTTTAGGGGCTTTTCAAGTAAAATTTTGTACTTAGAATTTTTTACAAAGTCAGAAAGACTTAGGCCGTTAACAATTGACTCCCCCTTACCTTTAAACAGCCTTATCCTAGCGGAAGATGTTTTTCTTCTGCCAACAGTATATATATATTTTTTATTATTTAAACTTGTTTTCATATTTATTTTTATCCCCTTTTATTAAAAAAAGTCTATTCATCCTGTTGCTTCTTAACCTATTTGCAGGAAGCATTCCATAAATTGCTTTTTCGAGGATTCTTTCAGGATTTTCTTTCCTCAATTTTTGAATTTTAGTTTCTTTATATCCTCCTGGGTATCCTGAATGGCTAACATAAATTTTGCTTTCATTCTTTTTACCTGAAAGTTTTACTTTCTCGCAATTAATAATTACGACATTATCACCAGAATCCATATGTGTAGAATAGCTGACTTTATGTTTCCCCATCAGAAGCTGACTCGTTTTAGCTGCAAGTCTTCCTAAAATCTGGTCTTTGGCATCCAATAGATGCCAACTTCTTTTAATTTCCCTCTTTTTTGGTTGATAAGTTTTCATTTTTATTTTTGACCCACTCAATTCTTACCATTTTGGCCATATCACCTTTTCGATTTGGAAGTGGTATTAATTTTGTATAGCCTCCAATTCTATCTTTGAAATTTTCTGCCTCTTTTGAAAGTTTTGCTAAAACTTTTGTATTTCCTCTAACTTTTTTAAGTATCAATCTCCTAGCTCCAAGTGTTGTTTTTTTAGACAAGACAACCAAACCATCAATTAAACCAACCACCGCCTTAGCCTTTGCTTTTGTTGTAGTAATTTTTCCGTTTAAGATAAAATTCTCCACCAGTGACACAAACAAGGCCTCTCTTGATGCCCTTTCTCTGGAAAGCTTTCTGCCAAATATCTTTTTCTTCATGATAACCTAGTTAAAATTAAAAGGAGACACCTTTTTCACCCAATGCGGCTGAAATAATTTTTAAGGACTTTTCACCAAGATTTCTCACTTTTACCAGTTCATTTTTATCGGCATTAACTAAAGCTTCAACTGACTCATAACCAGCTTTTACTAAGGCGTTTGCTACTCTTGTTGGAAGACCAATTTCTTCAACTGAAAGTTTTCCTACTAATCCCAAGTCATTTTTTGTTTCATCTATCTCTTCTTTTTTAACTACTTTTGGATTAACTATCTGCATGTAATAATCCGAAAGAATTTGAGCACCTAATTGGATGGCTTTTTTGCCATCAATCGTCCCGTCTGTCCAAATTTCAAGAGTTAGTTTGTCATAATTTGTAAGTCTTCCTACACGAGTTTCCTCTACTTTATAATTGACACGGACAACTGGGGAAAAAGATGCATCTAAAGCTATTAAACCCAATTCTCCTGTTGATCGCGTATCCGCTGTTGAATATCCGACTCCCGACTCAATAGTCATCTGAGCTTCAAGTTTGGCACCTTTATTCAACACAGCCAAAACTAAATCAGGATTTGATACAGTTACCCCCGTGGGTAATTTAATATCTCCTGCTTTAACTTCACCTGGTGTAGCAACTTTTAGACTTGCTAAAACTTGCTTATCACCTGTATATGAAAGTCTTACTTTTTTTAAATTTAAGCAAAATTCAACTATATCCTCTTTCATTCCTGAAAGTGATGAAAATTGATGATTTACACCTGCGATTTTTACGGAAGTAAAGGCTGCTCCAGGAAGCGAGGATAATAAAACCCTTCTCAACGAGTGTCCTAGTGTGTAACCATATCCCTGCTGAAGCGGGGAAATGACCACCCTAGAGTAATTTTTACCTTTTTCTTCTTCGATTAATTCAAATATTGTTTGCGACATAAAAATCACCTCATTTCAAGTTTTTCGATTCTACCACTATCTTGAGTAGAACTCAACGACATCTTGTTCGAAAATAGGCTCAACTATATCCGACCTCTCTGGAACTTCCACAATTTTACCCACAAATTCCTTTCTCTCAAGCCAATTCGGTACCATGTAGCCTTCTATTTCCAAAAGCTTTTTAACATGAGGTATTGCTACGGATTTGGGAGATAGAGATACTACATCATTAACTTTAACCATATAAGATGAAATATTAACCTTCTTGCCATTTACTAAGATATGCCCATGAGAAACAAGTTGTCTTGCCATTGGTCTGGTTTTGGCAAATCCTAATCTATAAACCACATTGTCCAACCTTCTCTCAAGAAGTGATAAAAGTGCTTCTCCTGTATTTCCTTTATGTTTTAAGGCTTTTTCTATATAACGAGAAAATTGCTTTTCAAATAAACCGTACAATCTTTTGACTTTTTGTTTTTCTCTTAGTTGTTTACCGTATTGTGATTGAGATTTCGTAACCCCTTTCGGTCCATGCACTCCGGGGGGAATATTTAGTCGAGTTAATTTTACACCCTTACCAAACAAATCTATTCCCTCTCTCCTACTTAACCTATCTTTTGGTCCATTATATTTTCCCATCATGCCCTCCTTTTCTTTTTTGGTCTTGGTCCATTATGTGGCATTGGCGTCACATCAGCTATTAATGATATTTTTAGTCCTGAAGCTTTAATCGCACGAAGTGCTGCATCTCTACCTGCCCCAGGCCCCTTAATGTAAATTTCAACTTCACTAATTCCTTTGTCTTTAGCTTTTGTCATAGCCGTTTCGATTGCCGTAGTTGCAGCGAAGGGAGTTGACCTTCTTGTTCCCTTGAAACCAACTGCTCCGGAAGATGACCACACCAGTATATTACCTTTTTCATCACAAACACTTACCAGTGTATTATTAAAGGATGCGCTAACATATACTTTACCTATTTGTTTTTTCATCATTTGTCTTTTTGTGCCTGTTTCTGTTTGGCAAGCTCCTCCTTCTTAAATGCTCCCACAGTCTTCCTCTTTCCTCTTTTGGTTCTGGCATTTGTTTTGGTTCGTTGACCTCTTACGGGCAAACCCCTTGAATGCCTTAGTCCCTTATACGAACCAATTGCCTGAAGTCTTGAAATATCACTTCGTACTCTTCTTACCAGCTCTCCCTCCGTTGGATACTCTTCCATTTTTGAATTAATTTTATTTAAATCTTCAGGTTTAATGTCTTTAAGCCTGACAGAAGAATCAACTTTTAAATCTTCAAGTATTTTTTTAGACAATGCCCAACCTATACCTTTAACTCTTGTTAAGGCATAATCAATCCTTAAATTGTCGTTTAGTTCTATTCCTGATATTCTCGCCATATTATCCCTGTCTTTGTTTATGTCTTGGGTTTATACAAATAACACGCAACACCCCAGCTCTTTTGATGAGTTTGCAACTCTTACATCTTTTCTTTACGGACGCTACAACTTTCATATATTTACAATTTACCCACTATTCTTCCCCTTGCCTCATCATAAGGAGTCATCTCAACTCTGACTCTATCCCCAGGGAAAACTCTTACATACGATTTTCTTAAAGAACCTTTTAGGGTAGCCAAAACCAGCTTCCCATCATCCATTGCGATTCTAAACATGGTGTTTGGAAGAAGTTCCTTGACTTCACCTATTTTTGTAAAATTATCGTTTCTTTTCATCTTGACAAAAAAATAACCACAAAGTACTTATGTGATTATCTGATAACCGTTTTCAGTAACAATTACCGTATCTTCAAAAAGTCCTGCTATTTTACCATCCTTAGTCTTAATTGTCCACCCATCACTGGCTTTAATTAAGTCGGGTTTTCCAAAAGTATACATTACCTCAACCGCTATGGCCATCCCTGGAATAATTTTTAGTGTATTTTCTCGAATATCCTCAACAAAACAAGGCACATAAGGGTATTCATGTAATTTTTTACCTATACCATGACCGGTTAAATCCAAAATTGGATTTAAGTTGTGTACATCCAAAGTTTTTTCAATTGCCAGTGAAATATCGTAGATATAAGATTTGTTTGGAATAATTGTCAAAACAGCATTATTAAAAGCTTCTCTCCCCACTCCCAGAAATTTATTAATCTTTTTGTCAGTGTTTAAGCCCAAACTTATTGATGTATCAGTATGAAATCCTTTGTAATACATTCCAATGTCAAGGCTTACCAAATCTCCCTCTTTAAAAACAATTTCTTTATGAGGTATCCCATGAACCACACCTTCATTCACATTTATACAAGTACTCCATTTATAATGGGGCACCATCTTAAAGGATGGCTTACCACCACTTTCAAGAATTAACTTTTCAGCCAAATCATCAATATCTTTGGCATTTACTCCTATTTTAATTTTTTTAACCAACACATTTTTAATCTTATTAAGGAGTTTTCCTCCTTCTTTCATAATTTCAAAATCTTTAGGGGTTTTAATTTGAAGTTTGTTCATTTTTAAATTTTTCAATTATAGAAACTAATTCTTGCTGTACTTCATCAACTGTCCTTTCACCATTTATTTCATAAACAGTGGTGTCTTTTTTAATTTCAGAAATTAAAACTTTTGTCTTAGTATTATAAAGTTCGAGTCTTTTTTTAATGGCTACGAGTTTGTCATCTTCTCTTTGTATTAGTTTATTTACATCAACACTTTCTGGAATTTTTTCAGTAACAAGATTATAAATTTTTCCGGTCTCAGGATCTATTCTTCTGCCTGATAGTCTTCTTATTGTTTCGTTTTCTGAAATTGTTAAAACAAAGCAAAGATTAATTTCAACTTTTTTATCAAAAAGCCATTTTTTTAAAAAAAAATATTGATCTATATTTCTCGGAAACCCATCAAAGATGATATCATCATATAGATGCTCTTGATCAAGGTAAGCTGTTAAATATGAGGTCATTTCTTTATCAGGGACCATTATTCCCTGATTTAACATATCTCTTACTTCTTGATTATCTTGAGCTATTTTTCTTAGATATGCCCCAGACTCAAAATAAAAAAAACCAAATTTCTCGCAAAGAAGTCTTGCTTGTGTTCCCTTACCTGATCCCTGTGTCCCTAAAAATACTATATTCATTCTGAAAAGCCTTCATATCTACTCATTAAAATATCTCCTTCGATTTCGCGGATGAGTTCTAGAACCACTGAAATTGCAATTAAAACACCAGTTCCGCCGATTGCAAGATTACTTACTCCTATTGAATTTTGGAAAAAGGATGGCAATACTGCAACCGTTGCTAAAAAACCCGCTCCCACCAAAGTCAATCTATTTAAAACAAAACTTAAATATTTAATTGTCGACGAACCGGGTCTTATTCCCGGTATAAATCCGCCCGATTTCTGTAAATTTTCTGAGATTTTTTCTGGATTAAAAACCACGGTTGTATAAAAATATGTAAAACCCATAACCAAAATGAAATAAACCAAATTATATATTAATGAATTAGGATTAAAATACTTTTGAATATTTAAAGAAATTTGAGAAATTGCTGAGTTTCCAGATGCACCCAAAAATTGGGTAATCATTGACGGCATAAGTATCAATGAAACAGCAAAGATAATTGGTATTACTCCCGCCTGATTTAAACGAAGCGGTAGATAGGAGGCACCTTGTCTTAATGAAAGAGATGATTTGGCATAACTTATTGGAATTCTTCTTATGGCTTCATTTACAAAAATAATAAGTCCCATAACAACTATCGCAAGTACAACAAATATTATAAGTTTTAATATGTCTTCTTGTCTTAAACCTGTTAGGGTTTGGCCTACAGTTACAGGAAGCCTTGAGATAATACCTACAAAAATTAAAATTGATACTCCATTTTTAAAGGCATATTGAGTAATTAAATCTCCGAACCAAACTGCAAGCATTGTCCCTGCTGTCATCGTAAGGCATAAGATTATTAGATCTGTTAATCCCAAATTTCCCATTATTCCTTGAGATTTCAAAAGCGCATACATCCCAAAACTCTGCATAATTGAAAGTGGGACTGTTAGATATCTTGTGTATTGATTTATTTTTTCCTGTCCATATTCTCCCTCTTTTTGTAATTCCTCAAGTTGAGGAACAACATACCCTAAAATTTGCATAATAATCGAGGCATTAATATATGGATTGAGGCCCAGTGCCATTATTGAAAAGTTTGCAAGGGTTCCGCCTGAAAATACATCTAAAAGTGAAAGTAGGGGACTACCTAAAAATAGTGCAGAAAGACTTGCCTTATCAACTCCAGAAACGGGTATGTGGGCTGCAATTCTAAAAAAAAGTATTATCCCTGCTGTTATAAGAACTTTCTTTCTTAAAGTATGGTGGGATATTATTTTTTTGAAAAACTGGGCAATTTTTTGAAACATTTATTTTGAAACTTTAACCTCAAATTTATAATTTTCTTTATTAACACTTTTTCCTAATACCTTAACTCCAAATTTTAATGCATCTTTTTTATTTATTAAGCCATGTTTTGCTAAAGACTCAACACTTATTGTTTCGCCTTTCTTAAATTTTTCCTCAATTTTTTTAATACTAACAATAACAGGCTTCGCTACTGCTTTAAATTTTCCTCTTCCTCTTAAAAAGGGTAATTTTTTAAGTGTTGACTTCTTTACTTTTAAACCCTCAAACAGAATGTGCAGTTTCCCTCTGGCTTTTTGTCCTTTTTGACCCCTGCCTGTAGTGTGCCCACCCTTACCACTACCATAACCCCTTCCTACTCTTTTAGCCATTTTTAATAGTCTCCTTTCTGATGTGAATTTCTGACGATTCAACTAAGGCTTTAATCGTTGCTCTGATATTTGAAAGTTTATTGTTACTTCCCAAAGTTTTTCCTACAATGTCCCTAATCCCCGACGCTTCCAAGACAATTCTCATTGGACCTCCAGCAATAATACCAGAACCAGGGGGGGCTGGTTTTAACAAAACTTTTGAGGCGCCAACTTTTGACACCACAGAATAAGGAATTGTAGTACTTTTCATAATAATTGAAACCATGTGTTTTTTAGCATCTTCAATCGCTTTTCTTATGGCATTCCTAACATCAGTTGCCTTTGATATTCCAACACCCACTTTGCCATTTTTGTCTCCAACAACTACCACAGCGGCAAATCTTATTTGATTTCCACCTTTTGTTTTTTTGGAAATCCTATTTATTTCAACTACCGATTCGTTAAATTCTTTTTCAATCATACTTTAATACCCCCCCCTCTTAACCCTTCTGCCACTTCTTTTACCCGCCCTTGATATCTATATCTATTTCTGTCAAAAACAACTTGTTTAATTTTAAGATTAAGAAGTTTTTCAGCCATCTCAAGGCCACCCCTTTTACTTTCAATCATCTTTTTACTTTTCCTAATTCCAAAAAGGACCTTACCATCATCATCAATGGCCTGTATATAAATAAATTTGTTTGATTTGTTTATTTTAATTTTTACCATGTTTTATTTTTTAAGACACGGTTGCTTTTGCTGCCTTACCCGCCTTTCTTCTTATAACTTCATCTGTGTATTTTATTCCTTTTCCTTTGTACGGTTCTGGTTTTCTAACCTCTCTTATTTTGGCCGCAACCTGTCCTACGACTTGCCTATCAATTCCATCTACTGTAATAACACTTTTTTCGACTTTAAAGGTTACACCCTTTGGTGCTTGTATTTTGACAGGGTGAGAATATCCAACGCTTAAAACTAAAGTCTCCCCCTGAACCTCTGCTCTATATCCTGTTCCCACCAGTTCCAGTTGTTTTTTAAAACCATCAGTAACGCCAATAACCATGTTTGAAATCAATTTTCTAACTGTTCCCCAAACACTAAAGGATTGCTTGCTCTGGTCTTTAACTTTAACTTCAATCTTTCCTTCGTTTTGAGAAACTTCAACTATTGAAGGTAAGTTAAGTGACAATTCACCTTTTGGTCCTTTTACCACAATTTCCGATGGGGTTATTGATACCTCAACTCCTGACTTTATTTCTACCGGTAATTTGCCAATTTTACTCATAATGTTAAGATATTTTTGCTATTAGTTCTCCTCCTAAATTTTTCTTAATTGCGACTTTATCCGACATTACACCTTTATTTGTTGAGAGAATATAAATCTCAGGTCCTCTTTTGTTTTTCAATTCATCAACATTTACATAAATCCTAAGGCCAGGTTTCGATACGATTCGAACATCTCTTAAAATTGGTTTTTTAGCAAAAATCGAGAGAGTAACTTTAATATTTCCATTTTTGTCCAAAACCAAATTACTAATATATTTTTCATCCTTTAAGGTTTTGGCGACAGCCAAAATAAGTTTAGTCGATTTCATCTCAACTTCTTTTTTATCTGCCATCACGGCATTCTTAAGCCTAATCAAAAAATCTGCTACTTGATAGTTTGTCATTACCAACTTGCCTTTCTAACGCCGGGTAAATTACCCGCCAATGCCTGTTCTCTAAAACAAAGTCTGCATAGACCAAATTTTCTTATATAACCCCTTGGTCTCCCACACAACTTACATCGGTTTCTATACCTTATTTTATACTTTAATTTTTTTAACTCTCTCTGTTCTTTTGCTGTTGTTGCCATAATTTAATTTTTCGTAAAGGGCATTCCCAATAATTCTAATAACCTCTCTCCCTTTCCGTCCCCTTTTGCATTTGTTACAAAAGTAATCTCAAATCCGTGAGCAGGAGCTGATTTTGTAACATCAATTTCAGGAAAAACTGTATGATCAGTAAAACCAATCGTATAATTTCCTCTACCATCAAAGCTTTTCCTTGAAACTCCCCTAAAATCTCTTAACCGAGGAAGGACTATATTAACAAATTTATCAAAAAAATCATACATTCTAACCTTTCTTAAAGTACCCGTTAAACCAACAACCATCCCTTCTCTAACAGAAAAGGCAGAAACTGAAATCCTGGCCTTTCTCTCGGCCAATTTCTGTCCCAAAATGGCTGAAAAATCTCTAAGTATAGCTTCTTTGCCCTCTTTGTTCTTCAATAAGTCTCCAATTCCGATATTTATGATAATTTTAATAAGTCTAGGCGTGGCCATTGAATTATTAATCCCAAACTCTTCCATCAATTTAGGTCTAATTTCTTTCTGATATTTTTCTAATAACTTTGTCATATTTTTTTGTTACACTTTTTACAAATTCTTAATTTTTCTTCTTTTTCAATTTTTACACCAACTCTGGTCGCCTTTTTACAATTGGGACAAATTAAGATCACCTTTGAAATTAAAATTGGCCTAGCTATATCGTGTATTCCTCCTTTTTGGCCTTGAAAACCTTTCAAGTGCCTTTTATACATATTTACCCCAACAACTACTGCAGACTTTTTTTTGGGTAAAATTTTTTCCACTTTGCCCTCACGACCCTTGTCTTTACCGCTTATCACTTTGACTGTGTCTCCTACTTTAATTTTATTCATACGACCTCTCTAGACAACGATGCAATTTTATTAAATCCTGCTTCTTTAACTTCTCGTGCAATTGGACCTAAAACTCTTGTCCCTAAAGGTAAACCTTGTTTATCTATTACCACACCTGCATTGTCATCAAACCTTAGATAGGTGCCGTCAGGTCTTTTTACTTCTTTTCTGGTTCTAACAATTACCACCTTTACTTTTTCATGATCCTTAACTGCACCATTTGGATCTGCCCCCATAACAACACACAAGACCACTTTTCCTAAAGATGCGTTTCTACCAACCCTCCCCGGAACCCCAATAACCATCAACTTTTTAGCTCCTGAGTTGTCTGCCGGTCGTAAAATTGTTCTCAGTTGTACCATGTTATTTTTCTACTATTCTCCATTTTTTAGTTTTACTTATAGGTTTACATTCAATGAACTTTACAGTTTCACCAACTTTATGTTCTTTTTCGCTATGTACTTGATATTTCTTACTTCTTTTGTATCTTTTTTTATAAAGTTTATGTGACAAGAATCTTTCCACCTCAACTGAAATGGTTTTATTGTTTTTAATGCCAATTATTCTTCCTGTAAATATTTTCATTTTTGATTTAATTTTGTTAATAACCTTGCTATTTCTTTTCTGATATTATTGGCAAGTTTTAAGTTTTTTTCTTTTCCACTAGCTATTTTAACCTGAATTTTTGCCAGTTCAACTCGTTTTTTGCTAATCAATTTTTTTAGTTCACTATTATTCATATCTTTTTTTAAGAAACCATTTTTGTTTTAACAGGAAGCTTGGCACTTGCCTTTGCAAAAGCTTCTTTTATTAATTCTTCGCTTGCACCTCCAACTTCAAACATAATTTTCCCCGGTTTTACTACAGCAACATGGTTAACTATATCACCTTTTCCTCCACCCATTCTCTTTCCCGCCGCCCTTCCAGTTATTGGTTTATCCGGAAAAATTCTAATCCAAACCCTTCCACCTCTTTTTAAATGATGGGTAATTGCTCTTCTAGCAGCTTCTATTTGATTTGCAGTTACCCAAGAAACACCAAGGGATTTTAACCCAAAATCTCCAAAAACTACTTCACTTCCTCTTACGGCAAGGCCCTTTCTTCTGCCTCTAAAATCTTTTATATATTTTCTTCTTCTTGGTTTTAACATTAGTCTTCCTCTCTTTTGTGTATCCAAACTTTTACACCAACATAACCTCTTTTGGTCAATGCAGGACGCTGTCCATAATCTATGATTTCTCTAAGTGTTTGGGTGGATACGGAACCTTGTTTAAACTTTTCAACTCTTGAAATTTCTGCCCCATTTATTCTTCCGGAAAGAACTATTTTTATACCTTCAGCTCCCGATGTCATGACTCTTTCCATGGCCTTCATAACTACCCTTCTGTGAGGAATTCTTCTTTCCAAATCAAGTGCAATTTTTTCAGCTACCAAATGTGCAGACATCTCAGGATTTTTAAGTTCTTTAACTTTAAGATCGATTTTAACTTGAGAAATGTTAGTCACATTACTACCTTTAAGTAAAAAGGTCACAAAATTTTTGAGTTCTTCAATCCCTGTTCCGCCTCGGCCAATAACCACACCTGGCCTTGAAACTGTAACTGAAATTGAAAGACTTTTAGGAAGTCTCTCAATTTCAACCTCGGTTACTCCAGCTGGAACAAGTTTTTTCATAATTTCTTTTCTGAGCTTAATATCCTCTAAAAGAAAATCTTTGTAATTGTTGTTTCCAGCAAACCACCTAGATTTCCAGTTTATGGTTCTTCCCACTCTAAAGCCGATTGGATTAATTTTTTGACTCATTTCTTTTTATCTCCTTTCTTGTCGTTAATACAACACGAATGTGTGTCATTCTTTTTTTAATCGGATGCCACCTTCCTCTTGACACAGGTTGACCTCTTTTAAGTCTTGGTCCTTCATTAGCAACTATCTCTTTAAACATAAGGTTTGTTGAATCCATACCTTTTTGTATTGCATTTGAAATCGCTGATTTTACTACTTTAGCTACGATTTCAGATGCTCTTTTTTTAATAAATGGCAATTTTTCCAATGCTTCATTTGGTGTCATCTTTTTAATCAGATCGATAACTGGCCTAACTTTTCTAGGACTAATTAGTAAATGTTTTTGTTCAGATATTATTTGCATATTATTAAGTCTTGTCCATTGTTCTTTTAACTATTTCCCCATGTCCTTTAAATGTTCTTGTTGGAGCAAATTCCCCAAGTCTGTGCCCCACCATATCCTCAGTTACAAAAACATCTATAAATATTTTTCCATTGTGAACTTGGAAATATTTATTTACAAACTCAGGCGATATTTGACAGGCTCTTGACCATGTTTTTATCGGGTTTTCCTTATTGCCCATACCGGAAGCGACTTTTTTTACTAGTCTTTCATCTACAAACGGTCCTTTTTTGTTACTTCTACTCATATTTATTTGGTCAAACCCGCCTTTCCTCTTTTTCTACCCTCAACTATTAAATAGTCTGAATATTTTTTATATTTTCTTGTTTTTCCAACGGCCTTTTTACCCCATGGTGTCTTTGGATATTTAAGTCCAACACCGCTTCTTCCTTCACCACCACCATGCGGATGAGCCTTAGGATGCATTGCAACTCCACGAACAGTTGGCCTTATCCCCCTCCACCTTCTAGCACCTGCTTTTCTTAAATTGACATTTTTTGCTTCCTCATTTCCGACTTGCCCGATAACTGCAGTGCATTCGGGTAAAAATCTCCTAATTTCACTGGATGGCATTTTTACTAAAACATATTTGTCTTCTCTCCCAAAAACAACTGCTCCTACCCCAGCACCTCTTGCAACTTGACCACCCTTACCAGGTTTTATTTCAATATTATGTACCATTCGCCCCACTGGAATTTTTCCTAGTGGAAGACAATTTCCAACTTCAATGGGGGCATCACTTGAAGACAATATCTTCATACCCACTTCAAGTCCAATGGGAGCTATTATATAACTTCTTAACCCATCTTCATAGACAATTTTTGCGATTTTTGCATTTCTATTTGGATCATATTCAATTCCTTCCACCTTGGCCCAAACATCTTTTTTGCTTCTCACAAAATCAATGAGCCTTAAAAATCTTTTATGCCTCCCACCTTGATGCCTTATGGTCAGCCTTCCTTGGTTGTTTCGGCCTGATTTTTTATTTAATAAAATTTTAAGTTTTCTCATTTCTTTTTAGGTTTAATCTTCTTTTTCTCTTCCTCATACCAATTAAGTGTCCCCGATTTTAAGGTTACCAACACCTTCTTCATTGCAGGAATAGTTTTAACTACCCCTCTCATTGTTTTTTTCTTAAGCTTTTTGTAATTTAAAGTTTTGATATTACCAACAACAACATCAAAGTTGGATTTTAGGTAATTTGAAATTTCATTTTTACTAAAATTTGGCAAAACCCAAAAACTGTAAACTCCTTTTTTACTTAAATCTAAGCTTTTTTCAGTATAAATTGGCTTTATTTTCATTTTATTTTTTCTTTTTTAAACACAGTTTCATCAATTATTAACATACCATGCTTTATAATTTGGTATGCATTCAGATTTTCAAAAGTCATCACATTGACATTCCTTAAGTTTCTAATAAATTTTACCGAATCTTTATTTTTTTCACTTATCGCAAATAATATTTTTTTATTTCCTGTGTTCAAATTTTTAATAAATTTGGAAATTTCTGCAGTTTTTTTAACCTTTTCAAGAGCCGAAACCAAAACCAAATTTTTCTCCTTTTCTTTCAAAGAAATCGCATAATTTGTTGCCAATTTTTTGATATTTTTAGTAAGTTTTTTGATTCTTTTTACTCCAGTTGGGCCATGCGCTACTCCACCACCCACAAAAACATGCGCCGATCTTGCTCCATGCCTTGCCCCTCCGGTGCCTTTTTGTTTATACCATTTTTTCTTTGTTCTGTTTATCTCTGATCTAGTTTTTACTTTATTTAGTCCTAAATGAAGTTTATCTTCATAAACTCCCAAAACCTGCTTTAAAGTAGATTTATTTAATTCTTTGGTCTTAAATTTCTTCGGTAATTTTAAGTCAGATATTTTCATAATTTAATAATTGTAACCAGTGATCCTGGAACTCCAGGTATTGGACCATTTAAATTAATGGTATTTTTTTCATTATCTATAGAAAGTATTTTTAAATTTTTAACTGTTTTCGTATCTGACCCCATTCTTCCTGCCATTCTTTTACCTTTATAAACTCTCCCAGGAGTTGTGGTTTGACCAATAGAACCTGGGGCTCTATGACGATCCGATTGACCATGTGTTTTAGGGCCACCATGGAAGCCATATCTTCTAATTCCTCCAGCAAAACCCTTGCCTTTTGTTACACTAGTTACTTTTACTTTATCCCCAACAGCAAAAACATCTTCTATTTTAATTAGATCTCCAATTTTATATTGAAACTCATCATCGACCCTTATTTCTCTTAAAAATCTCGGATATTTATTATTTTGTGGTTTAATTTTTCCCCGAAGCTGTTTAGAAGTGTTTTTGGGTTTTCTATTAAAGTGGGTAGCTAGTTGAATTGCCTGATAACCATCTTTTTTCATAGTCTTAATCTGCGCAACAACTGAAGGCTCCATTTTGACCACAGTTACAGGAACACGAATATCATTGACAAAAACTTGTGTCATTCTATCTTTTATACCAAATAGTTTATTCATTTTTTTAGTAAGACTAGCTAGCCAAAAAAAAACGCCGAAGGCGTCTTTAATCCTTTAAGCCTAAGGAACTCCAAGGTTTAGACTAGTATAACCACCTCCATGTTTCTATAGAATAGAATTATATCAAACAAAGCTGGGTTTACGCAAGTAAATGATTTATTTAAAATTTATATTTTGATTTCTATGGAGACGCCAGCAGGGAGGTCAAAATTACCCAAGGAATCCACTGTTCTAGGTGTGGGATCAATAATATCAATCATTCTTTTGTGAATTAACACTTCATAATGCTCTTGGGCATCTTTATCCGTAAATGGAGATTCCTTAATAACTGTTATCGATCGTTCTGTTGGAAGTGGGGTCGGTCCTGAAACTTTTGCACCTGAAGCCAATGCGCTATCAATAATTTTACTAGCCGCTTCGTCTAGTACTCTGTGGTCGTAAGCTTTTAGCTTAACTCTAATTCTCTGCATAAAATAAAGTGCTAATAATAATATTTAGGCAATTATCTTTGTAATAATACCCGCTCCAACTGTATGTCCACCTTCTCTTATAGCGAACCTCAAACCTTCTTCCATTGCAACTGGAGCAATAAGTTTAACACTCATCTTTGCATTGTCTCCAGGCATAACCATTTCAACACCTTCAGGAAGTTTTACTTCACCTGTAATATCCCCGGTTCTTATAAAGAACTGTGGTTTGTAACCAGTAAAGAACGGTGTGTGTCTTCCACCTTCGTCCTTGGAAAGAATATAAACCTCAGCTTCAAACTCTGTGTGTGGTGTAACTGATCCGGGCTTTGCCAACACTTGTCCTCTTTCAACTTGATCTTTTTCAATACCTCTTAAAAGTACTCCAACATTGTCGCCAGCAACTGCTGAATCAAGAAGCTTTCTAAACATTTCAAGACCTGTAACTGTAGATTTTTGTGTCGCTTTAATACCAACTATCTCAATTTCCTCATTAACATTAATCTGACCTCTTTCAACTCTACCTGTAACAACCGTTCCACGACCCGAGATTGAGAAAACATCTTCAACCGGCATCAAGAATGGCTTTTCAGTATCTCTGACTGGATCAGGAATATACTCATCTACTTTTTTCATGAGTTCCAAGATTCCATTCTGAGCCTCTGCATCACCTTCCATTGCCTTAAGTGCGGAAACCCTTACAACTGGGATTTCATCACCAGGGAACTGATATTTCTTAAGAAGGTCTCGAATGTCTGCTTCGACCAAATCCAAAAGCTCTGGATCTGTCATGGCATCACACTTATTAAGCGCAACTACAAGTGCCGGAACATTAACCTGACGGGCAAGAATAACATGTTCTCTTGTTTGAGGCATTGGTCCATCCGGAGCCGATACAACCAAAATGGCACCGTCCATTTGAGCTGCACCCGTAATCATGTTTTTGATGTAGTCTGCGTGGCCTGGAGCATCAATATGAGCATAGTGCCTTTTGTTGGTTTCGTACTCTACATGGGAAATGTTAATTGTAACTCCTCTTTGCTTTTCTTCTGGTGCCGCATCAATTTGATCAAATGCATAGGCCTTATTTACTCCACCCGGAAAATTTTTTGCAAGAACGGTAGTAATAGCAGCCGTTAAAGTTGTCTTTCCATGATCTACATGGCCAATAGTACCAACATTGACATGTGGTTTCGTCCTATCAAATTTTTGTTTTGTATCTGCTGGTGCCATAGTTTTATTATTATATTTTCAAATCTTTCAAAAAACAAGAGGCATCTCTATTGCCTCAAGCAAAGGTATTATAAATGACACCAACAAAAAGTGTCAACACCTAAAATAAGGTTAAATCTAATTTACAATTTTCAATAAATTTTCATTTATTTAATATTTAATTATCAATTAGTTGATAATTTTCATTATAAATTTGAAATTTGGTGTTAGCCACGAGGCATTTCGACCTTGCCGGATTTAGCTACAATTTGAGCTGCAATATGAGCTGGAACCTCTTCATAATGGGAAGGTTCTATGAATGCTCTTGCCCTTCCTTGTGTAAGAGATCTCAATTTAGTTGCATAACCTGAAAGTTCAGCTAAAGGTGCCATCCCATAGATAACTGTTTCTCCTGCCTTTTCTTCACTCCCTGAAATCTGCCCTCTTTTACTAGAAAGGTCTCCCATAACATCACCCATATATTCTGCAGGTGTAAAAACCTCAACCTTCATAATAGGTTCCAGAAGAACCATGTCAGCTTTTCTGACAGCATCCTCAACCCCCATCGATCCCGCAATCTTAAAGGCCATTTCAGAAGAATCTACATCGTGATAGGTTCCATCATAAACGATCACCTTAACATCAACTAGTGGAAATCCTGCCATGATTCCATTTTCAAGTTTTTCCTTAACACCTTTTTCAATTGCAGGAATATATTCTGCCGGAATTGCTCCACCTTTAATTTGATTAACAAACTCAAATCCTTCACCTCTACCTTTTGGCTCAACTTTGATGAAACAGTGCCCATATTGACCTCTACCCCCAGTTTGCCTAATGTATTTACCCTCACCCTCTGCATATTTTTTAATAGTTTCTTTGTAGGCAACTTGAGGTGCACCTGTGGTCGCGACCACATTAAATTCTCTTTTCATTCTATCAACCAAAACCTCCAACTGAAGTTCCCCCATACCTGCAATAATTGTCTGGCCGGTTTCCTGATTTGTTTTGATTCTAAATGTGGGGTCTTCATCAGAAAGTTTATTTAATGCAATTCCCATTTTTTCCTGATCTGATTTTGTTGCAGGTTCAATAGCAAGGGAAATAACTGGTTCAGGGAAAGATATCGACTCGAGATAAATCGGCTGAGATGGATCGCAAATAGTGTGACCCGTTGAAGTGTCTTTAACCCCGACTACTGCAACGATTTCACCAGCAAATGCTTCTTCTATAAGTTCTCTTTGGTCAGCATGAAGAAGAACCAATTTTCCAATTCTTTCTTGAATTTGTTTTGTGGTGTTTAATACTGTTTGACCTGTTTTTAGTGTCCCCGAATAAACCCTGACATAAACAAGCCTTCCCACATGTGGATCGGTCACGACTTTAAAGGCAAGACCTGAAAAAACTTCCTCATTTTTTCTTTCTCTTTTAACTACCTCTCCAGTTTTGGGGTTTGTTCCTGTTACTGCTACCAAATCAGTAGGAGATGGTAAATATTCAACAACTCCATCTAATAAAAGTTGGCTTTCTGCAGTTCTGTTATCTCCACCAAATACTGGGAAAAACTTGCCACTTATAACACCTTTTCTAATTGCTCTTTTTAAAGTAATTTCATCTGGTTCTTTTCCTTCCATGTAATACTCAAGTGCTTTATCATCAAATTCGGAAACTTTTTCGATAAGTTCTTGTCTATATTTTTTAACAATTTCAAGTAGGTCTGCAGGGATTTCTTCTTCAGTTAATGCATGATCTTCAATTGCTTTATAGGTTAAGGCCTTCATAGATATTAAATCAACTACTCCACGATGTGCATGTTCCAATCCAATTGGGTAAGTTACAGGTGAGGCATTTGCACCCAATCTTTCTCTAATTGATTTTATTGAAGCTTCAAAATCAGCCCCAATTAAATTAAGTTTATTTAAAACACAAATTCTTGGAACATCATATTTATCAGCCTGTCTCCAAACCGTTTCAGATTGGCTTTCAACTCCAGTTCTACCGTCAAAAACCATCAAAGCTCCGTCAAGAACCCTAAGAGATCTTTCAACTTCTGCAGTAAAATCAATATGACCAGGAGTGTCTATTAAATTAATTCTATATTTTCCATTCTCTACGGAACTGGTTTCCTTTAATTCCCAAAAAGCGGTAATTGCGGCTGAAACTATTGTTATGCCTCTTTCTCTTTCCTGTGCCATCCAGTCAGTAACTGTTGTCCCATCATCGACTGATCCTAATTTATAAGTTCTTCCTGTTTCATAAAGAAGTCTTTCTGTTGTTGTAGTTTTTCCTGCATCAATGTGGGCAATAATCCCGATGTTTCTAATTTTATCCAAAGGAACTTGACGGTCTTTAGTAACCGTCATAACCATACTGGACTTTTTTGCTTTTTCCTCGGCCATACAAAAATAGTAATTAGAAACTAGGAGTTAGGAACTAGTCCAAAACAACACTCCAAAAAACATGGAGTAAATATGATTTTAACAAGAAATTAATCAAGACTCAATGGGATTATTTTTTGTAATTTTCAATAAGAAGGTCTTCATCAAAAACTTTTTCTTGTTCCTTAATAAGTCGTATACTACTCTTTCTCTGAAGAATTCAAGGCTTGAAACTTATGTTACAATCTAACCATGATAATTACTAAGTCTGAGCCGTTTACAAAAAATGAGATTGATGGCTTAAAAGAGATGTTTAAGGTCTATATCAAAACAGTTATAGATATTGAAAATAAAATCTGCATTGCAGGAATGAACATGCATTTTGAGGGAGAAAAAATACTTCTTGAACAAGGTTCAAAACAAAGTAATATTTGGGGCGGTGGAATTGATTTAGAAACTAGTGAAATTGATTTTAATTCTTTTATAAATATTCGCCCAAATGATAACAATCTTAAAAATGAAATTCAAAGTGAAGAAATAAAAGAAAAATATAAAAAATTGACTGAATATTTTTTTAAAGAAATCTTATCATGAGCGATACTAAAGTATTATTAGGTGCAATTTCAAACGATTTGTTTCGCATTGCAAATTATACTCACAAAAATTCGATTAATAATGCTCTAATTTTCGCAAATGAAGCAAATAAATCAATTGAAAAAGTAAAAGATCATAATTACCCACAATATTTAAAAAGCATATTAATTGAATTAAATGAGTTTAAAGATATTAAACAGGAATTAGCAGATAAATATTTGATGTCAGGAATTTTACTTCAAAACTATGTAGCTAAATCAATCACATAAAAATCAATGAATTTCAAATTCATATCTTTTTTTGATCTATCTTTTCCACATAATTTCTGTATTCTTTGGAGTTTCTCCTGAAGTTCGCTAGACATAGCACCATAGGTTTACCATTTGAAGTGAGAGAATGCTTTATTTGCTTCTGCCTGTTTTTCTACATCTTGTTTTTTCTTGATAGCTCCGCCTTCACCTTTTAGAACATCTAAAATTTCTTGGGCTAATTTTTCTCCATATGTATGAAATTCTGAATTACTCCTTGCCCTTGCTGCAGTGATCAACCATCTTAGTGCAAGCGAAATCTTTCTATCTCCTCTAACTTGGGTTGGTACTTGGTAAGCGGCACCCCCAACTCTTCTACTTCTAACTTCCATTTCAGGCTTCACTGTCTCAACTGCTTTTTCAAAAACAGACAGAGGCTCATCATTAGTTTTTGTCTTAATTATTTCAAAGGCCCGATAAACTTCTTTTTGGGCAACAGATTTTTTACCCTCATACATGCTTCTGTTTATAAGCCTTGACACCAAAACGCTTCCATAAACTGGGTCTTTTTCAATTTTTCTTTTAACTGCTCTTCCTTTTCTTGCCATATTTATTGTTTTTTAGCTCCATATCTTGACCTTGATGTTTTTCTTCCTGCAACACCTGTTGTGTCAAGTTTGCCTCTAACTATTGTATATTTTACACCTGATAAATCTTTAACCCTTCCACCTCTAACCAAAACTACGGAATGTTCAGCAAGTTCATGCCCTTCTCCTGGAATATAGGCCGTTACTTCCTGCTTATTCGAAAGTCTAACCCTTGCAACTTTTCGAAGTGCAGAATTAGGTTTTCTAGGTGTCATGGTTCGAACAGCTATAACCACACCCCTCTTAAAGGGGGATGGGTTTTCTCCAAAAAATCTATCCTTTGCATTAAACCACTTTTTTAATGAAGTAGTTTTGGACTTTTTTTTATCTGACTTTCTTCCGTATTTTATTAATTGATTAGGTGTTGGCATAGTTTACATATCCATTCTGGCTCTTTCGGGGGTAACCGGAATGAGCCTTCCGATTATAACATTCTCCTTAAGGCCCATTAGTTTGTCTTCCCTAGCTAGCAGTGAGCTTTCTGTTAAGACATCTGTTGTTTGTTCAAACGATGCAGCTGAAAGCCACGAATCTGTATAAAGAGATCTCTTAGTTATCCCTAAAAGTATTCTTTGCGCCGTTGCCGGTTCACCCCCAGCAGCAATAATTTTTTCATTCTCAATTTCGAATGTGGCAATGCTTGTTATCTCGCCTGGCAAAAACTGGCTATCTCCAGCACTTACTATTCTCACCTCGTCACTCATTTTCCTGACAATCACTTCAAAATGTTTGTCATTTATACCAATTCCTTGTGACTCGTAGACTTTTTGAAGCTCAGCGACTAAATACTCTTGAGCTGCTTTTAGACCTTGAATTGTTAATACTTCTCTAATATCTAATGGGCCATAAGCAAGGGGTGTACCAGCTTCAATAACTTCATTATCTTTAATTCTAAGCTCTAAAGTCTTGGCAACAATATACTCTTTTTCATCTTTAGTTTTACCTGACCCCCTAATGACAACCTTATAACCTTCGTCTAATTCAGAAACAATTGCTTTTCCAGAAATTTCAGAAATTGCAGATACAACTTTTGGAGTCCTAGCTTCAACCAATTCTTCAACTCTAGGTAAACCTTGTGTGACATCAACACCAACCGCTCCTGCTGCGTGTTTAGTTCTAAGTGTTAACTGTGTTCCAGGTTCACCAATAGACTGGGCCGCAACAACCCCAACAGGTGACCCCAATTCGACAACTGACTTTGTCGACAAGTCCCAACCATAACATTTGGCACACAAACCATATCTAGCCTGACATGTCAAAGGTGATCTGACCTTTACTGTTTCAATTTCATTTTCTTCAATTTTAGATGCCAAATCTTCAGTAATTAAATCTCCATTAACCGCCAAAACTTTATTGTTTTTATCTTTGATGTCACTTGCCAAAAATCTACCAGTAATTCTTTGGTTAAAACTTGATGGTCTTTCACTTTTAACAACTTCGATAAACTTATCAGTTCCACAATCATCAAGTCTAATAATTAAATCATGGGACACATCAACAAGTCTTCTGGTTAAATATCCCGCATCTGCCGTCTTGATTGCTGTATCAGTCAAACCTTTTCTTGAACCTCTTGATGATGTTACATATTCAAAAACAGAAAGACCCTCCCTAAAGTTGCTCTTAATTGGAAGCTCAACAATTTTTCCAAGAGGATCTACGACCAACCCCCTAATTGCTGATAACTGTTTAACCTGATCACGAGATGCCCTACCTACTTTTGCATCAATTACTACTCTAATTGGATTAGTGGGCTCCATCAAATCCCATGTTTTATCTGCCAAATCATCTGACACCTCAAGCCAAATCTCCTTACTCATTCTCTTCTTTTCTTCCGTTGTAATAAGCCCTAAATTAAAGTTTTCCTCAATCTCGGCAATTCTTTCTTCAGCTTTCTTCAAAATATCTTTTTTATTAGGCAATATTGGTGCATCAAAAACTCCGAATGAAATTCCAGAAATTGTTCCGGCCATAAACCCTACTGACTTAACATCATCTATCATTTGAACCACCCTCTCCGATGTAGATGTGGCATAAGCCTGGCTAAATAATTTCTTTATAACACTTGATGTCGCTGATTCATTGACAAATGAGAAATTTTCAGGAAGTATTTCATTAAAGTAAATCCTTCCAACCGTAGTTTTAATTATTTTCCCATCGACAAATACGCTTATCTCCTGTCTCAATTCAATTTTTCCACTCTGATGAGCCAAAATTGCCTCATTTTTGTCTGCATAGACAGTCTTACTTTCTTCAATTCTTGAGTCAATTGATGTTAAGTAGTAAACTCCCAAGGCCATTTCCTTACTGGCGGGAGTAGATACGGGAGTACCGTCTGCTGGCCTTAATAGGTTCTTTTCTGGAAGCATTAAATTTCTTGCCTCTTCGATAGCTTTTTTGGATAAGGGAACATGAACTGCCATTTGGTCTCCGTCAAAATCTGCGTTAAAGCCAGCGCAAACTGCAGGATGAAGCCTTATCGCCTGCCCTTCAATTAATATTGGGTAAAAAGCTTGAATCGAGAGCTTATGAAGTGTTGGCGCACGATTTAGAAGAACAGGATGATCTTTTGTAATCTCCTCCAAAATATCAAACACTTCAGGTGGTCTTCTATCAAGCATATTTTTAGCCGATTTGACATTTGGGGCAATTCCTCTTTCAATCATCTCCTTTAAGACGAATGGCTTAAACATCTCCAAAGCCATTTCTTTTGGAAGACCGCACTGATTAAGTTTAAGTTCTGGTCCAACTATAATTACACTTCTTCCTGAATAATCAACTCTTTTTCCTAGCAGATTTTGTCTAAATCTTCCTTGTTTACCTTTTAACATGTCTGAAAGCGACCTCAAAGGCTGTCTTCCTCTTGCTCTTCTGGTTGCTTTTCTTTGAGACGAATCCAAAAGCGAATCGACGGCTTCCTGAAGCATTCTTTTTTCGTTACGAAGTATTATTTCGGGCGCACCAAGCCCAATCAGATGCTTTAAACGATTGTTTCTATTTATCACTCTTCTATAAAGATCATTTAAATCAGATGTTGCAAACCTGCCTCCTGAAAGCTGAACCATTGGGCGAAGATCGGGTGGAAGGACGGGGAGAACCTTTAATATCATCCAAGATGGAATAACTTTAGCTTTCCTGATCCCATCAATCAGTTTCAACCTTTTTACTGCTTTTAAATATTTTAATGAATTATTTTTAACATCTTCAATTTCTTTTCTTAACTCTAAAGAGAGATTATCTAAATTCACTTTGTCTAAGACTTGCAAAACCGCCTCAGCTCCCATTTTAGCATCAAAAAATTCAGATGCACCATAATTATAGAGTTCATCATATTCTTCTTCTGAGAGAATACTTAAAACTTTTAGCCCTTTAACTAAACTTGTCAAGTTCTCAAAAAGCCTTGAATTTCTTGAAATACTTGAATTTTCTTCTTCGTTTAAAAGTGTTTCTTTTTTTCTGGCGGTTAAATCAACTTCTGAAATAGCTAAAGAGGCTTGTTCTTTATCTTTCACCTTTGCTTCAATTCTTTCTCTTGCTTTTTCAGATTCTTGTTTTAATGCTTCTCTTTTTGATTTGAAATCCTCTTTAATCTTAGTCTCGTTTTCCTTTAAGGCATTCTCCAATATTTTTATGGCATCTTTCTTTTTGTCTTCATCTACGCTTAAAACCAGGTACCTAGCAAAATAAACAACTTGCTCAAGTGACCTTGGGGGTACGCCTAAGATGGTTGAAATTTTACTTGGGGCACCTTTAAAGTACCAAATGTGGGCAACTGGGCAAGCTAAACTTATATGTCCCATTCTTTCTCTTCTGACTCTTGACTGTGCGACCTCAACTCCACATTTGTCGCAAATTACCCCTTTATATCTGATTCTTTTGTATTTTCCACAGTAACACTCCCAATCTTTTGTTGGTCCAAAAATCTTTTCATCAAAAAGCCCGTCTTTTTCCGACTTTAGTGTCCGATAATTTATTGTTTCTGGTTTTGTAATCTCACCCCTACTCCATTTTCGAATGTCATCATTTGATGCAAGTCTAATAACTAAAGAGTTAAAATCCTCTAAATTTTTAAAATCTAATATTTGATCGTTTTGATTGTTTGACATAATTTTATTCTAGTACCTTCACTTCCATTGGACCTTCAGCATTAGTCGGTTTTTCCACAGCAACAATTTCCGAAGCTTTTTCGAATAATACCTCATCATCGGTATTTTTGGCAAGAACCACTCCCTTAGGTATAATATTTAACCCCAAAGAATTAAGCTCTCTAACTAAAACCTTAAACGACTCAGGTATGGTAGATTGAGGAATATCGATTCCCTTGACTATCGCCTCAAAAGCCTTGGCCCTTCCCACAATATCATCAGACTTTATAGTAAGCATTTCCTGTAAAATATGTTGGGCTCTGTGTGCCTCTAGTGCCCATACTTCCATTTCTCCTAGTCTTTGTCCACCCATTTGCGCCTTACCGCCTAAGGGCTGTTGTGTAACAAGTGAGTATGGTCCAGTTGACCTCGCATGAGTTTTATCCTCAACCATATGTTTAAGTTTGAGGATATAGCCAATTCCGACAACCGTGTCTTCTTTAAATTGTTCGCCTGTTCTTCCGTCTGTAAGTCTTGTTTTGCCATTTACAGATAAACCAGCTAATTTTAATTCCCTTATTAAATCGTCTTCAGCAATATGATCAAAAACTGGAAATGCTCCTTTTTCTCCTTTTAGTTTTAAAGCCAATCCAAAATGAGCCTCCAATAGTTGCCCTAAATTCATACGGGACAAGACTGAAAGTGGTGAAATAATTATATCAACAGGCGTTCCGTCGGGCATATATGGCATATCTTCTGTTGCCATGATTTTTGCAATAACACCCTTATTGCCATGCCTTCCCGCAATTTTATCCCCCACTGTGATTTTTCGAATCTGGGCCACTTTAACGGTAATTTTTTCAATCACACCCGGGCCCAATTCATCGCCCTTGCTTCTGTCTAAAATATTTACTCCAACAACAATTCCTTTTTCTCCATGCGGAACTCGAAGTGAGGTATCCCTTACTTCTCTTGCTTTTTCACCAAAAATAGCTCGAAGAAGTCTTTCTTCAGCAGTTAATTCTGTTTCACCCTTCGGGGCAATTTTACCGACTAAAATATCATTTGGCCCCACTTCAGCACCAACCACCACTATTCCATCATCGGCCAAATTTGCGAGTTCGGCCTCTGAAACATTTGGAATATCTTTGGTTCTTTCTTCGGGTCCAAGTTTAGTATCCACCACTTCTGCATCATATTCTTCAATATGAATCGATGTTAAAAGATCCTCTTTTACCAATCTATCAGAAATTAAAATTGCATCTTCAAACCCATATCCTCCATAAGTTGTATATGCAACAACTAAATTTCTTCCTAATGCAAGCTCCCCGTTTTCACAAGCAGGACCATCTGCCAAAACATCCCCTTTATTGACTTTTTGACCGGGCACCACTAACACTCTTTGGTTATAGCAAGTTGAGTGTGCAGTCCTCTCAAATTTGATCAAAAAATAGGATTCTTTTTTACCACCATCAATAACCTCAATATCTTCAGTTGACTGGTCTACCGAAATTTTTGAATCAAGTTTAACTATAATTTTCTCATTGTCTGCATATTCAACAATTCCTGAATTTCTGGCCACAACGACTTTGCCCATTGCATTTGCAACTTCAGCCTCCATCCCAGTTCCAACAACCGGAGATTCAGGGAGAACCAAAGGAACAGATTGACCTTGCATATTTGATCCCATTAGGGCTCTATTTCCTTCATCATGAGCCAAAAATGGAATTAGGGAAGTCGAAGCGCTAACAATTTGTCTGGGTGTAACATCTACAAAATCCAAAGTTTCTGCTGGTCCTTCAGTAAAATTCCCTTTATTTCTAATGGCCACCCTTTTATCCAAAATGTACCCTTTTTCATCAATGTTTATTCCAGAATGGGAAATATTGTAGTCTTCTTCATCTTCTGCAGTTAAATAAACTATCTCATCAGTTACTCTTACTTTTTTGTCTATTTTTTCAACCTTTCTATAGGGGGTTTCCAAAAATCCAAATTCATTTACTCTTGTATAAAGTGTCAAATAAGTAACCAGCCCAATGTTTGGTCCTTCTGGACTTTTAACCGGGTCAATTCTTCCATATTGGGACGAGTTAACATCACGAATTGAGAACGATGCCCTTTCTCTATTTATTCCACCACTTCCTAAAACCGAAACTCTTCTTAGATTATCAATCTCAGAAAGCGGATTTGTATTATCTAAAATTGTTGAAAGCTGATTACTCCTAAAGAACTCATTAAGGGACGAGATCAAAGGTCTAGCATTTATTAAATTTGATGGAAGTGGCTTATCATCAGGAGAAATCAGGCTCATTTTTTCTTTAATGCTTCTTTCTAATCTTAGAAGTCCAATTCTAAAAGCATTGATACTTACCAACTCACCAACCCTTCTTAATCTTCTATTTGAAAGGTGATCTATATCATCCACCCTTCCATCACCATTTTGGAGCCCAATTAAATATGCAAGCGTCGAAACAATGTCTTTAAGACTTAATACTGTAACATTTTTTTCAACATTTTGATTGTTTAACCTTTTATTCATTTTATATCTTCCAACAGCCCCCAAATCGTATCTTCTTTTATCCAAAAACATTCCTTCAAAAAGAGTTGTGGCATTATCAACTAAAACTGGTTCGCCTGGTCTTAGTTTTCTATAAATTTCCAGAAGGGCTTCGTCTCTTGATTTGGTGTTGTCTTTTTCAAGAGTTTTAGTAATATATTTATGATCCTTATCTCTATCAATTTCCTTAAAGAAATCTAAAATTGCCCCTTCATCCTCCATCCCAAAAGCCCTAAGAAGAACTGTCGCCAATACTTTTTTCCTTCTATCTATTCTTGCATAAACCAAGTCTCCTCTAGTTATTTCAAACTCAAGCCATGTGCCGTGCATTGGTCTAATTTCACCTTTATACAAAATCCTTCCTGAAGATGGATCGAGTTCCCCTGAAAAATAAACGCCGGGAGATCTGACGATTTGATTAATTACGGTTCTTTCAATACCGTTTATAATAAATGTTCCCCTATCGGTCATTTGAGGAAGATCACCCAAAAAGACCTCTTGAGATACTTCCTTACCCGTTCTTTTGTTTATAAGAGTTGCTGTAATTTTTAATGGAGCTGAGTAGGTCAAACCCTTAAGTTTGGCGTATGAAGATGTAATTTGGGGTCTTCCCAGTGAATGATCTCCAAATATAAGTTGCCAATTTTTACCTGTAAAATCATCAATTGGGGAAATTGAAATCAATTCTTCTTTAATACCTTTTTCCAAAAATTGAATCCAGGATTCTTTTTGAATAGCAACCAAATCAAGTTTTGGTAAATTGCTTTCCTCTTTGCCGAAATTTCTTCTTTTGGACTTCATTAATTTTTAGATAAAATAAAAGTCCCGAAAACGGGAGAGCCTACAATCGTAGGCCTAAACTGGATTATATTCAATTTTCAAACTCTGTCAATAGGAAAAAATTAATTCAAGTATCTTCTAATATTAAGATTATGTTCTTCGATTGTTTTGGCATAATGAATAACTCCCTTTGTATCATGAATATAAAACCAATAATCTGAAATTTCAGGATTTTGGGAAGCATTGATTGATGAACTTCCGGGATTTGAAATTGGTCTGGGTGGAAGGCCAAGATTTTTATAAGTGTTATATGGAGATTTTAATTCTTTATCTTGTGGGAAAACTGGTTTCCAATCGCCCTTTATATACTGAAGGGTTGCATCAACTTGCAATGGCCAGTCATTTTCAAGCCTTTTATAAAGAATTCCTGCAACAACAGGCTTTTCTTCATCGGTTAATGTTTCTCTCTCTAAAAGAGAAGCTATAATTAGTTCTTTGTAACTTACATCTTTAAATTTTATATCAAAAAGTCCTGTCATTTTTTTAACTATACTTGAAGCTGAAGCAGTTTTTGGGAAAAGATATGTATCAGGAAATAAATAACCTTCTTTATCTTCTGTTAATTTCAAAAATTCTTTTACAAAAGTTTCATCTTTATCTAAGCTTGATGCAAATTTTAAAGCTATTTCCTCCCTCCTCATTCCCTCCGGAATTGTTACCCAAATTTCTTTTGGACCCTTTTTTAAAATTTCTACAATTTGATTTAAACTTAAGTTTTTTGAAAGTTCATATTCACCCGCCTGAATTTTGGTCTGAGAATTTGTAGCCTGAACATAAAACTTAAAGACAATGTCATTTTTAATTAAACCCGCCTTTTTTAAATCTTTACCAATTTTAGCCACGCTTGAACCCTTAGTTATTAAAAACTCCTGTACCAAATTATCGCTTGAAACTGGAGACATTTGAAACTTGATAAAAAAAACTCCAATAGATACCAGTATTATAAAAATAATTAAAGTTAACAAAACTTTTTTCATTGATAATTGTTTATTAGAATCTGATTAGGAATTAGGATTTGTGAGATCATATCTCACTCAAAAGCGCTCTTCTGTATTTATTGGCCTTGGTGTCTAATACATACATACGATTACATTTACAAGTAACCATCTTGTTATTACCCTTATATGGGGTAGATTTAGCTTTGGAAAGGGGCATGCCACAACCCACACATTTGCCCTGCGACAAAAGCCATGCTTGTATGGGTGCTATCACATTTTTAAACATCTTAGTAAATTATACCATGAAAAATGCGTAGTCAATTGGGAAAAGACTATTTTGAATCTAAATAATTTTGAAGCATTATTGTTGCTGCATAAGCATCTTCCATTTTCTTTCTTTTCTTTCTTTTTATTCCACCTTGAATTGAAAAATTAATTGCGTCTTGTGAGGTTAATGTTTCATCAAACAATACACAGGAAACATGAGAGAGTGACAAGGAAAGAGTCAAAACAAAATTTTTAATTTCATCTGCCATTTTACCTTCTGACACTCCCACTACCACCTGTCCCACCTGTTCTGTTTCTACTATTTGTCCTACTTGTTCTACTAACCAATTTATATCTTTATATCTAATCACTTTCAGGGGGTCCGCCAATTTCCCATCAGAAATTGCAAGACCTACTTTTTTCCTTCCATAATCAATGCCTAAGTATTTCATATACTCATGTTACCACCCTTGCTTTTACTAATAACCTTTTGGGATTTCGAGGGTCACCTGGCGGAACACAAGTTACAAGGGTTATAAAAGAGTCCGATAAATTTTGTTCCAGAATTTGTATATCAGACGGATATATTTCAACCATCTCCTCAACTTTGAACTTATATTCTATTCCGTCAAAATTTATAAAAATATCATCTCCTTTTTTAAGAGTCGGTAATGTTGAAAAAATTGCCATATAATTTTTAGGGTTATAAAAAATAGGAAGTATTGAATGACCAAAAATTACCGCATTACCATTTTTACCAGGAAGTGCCGTTCCAGGATACTGTACTAAACTTTTTGACAAATCCTCGCCTCCTATGGCAACAGTTGCTTTATCTATTTTAAGTTTAGGTATTGATATTGTATAAAAAGAGACTTTTGTTTCATTAAATTTATCATTATTAGGGGCACTTGGAAACCAAGTTGAGGCCTTAGTATAATCTGAATCGTTTGAAAGAGGGGAGATTAAAGTAGAATACGCATTAGCATCCGTTAATTGGTATTCTATTATCGGCCAAATTGTTGAAACAATAATGACAATGCCCGAAAGGGCTGAAATTGTGGCCGCAATTCTTATGATTTTTCTTTTAATCATTATCACTTCTCAGCAGATAACCCAACTGAAATATTTTTTGGAACATGGGGAAGTGTTCCAAGTTTTCCAGGTAGTGGTTTAAACCTAAACTGTGCCCTTACATACCCCGGCACGCTTTTTAAATATTCTTCGGCAATCTCTGGATATTTTCCGGAAATTTTTTTTGCAATTTCAGATGTATCAATATCAGGTAAAAGATTGGCTGAAACTCTCGCTTCTAATCTACTATCTTTTTCCAGTCCTTCAAAATCGTATGATATTTGATCATTTCTTAATATAAAGCCTTCGGGTATTTTCATTTCTAAAGTGTTTTTAGCAATTTCGGCTAGTTTTTCAGATGATACAATTTTTACTTTGACTTCAAACTTTAACGACAATCTCAAACTCGTTGCCTCGTCTCCCACTTTGTTGCTGAAGCCTTCATTTATATTTTCTTTAGTTAGTGTAGATTCAACCATCATTTCCTTTGAATTCAATCTTTCTTTTAATTTTTCTTTTGCCAAGTCCATCAATTCGTCCTCCAACTGTTTTAATAACACCTCTCTGTCTTCTTCAGATACCGCAGATATTTGCCTGCTTGTTCCACCTGAAAAATTATCCAATGAAAATGCCGCCAATTCATACTGGGGGTAACTTCCGACCTTAAAAACCTCATCTTTTGATAAATTATATTCCGAACCAATTGACGACGCCTCAACATCAACTTCGGATTTACCAGGAGACCCGACCAAAACTTGGCCAGAAACGGAGCTTGATTGAGCTGTTGTGAATTTTAAATTTGAGGACGATGTCAAAACAGTTCCAGAAGGCAAGTCAACGGGAATACCCATAGAATTTCTTATTTCAACTTTTCCCTTTGCTTTTTCACCTACAGTTTTTATACCTGTTGTAGATTTTGTTTTTTCTCCTTCAACACTAACATTTATTTCTTTACTTTCTAAGTCTTTTGATAAATCAATAGATATCATTTCTTCTAATTTTTTGGGTAAAACATAGACCGTAACACCAGCTTTTGGCAAAAACCACCACATTATAAAACCGGCAGTTAAAAAGGTGGCAAAGGATACCACGCCTATAACTACGGGTTTACCATTTAACCGTGGTAATTTAAAATTTATCTTCGGCATGTTAATCTTTGGAACATTTATTTTTGACAATTCAATTTTAGATTTTTGACCAACCTCAATTTCTTCGAAGCCCAAGTCTTTGGCGATGGATGTGTCAGGAGGAGCTATATTTATATCCTCTTCAACTGCATTTTCTGTTTCAATGCCTGAAACATCTCCCAACTCAACACCCCCCGCAAGACAAACTGCAAGTATCTTTTTTTCAGAGTTTAAGATCTCAATTTTGGGGGGATGAATAAATTTAACAGTATCAAAATTTTGCCAATCAGAACTATTAAGTTCGTTTTGAATCTCCTCGAGTTCTGTTTCTTTTTGGTTATATAAAATAATTCTCGATGGTAGATTTGATGAATCAAGACCAAATCTAGACAACCCTTCAACTAAATCGTCAGCAACTGACACGCTTCTTGAAATATTTGTAGAATTAGTGACCTTACCCAGGTTAAAAATCGAGAAATCTAAAGTGTCATCACTAATTCCTAAAAGTGCTCCGCTAAATGGAACTTGCTCTTCATTTTTAAGATAGTGGGCAAGAGCATCAGCTAAAACCACAAACCCTGATGGCACAAGCGACAAACCCTCGCAGACCTTTTTTAACTTTTCTAAATTTTCGCTGGTAATTTCGCCGTTTGTAGTCCATGAAGATGGAAGTCCAAAAACCGTTTTTTCAGGTTCGGGAATCTTTTCGTCAATTTTTTGTACGCAACTAGAAAGCGCTGTATCAACGGCCTGAACGAGATTGTCTTCAAATCTTACTGTTTCAGAAACAGCTATAGTTTTTACAATTCCGTTTTCAATTTCCCATATTGCAGAAGCCACCCAATTACTTTCAATCAAGATGGCCCAATAATTTTCTTTTTTTTCTGGCTTTTTGTTAAGTAAGGACAGCATAAATTCTAATTATTCCACTACCTATTTTCTCTTGCTTCTTAATTGTAACATGACCAATCTCTTTTGTATTTTCAACATGCGGCCCACCGCAAAATTCGTTACTGAAATCACCAATAGTATAAACCTTTACCGTATCAGCATATTTTTCGTTAAAAGCATGGATAGCACCGGTTTTAATAGCTTCATCTTTAGGCATTACTTTATAACTGACTGGTAGACCCCTTTTAATAACATTGTTTACCATATCCTCAACTTCTTTAAGCTGAACTTGATCTAACTTTTGCGTGTGAGGAAAGTCAAATCTACACCTCTCTTTGATTATATTTTGTCCCTTTTGTATAACATGAGGACCTAATACTTTTCTTAAAGAGGCCAAAAGTAAATGTGTAGCGGTATGTAATTTAACTACTTCTGGAGAATGATCAGCAAGCCCACCTTTAAATACCCCAGATGAAAGCGAGCGGGATTTTTCTTTGTGCCCTTCAAATTCTTTTCTAAATTCTTCTAAATTGACTTCTTGGCCTTTTTCTCTGAAAAGTTCAACTGTCAGTTCAAGCGGAAAACCATATGACTGGTATAAATTAAATGCAATCTTACCTGTGATTTTTTCAACTTTTGAAATTTCTTTTAGTCCTTTATCTAAACTTACTTTAAATTTCTTAAGTTCTTCTATAATTACTCTATTGTCAGTTATTTTTTCAAAGTCATCTATTTTTGTTGCAATTCTTCTAATTAGTCTTCTTAAAACATAACCATGCATTTTATTTGAAGGCACCAGTCCGTCTTTAATTAAAGCTTCTGAAGCTCTCAAGTGATCTGCAATTATTCTGAAATTTTTTCTCTGATCATCATACTGTTTGCCAGTTATTTTTTCTAATTTTTCAATTGTTGGCCAGTAGATATCAGTTTTAAACATATCAGGATCGTTGTTTAAAGCTGCAGTTATTCTTTCAAGTCCACCTCCAAAATCAACATTTCTCTGGGGAAGTTCTTCCAATCCCATGTCAGTTTTTTTATATTGGATAAAAACTGAATTACCAATCTCTAAAAATCTACCACAGTCACAATTTGGGTGGCAAACTTCATCTTTCCACTGCGAATTTTCATGAAGTTTTAAGTCATCACCAAAATCAAAAAATATTTCACTATCTGGCCCTCCAATTTCACCAACTGGCATTTGGGAAGGAGTCCCACTTCTACTCCACCAGTTCTTTTTTACTCCATACTCAAAAATTTGATTTTCACCAACTCCCAAATCAAGCCATATTCTTTTAGATTCTAAATCTTTAGGAACCAAACCATCACCCTCAAAAACAGAAACATATAATTTTTCTTTTGGCAATCTTAATTCCTTAGTTAAAAATTCCCAAATCCATGAAAGTTGTTCTTTTTTAAAATAATCACCCAAACTCCAATTACCCAGCATTTTAAAATATGTTGTGTGGCGATTGTCACCAACTTCATCAATGTCCTGAAGTCTTATTGCGGGTTGGCTATCAACTAACCTTTTCCCGTCGTTATGAGGTTCTCCCATTAGGTAGGGGACAAGCGGTTGCATGCCAGAACTTGTAAACAGTGTGGTTGGATCATTTTCAAGAACTAATGGAGCAGGGTTAATAATCTTATGCCCCCTCTTTTCAAAAAACTTTAAATACTTTTCTCTAACCTGATCACTAGTAATCATGAGGCTAATTATACACTATTCCTGCCCGTGGGTTGTGGTGATTTTGTTTTTTTTGAAAAGTTCCATAATACCCGTTAATTTCTCAGGTCTAATTAACCCACCTCCCAAAATTGCATCTTCTAAAATTGAGTTCAGCCTTTTAATGGCTTTTCTAAGGTCTAAAATTATAAAAACCACCTGAATTCCAACTATCACAAGAAGAACAGTTAAACTAATAACAACGATAATTAATAATCTTTGTACTGAATCCATAAACTAGTCTATATCCACCGACACCCGTCTGACAATCTCTGTTTTTTTGCCTGAACGAGAAGTTGCAATAAATTTAAGTTCTTTTGTGTTTTTATCAATTTCAATTACTGTCTCAAAATTTCCATTTTTGTCAACTATCGCCTGCTGATTGTTGACAAAAATGGTTGCATCTGTGGTGGTTTTACCTTCTACTCTTATCTTTTTTTCAATTAGCACTTGATTTTCTTTAGGCTCAAAAATTTCTAAAATTGGCGGCTTCACAAACTTTGAATATTCATATCCCAGATATGAAAGCACGACAAATAAAAATGCCACCACTCCAAAAACAAACGAAAATTTAGGAGACCACAAAATTTTTGTTTTTATATCAGGTTTGGGATTAACTGTTAATTTTTTGGGGGGATAATCTCTTCTTAGTATCGCGTTTGCCGTATTTGGGTCGATTTTTAAAATTAGACTAATATTTTTAACAAATCCAGAAACAACTGGAAATTCGGGCAATTTATCCCATAAATTATTCTCTATTGCCTGTAAAAATTCTTTTTTTATTTTTGTTTCTTTTTCTAAAAAATTAAGAGTAATCTTTCTCTCAAGGCGCCTGCTTTTTAAATATTCTCCAATAGTAAGCATATAATTTTGTTTTAATGTTATTTTGAAATTGAGGATAGGAACTCTTCCGCATCCTTAATCAAAACATCTCTGGGTTTTGATGTCCCGTCAGATGGTCCAATCACACCTGCAGCTTCAAGTTGGTCAATCACCCTTGCGGCTCTGGCATAGCCCATCGAAAGCCTCCTTTGTAAAAGTGATGCAGAGGCTCTATCATATTGGCAAACAATCTTTACAGCATCGGCAAACATATTATCTGTATCTCCTGTTACCCCAGGAACGGGCACCTTACCTGATTTGGTAAGAGTTGTTACTTCTTCTGTATATTGAACAGGAACTCCCTGATTTCTAATAAAATTTAGGAGCCCTTTAATTTCGGTATCAGATACAAAAGCACCTTGGATACGAGTTGGTTTTGCCTGATCAGGAGGAAGATAAAGCATGTCACCTCTACCCAAAAGCTTTTCGGCCCCTTGAGTATCCAATATAACCCTTGAATCAATTAAAGACGATACCGCAAAAGCAATTCTTGCAGGAATATTGGCCTTGATTAGCCCTGTTATAACATTTACCGATGGCCTTTGGGTAGCAAGTACCATGTGGATTCCAACAGCTCTACTCATTTGTGCAAGTCTTGTAATTGCCTCCTCAACTTCAACTGGGGAAAGCAACATTATGTCGGCAAGCTCATCAATAAATAAGACTATATAAGGAAGAGCCTGAAAGCCACTCATTTCATTATAACTCTCAATGTTTCTTGCGCCAGCTTTAGAAAAAAGTTCATATCTTCTATCCATTTCCCTTGTCAACCATTTTAGAGCAGATAAAACTTTGTCATTTTCTACAATTACAGGTGATAATAAATGTGGGATATCATTGTATCCTGTTAGCTCAACTCTTTTGGGGTCAACCATAATAAATTTAACTTCAGACGGACTACTTCTATATAAAATCGAAGCTAAAAATGTATTTATGGCAACCGATTTTCCTGACCCAGTCTGGCCAGCAACCAAAAGGTGAGGCATTTTAGAAATATCGGCAACAACAGGTTTACCAGAAACATCAAGCCCCAAAGCTACAGCAAGTTTAGATTTTCTAGAAGACATTTCTTCTGATTCTAAGACTCTTTTAATTGGTACAAATTCAGGAGACCTGTTTGGAAGTTCAATCCCAACTAAATTTCTTCCCGGAATTGGAGCCTCAATTCTTATTGCACCAGTCGGAGCAGAAAGGGCAAGAGCCAAATCTCTTTCAAGGGCTGTAATTTTACTAAGTTTTGTGCCCAAAGCCACCTCAATTGCGTATTGGGTAACTGCAGGGCCAAGATTAACTTCGACAACTTTTGCAGTTATCCCAAATGATTCAAGTGTTTTTTCAATAATATCGGCATTACCATTAATATCCCCCCTATCAACCCTACCCAAAGCATCATCCGAAAAAATATCAGGTGTTGGGTATTTCCATATTTGATCGTCTCCTTTAATATTACTTACTAATTTTTCTTCAAAATTTTCCTCTTTTGCCTTTGAAGCATCTTGGATGCTATTAATAGCTGGGGTAGGATTAACACCCGAACCGGATATTTTGAAATCCTTTTTAGGTGAGATCCTCCCACCACCTGCCGATTTTTGACCAAGAACATAAAAAGAAACCACTCTAAAAGCAGATTTCACAAATTTAAAAACCTGATCGAATGAGGTGTTAAACATAACGATAAGTCCAGTAAGACAAAGGCCGATTAAAATAACATAAGCCCCTATTGGTGTTATTAAAGTTGAGATCCCATCCCAAAATAAAAGGCCTAAATTCCCAGATTTTCCAACAGCGGCTAAAGACAAAAATAATAAAATTGAACCAACTATTACATTTGGCTGAGAAATGGGGAGTTTAATCCTGCTTACCACAAAGGCAAAGGATAAAAAAATAAAAGGCAAGAATATAGTAGCCCAACCAAAAATATTGACCATAAAATCATTTAATTTAATAAGAACAAGACCATTTCTCGAAAAAGAAATGACGATTAAAATTGCAATTGCAAAAAAGACAATCTGTGCAACAGAAGCGTAAGTCTGTGGTTTAAGTTTTAATTTAAAAGCTCTTTTATCTACTTTTCTCTTTTTATATTTCTTGGCCATATGTAATATGTACATCATACCAAACTTGGGGTGAGGAAGCTATACTTCAACCACAATCGGGATTATCATTGGAGAGCGACCAGTAGTTTGATAAAAATGGGCCTCCAGATATTTTATGGTCTCTTGTTTTAATTTTTTGGAATCTGTATTTCTTAAAGTATTTAAATATTTGGAAAGTCTTTGAACCGCATCATTCAAAAGACCGCTTGAAATTCCCTCAAAAACAAATCCCCTTGTAACAATTTGTGGTTTTGACAAAACCCTTCCTTTTTTTGACGCCTTGATAGCAACAACAACCATTCCTTCTTTGCCAAGTAAAGTTCTATGTTCTAATACAGTTTTCCCTATATCTCCAATGCCAAGACCATGAACCATTACTTCTTTAACCCTTACCTTTTGACCCCTTCTTGCTTTACCATTTGTAAATTCAACAGATTCACCTGGTTTTAGTTTGAAAACTTGATCTTTTTTCCTCCCAGTTTCAATTACTAATTTTTCATATGAATGCATATGTTTTATAGTTCCTCCCGTAGGAATAAAACATGAGGGTTTTGCAATGTCAAAAAGCATTTTTATGTCTTCTTTGTAACCATGACCCGAAACATGAAGCCCTTCGTTTAAATCGTAGTAATGAACATCAACACCTTTATCTACTAATTCATCTATTACAAAATCCTGACTTTCTTTACTATAGGGGGGCGCGGGGTTTGCTGAAAAAACAAATGTATCACCCTCAACAACAGTTAATCTATTATCTACATCCGTTGCAATCCTATAAACAGAACTTCCTACCTGACCATAACAACCCGCAACAATATAAACTAAATGGCTCGGAGACATTTTGCTTGCTTTTTTATAATCAATTACTTGGTTTGGTAAAAATTTGATATATCCAAGAAGATGTGCAGCATTAACTTTTTCCTGAATAGACCTTCCAATTAAAACAACTTTTCTATTTAACCTACCCGCAACATTTATCATTTGTTGAAACCTACCAATTGCTGATGACATAGCTGTCATGTAAATCGCCTGTTTTGCATCCTTGGCAATTTTATAAATATTTTCCTCAATTGCCACTGAATCTGGTGCAAACCCTGGATTATTTGCTCCCAAGCAATCAGAAATAAGGCAGTCAATTTTACCTCTTTTGGCAAGTTCTCTTGCTCGAATCAAATCAAATGGCATGCCATCAACTGATTTTTGATCAATTTTGTGTTCAGGAACATGCATAAATCTACCTTCCGGGTGTTCAACTAAAAATCCACAGGTATCAGGAACAGAATGGGCGACTCTAAAGGGATAAAACGCAAAGTCTCCAATTTTGACCACAGTGTTTTCAGGATTAAAAACATTTATTGTATAATTTTTAACTCCGTAATCATCAAATTTAAGTTTTACAAATTCAGAAACCAACGGCGCACAGTAAATGGGAGCATTAACACTCCTAAATAAAAACGGTAAAGAGCCTATATGATCTTCATGACCTTGAGAAAGTACAATAGCTTTTAGCTTGTGTTTATTTTTAACCACATATGAAAAATCGGGAATAACAAGATCAACCCCGGGCATTTCCAAATCGGGGAAGCCTATACCGCAGTCTAAAAGAATTAAATCTTTTTCTGTTTCATAAACATTTAAGTTCTCGGTAACACCAATTGTTCCTGAAAGAGCTATGAAGCGTAACATAAATTTCTAATTTCTAATTTCCAACCAAGCTCTAATTCTTAATGTCTAATTTAGAACAATTAACTTGATTAGAATAATTAAGTTAATTTTAACATGAAATGATCAGATTATCTTCCCCAATATTTTTTTTAAATTTTGAAAATCCATTTTTTCTAATTCAAGTATTTTGCCGTTTCTTAAACTTGCTGCGGGGTGATACATAGGAATAACTATAATTTTTCCAATTTTAAAACTTTTGCCGTGAGCTTGAGAAATAAACACATCTGGTAAAAACTTATTCATAGAAAACCTACCTAAAGTTATAATTATTTTTGGCTTAATTATCTCAATAATTTGGTCTAAATATTTTCCGTATGCAGATATTTCGTCGGGAAGCGGATCGCGATTATTTGGTGGTCTATGATGAACAACATTTGTGATAAATACTTTTTTTCTTTCAACTCCAGCTAAAAGCAAAAGCTTGTCCAAAAGTTTTCCAGCCTGACCTACAAATGGTAAACCTTCTATATCTTCTTGTCTTCCGGGACCCTCACCTATGCATAATATTTTTGCTTCAGTATTCCCCGACCCAAAAACTAATTTATTGGCCACCCCTTTTAAGGGTAATGAGTCATCTTTTTCCATCAAATCTTTAAGTTTGTGAAGTTCTTCAAATTTTGTCATTGTTGATGAATTCTACTCTTTTTGTTTTTGTATCGAAAATTGCAAAATTAATATCATTCTCGAGGCTTCCTGGATTAATAAATTTATTTTTTTGGTATTGTTTGTGCTCATGGCCGCAAAAAACTATGTCCAAATTTTCAATTTTAAATTTCCAATTTTCAATCAATTTTAATTTTTTAATATTATGAATCAGGCCAATTTTTAAATTATCTATTTCTAGTTCCAAAAACTCATCGAGTTTACTTTTTATCTCAGACGAAATGTCTGCATTACCTAACACTCCATATGTTTTAATTTTGTAACTTTTAATTTCTTTGTATGTTTTTAAATTACTCCAATCTCCAGTATGAATTACCGCCTCTGCCTTAATTTTTTCTGAAAACCCCATCACATGTCTAATGTTTTGGATATTATCATGTGTATCGCCAATAACAACTATCTTCATGAAATAATTTTATATTATTGTGGTAAAAATTCTTTAACATTTTGTTGAGTTATGGCAAAGTGGGTTCCTTTACCCTCAACTACCATTCTGGCAACTTTACGGACCATCCCACCGATTGTTCTTTCCATCGTTCTAATTCCTGCATCATAACCTAATGGCCTAACTAAATTTACCCAAACTTCATCATCAACAGTAATGGTATCCATTGGCAGACCGGAAGCCTTCAAAGCTTTTGGAAACACATATTTTTTACCAATAGTTATTTTTTCTTGATCGGTATAAGAAGGCATCATAATTGGTTCTATTCTGTCCATTACTGCAGTTGAAATATTTGTTGTATTATTTGCAGTTGCTATAAAAATACATTCAGAAAGGTTTACTGGATAATCAATATAATGATCAGTAAAAGCATGATTTTGACCTGGATCTAAAAGTTCAACCAAGACACCCATAATTGAAGCTCTTCCCTGATCTGTTACTCTGTCTATTTCATCAAGAAGTATGACAGAATTTCTATAACCGGTGTCACGAAGTGCTTTAATAATTTTCCCAGGTTCTGCTTCTGCATGCATTCTACTTTGACCTCTCAAATCCAACGGATCACCCATACCCCCAAATGGGATACGAGCAATCTTTCTTCCCAACGCCCCAGCTATAGAATAGGCAATTGTAGTTTTTCCAGTTCCAACCAAACCCACAAAACAAAGGATGGGGGCACGATAGACATCCTGACCCTCACCTTTTTCTTGTTTTAGCTTCATGACAGCAAGATATTCAATAATCCTATTTTTAATATCTTCAAGCCCGAAATGATGTTCGTCCAAAATTTTTTTGGCATTTTCCAAATCAAGATTATCTTGTGATTTTTTCTCCCATGGTAAAGCCGTAATCCAATCTATATATTTATTCATTCTGTCATATTCCGGTAAAAATGTAGGAGAATTTGTTAATTTTTTTAATTGATCAAGTCTTATTTGTACAGAATTTTTTAATTCTTCTGGAACAGTTGAATTTTTAATTTTTTCACCAAGAACATTTATCTCATTAAAGGCAGTATCATTCATAATTTAATTGTAGCATTGAATTGTTGAAATTTAAAAATATTATAAGAGACTACAACGATCAGCTAAAAATTGAGATACAATCATCCGTTAACCTACATTCGCCTTCAACCATAATATGGGTTATTATATAACTTTTTACTAAAAACTAAATGTTATCTATCAGGGCTTGTGTCAGTTTGGAAGTAACGACTGGTTGGAAAATGTGGACCAGATGGTCGGCTAAAATTTCTCTTGTCTCCTCCTCTATCTCTTGAAAATCCTCTTCCTCCACCACTTCTCCCATTAAAATCTCGCCTTGGTCCTCTTGAATATCCACCCCCCCCACCATTTCTATCTCTTTTTAAACTTTCTACTTTTTCATCCATTGCTGGGTCAAGATTGAGTGACAAGCTAATCCTTTTCATTTCATCTATCTTTTTTACTCTAACAGTTACTTTTTGACCAATTGACAACACATCTGAAGCATCATTTACATAACCATCTTTGCCCATATCCGATACATGAACCATACCATCTTTACCTGGCAAAATGTTTACAAATGCTCCAAAATTAAGAAGCCTAACTACTTCACCTTCATAAATCTCTCCCACCTGAACCTCTTTGATCATTCCCTCCACATAAGCAACGGCTTTCTCCATCGATGCCGGATCAACTGCAGATATTGAAACAGAGCCGTCATCTTCAACATCAATTTGAGCCCCAGTGTCAGCAGCTAATTTCTTTATATTTTTGCCAGAAGGGCCAATAAGTTCACCTATTTTATCGACAGGAATCATTACTACCTTAATTTTTGGAGCAAAAGCATTAACCTCTTTTCTAGACTCTGAAATAGTATCTGTCATAACTTTTAATATTTCTGCCCTACCTTTTTTAGCCTGCTCTAAAGCTTCTTCAAGAATTTTTGGAGTTAGGTTTAATGTTTTAACATCAAGCTGAAGTGCTGTAATTCCTTTTGATGTTCCAGCAACTTTAAAATCCATGTCGCCATTAAAGTCCTCAATGCCCATGATGTCTGAAAGAATTGCGTAGCTATCATCTGATTCTATGATTAAGCCCATTGCAATTCCTGAAACAGGAGCTAAAATTGGAACACCCGCATCCATTAAAGCCAATGTTGACCCACAAACAGATGCCATTGAAGTTGAACCATTACTGCTCATCACTTCTGAAACAACTCTAATTGTGTAAGGAAAATCTTTCTCGTCTGGAATTACAGGAACAAGTGATCTTTCGGCTAAGGCACCATGACCTATTTCTCTTCTTCCAGGACTCCCAACTCTGCCGGTTTCACCAGTTGCATAAGGGGGCATTGAGTAGTGATGGATATAGCGCTTTTCATCTTCTCCTTCTGCCGACTCTAAAAGCAAACTTTGAGATGTTGCAGCAAGCGTTAAAACTGAAAGCACTTGTGTTTGACCTCTTTTGAAAAGACCTGAACCATGAACTCTAGGCAAATATCCAACTTGGGCCGAAAGCTTTCTTATTTCAGTTAGTTTTCTACCATCTGGCCTGATGCCTTTTTTAAGAATTTGCTCTCTGATATGATCTTTTTTAAGATGTTCAATTACATCAACAACTTGTTTCTTTTCGTCTTCTGTCTCAAATTTATCTTGGATTCCTGCAACAAATTCAGAATATTCTGAAGAATGTCCTTCATGAAGTGCCATATTTTTAACCAACGACGGAATCCTGTCCTTAACTAGTTCTTTGACTTGTTTTTCAATTTCAGGAGAAGCCTTTTCTACTTTATATACATCCCTAACAACACCAACTTCATTTGCAAACTCCTCAATTAGTTTTAATACACTTTTACTTTCGTCAAAGGCAAAACTAATCCCCTTTAATATCTCTTCTTCTGTTGCCTCGTTTGCTCCTGCCTCAACCATTAAAACCGCCTCTTTTGTCGAAGAAACCACCAAATCCATCTTAGAAGTTTCGATTTCACTATTTACTGGATTTAATATATATTTTTCATCTACAAAACCAACTCTAAATGTAGAAACAGGACCTTTCCATGGAAGTGTGGTTGTATGAACAGCGGCAGATGCGGCCAAGGCGCCGACAATTGCAGGATCATTTTCCATATCAACAGAAAGAACCGTAATAATTATTTGAACTTCTTTTTTGTAGGTTTTGGGGAAAAGTGGTCGAATTGATCTATCAATTAATCTTCCTGAAAGTATTTCTTCATCCGTCGGTCTTCCTTCTCTTTTAACCCATCTTGAGCCCTTTATTCTTCCACCAGCATAAAGTCTCTCCTGATAATCAATTGTTAAAGGAAAATAGTCTAATTCCTGCTTTAAATCAGAAACTGCAACAGTTGCAAGCACAACAGTATCACCAATTCTTGCCGTCACGGCAGAGGCTGCTTGTTCTGCTAACTCTCCGGTTGTAAGTGTCAGTATTTTGCCGCCTATTTCTAATTTCTTTTCTATTCTTTTCATTTTGTATATTTAATTATTCTGTCCTATTTGAAGCTTATTTGGTCAATTAGGTTAATTAGAATAATTAGGTTAATTTTTTATTTATTTAGTCCTAATTCTTTAATCAGATCTTTATACCTCTTTTCATCCTTCTTTTGCAAGTAGGAAAGTAGTCTTCTTCTTTTTGCAACCATTGCCAAAAGCCCCCTTCTTGAGTGAACATCTTTTTTGTGTTCCTTCAAATGCTCTGCAAGTTTTGCAATTTTTGTACTTAGAAGTGCAATTTGTACTTCTGGAGAACCAGTATCACCTTTTTCCCTTGCAAACTTTGTAATTACTTGTTTTTTCTCGTCTATCTTTAATGCCATATTGATTAGTCATGTGTAGCCAAAGATTTTACTCCTCGCTATCATCCAGCTGTTGTATTATATCAGGCAAGTTCAAAATTTACAAAGAGGAAAATTATTTACCTTTTTTGGTAACTGGCTTCTTAGTCTTTTTAGGTTTTTCTACTTTTGTAGCACCATCTCTCACTGAAAAATGCAACCTGCAAAAAAATTTGTGTTAACTCACGCTTGTTCCTGTGAAGATTTTTGGTTCGCTCCATGAGCTGGGAATGTCTTTTGGTTCAACCTCAGGCATTGGAATATCTTCTTCAACTACCTGTTCTACTTGCCCCACCTGTCCTAGATTTGTGTTATACGGTTTATTTGGAATTGACCCAACAGGAAATTTTTGAGGCATCAATTTAGGTAGTCTTTTTCCACCCACTTTCAAAAGTTCTGCAAAATAGGCAAATGTATCTGCGCTCACTCCATCATCTTGAAAACTTCTACTTCCATCTTCAATTCCCGCCAAAAGATTTGTTGCAATGTCAGAATCAACAGGAAGTCCACTTTCTTTAATTAAACTATATACAATTTCTGACGTTGATGATGCTTGTCTTGCAAAAGATAAAACTTTAAGATCTGTTGAAATTTCTAAAAGCCTTGTCCCAACATGAACCAGGTTTAAATTGACAAGTTCAGGATTTTTAAGCATCTCAAAATGTGTTTCATCGCCTCCACCTATTAAAATAACTAAATCGGCCGAAATACCTGCATAGTTTAAAACTACTTGTGATTTTTCTGGCGGTTTAAATCCTGCTTTAGGTAAAAATGTTAATTTAAATTGATTATTATCAATATCTGCAGAAACTTTTTCTACATGTTCAGGATTATACCCAGGAAACTCAATTATTAAATTCTTATTTCCAAGTTCTTTTGTGATATTGTCTACTCCCACAAGTCTTGAAAACTCAACAGTCATGGGGTTACTAGAAGCAATTGTCACATTTTTTGTTTGTTTTAAAGACAAAAACAAGGAAAGACCTGAAGCCACCTGATCCAAATGGGGTCTATTGGGAAGTAAAACCAAGATATCTTTGGCGGGGGATAATAATTGCGCAAAGCTATTTTTCATTTACGGCTATAATAACATCTCCAATTTTAAAATCAAGCTCTTTATTTAAAAGTATTCCACATTCTTCACCTTGCGAAACCCCTTGAACTTCTTGTTTTTGTTTTTTAATTGAAACCGCCTTGGCTTGACCTATTTCATTTTCCCCTCTTAATATCTTCAAATTTAATGTTTTTTCAATTCTTCCCATTGTCACTCTAACACCCGCAATCTTTTTGCCATCAAATGGAAATTCTGCTAATATTTGAGCCTTTCCTTTTATTTCAAAAACATCATCTTTTAATATTTTTTCAAGCTTCTCTAAAAGTTCGTAAATAACATCAAATTTTTCGACATGAACTCCTTCGCTATCTGCTAATTTTTTTATGTTTGAAGAAATCTTGCTTTCAAAAACAAAAAGATATGCCTCATTTGCTTTTGCATTTAAAACATCTGATTCCACAACTTCACCAATTCCAGAATCAACGACAATAAACCCATTAGGAATTGATGCTTTTAAAACATCCAAGGCTCCTTGATTATTGGCTTTTATCAGAAGAGGGATTTTAGTTTTATCATGCCTTATAAATGTTTTTTTATTTACAGGTTTTTCTATATCACATGGTTTATCAGAAACCACGCATCCAACCAAAGGCGTTTCATCAAAACCCAAAACTCTTGCTGGAAAACCCGGCGACACCTCTTTGACTGGCTTATTTTGAAAATCAAAAAGACCTCTCACTCTGCCTTTTGTATTTTTGGTATACAAATCGTCTCCAATTTTAAGTTTTCCATTTTTAACAACTAAAGATGTATAAATTCCACCTTTTTCCTTTGTAGTTTCAATAACATAGGCTTCCAACGGTAAATCTTCGTCTCCCTTAATTTCATTGACCTCGGCAAATAAAAGTATTAAATCAATAAGTTTATCAAGATTAATTTTATTTTTGGCCGAAACCTCAATAAATGGAGTTTGACCACCTCTGCCTTCGAAATAAATTCCCTTTTCCTCTAAAGGCGGGAGCACATTTTCAATAGTACTTGAAGGTAAATCACTTTTGGTAATAACCACAATAAACGGAACTTCATTTTTTTGTATTAGTTCTAAAGCTTCTAAAGTTTGGGGCTTGATACCACTTGAGCCATCAATTATTAAAAGTGCAATGTCTGCAATATCAGCACCCCTTTCCCTCATGCTTGAAAAAAGTGCGTGGCCAGGTGTATCAATAAAGGTAATACCCGAAACAACTGATGCGCCAATTGACTGAGTTATCCCCCCGGCTTCTTTTGAAACAATCGTGGTTTGTCTAATGGCATCCAAAAGTGATGTTTTTCCATGATCCACATGGCCCAAAACTGTGACAATCGGTTGACGATTTTTTAACATAATAATTAGCAATTAGAAATCAGGAATTAGAAAGCGAAGATTTTAAAATTTATGTATAAAATTTTCATTTTGTGTCTTCGACAACTACTTCTTCTACTCCTGTTTTTTCTTCAATTGTTTTATCTTCAATTATTGACCCATCACCGACTATTTCAATTTTATAACCGACAAGCTTACTTGCCAAGCGAACATTTTGGCCGTCTTTCCCAATTGCCAAAGATAGTTGGTCTTCCGGAGCTTTTACGGATGCTGTTTTGTCCTTTTTGACAACTTTAACTTCCAAATTTTCAGCGGGACCCAAAGCCAATTTAACAAGTTCAGCAACATCCTCTGTGTAAGGAATGACATCTACTCTCTCTCCACCCAACTCATTTGTAACGGCCTGAACTCTAACACCTTTTTGGCCAACACAGCTTCCTACCGGATCAACGCCAGATTGAGAAGAAAACACCGCAATCTTTGTCCTAACTCCCGCTTCTCTTGATATAAGTTTTATTTCAACTGAACCTGAATTTATTTCAGGGACTTCTCGAGCAAAAAGCTTAACTACAAACTGAGGATCGGCACGAGATAAAATTATTTCTTTACCTTTTATTGTTTCTTTAATGTCTTTAAGTAAAAATGTGAGTCTCTGACCTTGAGTAAGTCTTTCTTGTGGTATTCTTTCCTCAGCAGGCATTATGCCTTCTGTTCTTCCAAGGTCAACTTTTACATTTGATCCATCAAATCGAAGAACAATTCCTGAAACTAAGCTTCCAACTTTACCCATATATTCTTCCATCACAGATCCTCTTTCAGCCTCTCTTATTTTTTGATGAATTACTTGTTTTGCAGTTTGAGCTGCAATTCGTCCAAATCCAGGTGGAGTAACATCTTTACCATCAATAAAAACTTTGGCTCCGCCATCAAGTGAATCAATTTGGGCCGTAATTACAGTTTCTTCAGGATATTCGGTTCCTGCCTCTTTAGCATCTCTTCTAAAGGCGGCAATAATTGCCTGTTCAATTGCCTCCAATATGACATTAGGATCAAGACCTCTCTCCATAGCAATGGCCTTTAATGCCTGATTAAATTCTGTTCTTGGTTGGTTATTACTTGCCATAGTACTGAATTCTACAGTAAAGGAGGCTTGCGGTCAATGAGAATGAAAACTATATTAAATTTGACTTTTCACTATTTTTTGGATGCGGAAGTATTGATGTCAGTTTAAACTTTGGCTTTAGGTTTTAAGGTTTTATTGAGTTCACTTGACATAATTTATAACATAATCATATTATCACAAACCTTCTTCCTTCAAATCATCAATTATTCTTTTTTGTGTCCGTGTAAGTTTCACAGGAATCGATATGTTTAATTTCACATATTGGTCACCTCGTGATCTACTGTGGGTTGAAACTACTCCTTGTCCTTTTAACCTTATCATTGTCCCCGATTTTGTTCCCGCCCGAACTTTTATTTTAATTTCACCATCTATGGTCGGAACTTTTATAGTTCCACCTAATACTGCCATTGAGTAGGGGACTGTCACATTAACATAAATATCCTGGCCATCTCTTTCAAAAAATTCATGGGGAGCCACATTTATTGAAAGCATAAAATCACCAAAATTAATTCTTGTCCCTTCATCAACCCCCGCAGGGATTTTTATTTTTCTTTTTTTATCTTCAATTTCAAATTCTTTAGTAACACCATTAACGGCTTCCATGAAGCTAAGCTTCACAGAATATCTTGGAACTTGTCTTTGTTGTCTAAATGGAGAACCTCCACCAAAAAAACTTTCAAAGATGTCAAACGGGTCCCCAAAATCCATATTCCCAAAGGGATTTTGTCCACCACTAGATGACCAAGTATATGTAAATGGTCCGGTTCGCCCACCAAAACCTCCTCCTGCAAATGGATTGCCTCCACCCCCAGGTGCAAAAGCATCATGTCCAAATTGATCATATGCTTGTCTTTTTGAAGTATCGGAAAGTATTTGGTAAGCCTCGTTTATTTCTTTAAATTTTTTTTCAGCTTCTTCTTTATCACTTCCTTGGTGTCTGTCAGGATGCCACTCTAGGGCTTTTTTTCTATATGCAGCTTTAATCTCCTGGGCGTTAGCAGATTTATTTACCCCCAGAATATCATAGTAATCATTTTTAATAGACATTTGGAGTTATTCTACAACCTGTCCTTCTTCCACCTGCTCGTCTTTTTTCTTATCTTCAGTTTTAGGCTCACCACCATTTTCATTATTTTCTTGTTCTTGTCCGCCTTGTGCGGAATACATCTGTTGGCCCACTTCAGAAAGGGTGTCTGATAATTCTTTCGTAACTTTTTCTAATTCTTCCTTTGTAGAATCTTTTGAAAGAGTCTCTTTAACTGCCTTTATTTTGTCTTCTACTTTTGTTTTAACATCCGCTGGTGTTTTATCTCCAACATCCTTCAGTGCCTTTTCGGCAGTCGTTACCATAGCATCCGCATTGTTTTTCGCTTTGATAATCTCTGCTTTCTTTTCATCTTCCGCTTTGTGTCTTTCTGCTTCTTCCTGAGCTTTCTTGACTTCATCCTCCGAAAGACCAACAGAACCTGTAATCTTAATATTTTGAGATTTACCGGTAGCTTTATCTTTTGCTGTAACCGTCAAAATTCCATTCGCATCCAAATCAAATGTAACTTCAACCTGTGGTATACCCCTTGGAGCTGGTGGAATACCATCAAGAATAAATCTACCTAAAGACTTGTTGTCCGCAGACAATGGTCGTTCACCTTGAGTAATATTTATCTCTACTTGTGTTTGGTTATCTGCAGCAGTTGAAAAAACTTCAGTTTTAGAAGTTGGAACAGTTGTATTCCTTGGAATCATTGGGGTTGCAACTCCTCCCATTGTTTCAATAGCTAAAGTTAGAGGAGTAACATCTAAAAGAAGTATATCTTTGACATCTCCTGCTAGTACTCCTGCTTGAATTGCCGCTCCGACCGCAACAACCTCATCTGGATTTACTGATTTATTAGGCTCTTTACCAAAGAAGTTTTTAACTGTTTCAATAACTTTTGGCATTCTAGTCATACCTCCGACCAAAACAATCTCATCAATGTCGGATGCTTTAAGTTTTGCATCTTTTAACGCATCTTCAACCGGTTTTATAGTTTTTTGAACCAAACCATCAACTAGACTTTCAAATTTGGCTCTTGTGAGCTTCATTGTTAAATGAAGTGGTTGACCATCCTTTTGAGTAATATAGGGTTGATTTATTTCAACTTCTTCAGAAGCGGTTAGTTCTATTTTTGCTTTTTCCGCGGCATCTCTTATTCTTTGAAGAGCTTGTTTATCCAACCTTAAATCAACTGCATTATCTTTCTTAAATTCTTCAGCAATATAATCAACTAACTTTTCGTCAAAATCATCTCCCCCTAGATGAGTATCTCCATTGGTTGACTTGACTTCAAAGATACCGTCACCAAGCTCTAAAATTGAAATATCAAATGTTCCACCACCCAAATCATAAACTGCAATTTTATGTGCATTTTTCTTGTCTAAACCATAAGCAAGGGCTGCAGCTGTAGGCTCATTAATAATTCTTTCAACTTTAAGCCCCGCGATTTCACCTGCTTGTTTTGTTGCTTGCCTTTGTGAGTCATCAAAATATGCAGGAACCGTAATAACTGCTGAAGTTACTTCCTCTCCTAGATACTTTTCAGCATCTTTTTTAAGTTTCATTAAAACACGAGCCGATATTTCCTGTGGAGTATATGCTTTACCATCAATCTCAACCTCGGCCATTCCATTTTTACCAGCAACAATTTTATATGAAACCATCTTTTTGGTTCTTGTTACTTCCTTGTCATCTTCTCGTCTACCCATCAATCTTTTAACAGAAGCAATTGTATTTGAAGGATTTAAAATCATTTGTCTTTTAGCAACATCGCCAACGAGATTCTTAACAACTTCAACAACAGAGGGGGTGGTGTTTTTGCCAGTATCGGAAGCGGGGATAACTTTAGGTTGTCCACCTTCCATTACAGCAACACACGAATTAGTTGTTCCTAAATCAATTCCAATTATTTTACTCATTTATTTTTTCCTCCTTTTTATATTTGTAAACCTTGACTCTTGCATGACGGACTATTGTTGCACCATCCTCACCAAGTCCTGGTGAACCAGCATGTCTCCATCCACTCTGTACCACCTCTGCGACCTTGCCATCCATGTTGGTATTGTTATTATTATCTTTTTCTTCTTTAGTTTCAATAGTCTCAATAACTTCCATTGTCTCATGATTAAAGTCATCACCAACATCTATTTTTATTTCTTCAAACCCTTCTTCACGAGCGAGCGTTTCAAGCTGACCTATAATAATTGCGATTCCACTATCTTTTATATGATTTTGCGCCGATTTTAAATTATCGATTATGGGTAATAACTTGCCAAAAAAAGAGATACTTGCCAATTTATACATTTGATTTCGTTCATCTTCGCTTCTTTTTTTAAGGTTATCATAATCTGCCATTACCCTTACCAACTGATTCTTCAAATCATTCTGCTCCGCGTTTTCAACTTGGGTTTTTAATTTTTTAGTTTTTTGATTTTTTGTCATAGCCTCATCAGTTCCTCCAGCATGTCCCTGTAATATCTAATTGTTGGCACCACTCTTTGGTATGACTGTCTAACCGGCCCAATTACACCCAAAGCTCCATTTTTATCTTTAGCCTTAAAATGGGCAGCAACAATCCCAACAGGAAAATTTTTAATACCCATTTCTTCAGCAAACAAAACCTCAAAAGGTGATTCTATTGGAAATCTATTGAAAAATAGATCAAGCATATCCTCATCATTGTCTATAAACTCAAAGATTGAAGAACAAGTGTGAATGTCCGAAAATTCAGGGTGAGAAAAAACATTGGCATAACCAGCCTGCCAAAAATCGCCATCATCCGTAGCAGCAACAGCAATTCCTCCTGTCCTATGAGCCAATGAATGGGTCATTTCGTCCATTAATTTATCCAAATTGTCTTTAACATCCCAAATTTCCTCTTTTGCTTTTACTTCATCTGCGAGACTTAATGATTTTTCCTCCATCAATTGATCAACATAGAATTTCATTGCAGTGGGAGTAGGAACTCTACCTGCAGAAGTGTGGGGTTGTTTTAAATAACCCGATTTTGTCAGATAAGCCATTTCGTTTCTAATTGTTGCAGGTGAAACACCAAGGTTATATTTTTTATCCATTGCTTCACTTCCAACGGGAAGCGCGGTTTCAATATATTCATCAATTAATGCCTTTAAAATTTGTGTTTGCCTTGAAGATAGTGCATTCATAGTCTATTAGCAGTTTTATACCACGAGTGCTAACCCTTTGTCAAGGGGTTTTATACCGTTGGGTTTTCAGTTTGGGGATCGGGCATGGTTTTTCCTGTAAACATTCTATTTATTAACCTCCAAAAAACATCTAATTCCTTTGATTTCAGTAATTTTAAAATCAAAATATAAATTACCAAACCCGTAATTCCGACAAAAACGGTAAGTATTAATAAATTTCCGGCATATCTTGTATCCAAAACAAAGTTCTCAAATGGTAGATTCAGATTTGATATAAACGAAACTTTTTTAATCCAGACAGATTTATCAAAAAATTTTAAGATAAAAAACATGGTAATACCAGAAGTTAAACCTGCAACAAGGCATTTAAGAACAGGCAAATAAAGTGCAGACCTCGCTCCATTGTGAACCCTTTTAGACATTAAAATATATAAGGCGAATGACTGGATAATTGATGAAAAAGAAAAAGCTGCTGCCAAACTCCAAACAGGAAGTTTATAAACTACGACTAACAAATAATCTATAACTATATTTACTAAAAGGGTTGCTGATGACACAATAACTGGGGTTTTGGTATCTGTTAGAGCGTAAAAACTTCTGGCCAAAATGGCATTTATACTTTGGGCAAATATTCCAAAGGCGAAGGCAGAAACAACTAATGATGTTTGAACGGTTGCGTCCCATGTGAATATATCAGTACCAAAAATAAGCCTAACCACAGGAACACGAGCGACCATCAAAAAAGCAACTACTGGAGTCATTAAAAACATTATCTGGTTTAATGTCTGATACAAGACTTTTTTAAACTCATCCAAATCGTCAGATTTTCTAACCAGTGTAGGGAGTGCGGCCTTGGCTATTGCAGTTCCAAACAAACCAACTGGCAAAAGTTGAATCGTGTTCCCAAACATATAATATGTGTATGCAGGGACTGAAATTAAAGTGGCCAAAGTCAACTCCACAAATTTAGATACCTGTAAAAATGATACTTCGAGAATTCTGGGTATTGCAAGTTTTACAATTTTTTTGACATCTGTAGTTATTTCCAAACTTTTTGTAAATCTAAACCCTAATTTATAGGCAAAGGGCATTTGTACTAAAAAATGAGACAGTGCACCAATTACAACCCCTATCGTTGGAGCCATCAAATGTAGATCTTGGGCGAACAAAATTGTAGTAACGATAATTCCCAAGTTATAAAAAAGCGGGGCAAGTGCAGGAATCAAAAATCTTTTAGATGATTCTAAAACTGCAGTTAGTACATATGAAACCACAAAAAATCCTTGAGCGGCAAAAAGAATTCTTGCTATTTCCACAATTTTTTCCTGCTCAATAGACCCAAAACCCGGGGTTATCAATTTGTAAATTGGATGAGCTAATGCTATAAAAAGTACAGCCAAAATTATAAAAAGCAACCCCCCCCAGTTGGTAATTACTCCTGCAAGTTTCCATGCCTCTCCATGATCATCTTCTTTCTCTTTTTTTAAAAGCTTTGTAAAGACAGGAATGAAAGCAGAGGCAAATGTTCCAAAAACTAATACTTCAAAAAGTGTATCAGGTAATCTAAAGGCAGCAAAAAACAAAGAAAGTTCTGAGGCATTAAAATAATGTGCCAATACTCTTTGGCGAACAAGACCCAACAACCTTGAAAAAACGATCATCCCCATTATGAGGGTTGCTGCAGACAAAATAGAGTGCTGTTGTTTAAAAAAAAGTATTTTAAATTTATCAATTGCCAATCTCATTTTTTTTGATTATACTACCCTCATGCCGGTTACTAAAACAGCCAAAAGAGCACTGAGGTCATCAAAAAGAAAAGAATCAATCAATAAAAGGGTTTTAGCTTTGCTTGATTCCGCATTAAAAAATGCTAAAAAGTCTAAATTAAATAAGGACATCTTAAGTGCGACATCTTTAGCGGACAAGGCAGCAAAAAGAAATGTTATTCACAAAAACAAAGCTTCAAGAATAAAATCCAGACTCTCAAAAATAGCTGAGTGATAACTTTGTTTTTCGCTAACTTGATGGTTGGCCAAGCTTTGCTTATATGATATATTGGAAATATGCCCAAAATCAAGAATAAAATAATCAATCTGCTTCCCTCGGATGATTTTGAATCTTCAACCTTTGGTAGAATTTTAAAATGGGCACTTTCGACCTTTAGAGTGATGGTTATTGCAACTGAACTTATAGTAATGGGCGCTTTTTTGTCTCGTTTTTGGCTTGATGCCAAAAATTCTGATTTAAATGAAATTTTAAATGTAAGTAAATCACAAATTAAAGCATACTCAAAAGTCGAATCTGATTTTAGGTTGGTACAAAAACAGCTTGAAATCGCTAAAAATTTGTACTTAGATCAAAACCATTCTAAAGCAATCTCCTCAATTAGTTCTAATGTTTCTGAAAACATTGTCTTAAATTCAATAACATTTAATGAAGATGGTGTCCAGATAAAAGCCTCGTCTTTAAGCGAGCCTGAAATTGCGCAATTTATCGCAAATCTTGAAAGCCTTGGCTGGCTGACAAATGTAACACTGTCCCAGATATCATCTGGTCAAGACGGTGGTTTGGCTTTTGTTTTTGGAATTTCGGCTAAAACTAATTTTACAAATTTGAGAAAAAAATAAATCATGAAAAATAATTGGAAACAAGACTATGCCAGATATAAAAGTTTTTTCCTTAACATTTGGTCATTATATAATGCAAAACCAAATGTTAGAGCCTACTTAGAATTGATATTGTCAATTGTCACCATAATTGGATTTTCTCTATTTGCAATAAAGCCAACAGTTATCACAATTCTTGAATTAAATAAAGAAATAAAATCAAAAGAAAACACCGTTTTTAAAATGCAGACTAAAATTAGAAATTTGCAAACTGCAAGCAATGTTTTACAGGATAATGTTTCAAGTCTGACACTTATTAATCAGGCCGTTCCAAAGTCTGCCCAAACTGATTTTTTCATCAAACAAATTGAAAATACTGCCTTATCGAACTCGGTTTCCATAACCAGTTTTTCCACATCGGATACACAAATTGTTGGAGGAGAAACAATAAAATCAAAGAAAAATGTGGGTAACCAAATTAGTGCAAACGAGCTTAAGTTTACCCTCACTTTAAAAGCCAGTGATTATCCTAGCATTTTTGCATTTATCGAAGATGTTGAAAAATTTAGGAGACCTGTAAAAATAGACGGACTAACCCTTAATTCGACATCATCTGATACGGGCAGAAGTGTTAATCTTACAATTAATGGTAGAGCGCCATTTATTTTGGAAATAGAAAAAAACTGATGAAAAAAAATAAATTACCAAATATAATTATACTTCTAATATTAACCGCCATCACGGTTGTTTTTTGGGTTTCATTCTCAGTTTATAGGGTTTTCTCTGAAAAACCCAGTGAAACCGTACCCGAAGAATTACTTTTGGAAATTAATCCCAGACTTGATGAAGCAACCATAAAAACCATCAATGAAAAAAACCCTTAAGTTACCAACCATCATCGGAATCTTTATACTGATTCTAGGAATAGTCTCTGGTGTGTTTTTAATTAACTCAAATCAAACTTTCAAAATCGGAGCAGATGTTGATGTTGTCCCAAATGACATAAAAGTAACCAACATTACCGATAGCCAGGCTACAATAACATGGGTAACTGCTAAGGAATCTTCAGGTTTTGTCAAATGGGGAACATCACAAGGTTCTTTGTCCAAAGTTGCCCTAAATGAGACAAATGAAAAATCTTTAGTTCATTCTATAAACATTTTAGGTATTGAGGCAGGAAAGCAAGTTTTTTTTAAAATAAATTCCGGAGGAAAAGATTTTGATAATAATGGCACACCATGGTTGTTTAATACATTAGGGAGCCCAATTGTTTCCGGAAATCTACCGGTTGCATCAGGCACAATTTTAAATGAAACAAATTCAACCCCGGCTAAAGCTCTTGTCTATATAACAATAAATGGTAAAACCGTGTCATCGCTTACTTCTAGTCAAGGAAATTTTGTTATTCCTTTAGCTCAATATCTAGAAAATGTGTCAGAGACTCAAATTGCCGAAATCAATGCGGTTTCAGAATTAAACAATAGTACCTCAGCAGTTGCAAAAGTTTCGTTATTAAAAGCCATTCCTGTTATGGTAATAGGCAAAACCTATGATTTTAGAAACATTGAAACAACAGATAACCAAAACTTGCCTCAGAGTTCCCTTTCTGTCCCAGAAGCTATTGAAAAATCATCAAGGTTTGAAATAACCAAAAGTCCGAGCCAAACGCAAGAAACAACTGTTACCGTGGAATCTATCGAAGATGGCGAAATCATAACAACAACTGATCCGGAATTTTTTGGAACTGGACCAAAAAATCTAGATTTGGAAGTTACCATAGAATCAGAACTGCAGTCGGCAACAGTTTCTACTAATTCTCAAGGTAAGTGGATCTGGAGTCCTCCAAACAATCTAGAGCCAGGAGAACATAAATTAACTTTAAAATGGACTGACACGGCAGGAATTGTAAGAACCATTACCAGAAGTTTTATAGTTCAAGCAGCTGAAGGCCCAGCTTTTGTGTCGACCCCGTCAGCTACACCTATAAATTCTGCCTCACCACCTGCAACAACAAAAGCATCAACTACACCTGTGGCCTCCCAATCAGCCAGCTCTAGTCCAAAATCAACCCCAGAAACCGGTAGCTTGACACCAACCATTGGCTTATTCATGTTTGGAATTAGCGTATTATTTGGAAGTTTGTTTGTATTCAAAAAGATTAATGTCAACTAAAACATATATACTAATCGTTACATCTGTTGTAGTTGTAGTTTTAACCTCATTTTATTCTGGTTTTTTCCTAAGAAATATACTTATCAAAGAAAAACCAATTACGGGTCAAGATTTAATTCCACAACAAAAATTTAGACCAAATTTTATAGATGAAGCAATTTTCATAACCAAAGACTCACCCCACAAAGCATTAATACTATCAGCAATTCGAACATACGCAGGAGGTACAAATAACTACACGATAAAGACTTTTTATTTTGATGGAGAAACATGGACTAGGAGAATAAATGAAGGAAAGACAAGTGAATTGGAAAATGTCCCTTCAACAGAAATTGTACCATCCTGGAAAATAGAAAATGATCCTAGCTATATGCTTAGGCAGACAATATCCGGCGAAGTGAAACTTGACGGAACAAATATCAAATTTTCAATTCCTCTAATTTATAACGAAATGGGAATAAGAAGTTTTTATAAATACACAAAGTTCATGTCTGAAGGTAACGCAAGTCTAAATATTAACAGCAAAAATTATGAAACTTACTCACTATATAGTAGGATTTATTCGTTTAATCCTCCTGAGAGCTTGGTTTTTACTTCAAATCCTGCCGGCATTGAAACTGAATGGCTTGCTTTTTGGGACAATAATGGAAACTTTTATAGCATTGACGAAACACAAGTCGATGACAAGGTGACTTCTGACTCTTACAAAGCTCATTCTCTGGCTATTCATAAAGATGAATTAGGGAAAATTCAAAAATCTTTTGTCATGAAAGTCTCAAAATATGAAGAAAATAAACTTTCTGTAAATATATTTGAACCTATTTTTGCCGATATAGACATCAATAAATTAAATTCAGTAAACAAGTCAGTTAACAATAATGATATCTGGACAACTGGTTTAATTGACGGATTTGTCAGACTAAATGGTAACAAAATAAAAGGCATTGGCCTCTTTGAACAAATTTCTCAATAAACTGGCCTTTGAGGATTAATAACTTTCAAAATCAGACCCAACATAATTGCTATTATAAAAATGGCAACAAGACTTACAAAAATTGCCTTCCAAATTGATTTCTTTTTTGTTTTCGAGTACAAAACACTTAAACCCACAATTGGGGCACTTATAGCTGTTATTACCCAAACAACGATACTAACAATTGGCACCAAAGCTGCAGGAATTATTACGATAATTGCATAAACAGGTTTTGTATATAAAACAAAAAGTAATATAAATACAAAAATAAATTTAATCATTAGTATATAATTTGAGTATATATGGATATTACCAATTCTAAAAGCTACAACTTAGCAATGACTTTGCTTGGAATAAAAAATAAATTCTCGGCTTTTTTAAAGATGGTTTCATGGATACTTGATCCCGATAGTGCCATTAATCTGGCAAAGAAATTTAGCACTGAGATCAAAAAAAATAGAAATTTGGAGGACGAGATTTATCCACGCGTTATTGCGATTGGATATATAAATGAATTTTTTTCAAAATATCTAGCATTTGGAAAAACTCACAAACAGGTCATTGGAATAAACACAAAAATCGATAAAGGTATTGTAACAAACAATAAAATCGCCAACGCCTTAATTATCTTGAGGAAAATGAGAAAAAATATAGCTGTTTCTGATTATGATCAATTTATAGAAACTGACACAAAAAGTTTTGGCGTATCAAAGGGAGTTGCAATTGGTAATATATTAAATATTAAAAATACTAAACAAAATATTCCCAAAAATACAATTGGGGTTTTTCCGACTAGCGGACCATTATTTACACCCCAATTTATTAAATGTAAGGGTATTATATTTCTAAACGGAGCCATTACCTCTCATGGTGCAATTATTGCCAGAGAAAACAATATACCCGCGATAGTAGCACCAAAGACAAACCTGAAAGATGGCCAAAAAGTAGAGATCAATGGAGCAGATGGGAAAGTAAGAACAACCTAGTTGACACAGACAATTTGTGTGTTCATAATGGAATAAATGCCCAAAGACGATAATCAACAAAATCAAAATCCCAAAGTTCAACAAAATAATGATGCACCAGTTTTTATGGAAGAAACTCTTCCACCAATGCTAGGTCAAACTCCACCGCCTGCTTTAGATCTAACCAATCCCTCTCCGGCATCAACCGGTGACACCGGTTCATCTGCTCCAACTAACGATCTTCCAAACGATGAAAATATTCCTGTAACAGTAACAGGGTCAGCTCCAAAGAAAAAATTTGCAGGTGGAAAAGTAATTGCAACAATTTTAGGATTATTCCTACTCGTCGGCGCCACAGGAGCAGGAGTCTATTTGGTACAACAAAATCAAAATGTAAATGAAAAAGCACAGGTTAGTAGTTACTGTAATGACTACCCTTGGATGTGTGAACCAGGATTACATGAAGGAACAGAGGCTCCTCCGATTCCTAACGGAGCAACAGTAACATATAACCCCTCAACAAATAGGTATTCTGTCACTTTAAATGGTACTCAATTGAGTGAGTATAGGATTGTGGGGAGTGGGGGTGGAGGGGTTGATTGTAGAAACGAAACAATTAATTGCCCTCCAGGTACAACTGTCAATTACAATAAACCCAAAGATAGATTTTGCCTAACGGAAAATGGAGCCATCCTCTGTAATAATCGCGTAGTGGGAAGCGCACAACGTCAAAGCGGTTGTTGTGGAAATATAAAAATTGATGAAAACGGTGAAGAGTTTTGCCGCAATCCTGAATTCACAACATATGAATGCGACCCTAATCCAACAAAACCTTCGATAATAGCATATTGTCAAAATATAAAAGCTTATGACGAAAAATGGATTCTTTTAACAAATTCCCGCTTGTCGCAATTAAAAGTAGGTGATGAAGTTAATTTTTGTGTCACAGGTGTAGCAAGCAGTGGTTCATTTGATAAAGCAGAGTTTATAATTAATAAGATCGAAACCAAGACTACAACAAAAAGGCCAAATAATAATGATTATTGTCAAAAATATGTAATACCAGCTGGTGTTACAAGATTTAATATAACGGCGCGAATACATCATGTAACATTGGGTTGGAAATAATATATGAATATATGAAAAATAAATTCACAGTTATAGGAATAGTTTTAACAACAGTAGTCTTGGCAGGAATCGCTGTTTTCACTGCCATGAAGCTATATCAAACAAGAGATCAGGCGATTGCCCCAAATGTACCATCTAGCAAGCCTGCTGCCTCTGGTACTGTTTGTGGCGGTATTCAAGGTGTCACCTGTCCCAGTGATGAGATTTGTGTGTATCCTGACGGATCAACAAGAGCTCCAAATCCCGATGCCACAGGCATTTGTCAGAATAGGGGGGACAGAGTACCACCAAATGCTTGTTCGCTTTCCTTTTCGATAACACTTTCAACTGCAACAGCTACATCAACTGCAACATCAACTGCAACAGCTACATCAACTGCAACATCAACTGCAACTAGTACTGCAACAGCCAATCCACAATGTAACTATTCTTGTACTTCAAATAGCCAATGTCCTTCAAATTTAATCTGTTACATTCCAAGTGGGCAAGTAGACGGGAATTGCAGAAATACTCAATGTCTAGGCGAATCGGATTGTGTATGTAACGCAACTGCCACAGCCACCAGTACAAGCACTGATAGTATTTCCCAAGAAACCAGTCAACCACAACTACCTATTGTAGGAACTTCTTGGCCAACAGTTGTGGGTACAATAGTTGGTATATTTGTAATCTTCGGTAGTTTACTCCTCGCACTTTAGCGTCAGCGCCAGCTACTTAACCAATAATAGCTCTCGTCTAATTTAATCGGGATTCTTGCACCTACCCAATGTGGGAAGAAGTACATAAACAAGATGGTAGTCAGTAGTAAATAGTAAGCAGTAAGCTTTGGAAAACGACGGAGAATAAATCCACTAGCAATAGCTAAAAACGGAATTGAGGGAAGGTAGTGATAAAAAAACATTATTCTTGGAGAGGCTATCCATGGTAAGAAAAATATCAAATAACAAAAAACAATAAATCCCAACTTTTTAATCTTTTCCTTATAGGACAAGATTATCGACATAATAATAGAAAATAACCCAAACCATAAAACAATTGGATTTCCAAATGCATAAATTCTTGCGGCTCTATTATCAACTATATTCCCGTCATATAAATAGACAGGCCTTAAGTTTAGTGGCCAACTCCAGGCTGGAGAGGTGTAGGGATGCTCTGCATCAAGGTTGGTATGATACCACCACATTTGCTTTTGAACCTCAATAAACTGTCCCCAACTATGTCCCGTTTTAAACATTAGCCCATAACTACTTATATAAATAATTATGGGTAATATAAAAAAAACTAAATATGATAATTTGACTTTTTTCTTAAAAACAAAATGAGCAAGGACTATTATTGGTAAGGTGTAAATCGCAGACCATTTAGAAGCTATCGCCAGGCCAAATGCAATTGATGAAAATAAATTTTTATCTTTAATGAATAAATAAATTGCAAGAAGTGAAAAAAACAAAACATATACATCATTCATTCCCATTCTTGAAAGTACCAAAGGTAACCCTTCCAGACCAAATGTAAAGGCAGAAAGTATTGCAGTTAGCTTATCGTCAAATATCTTTCGGACCAATAAATAAATTAGCAAAATCGAAAAAGTTCCCAATATTGCTTGAGGGACCCTCCAACCGAACGGGTTATCACCAAATATCCTCATTCCCAAAGCCATTCCAAGTTTTGAAAGGGGGGGGTGAGTCCATTCATAAGCAAAACCCTCAGGATGTGGGTTCCACCATTCCCAAGCTTTGGGGTCATTATGTAAAACCAGTCTGGCTGTAAAAGCGTGATATATCTCATCAAAATACATAACATCAGGTTTTGAAAGATTCAGTACCCTTACTGTAAAACTAAAGGCTAAAATCAAGACCAAGAAGACATTGGCTTTTTTTATAGATATATCTTTTGTTGAAAAATTCATGTTTTGACTTATTTTTTGGAATTTGGGCTTAAAATTAAGAATTATTTTTTTAAAAAAAGAAACTAGATAAATTACTAAGGATGTAATATTTAATAAAATAAAACCCTTAATTAAAACTGGGTTAAATATTTCCTTGTAATTATATGTTATCCATTGATAAGCGTAAGTTAGATTAGCAACATAAGTTAAAGATAAAAGTAAATATGGAATAAAAAGAAGGTGATTAGTAAAGGCTGACACCAAAAGTGGAGCTAAAACTGGAAGCGAATGTCTTTCATGCATTCTAGTCATAAAGAGAAAAGTAATTAGAAGGGAGACACTAGAAATTAGATATCCGCCATTTTGAATTTTCTTTTTTAGGATAATTAGTGTAATTAGGGTAATTAGAATAATTGACACACCAAGACCTATCCACCAGAAATTCAGGTCGCTTTTCCAAAAACCAAAAAGCCCCCAAAATGAAAATGCATTAACTGATCCATATGGATATTGATTAGCCGAAATTGAAAGTCGAGTAAAAATAAAATTAAATAAGTTATCTGTATTGTCAAAAGGAATAAAGCCTGCAACGAAAGTCGTAAACGCCAAAAATCCAAATGCTAAAAATTTCTTAAACCCAATTTTATGAACAAACATCAAGTAAAGTATTGCGGGGAGAACAAAAGCAGCTTGTGGTTTTATAAGAGTACCAATAGCCAAGGCAATAGCAGAGTAGGCACTAGGCATTAGATAAACAGACAAAAGAGAGAAAAGTGCAGTCAGACTATCAGCTTGACCCCAAAGAGTAGAATTGGCAAAAATTGCAGGATTAAATATATAAAATATTGAAGCTAAAAGACCATGTTTTTTACCAACTATCTTGTATATTAAATACCCTGTTGCAAGATCAGCGAATATTGCCGGCAATTTAAATAAAATTGTCTGAAATTCAGGAGTTATATTAACTTTTCCCAATGCCCACAATATATATAAATATCCAGGCAAGTAATCTGACCAACCCGAATAAAAACTCCTAAATCCATTTTTCACCAATGAATTTGACCAAGCCACAAAGGTCCCATGATCCAATTGTAAGGTTCCAAAATTTGCCAAAAACAATCTAAAAATTAAGGCAACAATTAAAAAAAAGAAAATGTTAAAATTAGTTTTATGAAATTTTTTCGTCATTTTTCAATTCCAATTCTTTTATTTACTGGGGTAGTTATTATTTATTTATATATTTACCCAAATCCTCGCAATTGGTATGACCACTATCTGTATCTTGGAAAATCGCTCATCGCAGGAAGGGTAGATATCCCCAATCTCCCTGAATTCTACCATGACAAAGTCATCTTTGATGGTAGAACTTATGTTCCCTTTCCCCCAGGTGCATCAATTCTTTTGATACCTTTCATTTTAACTGTTAAAGACATCACACAGCAACAGGTATCTGTAATTATTGGTGCACTAAATATTTCACTCATTTATTTCCTACTGATCAAATTTACTGACAAAACGAAAGCGGTCATACTTTCAATATTCTTTGCACTGGGAACGGTTCACTTTTGGTCAGCTGTTGTTGGAACCACCTGGTATTTTGCCCATGTAGTATCAATCTTTTACCTTTTGATTTCATTAATTTTACATTTTAACCAAAAACCTTTATTTTCAGGTATTTTCTTCACACTGGCATCACTTACACGCCTTCCGATATTACTTGCTGGTATATTTTATTTACTTTCGTCTGGCTTTAAAAACAAAAAAATATATTTATTTATATTGGGTGCTAGTATTTTTGTACCTATTACACTTGGCTACAATTATCTTAGATTTGGAAATGTTTTTGAAAATGGATACAGGAATGTCTATAATCAATATGCGACATCCTCCTATCCATATACAATTCGGCAGGTTATTGATAATCAAAAAACGGTTTTTGGTTATTTTGATATTAAAAATATTCCACAACACCTCTATACACTTTTTATAATGCCACCTGATATTGACATAAAGGATGGAATAATTAATCATTTAAAACCATCGCCATTTGGTATGGGGATTGTTTTTACTTCTCCGTTGTTGTTACTATTATTTTTTCAAAAACATAAGCAAAAAATTGAAAGGATTAATTTAATAACTGCGCTTATTGTTGCCGTCCCAAGCTTACTCCATGTAATGCAAGGGTGGGTGCAATTTGGATATAGATTTATATTAGATTACATTGTTTTTTTAATGATAGTGCTATCAATAAATTTTAAACTTACAAAGCTCAATTTATTTTTAATTTTTATTTCTATAATAGTTAATTTTTGGGGAGTAATATGGGCAATAAATCTTGGCTGGTAGCAATAATTATATCAATATTTATTTTTGGGGTTTATACAACAACATCCCCAGGTGAAACTGTCTACAACCATTTTATGCTTCTTGCAGAAGCATTTTTAAAAGGAAAATTTTATATTGAAGGAACTTATCCCTGGCTTGAAAAAGTACCACTTGATGAAAATAAATTTTATGTAACGAATCCACCAGCACCGGCAATTCTTATCATGCCCTTTGTGTATTTTCTAGGTAGAGAATTTCCACAACACATCTTTGGCCATCTTTTTGGTATGGGTATTGTTATCACAACTTATTTACTTTCTTTAAAAATCAAAAAAGATATTAGACTTGCAATATTTTCAAGTGTAGCAATTGGACTGGGTTCAATTGTCTGGTACTTATCTTCAATTGGTTCTACATGGTATCTCGGTCAACTTGTGTCCGCATTTTTTTTAACATGGACTCTTTTGGAAATAATTGATAAATCAAGGCCAGTCCTATTGGGTATTCTCATGGGATTGACTTTTTTATCTAGAAGTCACATGGCACTAACATTTCCATTAATAGTAATTATGAACTGGAAGAAATTTAAAAAATTAAAAAAATTATCAATGCTGATTTTAACATTCTCAATTTTTGCTGGATTTGGTTTTTATTATAACTATGCACGGTTTGGAAATCCTTTAAGTAACGGTTACAGTTTAATACCTGATGTTGATACTTCACCATGGTTTGATAAAGGACTTTGGAACCCTGTATATCTAGAGAAAAATTTAAAAATAATGTTTTTAAAACTACCTATTATCAGCAAAGATTTTCCTTATTTAATTCCGTCCTTGGGAGGAATGTCCATACTTTTAACATCCCCAATATTTCTACTTGCTTTCATTAAAAGCAAATGCGATAAAATTATTAAACTTTCTTGGATATCAATCATAATTACACTTTTTATAGTGGCTTCTCACGGAGGGACTGGTTTTACACAATTTGGATATCGTTTTGCTGTTGACTTTTATCCCTTCTTAATGCTAATTCTTATTAAGAAGTTATCAAAAATTAATCTGGGCAAAATTCACTGGTTTCTTCTTTTTGTTTCGATTCTAGTCAATACTTGGGGAGTTATTTTTATAAATAAACTTAATTTTGTAGGCTGGTAACGATCCATTTTTGTAAATCATCCCAAGTGCCTGACTTCGGCAAAAACACATATTGGTAATCATATCTTTTGTCTTTTTGAGAGATTGCCAAATATTCCTCTGGAATCGTTAAAAATTTTATATTTTGTCTTGACTCAAATAAAAATCTTGCAAATGGAATAATTTTATCTTTTGGGATATCTGTTTCTAAGTTTTTAAGAAATACATTATATATATTATTGAGAGTTTTTTTGTTTAATAACACTTCATTTGATAAAAATCGGTTTTTGATCGCTTCAACTATTTTTTGCTGTCTTTTTTCTCTTGCTAAATCTGTACCCTCATCACCTTTTGCATTTCTGCTTCTGGCAAACTTGAGTGCTGTTTCTCCATCCATTTTTGTTAACCCCTTTTCAAATACAATCTTTTCATATCTACACGGAACGCAGGGGTCATTTTCTTTACCACTAATGGGGAATTTTTCATCAACAAAGCTATTTTCAACATCTATATTTATACCCCCCATCGAATCTATTAAGTCTTTAAACAAAGAGAAATCGATAACAACACCATAATCGGGAACGATCCCCGTAATAGAAGCTACGCTGTTTTTTGCCATTTCAAAACCCCCATAGTGATAAGCGGTATTTAATTTGGCTCTTATTTCAGAAATCCAAATATCACGGGGAATAGACAAATTAGTTACTTTCATTGATTCAGCATCTAAATGAGTAAGCATAATCGTATCGGTTAAATTAGGCGCAGTGTGGCCCTCACCGCCTTTACCAAGAATCAAAATTGAAATAGGTGTTTCAATTTTGGGTAGTAAGTAATAAGTGGTAAGTAGTATGGAGGACACCAAAACAGATAAAACTATCAAAAACCAGAGGACAAATTTTAAAATCTTCATGCTACTATTGTATTTGATATGGCAACACTAAACAACCAACAGCAAGAGGCCGTCGAGTACACTGGTGGACCACTCTTGGTTTTAGCAGGAGCCGGTTCTGGTAAAACTAAAGTGTTAACACATCGAGTTGTCCACCTCATTGAGAAACAAATTGTAAAACCCGAAAACTGTCTGCTTTTAACATTTACCAATAAAGCCGCTACAGAAATGGGCAATCGCATTAATGAGTTATTAACCAATGACTGTCAACCATTAGCTTTTTCAGGTACTTTTCATTCATTTTGTGCCAAAATTTTAAGAATCGATGGAATTCATATTAAAATTGATAAAAATTTTTTAATCTATGATGACAACGATCAAAAAGATCTTATAAGAGATATCTGTAACAACCTTAATATTTCAGAATCATTTAAACCAAATTCTATTTTGTATGCAATAAGTGAAGCCAAAAGCCAAATGCTTACACCTAATTTGTATCAGGAAATTGCAAATGGAGATTTTGCTAAATTGGTCTCCAAAGTATATGGTGAATATCAAAAAAAACTTAAAGAAATTAACGCACTTGATTTTGACGATCTGATGATAAAAGTGTTAGAACTTTTTGAAAATAATGAAATACTTTCCAAATGGCAAGACAAAATAAAGCAAATTTTCATAGATGAATGGCAAGACACAAATAAAGTGCAGTATGAATTAGTAAGGTCGTTAGATGGAGGCAGGGGGATTATAACTGCAGTTGGAGATGCATCCCAGTCAATTTATTCATGGAGAGGTGCTGACTATCGAAATATTAATAACTTAATAAATGAATATTCAAACATCAAGATTGTAAATCTTGAACAAAATTACAGAAGCACACAAAATATTTTAGAAGCAGCAAATAATGTTATAAAAAATAACAGCACACATCCAGTTTTAGAATTACGAACAGACAAAGATAAGGGAGAAAAAATCACAATCTATAGCGCAAGAAACGGTTTTGACGAAGCCGTGTTTATAACCGAAGAACTAAAGAGGTTAAAAACAAACGGACTAAAGTACAGTGACATTGCAATACTTTATCGAACCAACGCACAATCCCGCGTTTTAGAGGAAAGTTTAATACACAATGGCATACCTTATATATTGATTGGTGGGACTAAATTCTATGATAGAAAGGAAATAAAAGACATATTAGCCTACCTAAGACTTGCTGCTAATAAAAAGGATATTGTATCTCAAAAGAGAGTGCTCTCACTGGGTAAAAAAAGGTATGTAAAATTTAAAAACCTTGAAATAGATATTGAGATGATGACAACTCTAGAAATACTAGATTTAATCATTTCAAAAACAGAATATATATTAAAATTTAAGGAAACAGATCCAGAAGATGTAAACAGGCTCGAAAATATAAAGGAGCTAAGATCTGTTGCACTAACTTTTCCGAACCTCGTGGAATTTTTAGAACAGGTTTCACTGGTTGAATCGTCCAATAAAATTTCTGCCGCTTCTGATACTGTTACACTTATGACCCTACATAGTGCAAAGGGCTTGGAGTTCTCTATAGTTTTTATTGTGGGTCTTGAGGAGGGAATATTCCCACATAGTAGGAGTCTTTTTGAAAAAGATCAACTAGAGGAAGAAAGAAGACTTATGTATGTAGGAATCACAAGAGCTAAAGAAAAGTTGTATTTAAGTTATGCCGCAAGAAGACTTATTTATGGTGAAACCTCCTCAAATACTCCTAGTCGGTTTATTTCAGAAATTCCAGAAAATTTATTAGACGGAAATTTATCAAAAACATTTGATGATTTTAATAATAGCTACACCAAGACAAAATCAGATGATTTTAGTTTTGATGATATACTGGATAAATACTTGAAATGAAACACCCGTTACAAACAGTGGCTTGGGGAGAATTTAGGAAAGAATGGGGCAATGATGTTATAAATTCAAAAACAGGGCTCATTATTTTTAGTAAAATTCCCTATACAAAATATAAAATTGGAACTTTGATTAGAGGTAATAATCTAACAAAAGAAAATGTTCAGGAAATAGCTCGACTAGGTAAACAGAATAATGCAATTTTTATCAAACTTGAGCCTTTTGTTTTGATGGATAAAAAAATTGTTAAACAGTATAAAAAATATGGATTAATCAAGGGTAAATCACTTTTTACTCCCACCTCATTCTGGATTGACCTGAGGAAATCTGAGGAAGAATTACTTAAATCATTTTCAAGTAAAACTCGTTATAATATTCGTTTAGCTCAAAGGCACGGAGTTAAAGTAGAAGTTGATAATAGTGATAAAGCTTTTGAAGAATACTTAAAATTAACTTTCGAAACAGTAAAAAGGCAAGGCTTTTACGCACATACTGAAAAGTATCATAGGTTAATGTGGAAGTATCTCGGCCCAAGTCAAAAGTCAAAAGTCAAAAGTCAAATAGCTCACCTGTTAGTTGCAAAATATAATGGTGAGATAATCTCAACTTGGATTCTATTTGCTCACAACGAATTTTTATACTACCCATACGGTGCATCAACAGATAAGTACAAGGGCGTTATGGCAAACAATCTAATGATGTGGGAAGCAATTAAATTTGGAAAAAAATTAAAACTAAAAACATTCGATCTTTGGGGAAGGGAAGAAGGAAAGGGCTTTACAAAGTTTAAAGAAGGTTATAATCCAAAGGTTGTTGAATTTATTGGTAGTTGGGACTTGATGATTAACAAACCTTTATATTATATGTATATATTTGTTGATAAATTAAGATGGATGCTACTTAAATTCAAAGCCAAATTGGCCTAATTTACCTAATTTATAAAATGAAATTTATTATTTATTAACCTAAATAGGTCCCAATTTTCCAATTTTAGAAATTTATGTTAGACCTTCGTCAATCAATAAACTATGCCAAATTTTTAACAAAACAGGGTTGGATTGTAGAAAGAATAAATAACACTAACTATTTTATTAAAAAACTGCCATTGATTGGAAGTGTGTTGAAAATTCAAAGACCAAAAGAAATAAGATATAAGGATATAGAGATATTAAGTAAAAAGTATAAACCGTTTCAAATTATTATCGAACCATTAGAATTAAATAAGGGTGAAGAATTAAAAATTAAGGACTATGGGTTTAAGTTGTCAAATAGTCCATTTTTACCCTCAAAAACTATTCATATAGACTTAACTCAAAGTGAAGGGGACATTTTCCGAAACTTTTCAAAAGACTGTAAATTCAGTATTCGAAAAGGGGAGGGATTAAAAATTGAAAATTACAATTCTCCAGAAAAAATTAAAGTATTTAGAGAAACGTGGAGAAAATCTGTAAATTTTAAGCGATATGTACCAAGCCTTGAAAGACTTTTAAGTTTAAAAAAAACATTCCCAAACAATACCTCCATCTTCCTTACGTCGCACAATGTTTCTGGCAGTATTATAGGGGGAGCGATTTTCACAGTCTCTTCACACAAAGAGAAGAATTTTGGCGCATATTATGTGTATGGATTTACAAATAAAGAAGGTCGCACCTCTCTCTCTCAGTACTCACTTCTCTATCAAGGTATACTATGGGGTAAGAAGGTGGGTTGTAAAATTTTTGACATGGAAGGAATTTACGACGATCGTTTTCCTAATAAATCTTGGCTTGGATTTAGCCACTTTAAAAAAAAATTTGGTGGTACTGAAATTCTTTATCCTGGATGTTACACCAGATACAAACTTCCAATATTTGACCATTAAGTAGTAATAGAATTCAAACATGGAAGTTAAGGTAATTGAATCAAAAACTAAATTTGGATTTTGGAGCAAGCTGGTTGTTGATTTAGCTGAAAGCTTAGATCCCAAAATAGCCAAGGGGGCGATTAAAACTTAAGGCTAGAGGAAGCATTTTACAAAATCTTGCATACAAAGAGATAGACCTTCGAAATAGAAAATTTACGCAATCAATCACAGATGCAACATCTGTAACAAAGTAAAGCTACAAACCTTCACTTTTACAGAACATTTTAAATTCGCAGCCTTTTTGACAGAAGTAGGAATTGTTACATTTAAAATCACTGTTTTCTATTTCATCTCTAATTTCTAGTATCTGATTCCTAATTTCTTGCAACTCTTCTTCCGTTCTTATGGTCGTAATCTTTTCCTGTGTATCTAGATAATAAAGTGAAAGTTTTATATTTTCTGGTTTTACTTTATACATTTCTGATACTGCCAAAGCATATACAGAAAGTTGTAAATCTTTATCAACATCTTTTTGCGAAGGGATATTAGCCCCCGTTTTATAATCAATTATTTCAAACCTTCCTTTTGAAATTTCATCTATTCTATCTATCACACCACCAACTGTTAAATCTTTTGATAATTTAATATTAAACTTTTGTTCCAATGCAACTGTTTTTGTTTTTGGATCATATGAATTTTTTAAAAATCCTAATAAATATTCTTTACCCTTGTCAAAAAATAATTTTTTGTGCTTTTTATTTTCATACCCTTCTTCTCTAAAGCAATTTTCAAAAATATCTTGAGTTAATTTAGCATTTAGATTTTTAGCATTTAGCATTTGTTTTAAGCTTTCATGGATACTTATGCCAAATGATGTTGAGGCTGAAGATGGTGTTGGAAAATTATAAATATATTTTAATTTGTAATGTAAGGGACAAGTTTGAAATGTTTCAATTTGGGAGACAGACAAAAAGTTTACTTTTTGTCGTGAACTGTGAACTGTGAATTGTGAACTGTGTTGGTTGTTAATATTATAAATTCGTTTTTTGCTGTTGACTGTTGGCTGTTGACTGTTGGCTGTTTCACCCAATGCTTCAGCAACAAAAGGTGATATTTTCTTTTCTCTTTTACCATCGTTGTATATCCTCGCACTTGTAAAATACAATCTTTCTTTAGCCCTTGTTATACCGACATAAAAAAGTCGTCTCTCCTCCTGAATATGAAAATCACCTATTGGAAGTTCCTCCTTAATTAACTCATCTGGAATTGGCAGATCATCTCCCCTATTTCTACTTGGAAATCTATCTGTTACCAGATTAACCATAAAAACAACTGGAAACTCCAAACCCTTTGCAGAATGAATTGTTAAAATATTTACTGCATTGTTCTCCTGCCAAAGTCCATCGGTAACAGTTGGCGAATCCCCAACTTCTGTTAGTAAATTTATATAATCCACAACCTCACGAAGTTTTGCTTGAGGATTGTCATTCTCAAAAGCTTTTACCTTTTGGAAAAAAGCTGATATATTCTTAGCTTTTATATCATCTTCATTTTTAATAATTTCCTCATATATCCCCATCACTTGTAAATATTCAAAAAGTATTTCGCCTGCAGTTTTTGTGTTTATTTCTTGTAAATGTTTTGTAAAAATTTCTTTTAATTTGGAATGTGTGTTGTTATTATTAAAAATTTCAAAAACAGAAACACTTTTCTTTTTTGCCTCACTTGTAATTTTTATGATTTCAGAAATATTGATATCCAAATTTTTAGAGGAAATTAGTCTATAAAAACTTTCATTGTCTTCTGGGTCATACAAACTTTTAAGGTATGAAATTAAATCAACTATTTCTTCTTTTTCCAAAAGTTTACTTGGACCTAAAAATTGATGTGGTATTCCTTGCCTCTCCAATTCTCGTATAAAACTATCTGCATGATTATTTGCTCTAACTAATATGGCGATATCTTTAGGTTGGTAATTATATTTAATGATTAACTGATTTATTGACTTTATTACTTCTTCTGCCTCCTCATCCCCTGTTTGTGTTTGAATTGTCTTGATTTCATATTTAGCATTTGAATTTTTAGCATTTAGTATTTTAGGTATTTTGAGGCGTGCCTCAAGTGTATCTGGATCATTATGTTTAATAAGTTTATAGGCGCTATCAAGTATGGTTTGCGTGCTTCTATAGTTTTGGTTTAGAGTAATTATCTTTGCCTTCGGATAAACTTTTATAAACTGCAAAATATTTGAAATTGCGGCCCCACGCCAGCGATAAATTGATTGGTTATCATCGCCTACAACTGTAATATTTCCGGTTTTTTGAGCAATTAAATTAACCAGTTCATTTTGGGCATAGTTTGTATCCTGAAATTCATCAACTAATATATATTTAAACTTTTCTTGATAATTTTTTAATATATTCGGCCGCTTTTTAAACAGTTCTATTGTTTTAATTATTAAATCACCAAAATCAAATTTTGCTTCCTTAAGTTTTAACTCGTTATACTCATTGTAAACTGTTGCTAACTCCTGCCACTTTTGTTGTTCTAATTTTTCATCTTCTTGGAGTTTTTGAGTTTTTGATGCTTTGAGTTTTTTTACCCAAGCAATATATTCACTTGGTGTTATAGCTTCATCCTGTAATCTTGAAAAATGTGTCAGTAAACTATCAATAAATTTATTTGGATTACCCAGTGGTCTGAAATAATTTAATGAAAAATTAAATAAATTTCTCTTAAATAAATCTATACTTTTTTCTTTAGTCATCAATTTGAAATTTGTTGGAAGTCCAATATGTAATCCTGATTCTCGAAGAATAGAATCACAAAAAGAATGAAAAGTAGTTATCCAAATATCACCGTATGAAAGTGGCATTGCTTCATCTATTCTCACTTCCATTTCAGTTGCAGCCTTCTCTGTAAAAGTTAAGGCCAATATTTCTTCTGGTTTTGCTTTTCCACTAGCTATTAAGTGTTTAATCCGCTCTATAATTACTGCAGTCTTTCCCGTCCCCGCCCCAGCAATAATTAGAAGCGGCCCTTTATCATGTTTGACAGCCAAAATCTGCTCCTTGTTTAATTTCATATATTCAACAAAGAGATTGTATCATTAAAGACAAACTTACTCACTTACCCAAAACTGAATTGACCAAGTCTTTTGGAAGTGATGCTGTTGCCATTAAAGCGTTTCTAACTGATGATCCCGCCTCTGTTCCAAGTTCGTCTGCAGCCTTAACTGCGGCAGCCAAAGCTTCTTTTGTACCCTCTGTAACATCTTTGCCCATATCTGTAAGAGTTGAGACAACACCTTCAACTGCAGAAACCGCAACATCTCCAACATTTGCACCAACTTCTCCAGCGCCTTTAACTGCACCGGAAACTGCATCTGCTCCTGTTTTTAGGACATCACCACCAGTTTCACCAACAGCATTCACTACGGATGAGACAGATTCTTTTGCAGCAACAACAACAGATGTTCCTGTGTTTTGAACAGCAACAACGGCGGCCTCAACCACATCAGAAACATTTTTTAATGCACCTGTGACTTGATTTTTGACTGCAGTTCTAAGTGCCGTCAAAACATCATCAGTCCCTTGAATTGTAGTGACCAATGTATTTTTTAATTCTTCAACTACTGCTGATAACATACTTATCACCCCCTTTCTTGACATATCAAACATTACCAAGAAACTTTATTCTATGTCAAATTATTAATTTATAATAGAACCCAAGAAAATCCCAAACGTAAACCTGTGGGATGAATTGGGTTCTGATACGTCATCCTGCCTTACGAGAAACCCTGCTCGTAGGAGCGGAGAGGATGTCATAGTCTTGCATATTAAGAGAAAGGGTGTGAACTAAAAGAGATACTTGACACAGATATTAAAAGGATAAGTCGGAGTTAATTTTGCACCTTACTGATATATAATATCATCATGTCTGAGCAATCAACAGTTGGTCAATTTTTTGAAAAAGTCTTTGGGATCAGGAGTAAAAAACAAGAGGGGTTGTTAACAAGCCTTGGGTTAACTGGACAAATTGAAAGGGATGATTATGTTGGTCCTGATTTTAGAAAAGGAGATACTTTGAATTTAAAACCTACTGTGTTTTTAAAAGTTATACAAAAAAGAAATATCCAAATAATTACTGCAGAAGCTGGAAGAGGTGACGATACTTATATTCCATACAAGGTGTTTGCCAAAATTGATGAAGATTTAGGACTATATATAAAAACAGGTGCCACTAAATTACTATATCCCGCGCCTATGACGGATGAATATCAATCACTTTTCTCTAAACTTTATGAATTAGGATTTAGATGGGATCCTAAGTCACACAAAGAAAATTGGAGTGTCTACAGAATAACTAAATAATAATCTAACAATTTTTTGCCTTTTTTTGATTTGAATTTTGTTATACCTGTATTCCGATTTTTCATACTCAATTATGTCACTTTCCTGTCTCTAATTTTTGTGTTCCATCAATTTTTTGACCCAAATTATTAAATGAAGAAAAGACATTATTCATCATATTGTAAGCATTGGTTAAATGTTTTTGCAGTATTCCTAAATTTTCTTCTGTTTTTTCAAAATCTTTTTTTATAGAGCGAAGCGATATTAATATTTCTTTTGCCTGTTTTTCTATTTTTTGTCCTTCAAAGCTCATTAGTATCGCCTTTAGATAAGCATAGAAAGTTGTAGGTGAAACTGGAAGAATTCTTTTTTCTCCACCGTATTCAAAAAGAGATTCATTGTTAACTATTTCATAGTAAACAGCTTCACTGGGTATATACATTAAGGCATAATCTATAGTCCCCTCACTTGTGAGTATGTATTTTCTTGATATGTCATCAATGTGTTTTTTAACATCTTTTTCAAATTCTCTTTTATACTGTTTATCCTCAATCATTTTTCTAAAGTTTTCCATTGGAAACTTTGAATCAATTGGAATAAGACCTCCTGAAGTTAAAACAACTGCATCAACTTTTTCTCCACTTTTAAATGTATATTGTAATTTATACGCCTCACTTGGTAGAAACTGTTTTAAAAGTTCTTTTAAGACTTGTTCACCTAAATTACCACGCAACTTTGGAGAATTCAAAAATTCTTGCAAATCTTTCATGTTTCTACCTATTTCACTGAATTCTCCAATATTTCTTTGAACCTGTGAAATCACCCTGGCCGCCGTGTCCAATCTTTCGTTGAAATTTTTATTTTGTTCATTTAGCCTATTGTTTGTAGCTTTCAAATATTCTAGAAGTTCAGGTGAAGTTTTGTCTTTCTTAAAAATTGCAATACAAACTAAGACAATAAGAATTATAATTAATAATATGAGCATTAAATCCATACAAAGAAATCATACACCCTCACACCAATTATGTTCTACATGTATATTTTAAAAAGTTTATTACGAAGCCTATACCGCGGAATCTGAGGCATGACACAGAGAAAAAAGTTTAAAATTAAGAGGTAGAACCTTAGCTCAACTTAAAAAACGTATAATTAAAAGTATCAAGTATGATAAGTAATTTAAATAAACATAATAAAATTGGTGTGAGGGTAAATACATTGAGGCGAAAGAATTTTTTACCAACTCTTGTTGTAATATTATTGCTAATTTTAACAATTCTAAATCTTGTTTATTTTACTTCCCCAGATAACTTTCTTGTTATCTTTATATTTTTCTTATTACTTTTTGCCTTATTTCTATTTACTTTTTCACTTGTTATTGGCAACGCAAAAAAGGGATTTATTGTTTCTTTGGTTTTAATAATTTTTCTGATACTAAGGATTTTGGGAGTGGGAAATATTATAAATTTTGTATTACTAACAGGTCTTGGTATAATCGCTCTAGTCTATGAGAATATCAAAAAATAGTTTGTCTCCCTCTTTAAAAAAAACTATCATAAAAAGTTTTATTCAAACCATTGATGACATGAAAAACATCGATGAAAAAGAAACCTTTTTCACGGACTTTTTTAATGATATCGAGCTGGAAACTTACTCTAAAAGATTGGCTATTTTTTATTGGCTCAAAAAGCGAAGAAGTTACGAAAACATAAAAAACAATTTAAAGGTTTCGTCAGCAACAATTGCAATTCTTGAAAAACAGATGGAAAAAGAGGGAATAAGGTTAGCATTAAAAAAAATGGAGGCTGAAGAATTTGCAAATGTTTGGATCACCAGAATTAAAAACATTTCAATATTAAAATGACAGAGATTACGCATACCAGACATGTCAAAATATCGGGTCATCCCTTGTCAGAAGAGCCTGGACTTAATGGTTTAACAGATAACATTTCAGCTTTTCATCCTGGCTGGGAAATTAACACTTATAAGACTAAATCTCCTAATCAATACCAATCCATTATATTAGTCCCCGGTTTCGGTCATACAGTAAATAATATTGGAGAAAGTTTCACTAATATGGCTAAAGAATTGGCAAACAAAACAGGGGCAGAGACATTACTCACAGTAAACGATCAACGAGACGAGTCCAACATGCTTGCATGGTCATGGTTATCGGTCGGGGTTTCTATGGCTATAGAAAGTGCAACCAACCTAACAAAGAAACCAGTTCATATAATAGCATTTTCAAGACACACAGAACCTGCAATAAAAGCAGTGTTCAATCTTTTACAAGACCAAGAAGGATTCTTAAAATATAAATATTATGAGAAATGGAAAAAGTATGTAAAAAAAGAATGTCCAGTAATAAGTTTGACTCTCTGTGCTCCTGCTTTTTGGCAAAACCTACCTGATATTTTTATGCAAGGAAATTCTTTAATAGAAACGGCTGACCACAAAGGACCGTTGTTGACAGTAGGCTCGAGAAGATCAAAGGTTTTTCATCAAAATTTAGATTATAAAAATTGAAAACCGTCGGGAGAAGAAATTATGAAATATAAAACAGTGGGTGATCTGATTAAGACAAGGGGCGTTAATTGCAAAATACTAATAGCTAAAGATGATCCAATCGTGCCAAACGAAATATCTATAAATCTGGCAAATTGTTATGGATTTGAATACTTATTAATAAATCCTGATATTCAAAATCGTTCAATTCATGATTTCGCAGATTCTAAACTTACTGCAGAATTGGTATCGAATGTAGAACAAAATTTCATTAAGGACAAAGGAGAATTTAAAATTGCTCCTGAATTAGGAATGAATAGGATAACTGAGATTGAATAATAATTCTCTCGCTCAGATGGAGGCAGACGATTGGGCCAATAAATGGAGTGAGAAAATAAACAATTTTCGCTTTCATCATAAAAGACTACAAAAATATAAAATCCCAACTTCAAGTTGACAAAGAAGAAGAAGAAGAAGAAGTAAACTTCAAAGATGACAAAGGAATCTAAAGAGGTATTAAAAACATCAAGGGAGGAATGGGCTGATCTACCTGACAAAATTAGGGATATGCTAAACAATAGTCTCAAAGACACAGGTGCCTCTAATATGGAATGTTTTGGTAGATATCTACTGTTAGTAGATCCCAGCAAAGATAGATTTGCCCAAGTTAATCTTGTTCTCAATATGGCCGCTACTTCCGTTGCAGCCGAAATATTAAATAGAGGCATTGATAATGTGGGATTAGGTACTGCAAACTTTTCAGTTCGAGATAAATTTAAGGGCGTTGTAATAACTAAAAGAATAGGTGAAAATGTTGATTTGACAGTCCAAAATATCAACGAGATTATAACTAAAGCCAATGAAATCTTAGGAGTTTTTAAGCAACCAAAAATTCCCAACTTCACTCCTACTAATCCAAAATAACCTAAATATATCAGTTTTATTGCTTTTCTTTCTTACTCAGAAAAGGAAAATAAAATCAAAATGGCAATTGAAAAAGAATCTACATTAAATTCATTTCTGAAAAAATACAGGAAACTCGATACTTTCCAAATTCAGAATTTAATTGATGATTTAAAACATGAGTTCGAGGTTGCAGGTGGTCCCAGCTCTGAAAGTTTTATAATCTTAAATGATAGTTCTAATAATTTGAAGCTTATGGCCTTACAATTGCTGCTCGAAGAAAAGGCAACTATTGTGGAATAGCCATTTACAACCTAGTATAATAGCTTCAGATGAAGAAATATTATGTAACCACACCGATTTATTATGTCAATGACGCACCACATATAGGAAGTACTTATACAACACTGGCTGCTGACATTATTGCTAGATATTACAGAGAAAAGCTTGGCAAAGATAATGTCTTCTTTCTGACTGGGACAGATGAGCATGGACAAAAAATAGCTGAGTCGGCTAAAAAAAACAACCAAACTCCAATTGAGTTTGCTGACTCAATTGTGCCCAAATTTAAAGAGGCATGGAAACTTTTAAATATTAATTATGATTATTTTATAAGAACAACCGATCCAAGACATGAAAAAATAGCGTCTGACTTGTTACAAAAACTACATGACAAAGGGTATATATATCCGGGAACCTATGAAGGGCCATATTGTGTTGGTTGCGAGAGATATTATAAAGAATCAGAATTGTTAAACAACAGATGCCCACTCCATCCAGATAAAGATGTTTCGTATCAAAAAGAAAGAAATTATTTTTTTAAACTAAAAGAAGTTGTTGAAAATGAAGTTCTTCCCAAAATAAAAAATAGTGATTATAAAATTCTTCCCGAGATCAGAAAAAATGAAGTCCTGGCAAGAATTGAGCAAGGAGTTGAAGACATTTCTATATCTAGGGAAGGTGTAACTTGGGGAATCCCACTTCCATGGGACAAAAATCAAACTTGCTATGTTTGGGTCGAAGCGTTGATGAATTATTATTCTGCGACGCGCTTTTTAGAAAATAAAGAAATCTTTTGGCCTGCAGATTTGCACCTGATGGCAAAGGATATCTTATGGTTTCATGCTGTAATTTGGGAGGCAATTCTTATTGCAGCAGAAATTGAACTGCCCAAAACTATATTTGCACACGGTTTTTTTACCAGAGATGGTCAAAAAATGTCTAAATCATTAGGTAATGTAATTACACCCCAAGAACTGGTTGATAAATATGGAGTTGATGGATCAAGATATTTGTTAATATCTGCAGTAGCATTTGGAACCGATGGTGACATATCACTTGAGGCATTTGATCAAAAATATAATGCAGACCTTGCAAATGGACTTGGAAATTTAGTTTCCAGAGTTACTAAACTTGCAGAAAAGAGTGATTTTGAGTTTGAAATTGGCAACAAAAACCATTTTGACAAAAATGTTGCAAAACATATTGAAAATTATAGATTTGATGAAGCCCTAAAGTTAATTTGGCAAAAAATATCAGATTTGGACAAAAAAACAAATGAAATAGAACCATGGAAACTCGAGGGGAAAGATTTACGAAGTTTTTTGCAAGAATCTATTTTGACCATACGGCATATAGCGTATAACTTGCAGTCATTTATGCCCCAGACTGCAGAAAAAATTTTAGATGATTTTAAAGGCCCGAAAATTAAATCAGTAGAGCCATTATTCCCTCGCATATGAGAGCTTGGATTATCAAAAACGAAAGACTTACATTAAGATTTCTGGAAATTTTACCGGGTTTTTTTTCTTGGAATATGATCCTTCTTCCTTATTGGGGGATTTTTGTTTTTCCTAACTTTGTTGCTTATTTTGTTCTTTTATTTAATGTCTATTGGTTTTACCAATCTTTTTTAATTGCAATTACATCAATTATTTCCCACACTAGAATTCAGGCATCTATAAATTATGACTGGCTATCTGACCTTAAAACTTTTAATGATTGGAAAAAATTAAATCATCTAATAATCATTCCAACTTATAAGGAACCTCTTTATATTTTAGAGAGAACAGTGGAGTCCCTGATCTGCCAAACTTTACCCACCAAACAAATTCAAATAATAATTGCCATGGAAGAAAAAGAGTTAGAAATTGATAGAAATTCTAAATTCAAAACTCTAAACTCTAAGTATGGCAAATTCTTTGGGGGGTTTTATCAAACTGTCCACAAATTAAAAATTGGGGAAGTCGTGGGTAAAGCATCAAATGAAAAATTTGCTGCTACATGGTATCACAATAAATTTTTAAAAACAAAAAGTATAGATTTAGAATATTTAACAGTCACAAGTTGCGATGCAGATCACACTTTTAACAAAAATTATTTTTCTGCACTTTCTTTTAAATTTTTAGACAATCCAAATAGATATAAATATTTCTGGCAACCTGTAATTCTTTTTTACAACAATATTTGGCAGGTACCATCTCCAATTAGGGTATTAAATACTTTAATGTCTATTTGGAATTTGTCACAACTTCCAAGAAAAGATAGATTAATAATCGGCCCTGGCCATTATTCACTTTCATTTAAACTCCTTCATAAATCCGGTTATTGGGATGCAGATAAAATACCTGAGGATTGGGGAATATTCTTTAAATCTTTTTATAAAATGGGTGGTGGTGTTGAGGTGGAACCAATTTATCTTCCCCTATTTGCAGATGCGGTACAATCCCACAATATTTGGCAGACTTTCAAAAACCAGTATTCCCAAATTCAAAGATGGGCTTGGGGAACATCTGATGACCCTTGGATTATTAAAAATTATATAGTTGATAGGAAAATTCCTTTTTGGGACAAAACCACAAGGGTGATCCATGTAATATGGTCACATTTTATGTGGCCTGTAAACTGGTTTATTATCACAATTGGACTAACACTTCCAACAATTATAAATCCTGCATTTGGAAGAACTGCTTTGGGCTTTATGGTTCCTAAAATGTCATCAATTATTCTTACCCTTTCCTTGTCATTTCTTATTGTCATGATTTTTATAGATAATGTTTATAAACCAAAAAATGTTTCGGTTTGGAAAAGAATATTTTCACCATTTGAATTTGTTTTAATGCCCTTGGTCGGATTTTTCTTTGGGGCTCTCCCCGGCATTGACGCACACACAAGGTTGATGTTGGGGAAGTATATCGAATACAAAGTTACTGAAAAGGTTTAATTAAAATATTTCAACACTTTTTTGTCTGAAGTTAATAATTTGCAGTTCTCAACCATGGATTGAGCAATAAGCATTCTATCAAATGGATCTTTATGAATTAAAGGCAAGGCATCCATTTTTAATACATGATCTAAATTTATATTTAATATCTCAAAACCAAAATCATCCAAAACTTTTTTTAACGGAACCACTAACTTCAATTTTTTTGCCTGACTTTTAATAATTATTTCCCAAACTGAAATAACACTTACATATTTTACATAACTACTACTTGAAATTATTCCTCTTGTTTCAGTTTTAAGTCTATTATCTCCAGTCAGCCACCAAATCAAAATACTTGTATCTAATAAATATTTCATTCGTAGAACAGTTTATTTATTTTTGAATCTTCCTCATTAAAGTTGTCAGGCATAAAAATTTTATTTTTGAATTTTCCATAAGAATTTAATATCTTGTCTTGATTTAATTGAGTGATTTTTGCAACAGGCAGACCGCTTTTAGCAAGAATAATCTCCTCCCCCTTCATAACGGCAGATATGAGCTTGGAAAGGTTTGTTTTGGCTTCATGTATATTTGCAACTATCATACTTAGCTAATCTTAGCTAACTTACACTCAATTGTCAATATCTTTAATTTTTCCTCACACATCTTGAAAGAATCCTAAAAAATAACCATTATTGTCTTTGATAATGAATTCTTTAGACCCATACTCTGTATCATGAAGTTTCTGTATAATTTCAGCTTTTTCTTTTATTGTCTTATAAAACTCCTCGATATCTAAAACCTTAAAATAAATCATAAATGTACCACCGGTTTTCAGGAACTTTAGTTCATCAATTTCATCTTCAAAATTTTGACGTGCGTATAGCATAATTTCTATGTCATCCTTGATCATGACAACAAAAAACGGCTTTTCTTGCGGGACACTTAATTTAATCTTAAACCCAAGAATTTTTTCATAAAATTCAATAGTAACTTGCACATTTTCAACTAAAAGTTCTGGCGTTAATGATTTAATTTTCATAAAGGCTTTTGTATGTTAATATTATAACAGATGAGGAATTTCTGGAACAAAATTATTTCCAAAATAGACACACCTGTTTGGTTGGAGATATTTTTTGCTGTTCTGATTCTACTTCGTATCCCCAGTTTTTTTGAGCCTTATTATTACGGCGATGAGATGATTTATATGACACTTGGAGAAGGCATAAGACAAGGTGTTCCGCTTTATTCTGGTCTTCATGATAATAAACCTCCACTTCTTTACTTAACGGCAGCTTTAGCTGGTAATTTATTTATGTTTAAAGTTTTACTGGCAATTTTTAGCCTATTTTCAGTTTATTTGTTCTGGAAATTAGTAAAAAATCTATTCCCAAACAAAAAGAGACTTCAAATGGTTTCCACTCTCCTTTTTGGAATTTTTACTACACTTCCCACTCTCGAAGGAAATATTGCCAATGCAGAAAACTTTATGATGCTTTTTACCCTTCTTGCCCTCAATCTGTTTTTTGTGGCCAAAGATAATCTCAAAAAAATATTTTGGGTTGGATTTTTATTTTCAATTGCAACACTATTTAAAATAGTCGCTGCTTTTGATATTTTGGCAATTATTGCCTTTTGGGTTATTTACACAAGACTTAAGACTCAAGATTTAAAACTATTGGTTACAAAAATTTTAGCTTTAACACTAGGATTTGTAATACCAATCGGCCTGACTTTTGTTTGGTTTTATTTTGCAGGCTCCATAAAAGAATATATTGTTGCAGCATATTTGCAAAATATTGGCTATGTCAGTAGTTGGCGCGCAAGTGATATACAAAAGCCATTCTTGGAGAAAAATGCTCCACTTTTAATTAGATTTGTGATAATAGTTATTGGCTTTATAATTTTATGGCTAAAAAGAAATAATCTATCTAAACAATTTGTTTTTATTACAGCTTGGCTTTTAACAACACTTTTTGCAGCAACACTTTCTGAAAGGCCATATCCCCATTATCTTTTACAATCAATTGCGCCTACTGCAATATTATTTGGCATGCTTTTTACATTAAAAAATATCGAACAAGTTATGGTTATAGTTCCCTTAACTTTATTTTTCTTTGTACCTTTTTATTTTAAATTCTGGCATTATTCAACCATAAATTATTATAAAAACTTTATTCAATTTGCCACAAAACAAATTGGAAAAGTTGAGTATTTTAATAGATTTTCAGAAAAAGTATCTGAAAACTATGAAGTTGCGAAATTTTTAAAAACTTCAGCCAGGCCAAATGAGAAAGTTTTTGTCTGGAGTAATGATTCATCCGCAATTTATACACTTTCCAAAAGACTTCCACCTACAAAATATGTTGCAGATTATCATTTCAGAGATTTTTCGAATCCACAAGAAGTTATTGATATATTATCAAAGACATTCCCTAAATTTATAGTTATCACTGAAAACTCATACACATTCCCAGAACTTGATGAATTTGTTCAAGCAAATTATTACATAGTTAGAGAAATTGGATCCTCTCAAATATGGCTATATATCAAAAGATAAACTTAAAACCCGAACTCGAAAAACTGCCCCTTTCAAAACTTGTCGTCTTTTCATTTGTCTTTGGTTTAATAATTACATTACTTACCTTACTTTCTCAATTTATACTTCCTCCTGAAATTCCACTTTTTTATGGGATGCCTTATGGAAATCTACAAATTGCCAGGTCAATTTATATTTTAATTCCACCAATCTTGGCAGTCGTTTTAACTTTAGTTAATTGCCTGATTGCATTGAAAATAGATAGTCATTTTTTTAAAAAAACTCTAATCATTACAGCTTTTTCGTTAAATATTCTTTCGGCAATTACCGTTATCAAGATAATTTTTTTAGTTGGATCATTTTAAAATGTCACTATTAAACTTATTTATATTTCCTTTTATCGTATCTTTTGTTGTTTCGTCTGTAGTTACTCCTATTATTATTAAGTATGCCAAAGGGTTAAAAATTCTTGATGATCCCAGGATTAATAAACACCCAAAGGTGATTCATACTAAGCCAACACCAAGAGGCGGTGGAATACCAATTTTTTTAGCAATTTTGACTTCGTCTTTAATATTTATTCCCCTAGATATCCATATTGCGTCAATTTTAATGGGAGGGTTTGTAGTGTTTTTAATGGGTTTTTTGGACGATAGATACAATCTAAACCCCTATTTGAGGCTATTTTTAGGAATTTTAGCAGCTTTAATTCCAGTTTATTTTGGAGTTGGCATCGACTTTTTAACAAATCCTTTGGGTGGAATAATAGACTTGACAAATCCAATCATCTCTAAAACTTTTGCAGTTTTTTGGATAGTCTTTATGATGAACATGATTAATATGGGTGCCAAAGGGATTGACGGTCAACTTTCAGGTGTTGTTGTGGTATCTGCAATAACCATCACCGCACTATCTTTGTATCACTCTGCAGATATCACTCAATGGCCCGTTTCAATATTAACAAGCATTACTGGCGGCGCATTTATGGGATTTTTGCTTTACCATAAATTTCCACAAAAAATTATGCCTGGCTATGGAGGTGCAACTTTGGCCGGATATTTTTTAGCCATTTCTTCAATTCTCTCAACCACAAAGGTCGGTACCCTAATTGTAGTTTTGGGTGTACCTTTAATTGATACAGGCTTTGTGGTAATAAGAAGGATTCTCGCTGGTAAATCTCCAGTTTGGGGAGATAGGGGTCATTTCCATCATAAATTGCTAGATAATCTTGGTCTTTCTAAAAAACAAGTGGCTCAAGTTTATTGGTCGATAACAGCAATATTGGGTGTATTGGCCCTTAATTTGAATAGTACTTATAAACTCTATACAATCATAGGAGTTGCCCTAACATTAGGAGGCTTTATATTATGGTTGACTCGGCGATCCAAATAGTTCGTATTGCAAGACCAATTCATTGGGTAAAAAACCTGGCTCTTTTTGCCGCAATTTTTTTAACAGGAAATTTATTTGACAAAGATCTTTTTAGAAATGTCTTTTTTGCTTTTATTTCTTTTTCTTTTGCTACATCAGCAACTTATATTTTTAATGATTTCATGGATGTCAAAAAGGACATGCTTCACCCAACTAAAAGATATAGACCGCTGGCATCAGGTAAGCTTCCTATACTTCTGGCATTTGCTGAACTTTTGTTTTTTCTTTTGCTTTCACTTGCTCTGGCTGAATATGTAAACCATCTATTTTTCGGACTAGTGCTTCTATATCTTTTTGTTCAAATTTTTTATAGTCTGGGGCTTAAAAATTTACATGTTGTTGATATTTTAATTATTGCAACAGGCTTCATTTTAAGGGTTTATGCGGGAGCATTGGTAATTGATGCTCACCTTTCAGTTTGGTTTTTGCTTTGTGTAGTTTCAATTTCCTTGTTTTTGGCTGCAGGCAAAAGAAGGGCAGAGAAAAATTTAGTTGAGGCAATAGAGGGAAAAACCAGAACAAGCTTAACTAAATATTCAAAGGAGCTACTAAATAGTTATGTAACAATGTTTGGCAATGCCACCTGGATGAGTTGGAGTTTATATACTTTTTTTGAAAGTCCAAAGGCAACACTTGATTTCTGGATGGTATTGGCTGAAGTATCAAGAGCAACTACAATAAACAAACTAATGATGTCAACAATACCAATAGTTATTTTTGGCATTATGAGATATGAAGCACTAATTTTTGAAGGTAAATCAGAAGCTCCAGAAAAGCTGCTTTTGACAGACAAGGCCTTAATCATTGCTGTCACCCTCTGGGTTATTTTTGTCTATCTAATCATCTACTCCGGAGTATCGGTGAGTGGAATTTAAACCACCCCAAGAGTATAATACTATAGGTATATGAAGAGTTTAACCAAGTGGGAATATTCTTTGGATACAGAGACTGAAAGAATCCTCCACACAGCGCATCAAGTCTCTGTTGGGTTTTACAAACTCAATAATTTTATCGTGCTTCCCAAATCATCCAAGGCGCTTGGTACTAATTTAGTTATATTTCCGGACCTTAATTACAAGTCTATTTCTAGGTTTTGGAGTAAGACTACAAAAATTGATATTTATACTGATCCTTTTACTATCGACCCAAAATTGAGAAGTGATTTTAAGAATTTACTAGCTAATTACAAGCCTGAAACTCCAAATTATTTACACACAAAAACAATTTGGGAAAAAGCAGAAAAAGAAATATTGACAACAATTTATGACCTTTTGCCTTCAAAAAAGAATTTGTTAAAAGAAATTAAAATATATCCAACAAAAACTGGTACTAACTGTAGTTTTAGCTTAACCGCAAGCGAAGGACATATGTATATTTATCTAAGAGATGATCAAGGAATACATGCAATAATCGAGGCAATTATTACTTCCCTTACCAGAAACGATATCTATCAAAAACTTGGCGGTGTTTGGCAAGAAAGTGAAATAATTACTGATTTTTTAGTTACACAAACCAAACTTGCAAAAGTATTGCAAAAATATGAAAGCAAAGAAAAATATATACCAACCATTAAAGGAACAAGAGTAAAAGATGTAGGTAATTTACAAAAATTAAGCGATGAATATTACAAAAAATTAAATGTTCCAAACTTTGATAAACCTTTTAACTTAAATGGGCTAACTCCAGAAGTGAACAATAAACCAATTCTTAATTTAACACCTAAAGAAAAACAAGTTATGTATCTACTAATTAAAAACTCAAATAACATCATTTCATTTGATCAAATATCAGATATTATTTTTAACACCGATGACAATTTCAGCCTTTTTGCCCTTGCTAAATTTATACAAAGGTTAAGAGAAAAGTTAGAAAAAAATGGAGTATCGGGAAGCTTCATTCAAACTCTCAGAAGTAAAGGATACTTGTTGAAGAATTAATTAATATCAAGATTATCAAGTGCATTTCTTATGGCTGCACCAACTCTTGAATCTTGATTCAACAATACCTCAAGCGCGTCTTCAGCCCCTTTTAGATAATAACTCTTAGCCAGCTTGGTGGTTAATCGATAAATATTACCGCCATTTTGTAGTCTCTCAACTATTCTTACTAAGTAATTTAGATCAAAATCGCCCATGAGCGAACCCTCAATTGCGGCACTGCCAACCTGAGTACCGTCATGGCCCCCATCATTCCCTCTCTCTGAAGTCAACACACCCAATACCGATTCTTTGATACCTTCAATCTTCATAATGATGATTATTATTCTAAATTAGAAATTTATCTTGACATTATTTTGACAACGTAAAAGTGCTTTGTGACAGTGTTGTGTCTTTTAAATTCTTGAGGCTGAGGAGGATTCGATCCAGCCGTATTTGCCGTCGGGGAGAATTATTTTATACCATTTCCCGTTCTCACCTTCTTCTGCAACTGCATAAATTTCATCTTTTTTGGCAATAGAAATTTCTGGGAATCCAATGTTTGCCCCACTTCTAACAGATGTTTCTCGTTCCTTTATTTTTACCTTAAATATTGTTATTTGCAGTGTTTCATTTACTATCATCTCCATAGAACTATCTTGCGGCACATCCTTTGATAGTTTGACAAAGGCAGTCAATTTATATCCTTTATATGCTTTAATTGGAAGTTTTTTTTCAAAATACCCACTTGAATAGACAGAAAGCTCATGATCACCTGGGTTTATGTTAACTCTCAATGGGGTTTGTCCGTAAATTCTTCCATCAATTTTAACTTCTGCTCCGTCTGGAACAGATATTACGACGGCCGAGGTTTCGTTAGGTTTAATTTCCTCAAACGAAACCATTACATGACTTGACTCTTCATCTTTTAGTCTAAAAACTCTTTTAACAATCGTTCTGACTCCAGGTGTCAAATCAATCTTTGTTTCATAGTCGTCAAGCGATAAACTGCTATCAACCGGTCTTATTTTAAGCCTTATTTCTTCTGCTTTGTGAAATCCTTCGTATGGCGTGTTTCCTTTTAGTTCCCCATTTATAAATACTTCGCTGACCGGATCAGAATCAACCAAAATTCCCGCTTGTTTGTTCTTAAACATTCCAAGTGAATACAAAACAAATAAAGCAATTAAACCAAGAATAAACATTGATATAATTGCTTTTCCTATTTTTCTTTTGATTGTCATCAAGTCTAGTTTACTTAAAAGTAAGGGTCTTGACAAACATAAAAAGAATTATTATATTAAACTTAGCACTCATGTGGTATGAGTGATAAAAAGTAAAGGAGGTGAAATTATGCAATTAGTAAGATTCGATCCATTTAAAAGTTTCTTGTCTGACGATTTCGATATGCCGTCTCAACAAAAAGGATTGAAAATTTGGGAAACTGATAAGGCAATTAAGGTAGAGGCCGTGGTTGCAGGTGTCCCCAAAAAAGATGTTGAAATTGAGGTCGAAGATGGTGTATTAACTATTAAAGCTGAAGTCAAAACAGAAACGGAAAATAAGAACGAATACAAATCATCTTCATATCAATACTACTACACAACTGCTCTCTCAGGTGGACAGTGGGATAAAGCTGAAGCTGTTGTTGAAGATGGGGTTGTAAAAATAGAAATTCCAAAGACTGAGGCCGCACGACCAAGAAAAATTACAATTAAAAGTAAATAATGAGGTAGGTATATGTTACAATATGCCTACTGATCCGGTGGCCAAGTGGTAAGGCGAGAGTCTGCAAAACTCTTATTCGCGGGTTCAATTCCCGCCCGGATCTCAAAATCCTAGTTTAGCCCATAGATTTGACTTCTTCATGTTTCATGTGTTATAATGACCACATCTCGAAAGTGTTTCGAGATTTTTTTTGGTCCACTTAATATTCCCTTGCTTAGCAAGGGGCATATGAGAAAACTGGTAATACATCTGCCTAAGTATCGCCTGTCTATTCATTATAGACTCACAAAGCGAGGAGTTCCTTTGGAACAAAAATTTATACCTACAACTAAAATTTTGAACCTAAAATACAGAGTTGGAAATATTTACCATAAATTCTTAAGGCATATTTTTGAGCACAAAACTACTAAAAAACTTCTTGGAGCAAATATTGCACTTGCAATTTTGGGTACATCTTTTATTCCTCAAAACTATATCAAGGACACCACATTGGTTCAGGATGGTGAGATGGCAAGTATTTCAAGCGAAACACCAATTCATACAACCATAGGTTCACAATTTCCTGTTGAAAATATTTCTATCAGCCAAGGATACAGATTTTTTCATCCTGGTATTGATTTGGACGGTGTTACAGGAGATGTAATTAGGCCTATTAAAAATGGTATAGTTGAAAAAATAGAATATTCAAGGATCGGTTACGGAAACCATGTTATTGTTAATCATGGAAATGGACTTGAGTCACTCTATGCACATTTGTCAAAAGTTGATGTAGCCGAGGGGCAAAATGTAACAACTGATATGAAATTGGGTGAAATGGGCGCAACTGGGAGATCTTCCGGAGACCACTTACATTTAGAGATTAGAGATCATGGAGCACCAATAAATCCTCTGTCAGTTTTACCTTGGTAAAATTTAGAAATTTTCTAGTGATTTCCACAAATACCAACTTGCAATGGTTCTATACGGCCTCCATTTTTCAGTGTCTTTTTCTTTTATTTTTAACCTCTTTAAAGCTTTATTTATACCTAAATCATCTTTAGGTAAAATATCGGTTCTTCCAAGGTCAAACATCAAAATCATTTCCGCCGACCACTTTCCAATTCCCTTGACCTTAACAAGTTCTAATATTACTTCTTCGTCGCTCATTTTGTCTAAACTCGTAACCCGTAACTCGCCACTTGCAGTTTTACTGGCCAAATCTTTAATATACAAAACTTTTTGCCAAGATAAACCACATGCTCTTAGATATTGATCGCTGATCTTTAATACTTGGTCAGGTGTTAGTTGTTTGGCAACTAAATTTCTTACTCTCTCAAAAATCGTTCTCGCAACTTTAATTGATAACTGTTGTGAACAAATAGTTTCAACCAGGCTTTCAAAATATTTATGTTTGGGAGTTTTTTTGATGGTACAACGCCCCCATTTTTTAATTAATGGTCCAATATGTTTGTCTTTACTTAAAAATCTTTCGGCTTCCTGCCACATTAGTAGTCCATTCCGCCTTGTGGCATTGTTGGAGTATCTTTCTTTTCTTCCGGAATTTCAGTTACCAAACCTTCTGTTGTAATTACAGTTTTGGCAACACTTGCGGCATTTTCAAGTGCAGATCTACAGACTTTTACCGGGTCAATCACACCCATTTTAATAAGTGATCCAAATTCACCTGTCAGAGCATTGTAGCCAAATTCCAGATCTTTTGAAGCTAAAACACTCTTCAATACTCCTTCTGCATCATCTCCAGCGTTTTTTGCAAGCCATTTAATGGGTTCTTCCAATGTTTCATAAACAATGTCAGCTCCTAATTTTTCATCTCCAGTTAATTTTAGAGATTTTATAAATTCTCTTGCACGCAGCAGTGCAGTTTCTCCTCCCGGAACAATCCCCTCCTCAACTGCAGCTTTAGTAGCACCAACTGCATCTTTTACCCTTTCTTTCTTTTCGTTAAGCTCAACTTCAGTTGCAGCTCCAACATTAATTTGGGCCACTCCACCTGTTAACTTCGCAAGCCTTTCCTCAAGTTTTTCTCTATCATATTCTGAGTCGGTTTTTTTAATTTGACTTTTAATCAGCTCGATTCTTTTTTCAATCGTTGACTTATCACCTTTACCACCAATTATTCTTGCATTATCCTTATCTGCCCAAACTTTTTCGGAAGTCCCAAGGTCTTGCATTTCAATTGATTCAAATGTCCTGCCTGTGTCTTCAGAAATAACTGTTGCTCCAGTTAGTACGGCTATATCCTCAAGCATTTCTTTTCTTCTGTCACCAAAGCCAGGAGCTTTAATTGCCAAAACATTAAATGTACCCCTTAGTCTATTGACGACCAGTGTAGCCAAGGCCTCACCCTCGATTTCATCAGCAATCAATACCAGATTTTTTGAAACCTTAACAAATTTTTCCAAGAAAGGAAGCAAATCTTGAATTGAAGATACTTTTTTGTCTGTCAACAAAATATATGGATTTTCAATTTCAGCCTCCATTTTGGCAGGATCTGTGACAAAATATGGAGAAGCATACCCTTTATCAAACTCCATTCCATCTTTGTATTCAATGTCAATTGTAAATCCTTTTCCTTCCTCGACTGTCACAACCCCATCCCTTCCCACTTTATCTAATGCCTCTGCAATTTTCTCACCAATTCCAGCGTCGCCTGCTGAAATTGTCGCAACTTGTTTTATTTCATCGTGACTTTTAATTGGTTTTGCCTGTTTTTTAAGTTCACCAACAACAGCTTCAACCGCCTTTTCAATTCCTTTTTTAAGAATCATTGGGTTAGCCTTGCCATCATCAACCAATTTCATTCCTTTTGAGGTCATTACCTGAGCCAAAAGTGTAGAGGTTGTTGTCCCATCACCTGCATTGTCATTTGTTTTACTTGAAGCTTCTTTAACAAGCTGGGCACCCATATTTTCAAATGGATCTGGAAGATCAATTTCTTTAGCAACTGAAACCCCATCATGAACAATTGAGGGGGCACCGTATTTTTTATCCAAAGCAATATTTCTACCCTTTGGACCAAGTGTGGTTACAACTGCTTTAGCAACAAGGTCAATCCCTGTCATTAGAGACTTCCTTGCATCTTTTCCAAATTTTAATTGTTTTGCCATATTTTTTAGTTTTCAGTTATTAGTTTTTATTTATTCTTGCACTGCAAGAATATCCTCGAATTTAACAAATAAATATTCTTTTCCTTCAAATTTAAATTCGTTTCCTCCCCATTTTTTATACATGACGGTGTTATCAACTTCTGCAGGAGATTCTACTTCATGACCATCTACATAGGTCTTTCCCCCAACTGCTAAAACTTTACCCATTTGAGGCTTTTCACCGCTTGTTTCAGGTAAATAAATACCGGAAGATGTTTTAACCTCTTTTTCCAGAGGTTCTATAAGCAAATATCCTGGGGTTGGCTTAAAATTTAATTTACTCATATTACTTTAATATTTTATTCATAGAAAAATTTGTGTCAAGAGGCAAATTAGCAATACATATCCCCGAGTGCTATTTAGATAACTTCTTGATAACAACCTCTCCCCAATTGTTAGGGTGGAAGATGGCATGAGTGGGAGCAACTATTTCACGAGTCATTTTAGGTTTCATGTAAAGATGCTGCAATTTAAAACAAACTATATTGAGGATATGAAGAAATGAAGATAATAATGATGAATCAGGACTCATCATTTTTTCCAGATATCCTCTTATCTTCACGGCCTTTGGCCAGTAGTTTAGTATCCACCTATTTAAATACAAAAACTTTTCATAAATATTATTTTTATTAACCAATGGAATAATTTGGGCAATTTCATGAGCTGTATAAATATTTCTATCTCTTTTATCCCAAATTAAATCCTGTTCATCTAACCAAAGGTTCATGCATAATTTATCCTTTTCCTTTTTTGTATTTGGATTCCTTAATTCATAATTCATAATTCGTAATACTAAATACACCATTATTCTTGTAACCCAAAGGGTGTTTTTTTTAGTAATTATCATTAAATCAATATCACTGTTTTTGTCAGCATTCATCATAGCCAACGATCCTGTTATTCCAACAAATAAAACTGTTGGAATTTTTGAAATTAATTCTGAAGCCTTTTTTGCAATTTTTAATTTTTTTTGTGAATATTTTTCTCTTTGAAGTCTTAACTTATTTTTAATTCCAATTATCGTGATTTTTTGATTTTTATATTGCCATTTAATGGCTTCTTCTTTGGTTAATTTATAACCAAAAATGTCATGATACTTGACTGAAACACTAGCGGATGCGAATTCCATATTGTGATAATACCTGAGAAACCCCATCGGCAACAGGCTCTAATGCTTTATCTGGGGTTTTTCCCTGATTTACTGCATTTATTGCATCTTCAAAATACTTATTTATTTGTGTGTTTATACCAGTTGGCCCATCCCAGGTCCTACTTTGCAAATACCAACTTTGGGCGTATTTGGCCTGATTTACAACAGATCCTGCGATCGGGTGTGTGCTTAATAAGCTTTCCATATCTGTCATTGGATAAATTTCTCCAAACATCCTTTGTTTTGAAGAATTGTTGTAGAGTTTCTCCAAAGACTCTTTTTGTGACAAAAACTTCAAAAAGTCCCAGGCGGCAGCTTTTTTGGTACTTCTTGTCCAAACACCCTCTGCCCAATATGAAGCATATGTTACATCTATTTCATTTGCTTCCGTTTTGGGAAGCTGAGGAAGTGGAACAGTCTTGAATTTCAAATTTGGATTTTGCTGCCTTATTTCAAAAGCCCTCCAACTAGGACCGAAATACATTGCTGTTTTTCCTGCAGCGAAAGCAACAGTCGAAGAAGGTAAAGTCGTATCCCAAACACCATCATCTTTACTAAAAAGTGTAAAAAACTCTAAAGCATCCTCGGCGAGTTTACCTGTGGGCTTAGTCAAATCAACACCATTTTGAAGCATCATAAGCCCTAATATTTCAGGCCAGTGGTCAACATTCTCAGTTCTACCTAAGGCAACACCCGCCTGTGTAATGGTATTTCTCTCGTCTTTAATAGTAAGTTCCCTTGCAATTTGCCTTAATTCGTTCCATGTAGATGGAACGCTTTTACCAGATTTTTCAAATATTTCCTCATTTATGTAGAGTGTAATTCCATCATACATCAAAGGTAAACCAACAATTGAAGCACCATATGTCAAGTCAGAAACCATTACAGGATAAAATTTTTGAGCAAAATCTGAGGCCGAATATACACTCGCGGGCATTTTATCTAGCTCTTTTGTAAACATCGAAGCCCAGCTATTATGAAATCTAAAAATGTCCGGCCCTTGTCCCTTTGCTAAAGAGTTTGTAAGTCTTTCTCTATAGTCTTCTTTTGATTGCCTTACATATTTAATGTTAATTTTTGGATTTTTTGCCTGATACTCATCGATCAAGGGTTGGATTGCACTATTGTCTTCCCACAAACCCCACCAAACAATTTCTCCTGCCTGTTCACTACCTTTTGGCCTAAATAAAGTAAATGCGAGAATTAGTAAAATAATGAGCAATAGAATTCCCCCAGCTATTAAAATCAACTTCCTTGGAAACTCTTTTTTGGGCGGTGGTAAGTTATTTTCCATACAAATAATGTTATCATATTTTTAATGATCAAGCTTGTTAAGAAATTAAAAACTATTTTCTTTTTTATCGTTTTTTGCTTAGCTCTAATCTATATACCTTTTGTCAACAAAATTTACCCTAATATTTATGTTTCAAATATTTATATCGGAGACAAAACAAAAGACCAAGCATTAAGCACTCTTAAAGAAAAAGTAATATTGCCTCAAAAAATAATTCTTACTTCAAACGGCCAAAATTTTGAAATATTAACTTCAGAAATTGAAACCAAGATTGATTTTGATAAATCAATTCAGAGAGCTTATTTTTATGCTAACTCAGGTGATCTATTTAAAGATTTCGTAACAAAACTCAATTTGATTTTTAAACCTACTAATTTGGGACTTTCAATCAGTTTGAATGAGAATGAGATTAATGAATCTCTTCACATACTGTCAAACAAAATTGCTAAAAAACCAATACAACCATCAGTTACCATAATTTCTGGGAAATTAGATGTCTTTGCGGGAAAAAATGGCACTGAAATTGATACAAAGCAAGTAAGAGAAAACATTGGTAAAAACTTGTCATTTCAAATCAATAGCCCTATTGAACTCCACATCCTCGAAAGAAAAACAAAGCTTGAGCCAGACGAGTTAAGTTTTTATAAATCTAGAGCGGAAAAAATTTTAGGTAAAAAAATTGAACTTAGACTTTTATTAAGCAATAACTTAAACGATTTTGAACTTCTTAATTTAGCAGATTTTAAACTAGTTGATTTCATAGACCCTTATTCAAATGGCTTTTTAACTGAACTAATCAATCAAGAAGCTTTGGAAGTTTCAAAAAAACTAAATAGAACCCCGCAAGATTCGGTTTTTATTGTTGAAGAAGGAAAAATTGTAGAATTTAAGCCTTCTAAATCAGGTGTTGTTGTCGATCAGGAAAAACTCGTTTTGGCAATTTCTAACGCACTGTTATCGTTGCTTGAAAGTGATCAGAAAATAATTCAAGTTGAGATCCCTGTTACAAAACTTGACCCTAAAATAAAAACTTCAGATGTTAACAATCTGGGAATTAGAGAATTAATAGGCAAAGGTGTCTCATATTATAAAGGGTCAATTCCAAATAGGATATATAACATAAACCATGCAAGTAATAAATTCAAAGGAATTTTAGTTCCGCCCAATGAAACTTTCTCGTTTAATTCTGTCCTGGGAGATGTTTCAGCCCTTACCGGGTACAAAGCAGCCTATGTTATAAAGGATGGGAAAACTGTTCTGGGTGATGGAGGAGGTGTATGTCAAGTTTCAACCACACTTTTTAGGGCAGTTTTAAATGCTGGTTTGCCTATTATCGAAAGAAGAGCTCACTCATACAGGGTCGGATATTACGAACAAGGATTTTCACCAGGTCTTGATGCTACAATTTTTTATCCAACTACCGATTTTAAATTTAAAAACAATACACCTGGCCACATTTTGATTCAACCAATTAATAACCAATCTGCATCAACACTCATTTTTGAAATATATGGAACAAACGATGGAAGAGTAGCAACAATTACAAGGCCCATTGTAACATCATCAATTGCCCCACCACCTGACCTGTATCTTGATGATCCAACGCTTCCTACCGGGACGGTAAAACAAATTGAACATAAAGCTTGGGGAGCAAGAGTTGTTTTTGATTATAAAGTCGAAAGAAACGGAGAAGAACTAATTAATCAAAAATTTGTTTCAAGTTATCGGCCTTGGCAAGCAGTTTATCTACGCGGCACAGGAGTAGTACACTAAACCTCTTTTTTATTTTCATTAATTCTTTCTTGTCTCTGTTTCTCACCTTCATCAATCCAATTGTCAACCATTACTATTACATCGGTTGGTATCTTCTTAGCCTTTTGAGGTTTCTTCTTCTGAAAGATTGACAACAGAGGCTGATTAAACCACCTTCTTAAAACATCACTTCCATCAAAATCTTTCTCAATCCAAGCCATTGAGTTATAATAACAATTATGGATTTGTTAAATCTACTAGATAAAATTGGTCTGGTTTTTGATATTTGGGGCTATCCCATTGTTTTTTTTGCAAGTCTTTTTGAAATCACTCCACTCGGCTGGGCCGTTCCAGGTGGAACTGTTCTGGTTATTGCTGGATATCTTGCCAATGACGGCAACTCAATTAACCTTATTTCGACAATTATCTATGGAACACTTGGAACATGGTTGGCCTTTATTTTTGCTTACCAATTGGGCAGCAAGACCGGCATGTGGTTGGTTAGAAAATTAAAACAGGAAAAAACAGCTAGGTTTGCCAAAAAACTTCTTCAAAACAATGGTGCAACAATTCTTACCACGTCAATGCTTGCCAATTTAACTAGATTTTGGGTAAGTTACATTGCAGGTGTGGATAAATATAGTTTTTTAAGATTTAATCTATACGCTTTCATCGCCTCAATTACGTGGGTAGCACTAATGGTTTTGATTGGCTTTTTCGCGGGATTCGAAAGGCAAATATTAAGAAATATTGTGAGTAAATTAGGATATCTTGCCTGGGGACTTTTGTTTTTGGCAATCTTTGTAATTGTCAGATCAGTCAAACATGAATACAAACACTTCAAAGAGGATGAACCATACCATGAAAACCATAAATGATTTCGATAATAAATTAATCATTAAGATTCTAAATTCGGGTGGCACCGTAATTTTTCCTTGTGAGACTGTTTACGGTATTGCAGTCGATAGTCAAAATCAAGAAGCTGTAGTGAAACTGAACAATTACAAACAAAGGCCATTGGGAAAACCATATGCGATAATGTGTTCCTCACAGAAAATGGCTCAAAGCTATGTTTATTTAAACAAAACCGCTAAAGACTTATATAAAAAATTTTTACCAGGACCACTTACGGTAATATCAAAAAGCAAGCATAAACTTGCAGAAGGAATTGAGTCAGAAACAGGAACACTTGGAATTAGGATACCTGATTACCTAAAATTACTAAAACTTATAAAAGAATTTGGAAGACCCATTGTCGCAACTTCAGCTAACGCTAGTTATCAAAAAAGGCCTTATAAAATATCTGACATTTTTAAAAATATTTCAGACAAACAAAAAAAATTAATAGATTTAATAATAGATGTAGGTGAACTTCCAAAAAATGAGCCATCAACTGTCATTGACACAACACTTGACGATGAAGCTGTTATCCTAAGGCAGGGGGATCTTAAACTAAAAGACAAAAATGAGGTCTTAAGTAGAAACGAAGAAAACACACAAAACATAGCCAAAGAATTGTGGCAAAAATATCAAGAATTTGCAGGCAAAAGAGCAATTATATTTGCATTAGAGGGTCAAATGGGAGCTGGTAAAACACAATTCGTAAAAGGGTTAGCAAAAACGATGGGAATTAGGGAAGAAATAACCTCTCCAAGCTATGACTTATTGTCTGACTACCGACTACAGACTGCCGACTACAGACTGATTCATATCGATACTTGGAGAATGCTTAAAGCTTCCGAAGAAACGAAAAGTTTAAAATTTGAAAGGTTAATCGGTGACAAAAGCGTAATTGCAATTGAATGGGCAGATAGAGTGAGTGAATTGATCAGAAGTTACAGCGAAGATGCAATTATTGTCTGGGTAAAAATCTCTTATGGGAAAAGTGAAACTGAAAGACTAATTATTTGGGGAAATCTGTAGTTTATGAATATATTAGCCATCGATACAAGTTGCGATGAGACTGCGGCAGCAGTTACGCACAAATCCCAGATATTTTCGAATGTGGTTTGGTCGCAATCTAGCCTCCACTCCAGCTTTGGAGGAGTACTCCCTAGCCTTGCCCAACGTATGCACACCGAGCGTATTGAGTTTGTTGTATATAAAGCATTAGGCAAAAAACATAAAGCTCTTAAGGATATCGATGCTGTTGCAGTAACAACTGGTCCAGGGTTGGCAATAGCCTTGTCAGTTGGCGTGAATTATGCAAAAGAATTAGCCAAAAAATACAACAAACCATTAATTCCCGTAAATCATATAGAAAGTCATCTGCTCTCTCCGATTGCAAGTCCCAAGTCAAAAGTCATAAGTAAAAATTTCCAATTTCCAAGTTTCGGTTTGGTGCTTTCTGGAGGAACAACAATGTTGGTTTTAATCAAAAATATTGGTGAATATGAGATATTGGCTCAAACTTCTGATGACGCCTTAGGTGAAGCTTTAGACAAGTCTGCAAGACTTTTAGGTTTTGGTTATCCAGGGGGAGCTATTTTAGAAAAAATGGCAAAACATGGAAATCCTAATAGATTTAAACTTCCAATTCCCCTGATAAATGATAAAGAGAAAAATAGATTTAGTTATTCTGGCTTAAAAACTGCGTTTGTGAGACTTTTTGAAACTATTAAAAATCCAACAAAACAAGATATTTACGATCTCGCCGCTTGTTTTCAATCCGTAGCCTTCGAACATATTTGCCGTGTTCTTGAGTACCAAATTAGCAATATGCCATATACTATAAGCCATATGTTACTTGGGGGTGGAGTATCAGCGAATGTTGAACTGCGAAAAAAACTTCGCAAAATTTGTAGAAAAAATAACATCATAATGCATATACCATACAGTATAAGGCTAACTGGAGATAATGCAGGAATGATTGGAACAACAGCATATCTTAAGAATCAAAAACTAAATGCTAAATATAAAAACATCGACGATGTTGACATAAATCCAAGACTTAGTCTTTAACCCTCTTTTTTATTTGGGTTATTATTGGATGGACATTTTTTTATAGTGCATCTTCCACAATTTTCTAGATTTTCGAAATAACATATATACGCATTTGTTTTTGTTGGATTCATCTCTACCACAGAAACACCATCAGCCAATTTACCAACCTTAATCCGCGATCTATAAGCATAACTGAGCAAACTTATACTATCCTCTATTAACCTGGGAGTAAATTCTGTAAATTCTTTTGACATTAGCATAATGTACTCTCTATTTCTGCAAAAATCAAGTTTTTAGGTTAAAATACATTTATGGACTCGAAATACGATCATAGGGAACACGAGGAAAAGATATATAAAAATTGGGAAAATACTGGCGCGTTTAAGCCAATTCAAAAGTCAAAAGTCAAAAGTCCGTTTTCAATAGTCCTCCCACCTCCCAATGCCAACGCTGCACTTCATTATGGCCACGCCATGTACACAGTTGAGGATGTTTTGATTAGATATCACAGAATGATTGGAGATTCCACAGTTTGGATTCCTGGTGCCGACCATGCAGGATTTGAAACACAGGTGGTCTATGAAAAACATCTTGAGAAAGAGGGTAAAAGCAGGTTTGATTTCGATAGAGATACACTTTATAAAAATATCTGGGATTTTGTACAAAGCAATCGTGGCACAATGGAAAATCAATTAAGAAGGCTTGGTTTTTCTCTTGATTGGTCAAAAATGAAGTTTACATTGGATGATGATATAGTCAAAACTGTTTATAAAACATTTAAAAAACTATATGACGATGGGCTTGTTTATAGAGACATAAAACTTGTTAACTACTGCATCAAGCATGGTACTGCTTTTTCTGATTTGGAAGTAGAACATGTAGAAAAAGTATCAAAATTATATTTTGTTAAGTATAGAATTAAAGATTCAAAAGATACAATTACTGTTGCTACAACCAGACCTGAGACCATATTTGGGGACACTGCAATAGCAGTTAATCCAAAAGACAGAAGATATAAAAAATTTATAGGACTTTTTGCAGTAAACCCATTGAATAACAGAGAAATGCCAATAATTTCAGATAGCTATGTCAAAATGGACTTTGGAACTGGAGCATTAAAGGTTACACCTCTTCATGATGAAAACGATTTTGAATTAGGCAAAAAGCATGGTCTAGAAAAGATACAGGTAATTGATTTAAAGGGCAAATTAACTAAAGAGGCAGGCAAATTTGAAGGTCAAAAAGCAGTAACGGCACGCGAGGATATTGTTGAAAAGCTAAAAAATGACGGCTATTTAGAAAAAGTGGAAGAATTTACAAATTCTGTTGGGATTTGCTACAAGTGTGCAAATATTCTAGAACCACTACCAATGGAGCAGTGGTTCATCAGAACCAAAGAGTTAGCTATTCCTGCAATTGAAGCTGTAAAAAGGTCTCAAACAAAAATAATACCAAAAAGATTTGAGAAAATTTATTTCAACTGGCTTGAAAACATCAGAGATTGGAATGTTAGCCGCCAAATTGTTTGGGGTATTAGAATACCTGCATGGAAAAATAAAACAACAGGCGAATGGGTTGTTACTGACGGGATAGCGCCAGAAGGAAGTGATTGGGTTCAAGATACAGATACTTTTGATACATGGTTTTCTTCTGGACAATGGCCGTTTGCAACATTAGGTTTCCCAAACGGGAAAGATTACAAAAAGTTTTACCCATTGGATATTATGGAAACTGGATATGATATTTTGTTCTTTTGGGTAGCTAGAATGATGATGCTGGGTCTTTATATTACAAAAAAGGTACCATTTAAAACTGTCTATCTTCACGGAATTGTCAAGGATTCAAGGGGTCAAAAAATGAGCAAGAGCAAGGGAAATGTAATAAATCCACTGGAAACAGTAGAAAAATATGGAGCAGATGCACTTCGCATGTCGCTTATTCAGGGGGCGGGGGCAGGAAATGACCAAAATTATTCAGAAGAAAAAATTAAGGGAATGAGAAATTTTGCCAACAAAATTTGGAATGCAACCCGATTCGTAAAACAAAATGAAAAAACTCAAGAAATCAAGGAATTCAAAAATAAGAATTATAACTTGAAACTTAAAACCATAATTAATAAAACAACAAAATACATGGAACAATACAAACTTAATCAGGCGGCGGAAGTGGTTTATAATGAATTTTGGCATTGGTACTGTGACAAATGTATTGAAGATGCAAAACACGACAAATTATTACAACAAGATCTAAAATATGGATTGAAAATTTTTCTTAAACTTCTTCATCCTTTCATGCCTTTTGTAACTGAAGCGTGCTGGAAAGAGCTTGGAAATAATACTTTACTGACCACCTCCACTTGGCCTAATATGAATAGTGGCAAAAAAGAAAAGGGCTAATTATTCAAAAGATTTTATTTATTTAATTTATATTCTCTGCACCATATTTATTCTTCTTCTCTCAATTTTTAATTTGCAAAAATTAGATCAAGACAAATCAAAAGTTTTGGGAGTACAAACAACAAACGATACAAATAAAGAATTCTGGAAAGATTTTGTTGAAAAACACCCCGACTATATTGATGGATGGCTAGAACTTGGAAGAGCGGACAAAGTTAAGCAGATTGATCCAAATTATTTTCAGCCTTAGCCTCACCACTCTCTGCTGGCTTCTCACCCTCCGTTTGAGATTCGCTTTCTGGGCCTTCGGTAGGTTCTGGGACTGGCTCCGGTTCTTCTTCCTTTTGTGGTGGCTCAACTTTAATAACTATTGCTTCAGGATCATTTAAAACTTCAACCCCCTTACTCACTTTTAGGTCTTTTACATATATTGCCTGGTCAACATCAGTCAACACTTCTTGATCAATCTCAATTTTTTCAGGAAGGTCAGCAGGAAGAGCTTCAACCTCAACTTCATGGAGTTGCAAAACAACAACACCCAAGCCTTGTTTTTCAGCTGGAGATTCGCCATCAGCAACAACTGGCACACTGGCTTTTATTTTCTCAGTTAAATCAACCTTTCTAAAATCTACATGGATTGGCGTTCCCTCTACTGGATCAAGCTGTACATTGGATATTAAAACCGGTTTTCCAGACAAATCAATAATTTGAGTTTCCCCTGCCTTTTCAAATGCGCTTTTAAATTCCTTTAAATCAACTGTTATGCTTTCTGATTTAATTTTTTTACCAAAAATATTAGCGGGAACTAAACCTTCTTTTCTTAAATTCTTTACTTTTTTCCCAAAAACATTCCTTTTTTTATATTCCAGCTTTATTTTTGTCATTATTTTTTAAAGAAGAACTTCTGTCTAAAATCCTTCGTAAGGACTGTATTATAAACTCTATCCTCTCCTCCGGTCAAGGCCAATCCTTTACCTGCGGTTTTTAAATAAACAACATCTGCCTTTGTGCCTGCTTGTTTTATTATGTGTGTTCTCAATTCTCCACCACTTTCCAAACTTTTATTTTCAATCTTCCACTCAACTTGAAGCATTTTTTCTCCTCCCGCCAAAATATCAAGCAAGAATCCCAATTCAAGCCCGTTATCTGTCAAGCTTGAATCATAATTAAGATCCAAAAACGAATCGCTCCTATTTTTGTCATACAGCCTTACTCCTGAAACCACAGCCTCTTTAGGTATAATTAGTCTGGTATAAGTTTTATATAACGCTTGAGGCCCTAATTGTGAACTTGCATTATTTTTGTAATTTACAAGAAGCTGATTCGACAGACCATTCTTGTCTAGCGTTTGAGTGAATTCATGAAACCTGTTTACATATTGGTTGGCCTTGTTTACACCCACATTTGCGTCAACAAGCATGTATGTATTATTTAAACATCTCACTCCACAATCGATAGCGGTATTAACTGAACCTGAATAGTCTAAACCTTTAATTGCATCTTGCGCATACTCGTCGTGTAGGTAAATTTGAATATGTTTTCCTTCAAAGTTTTCATATACTACTCGCGCAAAATTTAAGTAATTTGTGGGCTTTATTAAAGTAATTTCTGTTAATAAAACTCTAGACAATTCAGAAAGAAAATTTTTTTTCCTTTTACTGCCCGGAAAAAAGTCTCTTTCTGTTTCAGCCTGAGTAGTCTGATAAAAGTTATTTGAATCAATGGTTTTTCCATAATCAGAAAGTGTTAACGGTCCAGTTAATTTAACTAGGTCCTCTATTAAATTAAGATCAACAGCAATAACACCGTCAACAGAAACCCCCAACTCTTTGTCCAAAAACCATTCAATTTTTTCAGAAGAAGAAGAAAAATCCGGGTCCCAATTGGCATCTCTCATGTACCATGCCGGTTCATTTAAATGATTTTTAATTGGTTGAGGTGGCTCTACATAGCCTTTTAATTGCCCATCAGCATCATAAACATCGTAAACACTGAAATCTGCAAGCCTGCCTTTATCAAGTGTGACCAGTGAAAAAGAACCGATAAATCCTCCTGTTGGACGAAGCTCCATATTATTTTGAAATAATACTAGATATTTAGAAGGTTTATTGACACCTAAAAGGTGATCTAATCTCGAAGCCAGAATTTTAGAAAAATATATTTTCGATTTATAGCTAAACATATCAAGACCTCTTTTTTCAATACTTAGTCTGATTCTGTTTCCAATCTTCCCTGATAGACCCTCAACATCGCTTTGCAAAAAACTTACACTTGTATACAGTTGGTCAAGAGAGGCCGAAACTTCATCTGAATACGATGAAAGATCATAAGTCTCATTCTGAAGTATTTTTGAAGCGAAAGCTGTCAAAAAAAGAGATAGTTCCACAGTGGACTTAAAAATATCACTAGATTTATAAACAATTTGTGCAAGGGGATATAGACCTTTATTGCCATAATCAAGGTTGGTTACCATATTGGCAGTAAGTTTGGATGTTTCGGCAAGTTTCAGTGATAAACTTGTATTTTTAAATATTAGACTACTAGACAATAGTAGGGTAAGAGTGGAAACTAAAAGCAATATTACAGGAATTAAGTACAATCCAATAATCAGAAATGTAAATTTGTAAACACCGGTAAATATTTTTTTTGGTATTGTTTTTTGAGTTGACAAGACATCTTTTTTTGGTGATTTTTCAAGTGAAAATTTTGTTTTAGAAACAGCAAGTTTTAGCGAAAACGTTACTGTAATTGTGGCATCATATTCTAAAGAAGCTACATTATTGGCTTCTCTTGTAATTAAAATGTTTTGATTATCTACCCCCAAAATTTTAGAGGCAAAACTTTTGGGGGTTATTCTTGGCCCAATCAGGGCGATTTTTTTACCTGCTCCGCCAAAGGTAAATAGCTCATGTGCCACTCTATCAACCAGTTTTTTATAACTGACAGTACTAATAGGCCCCCAGTTTTCACTTATTTTTATTCTTTCACTAGTAGCTGTTTGAACGATTAAATTGTGTAAAACGCACAATTGATTATAATCAGCACCCTCTCCTATGACTTCCGGGATTAAAATTATTTCAATGCTTGAGTTAATTTCTAAAAGTTCTGAAAGATAAGAATCTTCTAAATATTTTTTAGATTTTTCAGTGTAGAGCTTGTTTAAGATTACAATTTTTATGTCTAAGTCTGAAATTATTTTTTTGACACTCTCTTTATCAATTGCTTCGTCAAGTAAATTAATTATTAAATAACTAAATTTTGAAAAATCAACATCATAAAAATTTTTAAAAACTACTACTTCTAAATAGTTTTCCTCAAATCTTTCCTTTAATTTTAGGGTAAGAAAATTTTTAGGTGAATATATACCTACTATTTGGTCATAATCATTCATCTATCTACTTTACCATATAAAAATTACCGAAGTGTATTTATTTTGTTAAAACAAAAATTATTGCTTGTTTTCCCGTTGAACATCGTCCAATATATCATTAACTAATTTATCGGCTAGTTTGTTATTAGTCCTATAATTCCAAATAAATTTTAAATTTAAATTATTTACTTTGATTATATTTTTTATTTCCAAAGCAAATTTCATCAAATTTTCATTTTTAATTTTATAAAAACCATTAAGTTGTCTTTCTACAAGTTGGCTGTCTAAGTTCACTATTACTGTTGACTTTTTACTTTTGACTGTTGACGGTTCTACGAGCCATTTTGTGGCAAGTAAAACAGCGTTGTATTCTGCAACATTATTTGTTGTAACACCTAAATATTTTGACTCTTTATGGACTAATTCATCTTTTTCATCAAAAACTACAAAGGCACTTGCAGCCGGACCTGGATTTCCTCTCGACCCCCCATCACAATATATTTTCATTTTTTGATTTTAGACAAAGCAACGACAAATGTAAACAGAAGCATATTTTGTTGAAGAGTCAACCAATAGTGATCTGATAATCCTGTGACTATCACAGCGAATAACGAATAGCGAATAGCTGATAGCGAAGAAAAAACAAGAAAACAAAATGCAATAAAGCCAACAACTCCAAGCTCACTAAAAACAAGTAAAAATATGTTGTGAACAGGTTGTAATTCCCATGAATATAAAAAGTTTTTTGAATATTTTACTAAATTTGGAATAAAATTATTTAAACCCACACCAAACCAGAAGTTGTCTTTAATCATTTGAATTGATGAATTTATGAGTTCTATCCGGTGCGAAACAAATCTTGGTAAAAAATCAAGTGAAACAAAACTAAAGACTAAAAACTTCTGACTAATGACCAACAGCAAAGCTGCAGTAATATATACATTTAAAGAATTTGTTAAAATCAAATTAATACCAACCAATATTGCCAATAACCAAAAATATTTTTTATTAAATTTCTTTCTGTATTGCAAGACAAAAATTCCAAAAACAAGTAAAAATCCTGCGAAGGCATTTGGATGAGGAAAAAATGAATAAGGGTAAGGAGCTATACCCGGTTCAATGAAACTAAAACTTCTTTCACCTAATAAATAAAATAACCCACCTATTGAACCATTGTTAATAAACTGCAATATACCTAAGATACAAGCCATCATAATTGAGTAGGATAATGGTTTAACAAAATATTCAAAAATTTTATATTTTTTGTAGTTTATTATTACTAAACCTAAAAGAAGCATTTCAGTTATTTTAAACCAACGATAAACTGCAGGAATTATGAATAATGAATTATGAATATTGTATAAGGCAAAGGCCAAATACATAATACTTAATACATAATGCTTAATACTGAGCTTTATATTCTTAATTCCAAACAGAATGACCAAGGATGCTAAAATGTCTGATAAATAAAAGGTGGAAATTAGATAATCAATTTTAAATCCGTAAACCGTTGAATCCCAAAAGTCAAAATGAAGCGAAAGCTGAATCGGAATTGTAAAAGCTAAAAGTTTAAACAGTGCTGGCACATTACTTAGGTTTTACCACTAAATACCTCTCCGGTTCAACCCCTACGGATTCTGTTACTACATCTTTTCTCTCGGAGAGATACATGTGAATTATTCTTCGTTGTGAAGGAGTTAAATTATAAATTGGTTCTTCACTGCCGGTTTCAACTGCCCTATTAGCAGACTGCTCTGCCAAATTTTTAAGTTTCTCTTCCTGTTTTTCTTTATAATCTCCAATGTTTACATTTACCCTTTTCCATTCGCCCGTTCTTTGCTTCAAAATCATAGCCAGAATTGTTTGAAAAGCACTAATATTTTCACCCCTAAATCCGATTAAAAGTCCTGCGTCTTGGGTGTTTGAAAAATTCACATCCAACGAGTCTTCGTTTTCAACAACCTCTATCTCGGCTTGAGTTTCTATTAAAGTCAGTAGATCTTTGGTGATGTTTGTCAGCTCGTCTTTCATGTTGGTAAAGCTATTTTAGCAAACCAAGCTTCTGAATTAAAGGGGTAAGTCCACCCCAACCTGAAGTTTTATATTGCTGGTATATTTGAAAAACAGAGAACAATAACCAATAAAGAGCAAGTCCTGATGGAAAATTAACACCAAATATAATAGTCATTACAGGAAACATATAAATCATTGAGGACTGCATTGAAGCTGCAATATCATCAGCCTCTCCCATGGTCTTTTTTGCAATCTTCTGTTCAGCCCTAACAACAGGGGCCATCATTTTGGCAGAAAAGAATTGTAATAGACCTGCAAGAATTAATAGGGGGCCGGGAATTGGAAAGGGAATGTTTGCAAATTTAAAGATGTCTGGCTTCCTAACATCTAAATACAAAAAACTTGTATTCAAAGTAGAGTTTTCAGAAAATTTAAGTGGAGCATAAAGCATTTGATTAAGTTTTGTTAATGTGTCTCCGTTTTGGGAAAGCACTTGGGTAAACACATTAAAAAGGGCAATCAAAATTACTATCTGTAAAAGATAAGGGAGACATCCTGAACCTGGGTTAATCTTTTTCTGCCTATAAAGCTCTGTCTGTGCCTGCATAAGTTTTTTAGGGTCATTTGCATATTTTTTCTTTAATTTGGCAACTAAGGGCTCGATCTCTTTTATTTTCTTCATCGAATTCATGTATGGTTTAGTTAAAGGATTTGTAATATATCTTAAAAACAAGCTAAAACCAATAATTGCGAGGCCCATATTTTGAAAAAGTAAGTTATAAAAAAGTATAAGGCCGTTGGTTAATGGTTGAACCAGTGCGATTTGAAAAATATTCATAAGTTGTTGCATTTTAACACTCTTTTAAATCCCTTTAAACCCCCACGGATAAATCCATGTTTTTCAATCTGAATAACAGTATATTCAGAACAAGTCACATTATATTTGCAACCTTTCCCAAATAAGTATCTAAAAATTACCGAGAAACTATTTTTGTAAATTAGAAGCAATAGTCTTAAGAGTTTCATCTTCAATTTCCTTTCTATGTGATTTTAGAATAGTAGGTTTGACTAAAAATACAACATCCAAGCCGGTCTTTATTTTATCAAGATTCAACCTTATTATGTCACTCATAATTCTTCTTATTTTATTTCTAACAACTGCCTTTTTACTTATTTTGGTCGAAATTATAAAAGCAAAACGAGAATTATCACTATCTTTTCTATCAAAAATATTTACTCCAAAATTTTTGGATTGGAACAATTTTCCGTCAATTTCGCTTCTCGCAAAATCAATTCTTTTCTTGAGTCTGTATTTTGAAGGCAACATCTAGAAAATAATTCCAATTACCCTAATTCCAATCATTCTAAGTTTTTAAGTTAATTTGTCGCCGATAGACGAATTCTTTTTTTTAACCTTCTTCTTTTTAGAACCCTTTTTCCGTTTTTAGTAGAATTTCTCTTTCTAAAACCAAATTTCCTAATTCTCTTGATTTTATGCGGTTGATATGTTCTTTTTGTAGCCATAAGCGTATTGTAAATTGAAAAGTATAAATTGTAAATTGCCTCTTTACAATTGTGGATAACTTTTGTAAAAGAATAATGCCAAGTACTTAGTACTTTGTACTTAGAAAAATATTTCTGCTCCATTTTCTTTCCCTCTATGTACTTTGTACTTTGTACTATGTGCTACAACCATGGATAAAGACAAACTCTGGAAAGACACTTTAAATTTATTAAAACTTTCGGTATCAAGCGCCACGTATGGTACATATCTCGTGCATTCTCACATCCATGATTTAAAAGAAGTTGGAGGAAGAGTTGTGATTGAAATTGGTTGCATGTCCTTTTACATTAAAGCCCAAGTAGAACAAAGGTATTTTGGTTTAATTCAAGACACTCTGTCAAAGATTCTTGAAAAGCCAGTTGATATAACATTTATTGTCAAACAGTCAACAGTCAATAGTCAACAGTCAATAGAAAAGCCAACCCCACTTTTTGATGAGCCTAAAGTAAATAAACAAGAAATAGATGAGGCCATTAAAAACGCAAGAATCAGGCCTTCTTATACATTTGATAAATTTGCGGTCTCAGGTTCAAACCAATTGGCACATGCTGCTGCGGAAGCTGTTTCTAAAAATTTAGGACATGCCTATAATCCCCTTTTTATTTGGGGAGGAGTAGGTGTAGGAAAAAGCCATCTGATGCATGCAATTGGCCATGTTGTCGTCTCCAAAAATCCCAGGGCTAAAATTATTGCCTGCACTGCAGAAGACTTTACTAATGATATTGTTGATGGGATAAGAAATAAGACCACCGCTGAGGTTAGAAAGAAATACAGAAAACTTGAAGCTCTTTTTATCGACGATATTCAATTTATAGCAGGTAAAGACACTGCTCAGGAAGAATTTTTCCATACATTTAACGCAGTCACAACTGCCGGAGGCCAGGTTGTCTTAACATCAGATAAACCTCCATCAGAGATATCAAAACTCGAGCTGCGTTTAAGGAGTAGATTTGAAGCGGGGTTAATTGTTGATGTTGCCCCACCCGATTTTGAATTAAGATCAGCCATTGTCCAAATTAAAGCAGAGGAAAGAGGATTAAAACTTGATCCTGACATGGTCTCATTAATTGCTGGAAACATTGAGTCTGCAAGGGCTATAGAGGGCTTTTTAGTTAGACTTTTCACTGATATAAATCTAAAGGGTGGCGAACTGACAATAGATAACATACAAAAAATAATAGGTAAAAATAACGGTCTAGAAGAAAGCAAGATTAAAGCAAGCCCTGAAGAAATAGTTAAAACAATTGCTAAATATTATTCAATAAATAAAAGGGACTTACTGGGTGAATCACGGGCAAGGATTTATTCAAGACCAAGACAAATTTTGATGTATATTTTAAGAACTCAAATTAATCTCCCTTACCAAACAGTTGGGAGAATTGTTGGTGGAAAAGATCATACCACTGTAATGCATGCTGTTGATAACATTCAGCTTTTAGCCTCAACAAATGTGGATATTCAAGGGGATTTATCGGGGATTAAAAAAATGCTATTGGGATAACTTTTTAAGGTTATCAACTTATCAACAATTTATAAACAATTATCCACATATTTATCCACCTATTTATATCCCGAAGTAATTTAGAATTTAGAATTTAGAATTTAGAGTTTTCCACTTATCTCCCTATACTACTACTAGTACTACTATTTAAAATATGATAAATATTAAAACATGAAATTCATAACTTCAGCAGAAAATCTAAAAAGAACTGTTAGTACAGCATCTCATTTTATTTCAGCTAAAACACAGCTTCCGATACTTGGAAATATCTTAATATCAGCTTCTGGTTCTAAAGTTTCATTTTCTGCTACTAACCTTGAAAATGCAGTTAGTCTTAAAATTCCAGCTAAAGTTGAAAAGGAAGGAGAAATAACAGTTCCAGGTAAAACTTTTTTGGATATTGTCTTAAACCTTAATAATGAAATTGAAATTAATGAAGACAAAGAAAAAATAAAAATTTCTTCCGGTTCGTTTAAATCAACTATTTTAGGTTTAAATGCTACAGATTTTCCAAAAATCCCCAATACTTCTAAAAAGGAAGGATTTGTAATCAAAAAAAGTGAGTTAAACACTGCCTTGCTTAATACCTTGTTTTCATTATCCCTTGATGAAACAAGGCCTATTCTAACAGGAGTTTTATTTGATTTTATAGATGGTGATCTCTATTTTATTTCAACTGATGGATTTAGACTTTCAAAAATAAAAGTTGATACTAAAAAAACTCCTAAAGATTTTGAAAAACCAGTCGTGCCTAAAAATATTCTTTATGAAATATTAAAAAATGAATCAGAAGAAGATGTTTTTATTTCTATTGATGAAAAAAATGGTCAATTTATTGCTTCGATTGAGGACTGTCTTTATTCCAGTAGAATAATTGAAGGAAGTTATCCAGACTATCAAAAAATTATACCTGATAAACACAAATTAAGAGTTGTTTTAGATAAAGAGGAATTAGTTAAAGCCATTAAACTTGCATCAGTTTTCGCAAGAGAAGCAGGAAATATTATTAAGTTACAAGTCAATAGTCATCAGTCCAAAGTCAGGATTGTTTCAGAGAATCAAACTACAGGAAGTCAGGAAAATGAAATTGAGGCAAAAGTGGAAAACGATGAAGATGTAAAAGATTTTGAAATTTCATATAACTATAAATTTATTGAGGATTATTTAAAAGTAGTAAAGGCAGATGAGGTAGTAATGGAATTTAGCGAAGAAAGTAAAGCAGGAAAATTTTTAGATTCTTCCTCTCCCACCTTCCTCCACCTCATAATGCCTATTAAAAACAGCTAAATTTTAATCTGTAGTATAATTACCTCATGCAATTAACCAATGAAGAAAAAATCAAACTAAAAAAATTTGGGGGTAAAAGCCTTGATTCTTTTTGGCTCTTAAGCTCAAGGAATTGCTAATCAAAATAGCGATTATGATTCCTATGTTTTAGGAAACAAAAATAATGAAACTTATGATTACTTGTATGAGTTGTTATCAAACAAAATTAATAAACTTGTAAATATAGATATAGTTTTTGGTAGCGAAGCTACAATGGAACTTAAAAATCACATTATTACATACGGAAAAGTAATTTATCAAGAAAAAGAGAATACATTCCCAAACTTAAAACAACACATAATGACTATCTATCAAGATTTTTCATATTATCGGTTATATAATCAGAAAGCGAGGATTGAATAAAAAGTCGTCCTAAACCCCCAAGACTTTGGTCTAGAAAGTGATTGATTTATTTAAAAGCAGGAAGATAAAAGATAGCTTTGTTTGCTGTAGATCCAGAAATTTCAATATCTGCATTTAGTATAAAAATTGGTTGAAGAAAACTGTCTACTTTCTGGTCCCAAAAATAAACAACTTCAATATCATTAATAATTATTTTTTTTATGTTACTAATTGAGATTTCCAATACTGACAAATAATCACCTGAAAGATTAATAAGCTTGAAATCGTTTGAACTATCTTGAATATCACCAAATCCCTTAACTGGATAATTTGAGGGGCTTTTAGAAATTTCATCAAACAATGTCGTTTCAGCATAGTAAATCTCTCCACTTTTGGTAATCTGAACAAAAGTTGTTGGGTTTTCAGATCTTGATGTTACAATTTTATAATTTTGTGCGGATGCTGGGGTGAAATTAACTTGATAAACAACTGCCTCGCTATTATTGTTTGTTTTCTCAAAACCCTCACTATTAATGCTATGTTTTAAATATAATATCTCATTTGGCAAAACAAAGTTGTTATTTAGTAGTTTATCGTTTAAGAAAGCCAAAGCAATGTTTTTAATTTGATCTTCTGATATTGACAACTCATTTTTTAGATTGGTGGGTAAACGGTGTAGTCCGTATTTAATTTTGCTTACTTTTGGAGTAATAACTAAAAAAGCATCGTCGGTATTCAGAAAATATTTTACCCCTTCATCTACATCGGTAAATTCTTCAATACCTGAATCAATACTTAGAGAGTTTTTAATTTTAACCACAATGTCCTTGTTTATAGAAAGAAGCTTGAATGTTAATGTGGGTAAATTTTTTGGTATTTCGTAGTCAAATTGGGAAAATTCAATTTTTTTAGAAAAGTCTCCTTGTATCCCTCCTTGGATATTGGGTTTTAATGGTGATATTTCTGGATCGGGCCCATTTTTGTTAATGACATAAATTAAGATAAAAACAGAAAATGCTGCAACAGAGGAAAGGGCTATATAGATCTTTTTTTTGTTATTTATCATGTTTTATATTACTAAAATGATACACCACAACTTATAGAATTTTCACATCCTCTGGGAACATCTCTTGGAATATAAGGTCTCATCATGAATGGAGGGTTGTTTGGCCAACTTGGCTTTCCGTCTGGCCAGAATCTAAATTCATAATGAACATGTGGTCCTGTGGTGCATGTCCCAGTATTTCCACTTCTACCAATAACTTGCCCCATTGAAACAGAAGCCCCATTTGTAACACTTCGAGCTTCAAGGTGTGAATATCTACTTATAAACTCTTTTCCACCACAAGAAGATTTAATTTTAATTTCGTTACCATAACATGAATCAAAACCGGAAAAAACCACAACACCTGAATGTGTTGTAAAAACATTAGTACTGCTAACACCAATGTCAATTGATTCTGTCCCTTTATGTGAGCCGTTTGTATAAGCACCTTGTGTAATAACGCCATTACTTGTAGGCCACAATTCTTCTGTTGGACATTCTTCTGGTGGTTCACCTATTTTTATTGTTGCCGCTGCTGCGGCTTGAATGTTTTTTGCTGAGGGTTCGTCTGCGGTTATAGTAACTGTATCAGTAACAAAAGAGTCCTCAAAATTTAGGGGATCATAAGTTTGAGAATATGAAAAAACAAAAGGGGCAGAGGGTGAAATTCCGCTAGTTGTTGTAGGGATTGTTCCGTTTGGTTCGGGGCAAACAGTTGATGAATTAGATTTAACTACCCTACATGCATAATCAATTTTTATGTTAGTAAGCGGTCCTTTTTTGGCCTTTATTGTTATGGTGTATGTTACAGTTAAGGGTAAATCAGAATTTTCAAACGGACCCGGGGGGGTTGCAGTTTTGGTTATATCAATATAAGGAGAAGTTATCACTCCGCCACGATTAAAACTGAGCGGGCTTGGTGGTACAACATAGGCACTGTTGTTAATGACAAGCATAATGAAGGCGACGAGCGGGGGGAGGACCAAAAGGGTAACTATTACAGGAGTTGCAATTGTAATTCCAATGTTTCTTCCTAAAATTGCAAAAAATCTCATTGGGCCAAAAAGTAAGGCCGTCGCAGTACCACCAAAAAGTAAATAAGTCCCAGCACCACCTAAAATCGCCGGTCCAAACCCAAATCTTGCAAAGGATAACCCTACCCCAACTCCCAAAATCGGCGCAATTTTATCTTTATTTTTAGTCCACCAAACTTTAAGTTTTGAAATTACCTTACCAAAAACCTCACCTATTACATAGCCAACTGCTGCCGTTACAATTGCAAGTGGCCCACCCGATAAGCCAGTGATTGCACCAATCGTTGCACCAAGACCTGCGCCCGTTGCTTTACCTGCGGCTTGCGTGGCAACTTTGCCAGCAACCTGACCTGCAACTTCTCCTGTAACTGCAGTTACAATTGGTTTTCCAGTAATTCTTCCTACGGTGCTGAAGGCGGCGCCAGCTAATTGATTTTGGCCAAAAAGCTTCATTAAAGTCGGATTTGCATATTGCCAAACCACAGGACTACCTACTCCAAATTTTGCAAAAAACATAGCCTGCATTTCAGGCGTGGTAACTACTTTTTTAACAACAGAATTTACAGGAAGCGCCTCAATTCTTCTTGTTATAAAATTAGCAATTCCTGAAGACATATATCTATCTGCATATCCTTTACCTACTGATGAAGCCTTTTCTAATACAGAGGAATTCCACTCTAAGATGTTTGTGTGAGATTCGCGAATATTTTGAAGATTAACTTCTTTATACTTAACCAATTCTTCTCTTGGTAAATTTTGGGGAATTGTTTCAACTAGTGTAACCTCAACTTTTGAAGGGTCAACACCAAGAACAAAATTGGTAAAATCCTTTCCAAATGCAGTTTCTATTATTCCTCTAGTTAAAAGTTCGGGCTGAATTTTAAAAACTGCAACATGACCCGCAGAATTTTTTACAATTTCTGTTGCAGATTTTGATATGGCAACCTTAGGTACAACTTTATCATCAACGGCAACTGCAGTAAGTATTGCTGTTTGATAAGTTGTAGGAACGTAATCAGGAGAATCAATTTTGGATAAAGTTTCTATGGTTTCACTTGCAGTTTCCCTTGCAATTGATTTTATTTCTTCTTTGGTTAAATCTTCTTTTGCAAATTGTTTTTCAATTGATACTTCAAGTTCTTTGGCCAGTTCTTCTTTGGCAGTTTCTGGTTTATTTTTTGAAAGTTCTTTGTAGCGTTCAAGTTTTTGTTGTTTGTCTTCGTCTAGGCTTGGTGTATCCTCTACTTCAATTTTGGCATATATTTTTTTACCTGTAAGGTCTTTGGTTAGTTGTTCATTATTTTTTAATTCCTCTGCTTGTTTTTTAAGCTTTTGTGCCTCTTCATACATTTCCTGTTGCCTCTTTTGCATTGTCTCAACAGCTTGTTTTGAGCCTTCCCGTGTTTCTGTGTGCAATTCTTCACTTTTCTTTCTTAATTCTTCATTCGCCTCTCTATTTTGTGGTAAATTTGAATCAGGTTGCCCTGGAGCTTCTGCTCCTTTTGTTTTCTCATCGATTAACTTTTGTAATAAACCTGAAGCTTCTTTTTGAGTTTTAATATTTTTAAATTCAGGATATGTTTTAAGTTGTTCCCAAAAAACTTCTTTGCTTGGCCATTCTCCCCATTTTTTAAACTCAACGCTACCTTCAAGCCCTAATTCTCTTGGATAAAAACGCTCAAGCGCCTCTTGTATGGCAACTAATGCTTTTAAATCAAGTGTTTTATTCATAATTCATAATTCAGGTGAAGCTAGGCTTCCCTGTTCCATGCTTTCATGTTTGGCATTGTTGGTAATGGATTGTCTTGTGGTCTTGTATTTATTAATTTATGTTCTTCTTCTGACGCTACTACTCTAATCGGTGCGTGGTGTGGTCCTGCAAAAAATATGCCCTCCCCCACATTTGCAGCCAGAAGCAGTTGTTTTTCCCCCTGTGAGAGATAAAAAACTTCCCCTATCTTATCAATTGCTGCCGGAGATTGTTTCAGAAGAAGCCTTAAGGCGCTATTTGTGACAATTGCCTTACCAATGTCCTGTCCAAGAAAATCTTCAACATCTTGAGTGATTGTGGTGAGTCCTAGATAGTATTTTCTAGCCCTTTTGACGACTGACCAGAGAAAGGCTGCAGTATCGGGATACCTCATCATATGCCATGCCTCATCAACGATTAGAATTCGACGCTTTATATCCCTTTTAACTCTAGTCCAAATATAATCAAGGATAATAAACATAGCAATTGGACGAAGGGCTTCTTGTAAATCCTTGACTGAAAAAACAGTGAATGGATTATTTAAGTTAATGTTTGTTTGTTTGTCAAAAATACCTTGGAATGAGCCTCTTACAAATTTTTCAAGACGAGCAGCTAAGTCAAGCGCTTCCGGGACTTCCATTCCGATTAATGTTTTATAAAGATCTTCCATCAAAGGCGGTTCCTTGGTTTGAGTTTCAGGGTCAGTTGTAATTCCCCTTGCTTTATAAGTCATAACTAAAGCTCTATCAAGCATGGCATCTTGGGTCGGTGTTATTTGGCCCATGATTACCTTCATTAATGAATGAAGTGAAAGAATTTTAAGACCTAATTGGTTTTCTCCTTCTTCTCTAATCTGAGAAAGGTCAAAAGGATTAATTTTTGCAGGCGAATTATATGAAAATGCAATGTATTCTCCTCCAACAGCTTCACAAAGTGTTTTATATTCAGCTTCAGGGTCAAGAATAATTGCATCTGAGCCTATCATGAGTGATCTAATAGCTTCAAGTTTAACGAAATAAGACTTTCCTGCGCCTGATGTAGCAAAGACTGTCATGTTCCCATTCTCCAGAGAAAATCTATCAAAGATAATAAATGACTCATTTTGTGAGTTTATGCCATATAAAACACCGGTATCCGAGCTAAGCTCAGCTGAAGTAAATGGAAAAGTTGTAGCAACAGATGTTGTATCCATATTTCTGGTAATTGACAGTCTATCTTGTCCATACGGAACGGTTGAAAGAAATCCCTCTTTTTGGTCTAAAGTCGCAGGTTTTGCAATAATTAGGAGTGATCCTAAAAGTGACTCAATTTGTCTTGAGACATTGTTTAGTTCTTCAACTGAATTAGCAGGAATTGTGATATAAAATGAAAACTCAAAGTATCTTTCAATCCCCTTGACAAGTTGTTCTTGCAATGCCCTTGCATCCTCAAGTTTGGCGGTTGTTGCTGGGTCAACAACTCTTCCTCTTTGAATATCTGTCGAGATTTCTGCTTCCATTTCTGCAATTTTTCTACGAAGATCATCAAGTACAGACTTGCCTGCAACAGGATATACAAAAAAACTGATATCAAGTGATGAATTAAAATTAATCACAGGTTCAAGCCATCCAGGTGCAACAAATCTAGGGTAGCCTCCAATAAAAAGTGTTCTGTAATAAACATTGTTAACTTTAATATGATTAAAATCCACCTCGACATGATCAGGTGCAATTACATCAAGCAATTGTTTTCCCTCCTCAATCTCGCTCACAGGATGTTTAACAGCAGGTTTGCTATTTATGTTTTGCTCTTGTTTTTTTGTGTTAATGTCTTGCATGTTTTTACTAATCACTATATATCTTTCTTCACCGCTGGCGGCTCAGGATTGTTAATCCAATAATACAAATCTATCAAATCATTTGTCTTGAGCTGCTTTAATTTTAATCCAAGTCTGCCCGCCTGTCTTATTAAATGATCTTTTTTTGGAAAAAGTGCAACCCTCGCCTTTTTTAGAACATAATCTTTTGAGAATGGAAGAGGGCCTTTTCTAAGTATGCTCTGTGCGGACTTGGTGACCCCCAATTCCAATGAATTAAAAGGTATAATCACAAAGAATCTTTTACCTAAAACTGTTTTTTTCTTAATTGACTCAGTTATAAACGCTCTGTAGTCCGCAGTTATTGCAGCTAGTTTTGGGTTTGTTATATTTTTGCTTTTTTCATCAAAATATTTGATATAACCGGAAATATCTTTTCTTTGGGTTCTGATCATGATTTGCACCGAAAACGAAAGTGAATTTATAAGGGCTGCAAAAGCCGCAACAACCGCGGCTTGCTCCCTTTCTGATAAAAGCCCAAAATTAAGTGAAGAAGATTCCATTACAATAGCTGCTCCCCCATCTTTAAATAAAACAATATCATTCGCAATATCAGCAATTGGAATAAAATCCTGAGTAGTTGAAGTAAGTGGCATGTCAGGAGTTCCAAAATATGGGACTTTAGTTATAAACTTTCTCAATTTCTCATTTTTAACCTCAGGAACTATAATCGGCTTGTCAGTTGTGTGTGACTGGCCATCTGCCTGCGAGTTAGGGTTACGAGTTGTGTTTTGTCCTTGTGTTGTTGTGTTGTTCATGTTTTTAATTTTTAATTCTTTGTTCATAATTATTAGTTGCCGAGCTATTTAGCACGGATAGCTATTGGTTTAATTAGCTCCCCTTTAGCTTCAAATGAAACTGGATCAAATGTGTATCCGTCCTTTTCAGTAATTATTTCATATTTACCATTTGCGAGTGGAGTAACAATTATGAAATGACCCGCTTTGTTGCTTTTTAAGGCCCTAACAGGCCTACCTGTTCCGTCTTTTATCTCCATAATGGCTCCTTCAATGATCTTTTTTTGCGAATCCATTACTTGTCCTGCAATGGTGTTAGGAATGGTTGGTGGGTATGGGGGAGCTGCATCAGGGGAAAATTCAGCTTCATTGGAAGTGATAGTTTTTTGCTGAATATTTACTGCATCAAGACTGTGGACTGTGGACTGTGGACTGTGGACTTGTGGCAAAGTTTCCTCAACGACAAGTTTCGGAGCAGATTTAGTAATTATAGTTGGGATTTGGGAGGGAACCTGAACACTTACTGCTGGTTGACTATTGACTACTGACTGTGGACTATTGACTGCTGACTGTGGACTTATGACTTGCGACTGTTGACTTTGGACTGTTGTCTGTTGACCATTGTTTATTGGTTGTTGAGTCCCCCAAAGGCTGGTAATTTTACCTAAAAAGGTCTGTTCGGCCAACTCCAGAGGAGAAAGGGCTGATTTTTGATTAAGTGAGCCCACATTAGTTATTTCTGGGGCGGTCGCAGTTTCAGTAAAAAAGACAGGGGGCTTCTCGGTTTTTTGCCATGTAAAAAGCGTGGGAGAGTAGATACTTCTAAAAAATGCTATTATCCATTTTTCTAAAGGTCTTTCTTGAAACGGTAAAAAGGCCATAGCGGCACCAATACCAGTTGAAAGAAGAATTATTGGCCATTTAATAACTGGATGTAGGTTGGTTGAATAAAACAATAAACCAATCAAAGCGCCTCCTGCAACTTGAAAAAATTGTTTTAAAGTCATGTCCCCCACCAATTTAAATTGATATGAGCTTATCTGCTGTGGTATTGGATGTTGTTCCATACGCCGAAGACGCAGTACATAGTACAGAGTACTTAGTACTTAGTCGATTCTCCTTTCATATTTTTCATTAATCCTGTTAACATTTTATTTATTTCTATATTTTTTTCTATAAATTCCTTAATTATTTTTGAGTCAAAATCGTTTAATTCTAATAACATTTCAAGCAATATTCAGTCTCGAAAGATGAACCTCTGGCAATTCCAACAAATTGCTTAAAATTTTGACTGTAATTTCTTCCAAAACCTTCAGCTAAATTAGCTCCAACTGAACTTACAGATCTAAAAACTTGGTTAAGTAAAAAATCATTTGATCTGTCTGTTTTGTTTTTCTTAAAATACTTGATTACGTCAATAGTTAGAGTTTTAGATTTCTGAAAAACAATCAAATCTTTATAGCTATTAACCATGTTTTGCGTTTGTCTATTCTCTGTACTGCGTACTTTGTACTCTGTACTGCGTACTTTGTACTAGGTACTACTTTATCGTACTATGTGAAGCTTTTGTTGCAACTTGCTTGTTGTTTCACAGTACTTTCTTTGTACTAAGTACTGTGTACTCTGTACTGTTCATGGTGCAACTACACCAACATTTTCACAAAATATAGTTTTGGTATATATTTATATTATGTCAACCAATGACAGCTCTATTGCAATTCAGAAAACGTGGGTTGTTAAATTTTATCAGACTAAACGAGGGGATTATCCTGTTAACGATTTTCTCACTGATCAAGATAACGAAATTTCAACAAAAGTATTTAGTTATTTCTCGCTCCTTCAAAACAACGGTCCGTTTTTAAAACCCCCACAAATCAAAAAATTGCAGAGCAATTTATACGAACTACGAATCAAAAGTAAATTAAATATCAGAGCTTTTTACACAATCTTTAATAACGAATATTACATTCTCCACATCTTTAAGAAGAAAACTCAAAAAACTCCAACCAAAGAACTAAAAATAGCGATTGACAGAATGAACAGTATAATATAGCATATACGGTATATGACAAACAAAAAAGTTTTAAATATTCCACCAGAAAAGAGAAATCATCTAGATTTTAATGTTTTTTTAAACAAACAGCTAAAAGATCCAGAGTTTAAGGCCGAGTGGGACAGACAACAGCCAGAATTTGCAATGATTCAGGCAATGATTGATATCAGAAGAAAAAAAGATCTTTCCCAAAAGGAACTTGCAAAAAAACTTGGTACAACTCAATCTGCAATTTCTAGATTAGAAAAAGGGAATATAAGTCCAACTGTAAATTTCCTTCAAAAACTTGCAGAAGCATTAGATAGTAAATTAGATATTAGATTTTTATCGTACTCTTAATTAAGGACTTTAAACAGCCTAGTTCTGGCCCTATTTTTTTCTGTGAACTTTGTACTACCACGAAGTGGTAAGCTTTGCTTTAACGTAGTCAAGTCTCTTATGTACTATGTACTCTATACTGTCCTTTTTCACAAAGTGGAATAAATTATGCTACAATTTTAATATGATGGATAAGTCATCACAAAAACTTCAGTTGATTGCTGAATTTTTATCCAACATCGGAGTTGCGTGGTTTGCTTCAGGCGTAATAAGTATTCTGTTGGGAAATATTCGAAATCCAAAAGATATTTTATTCTCGTTATTTTAGGGAACACTATTCAGCGGTCTGTTTTTGAGTGCTGGTGTTATAATTATTGAACAGGGAAATAAAAAATGATTGAATTTAATGATATTATAAGGTTTAACACAATTGCTAGTTTTGCAAGTGCGATTTTACTGATTATGGTATACTTTATTGTAAAGAAAATTAAAAAATGAACACACTTTATTTTTGGGCAATACTGTCAATAGCCTTCTTCTTGGGAGTATATTATTTTGTTACAAAAAACCTTTCTAAAAATTAATAGACGTTGCCTGTCTTGCTTACTCGTTGTTTTTTCTACAAATTGACTTAATACTAATTTCATTAGCTATTTCTACGAAGTTTTCTTCTTTTTGTTCTTTCTTTGTACTTAGTACTGTGTACTCTGTACTGCCTCTTTTCACAAAGTGGAATAAGTGGGAATAAAAATGGTAAAATATTGCTATGGCAGAAGGTGAAACTGTAATCATAGCTAGCAAACAGTGGGGAATTAGCGAATTAAGAAAGAAAGCTCAAAGAGGTGAATCCGCGCCTGTTCCTAGGAAGCCCGTGATTGAAGATTATCTGTCGAGAATTGCAGAATCATCTGAGAAAATTGCGGAAGCAAATGAATCAATAAAATTACCAAGATCAGAAGATGAGCAACGCAATTTAATCATAAAGTTGGTTGAAAAAATTGAGGCAAATGACAACCAGATAGTACCAACTCCTGGATTATATTCTACTACGAATGAGGGAACAATGAGGGTGTTAAACGAATTACTTTCTAATGAAAATTGTGCCCCACTGGTCAAACGACAAGCTGTTGCAAGACTAAGACTCCAACATTGTTATGCGGTAGCTTCCGCGATACCTGGAAGCGCAAAGGATGCAGCACCGTTTTTGTTACAGTCTTTCCAACAAGCTGAATCGAAAAAATGGACACTAGAAGGTGTCGATTTTACAATTTTAAAAGAATTACCCGGTCTTAATGTTTCAAAAGCTTTTGATTTATTGCAAGCTGCACATATTGAGGGAGTGGAAATTAACGGAAGAACAGTTAGATTGAGTAGTAAAGACATTGAGCAGGGTGAGATGGAAGCAATTATGAAAATTCTAGAAGATAGGTTGGGAAGAAATAAGGAAGCCAAAAAGTCATTGCAGCTTGCTTATCGTATAGCTAAAGCAACACTCGAAACAGCTGTTTGGAATACTGATCTACAAGGATCAGACCCATTGGCTGAGGCTATTTATTTTCAAAAATACAGGGAAGGTCGTTTAAATGCTGCCAGAGATAGAGGCCCCATGATCACAATTAAAAGGATAAAAGGATTTGGATCATCTTATTTTAGGAGTGCGCAAATACAAGAAAAAATTCAATTGCCGGACCCGAATAAGGCGGGGGAGATGTTGATTGGGAATGATGGAAAACCTAGGGAATTTAATAAAATGTTGTTTTTAGATATTCCTAGAATGCACCCCGCATATTTGGCTGAGATTGGTGATCCATTGACACGAATTCGAGGTATGCGAACAAGAAGCGCTATCGACCAAGACAATAATTATGAAACAATTGACTTTAACAAAATGAATTTCGACGCAATTAAACCTGGCGACTATGCTGGATGGTTAGGAATTATGGTTCCTCGAATATTGACCTTTAAATCTATGTGCTTACAAACAACATGGTCACCCAAAGATTTAACATCAGACGCGATTGAAGGGTGGATAGCTCCATCTGATACTTCTGATCCAGAAGAGGTTTTACATTTACGAAATGAATTTGTCATTGGGATGGTTGGGTCAATAGTGGAAAATTCAACTGAGGCAGCAATGCAAGGGTGGGACAATATTGTGGTGAATGGATTATTTGACACCTTGATGAGAAAAATTCCAACTAGCAAAGGAGAGGTGAATGCTTATCTTAGTAAAGAGTCAGTGAAATGGATCAAAGAAGTAGTTGAAAAATGGTATAACATTAATTTTGCCAATGATATGTCATGGATGGGTGTTTATAGACAGTTGTCAAAGAGAGGAGTTGTCTAGGGATAAAGGATGAGTGGTATTCGCTATTTTTTGTTTCTTGGTCCAGCCGAAGCTTGAAGATCTGGGTTAAGTTGTCTGAACCTTTCATCATAATCTACACTTGACATTCCATAACGATCTCTTCTTTGAAACAAACTTTTTATAAATGGAACAGTCTGTTGAGTCCCCCAAGTTTGTCCGATATCACTAAATGTACCTTGAACAGCCTTTTGCGCTGTTGGTAATATACCAAATGCACCAGCTGCTTCACCTATTGCACTACCATAGTCAAATTTAGCACCCATGACAAGCATCTTCATGATATCAACTGCCTTAGGTATCATTGTAATGAAAACAAAACTTACAGATAGCCAAATTATCCCTGCCATATCTGCACTTGAACCCAAAATTGGAGGGGCCCATAAGCTTGTTTGCGGTACTTGTATTCCTATTATAGAAGCAAGCCCTTGTAACATTTGACCTCCACTTGCTCCCATTGATGCTTGCAGTGTTGCACCAGCTAAAAACATAAAAAGACCTGTTAATGGAAAAACTAATGCTTCTGCAATTATCTTTCTAATCCAGACACTAAAACCAATTGAAGGAATAAGCGCCCCAGCAACAATTTGAACTGGAGCTACGACTATCGATACAAACAAACTAACTAAATTTTTAAGTAAAACCCAAGGCACTTTAATCATATACCAAACCATGAGTATTAGTATCCATACAGACAACAAAACCATAACTAGACCTACAACAAAGCCATAAACTGACAACCCAACAACTGTTGATAGTAACGCCACAACTGCCGTAAGGAAAAATGCTAATGTGTATCCAAACATCCAAAATAAGATATAAAATCCACCAGTAGCTTGGGTTCCTTGAATTGGCATTATTTGGTTGAAAGCAATTTGGAATGCTGTTCCTTGTTGTCCGTTTGTGCTGACAAATCCAGCAAGTGACATCAACGATGCAAACAATCCACCGACCACGTATGAAAAATCTATCACAAAACCTGCAATTGCATACGAAAAGGTGGCTAACACTAAGGCCCCAACAATTTTTGGTAAAGCAGATTGGACGGAAATAACTAGTTGTGGTGACAATTTAACTCTGAACATAATCATGAAGGAAAAAACAATTACGACCAATACGGATAAGGCATATGCCATATCTCGAAAGCCCTGCCAGTATTTTTGTAATCCGTCAACTGCGCCATACCCAAAACCTTGTGCTTTCGCAACTGATACTAGACCAAATCTTGATACTATGTTTTGTGTATATTTTATTCCAGATAATTGTCTGTTTTGAAAGTCGTAGACAATAGCTTCGGTGAAAGATGTAGGGCCTTGTCCAACGGTTATAATTCCAGACATGTTCATCAACTTAAATGCATCCGTTAGCAGCGAAGCAATGTCTTGTGCACACGACAGATCATTTATATTTATAATTGGGTTTGATACACTGTATAAACAAGCTGTGACTGTTTGCATTTTACTTCCTAGAAAATTTATCGGAAATGCAAAAAGTGAATATATAATCCATTGAACTTGGGCTGCTGTGTAGCGCTCTCCAAAAATTTCTGATGGTGGGGACTCATCTCCGTATACTTTTGCATACCAATCAGTAAAACCTTGATTGTACCAAGTAGAAGGTTCTTCGTCTGCTGCCTTGACAACTGCAAAAGGCATGATGAGCGAATTAATAAATAAGAGTGAAGAAAGAAGAATTAGAGCAATTTTCTTTGGCATAAAATAATTTTACTATATTTTACTCTTTAATGTAAGGGTGCTTGAGTTTAAAATTTTAGTAATTTCTATTGATTCTTTAAACAACTTTAGCCAATATTCAGTTTCTTTTGCACTTTTAAATGCAATTCTTACATAATTTATAAATTCCTTTCGAGAAGACGATCCTTTAAAGCATCATACAACCACTAGTCTATATATTTTGCTTGTACAAACTTGCTTTTCTTAATATTTTAGTCACGAAAGGTCCCTAGTTCCTGGTGCATTAGGAACTTTTAAGAATTGTAATTAAAATCTATTTGTATCATACTTTTTTAAAGTGTTATCCAAAATTCTTTCTGCAAGTCATTTTGGTTTAGAGCCTAATCTTATAGAAGTTGAGGTAAATGTTTTCAGTAAAGGTTTCCCTGGATTTAATATAATTGGCCTACCCAATAAATCGATTGAGGAAGCAAAAGAAAGAGTAAAAACTGCAATTCTAAATTCTGACATAGAATTTCCAAATCAAAAAATTGTAGTTAATCTTGCTCCGGCTGATATTCCCAAAGAAGGTTCTTTGTATGATCTCCCAATTGCAATTGGAATTTTAGCTTCAATGGGGCTAGTTAAGTTACCCATCGAGAAATCATTTTTTTATGGTGAACTTTCTCTTGATGGAAATTTAAGACACACAAAGGGAGTTTTTCTTTTAGGTTTGGCTGCTAAACAAAAAGGAATTAAAAGTGTTTTTGTTCCCGGTGAATCTGCCAATGAGGCCTCAGTTTTGTCTGGAATTGATGTTTATCCTGTTAAATCTCTCTCAGAATTAATTGCACATTTAAATGGGATTAAAAAGATTGAAAAATTAAAACACACAATTCACAGTTCACGATACACTGATCACGAAGTTGTTGAGTTTGATTTTGCTGAGATAATTGGACAGGAATCTGCAAAAAGGGCAATGACAATAGCTGCAGCAGGTGGACACAACATCTTTCTTGTTGGAACCCCTGGAGCTGGTAAAACAATGTTGGCTCGTGCAACAGCAGGAATTTTACCGCCATTAAATGAAGAAGAGGCATTGGAAGTTACTAAAATTTATTCTGTGTCAGGACTTATACCTGCGGGAGAAGGGTTGGTCAGGACTAGACCGTTTAGAACAGCTCACCACACAACCAGTTTAATTGGATTAATTGGTGGGGGGACTAACCCACATCCAGGGGAAATTTCACTTGCACATAATGGAGTTTTGTTTTTGGATGAATTCCCTGAGTTCTCAAGAGGCACACTTGAAGCTTTGAGGCAACCTTTGGAAGATAGAAAAGTATCAATTACAAGAATCGCAGGAAGTGTTAATTTCCCTGCTAGTTTTATGCTAATTGCCGCTGCCAATCCTTGTCCTTGTGGATATTTAGGTGATCTTAAGAGGGAATGTAAATGTACTCCGAGAATGGTTATGAATTATCAATCAAGACTTTCTGGACCATTGATGGATAGAATTGATTTACATATAAATGTCCCATCTGTTGATGTTAATAAGTTAATGAATACAAAAGATTCAAAAAATCAAAAAATTCAAGATTCAAAGCAAATTAGGGAGCAAGTAGTGAAAGCTCGTAATATACAAAACAAGAGATTTAAGGGTCTGCCAGTTTATACTAATGCAAATATGAGAAATAAACATATTAAGGAATTTTGTAATATTACAAAAGAAGCTAATTTACTTTTAAAACAGGCAGTAAATGCATATAATTTATCGGCAAGAACTTATTTCAGAATTATTAAAGTAAGTCAGACAATTGCTGACCTTGCTGAGAGCAAAATAATTGAACAAAATCATGTGGCTGAAGCACTTCAATACAGAGTAAGAAATGAATGAAGCAATTTAATAGATTAAAAGGAAATGAGGGGGAAAAGATAGCCGAAGAGTATCTAAGGAAACGGGGATATGAGATTATGGTCAAAAATCACCAAACAAGATTTGGTGAGATAGATATTGTTGCATCACAGGGTGACACCCTGCGGTTTGTAGAAGTTAAATTTAAACAAACAGAACAATTTGGAACACCTGAAGAAATGATTGGGAAAAATAAATTAAATCAAGTTAGAAGAACTGCAGAAATGTATCTATTAACCAACCCTGACATAGCTAAAAAGTTTGATAAATATCAAATTGATGCAATATGTATTGTTGAAGAAACTGGCAGGGTAACACATTATGAAAATATATATTAGCTTTATGCCTTAAATTTTGTGCTGTATGGACTATAAAAAATACGAAATTAAAAAACATGGGAAGTATTATTATAGGGGAGAGTGGGACGATTCTTTATTTAAAAATTCAATTGCAATTGTAGGCAGTAGGCAGATGACTAGGTATGGGGAAGCTGTAGTTGATAAATTTGTTTCCGATTTTGTATTAAACAATGTAATTACAGTTTCAGGTTTTATGTATGGGGTTGATACAGAAGTTGCCAAAAAAACAGTTGAATATGGAGGCAAACACATTGCGGTTTTTGGCTGTGGTTTAAATGTTATTTATCCTGCTGAAAATGAAAAAGTATATGGCCAAATTCTTGAAAATGGAGGGCTTGTTGTATCTGAATATGAACCAAATGCCAAACCTCATCTTTGGAAATTTCCACAAAGAAATAAAGTAGTTATAAGTCTATCGTCATTGGGGGTATTAGTTATCGAGGCAGGTCACGGTAGCGGGTCTCTTGTAACTGCAAAACTTGCAATTAAAGCCAAGAAAAAAGTATTTGCAGTTCCGGGACCAATAATATCAAAGGTGTCCGTTGGATGTAATGATTTAATTAAAAATGGAGATGCCAAATTAGTAACAAGTGTGAGTGATATTATCCACACTAAATTAAAAATTAAGAATGAAAAATTAAAAATTGAATACAAAAGCAACACACTAGAACAAAAAATTTGTGGAATGATTCAAAATGATCCGATGGAAATTGACCAAATTGCAAGAAAAATGGAATTAAGTATTGAAGAAATAAGCACGACACTTTCAATTATGGGAATAAAAGGGTTAGTTACTGAAAGTGGGGGGAAGTATTACCCTGTTGTATAGATATATTTTATATATGTTGAGCCTGTAATGCTACAGATTTGTACAAAACTGTAGCTTGACAAACTACATTTTAATGTTAACATAGATTATGAACAAGTTTAAAAGAACGATAGAAAAACAAATTGAAAGTTATCTATCCTCTGATAGCAATAAAATATTTTTTATATGGGGTCCAAGACGATCAGGTAAAACTACTGTTTTAACAGAACTTTCAGAAAGATTATCTGTTCGACTTTTTAACTTTGATGTTATAAGCGATAGGGAATTATTTATTCCGACGAGAGAAGCACTTTCTAAAATTGCTTCAAGCTATAAAGTTATATTAATCGATGAAGTTCAAAATTATCCAGAGGGGACAATTGCGCTAAAGATATTACATGATGAATTTAAAGTTAAAATAATTGCAACGGGAAGTAGTGAGTTAAGGCAAAAAACAAAAGATTTTGACACCTTAGCAGGAAGATCAGTCGAATATTATTGTTTACCGCTATCGGTATATGAAATATTTGAAAATTCGAGAGTTAAGTCAATAGAGGAAAATAGTTTTATAAAACAAATGCAAAATGATTTGCAAATATTTGGTAGTTATCCCGAAGTATATTTAAGTACAAATCTGTCAGAATCAGAAAGGATTGATTTGTTGCAAGATATTTTTGATAAATATGTTCTAAAGGATGTTATAGATATATATGACTTGAAAAATGAAAAGCTGGCTAAAGATATTCTAACAAAAATTGCACTTCAAATTGGTTCGGAAGTTTCAGTTAGAGAGATTGCTAATGACTTAAAAGCCACAGTATCAACAGTATCAAATTATATAGAAATTTTTATCAAAAATTACATCCTTATTCCATTACCATCCTTTAAAACCAACCTAAGAAGGGCCGTATCAGAAAATAGGAAGTTCTTTTTTTATGATCTAGGTATAAGAAATGTACTTGTTCGTGATTTTAGAGAATTGGATTTAAGGCCAGATAAAGGTGGTGTTTTTGAGAATTTTATTGTTTCAGAAATTGAAAAACAAAAAAGAAATCTAAAAGCTAAGCAGTCAATATATTTTTATAGAGAGTATGGGGGATTAGAAGTTGATTTAGTTTTAGAAGATTATAAAAAGCAATATAAAACATTAGAAATAAAATCTAATAATGAAAAAAGTAAAGATATTTTTCCAATCAAGCATGAATTTGATGTTATAAATTCTTCTAACTATTTTGAAGTAATCAAAAATTCAATTAAATAAAATAGAAAGTGGGGGGAGGTATTATCTCAATTAATTACACTTTGCATCTTTGAACCAACCAACTGCCTGTTGTGTTGTGTAGAGTCTGTTTGGGTCATCGTCAACACAGTATCCTACATATGTTGTCAAGCTTTGCGCTACATGATTGTCGTTCCAGTATGAAGGCGAGCAAGTACCAGGTCTTGTGTTATCAAAAGTGTAGGGGTTGCCATTGGTGTCTGTCCCGCACGACATAACACCGTTTGCATAGATTGCTGATGTTTGAGACAGTACATTTGCAGCGGCAAATGCCGCGTCTAAAAAGTTACATCGTGAAACTTTGTCTTTGGAATTTCTTGACGGGTCAATCTTTTGTACAGACGACCATGGGGTATCATTCCCCGCATCATTATAGAACCAATTCATTAAGAAACCAAAGGGTGGTTGCGTTTCTTGAATGGAATTATCACAGGCCGGCATGGGTTCGCCACCACATTCTTCAGAGTTGCTCCATTTTCTAACATTTTCATCAGAGAAGTCATAGGTGGTTCCTTGATAGCCGTCGGCACCCTCGTGTTTCATTGTAGCCCAAATCACAGCCGCGGGAACATTATAGGCCTTGCCTGCGGTTGCTAGTATCCTTTTTGCTAGATCCCCGAGTTCGGATGTACAAACTCCACAATCTCCACCGCTACTTTTTTCAAGTTTTTCTTCCCATTCGCCACATTCAACTGGTTCTGAGGGTTTACAATTTCCATTTGCAATTGGTTCGCCGTAGCCTTTAGGCCTGAGGGCAGTTTGAATACCTTTTAAGAAATATTCATAGACAGAGCCTATGTGGGGGAATGTGAGCTGGGTTTCACTATTTGCCCCGTCAGCAGGGTAAACAACTTGTTTGAATTCTTGTTCTCCACCAGGAGGAGATTGGTGCAATGGATTATCAATACTGTAAGTTACATTTGAAACTGTTGGAATATCTGCAACACATTCAACAGGAGCTCCCTTTTCTACTTTTGGAAATATTTTTCTAAAAGTAGCTCCAGAATCCGCAACTGTTTGGGAAAAAATTTCATCTGCATATGGAGTTTTTGTTCCTGTTTTAAATTCAATTCCAACTTGAGCAGGACAATCCAGCGTCCATACTTGTGGACAAGGATCTGCTTCATATGGGCCACATCCAAATTTGGTTGGTGGTTCATATACTTCGTGACATTCAACATTTGTAATTAAATATTTAACTTTTTCAACAAAAATCTCTTTTCCGCTTGGTTTTTCACCTGGGAATAAATTATCACCCTCATTAACTCTGACATTTACAGCAGAACAGTCAAGTTCTGCATAGGGATCGCGTGAAGCGAGAGTGTTATTAGGTTTAGGCGAGGCTTCTGCGATGCCCTTTTTTAATTTTTCTGTTGTTTCGGGCAACTTTTCACTCACATAACCTTGTGGCCAATATGTTTTATTTAACAATCCAGACAAACTTGCCACTTCCTGCATGTGAGAAAAATATAAAATAGCATTTTTGGGGTCTTTGTTTTGTGCATTTTCAATCTCTGTGGGCGGAGTCGGCACATAATTTGGCCCGTCGCCTGTTAACAAATAGTTTTTCCCTTCGGAATCATCACTACTGGCAAGTGGAATGTAGGGGTAGAGTGTTGCCCATTTGTTGGGTACAAATGGATTATCTATACACAAAGTAAGATCAATTCCTGGAATATTTGCGCAAGACTCACCTCTCCACTCACGGTAGGCTTTTTGATAAGCTTGTTGTGTTTCAAATGGTTGACCGTTTTCATCTGCCCAAGGAAGCGGAGGATATCTTTTGTTCCATGCGTTTGTTCTAAAAACATTATTAAAAAAACCATTAAAAATTGACAAATCTTTTGACCACTCACTGATTCTTATTTTTTCATTCCCTGAATAACATTCAGTAGGTTTGGTTTGGCCAATAACAATGCCAAAGAGTTTAAATTCATTACCACAAACTGCAATTTGATCATGCATTTCTGTGGTGTTTATGACCCCCGGTCTTTCATTGTCATCAACAATTGAAACATCTGTTGGACTTGTTGCTTTTTTGATTGTTTCAACTCTTACTGCTTCTTGTACCATTTGAGGAAGGAGTTTGTTTAATGGTCCTGAAAGATTTACTGTTCTATCGTCGGTTGTTTCACCAGTTGAACCAACTCTATTGACCCCCGAAAGATACCAGCTTGCGTATTCATTCAGTTTTGTGGCATCATCAAATTCGTCTTCAGTATTTCCCATTATTGGTAGTTCAGATTCATCAAGAGTTATGTTCAAATCGTGTTCTTCTACTTGGTAATTAACAGGGCAATCAAAATTTCCTGTTTGTTTACGACGCAACTCTAGGCATACATGTTCTTTGTTAAGTTGAAAATTCTCAAAAATTATTAATTTATTACTGCAAAAAAGTGCTTGTGGCGGATATTGCCCACAGGGAGAAGCTTGATATGGTCTTAATGTATGAAATTCGTTTTCTCTTGTTTCGTCACATGGGATTAAGAGTCCAGGCACTTGTGCACGAACAACAGTAGTATGTAATAGGTAGTAGGTGATAAATAAAGAAAAAAAACTAAAAATTAGAAGAAGATATGTAAATTTAGACAGAAATTTCATTTGGCATTAGTTTTTGAAAATTGTAAAGTTGGTAATGTTTGATACACCTGTAATTCCCTCAATTATTTTTAAAACCATATATGATCCTGCCAAAAATATAAACCCACCAATTGCATAGGTTATGGTGTTTCTGGCACTTTCAGTGGCCTTTTGGTCGCCTCCTGATGATAAATATTTAAACCCGCCCCATAAAAGCATTATTAAAAGCCCAAATGCACCAATTGCAACAAGAGTGGATACCAAATTTCCAAAAACATCCTCTAATTTCTGTAATGTAGGTGGATCTTGCATAACAACAATTCTAGCTTAAATCTGAATTTTCAACAAGTGAAGATTATTGACCAGTAACCGCGCTCGGAATTTTTAATTCGAAAAGATTAACTCCAAAGAATACTCTAATTAACTCTACTATCGCCCACGCAGAAAAAACAATAACTAAACCTACCAAAGCTGCTGTAATTTGGTTCCTTGCTCCTTCTGTGTGTGCTTTATCACCACCCGACATAATCCATTTTATACCCCCAATAACCAAAATAAAAAAGAATACTAAACCAGCAACAACTAAGATTAATCTCAAAAACCCCCCTACAATGTCCTCAACTGTCAAGTTGGTGGCATCGCTAAACTGTCCAGCCTGCTGTTTGAGGTTAATTTGTGCCAAAAGCATTGAGTCAGCAAGTAAATTTTTCATATATCTATAAGTATTATTGAATAACCAATGGACCTATGTCAATAGTTAAAATGTTAACCCCGAAAAATGTTTCAATCAATCCAATGATAGCAAACGAAGATAATAACAAAACCACTCCAATTAATGCATTAGTAATCCTGCCTTTAGCAGATTCAACATGAGCCTTGTCTCCACCAGAAAGAATCCAAGTAACTGCCCCCCAAACAAACATGAAGAAAAATGCCAATGCTCCGAAAACAAACAAAATCCCTATTATTGGGGGAATAAAAATAGCAAGAAATCCGCTTCCACCATCTACATTCATAAGTGTTTGTGTATAAGTGGGGTTAAAAATGGGATTTGTTATACCTCCACCTCCGGCTGGCGCTGCCCCTGCAAGTAAATTGTTTGTCATTTATGGTTTGATTTGTATATTGTTAAGTAAACTTGGTACTTGCAATATATTAGGGATATTAAATATCTCTCCTGCAAGTCTAACGATAAATATTCCGAAAATGGTAATAATTAGACCGACTAACCCATTAGTTATCCTCTTTCTCGCTCCCTCGGTTGTTTTTTGGTCTGGGCCGGCGTTCATATAGGATATTCCTCCGATGAGAATGATAAAAACAAACCAAATAACGGCAACTAAACTAATTATTCCAATAGCAGAAGATATGAAATTCTGAAAAACTACATCGGCATTAGCGCTTCCTGATTCTAAACCTAGTGGTCCAAAACCTTTATATTCACCACCGTCGTAGAGATTTATTTGTGTAAGTTTATTCATATTTTATGGTGTTGGGATACTTGGCATTAATAAAAAGTCCCATCTTCCAAATAACAACTGTCCAAAGATGGCGGCGAGGACAAAACTTCCTGCTGAAACTGCCAACCCTAGCATTGTTTGCCAGATTTGAGCCCATGCTCCTGCAACCTTTTTACTATCATCACCTGCTGACATAAAAGAATAACCTGCAAGAACAAGGTTAAATAGAGCATAAAGACCTGCGACAACTATTAAGCCACGAAGCCCAAATTGAATAAGTTTGCCAAACGCCGGCCCCGGCTCTGTGCCAATGTTTGATACTCCTTGCGGTACATCAACTGTTCCAAATGGATTTTGCATAATCTTTAATTATTCTAATTCACCCCGCCTATTAAATCCAGTCCTGTGATTGATTCAATCAATTTAACTATGAAATATGATGTAAAGACTACAATAAAGCCAATTAGGGCTGCAGTTGCAGCAGATTTTCCCTGCTCGATTTGTTTGGGGTCATTTTTACCTGCCCCCCTTATCATTCCAATTCCACCCAAAACCAAAATAAAAAGTAAAATTACTCCTGCAACAGCAATTGATCCACCAATTAAGGCCTTAACCACACCACCAACATTTTGTGGGTCCTTTAAATTTGCCGAATCAATAAATTTATCTCCGATTGGTACACCTTGTGCTAATTTATACATAATTTAAAATAAAGTTAAACCAATTCCAAAAAACTGTAAAATAATTTTAACTATCCAAAAAGAAACAAACATAATAACAATCCCTAAAACTGATGTTGTGATTTTGGACTGGGCAGCCTGCATGGCTTTAGGGTCACCTGCTGAAGTCATAAGTTTAAAACCTGCAGAAATTAACATAAAAACCAAGACTATTCCAGCTATGCCAAAAAGGTACGGTAAAATTGCCGCAAGAACTCTACCTGGCATTTGTGGGCCACTTATACCAAATTTGAATTCGGGTATTGCATTTGCTTCAATATTGCTAAGCGATGCTAATTTTTGCATTTTAATTAAATCCGAAATTTCCCAATCCAAGTATATCAATCCCAATAAATTTCAAAATAAAGACTGAGAATATTAGCATTATAAGGCCTGATATGGCAGAAGTTAATAGTTCTTGGCCTGCCTTAAGCCTTGTTGGGTCACCTTGTGAAGTCATTATCATAAAACTGGCATAGACAATTAAAAGAAATGCAATTCCACCACCAACTCCAATTGCCCACCCCAATATCCAGCCCATAAAACTATCAGTGTTTTCAACAGGAATACAACCAATGGCAGTATCAATGCCACAAGATTCAAGCTGGGCATGGGCGGGGGAAACTGAGAACTTAAATGTCAAAACTAAAAAAAGAAATAAGCTTAATATTATTTTTCGCATTTTTTATTTGGTATAACTTGTATATTACCATATAATGAGTATGTGATAAATTCTAAAATAAAATTAGCAATAGTGTTTTTTTTGATTGTTTCGTCCGTTTTTTTGTATGGAAAAGCTTTTGCAGAGCCAAACTGCGATGATTCAAGCACAAAACTATCTCCTGATGATGCTCAATTCTGTGCGGATAAAATACAAAGAGATATTGCAGCCTTGGCTCCGGCACATGAACAAAACAAGAAAGAATTGGCCGACTTAAACAATAAGGTGTCTTCAATAAAAAAACAAATTGATTCGATTTCTTCACAACTTATAAATATAAAGTTAAACATCGACAAAAGAGATGTAGATCTTAGTAAGTCAAAGATTTTTTTTGAAGAGAAAACGAAAAATAGCTATATGTTTATAAGACTTTATGATCCATTAATGCCATTTCTAGTATCAGATGATGCAACACAAGCGTTCAAAGAGATTAATTTTAGACAAAAAGCAACTGATTCTGATAGAAAACAAATGGAGGAGTACGCAAATGAAATACAAAAACTTGAATCAGATAAACAAGCTCTTGAAAAAACAAAGGCCTCTCTCGCTGTTTCAAAATCCAATTTGGATGCAAAAGTAAAAACATTAGGAGTTGAAGTTGCAAAAGTAGAAAATTATTTGGCGACATTGTCAGCAAAACAAAATGCATTTCTTGCGCAAAAATTAGAGTCATTAGGTCTTTCAAGGTCTGCATATAACATGAAGGGTGGTTGCTCCAGTGATATTGATCCTTTTAAAAGTCCTGGATTTTCCCCCGCCATTGCTTTTTTTTCTTTTGGTGTTCCCAATAGAGTTGGCATGAATCAATTTGGTGCAAAGGGTAGGGCTGAGGCAAACCAAGACTATGAGGAAATTCTTAAAGCCTATTACAATGCAGACATAACCAGAGGATATGACACAGGAATAACAATTCATGTTTCTGGCACAAACGAATTTGGCCAATCTTTTAATGACAATTGGAATATTGAAGAGTATGTAAAACATATATACGAAATACCAACAAGCTGGACAGCCAAAGATTCAGCCGCCTTAAAAGCTCAAGCAATAGCTGCAAGATCATATGCGCTTTCTTATACAAATAACGGTTCAAAATCAATTTGCCCTAGCCAAAGTTGTCAGGTTGTCAAAAAAGAGATAAATAATGGTATCTGGCAGGCAGCAGTTGATGCTACAAAAGGAATTGTTTTGACGAACGGTGGAAAACCCATTACAGCTTGGTATTCTTCAACACACGGTGGTTATGCATACACATCAGCTGATATTGGATGGAAGGCAACAAGTTGGACAAAAAGATTGAACGATTCGTCTGGTGGAATTGGAAGTTTTTCAGATTTGTTTAACAACTCGTATGACAAGTCCTCACCAACATTTTATTGTGATTGGGGCAGTAGGTCTAAATATAATAAAACAGCTTGGTTAAAACCGGAAGAAGTTGCAGATATAGCAAATGTAATTTTATTAGCTAAGGCAGATGGGTCGACTCAAAAACATTTAGTACAAATAGACAAACCGAATCCTGATGGAACCGATACCTGGGATATGGGTCGAGTTAAAAGTGAATTGGTGAGTAGGGGTATCACTCCGCTTGATAGTGCTTCTGATATATCAGTAAGCGCTGATTTTGGGAGTGGTAGAACGGTCACAGTAACTATCAATGGAAGAAGTTTTGATGGACAAGATTTTAAAAACTATTTTAATCTAAGAGCCCCTGCTAATATTCAAATCGTAGGCCCACTGTTTAATGTCGAAAAAAGGTAATCAAGTTTGATATACTATATAAATGCCGGATATTTTTACTGCAAAACAAAAAGAAACAAAGGAGATTAAAGATAAAACTGAAAAAAAATATAAAAGAACTTTTTATAAAGACCTCCCATCTCTTCCCCATAACCCACTTGGCTCAATTATCTTTTGCCCCGAAAATTTGAAGTTTGAGACAATGGAAACGGAGGAAAAAGTTGTTCTTTTTTTAAGGAAACATTGGATAACAAATGTACCCTGGATTTTAATCTTAATAATTATGATTTTGGCCCCATTTTTAGTTTCAGGTCTTTCACTTTTTGATGATGTTCCTTCTAATTTCAAATTTATTTTTATGCTTGTTTGGTATTTAGTTACAACTGCTTATTTTTTGGAAAGCTTTTTAACTTGGTTTTTTAATGCCTATATAGTAACCGACGAAAGAATTATAGATGTAGATTTTTATAATTTAATTTATAAAGAAGTAAGTGACGCTTCAATTGATAAAATTCAGGATGTAACATATAAAATGGGAGGAGTAATTAGAACCCTATTCAATTATGGGGATGTTTTGGTCCAAACAGCCTCAGAAGTACCCAATTTTGAATTTTTGGCAGTTCCTAAGCCCGATAATGTGGTTAAAGTTTTGCAAGACTTAAGAACTGAAGAACAAGTCGAAGTCTTGGAAGGGAGAATAAGATGATAACTTTTTCAGTTTGGCCAATTATTAAAATTTTTATAGTTATATTTTTGGTAATTTATACAATATTTGCGTTTGTAATAATCAGACAAATCCAGCTTATGACAAATACTGTTCAAGTTGGATTTGAAAAACAACTTAAATTCTTGGGCTTTGCACATTTCCTTTTTGCAATTGCTGTCCTAATTTTTTCCTTAATTATATTGTGAGAAAATTAAAATTAATTTCAAATAGAAACCAAAATTATTTGGAAGATGTTGGCGGTCTGGAATTACTAGGCGAAAAAATAACAATTCATCTTAAACCATACAACAAAGTTATTTTAAATAGAGGTGGAATTGACTATACGCTTCTTGAAACCACAAATGAAGAAAAAACAATAGCAGGAAAGGCTCTTGTTGGAGATATTTATAAATTAGGTTTACTTGAAATAAAAGTTGATGAAGAAGCCAATCTTTTTTTACCCCAAGAGCAGTTTAATGAGGCAATTCCACAAGGTAAAAAAACTACCTTGACTGCTGGGATTATTCTTTTAATTCTTTTGGTGGTAAGTGTTGTTCTTGGTGTAAGGCAAAAGGGAATAAAAGATTTTGAACAAAAGGCCCTAATTGAATTTGAAAAAGCTAAATCAAATTATGATGAGGCAATAAAAATATTTGAAACAGATAAACAAAGATCAAGGGAGTTGTTTTTGGACTCGAAAAATATAGTTTATAGATTGGTTGATGCAAAATATAAAAACGATGAATTAAATAATTTATTACAAAATATTAAAGATAAAGAAATTGAGATATTGGGTGAGGTAAAAGTTGATATCCAGGAATTTTTAGACTTAACGCTTCAGATAAATGATTTTAAGGGGGTTGAAATTGCTTCAACAGGGGAAGAAATGTATATTTGGGACAAAGATAAATCAAGAATTATAAAAGTAAATATTGATACCAAAAAGGCAGAAATTATTGGGAATGAAGATGAAATTAAAGGAACTAAAAAGGTCATCTCATATGAAGATAGAGTTTTTTTGGCAAAAGAAGATGGCCTTTATGAATTAACTGACAATAATTCTAAAAAAATTGAAAATGATTTTTCAAATTCTTACCCCTATGCCTATGCAGGGAATATTTATGAAGTTAAAAAAGGAGAAAATAAAATTTTAAGATATAACGGTTCATCAAATGGATTTGGAAATGGTAATGATTGGCTAGCCCCCGGAATTGAAGCAGATTTTTCAAATGTGGTTGATATTTCTATAGATGGGTCAATTTGGTTACTTTCTTCAACCGGTAAGGTTTCAAAGTTTACAAATGGAAATTCAATATCCTTGGGAAATATAGGAATGCCCAAAAATTTAAATAATCCAAAAGCAATTTATGCCAATGAAAAATTAAAATATGTTTATATTTTGGATGGGGAAGCGGGAAGGATTGTGGTGCTAGATAAAACAGGCAAATTTGTGATGCAGTATTTAAATGATGGACTTAAAAATGCAACAGACTTAGTGGTTTCGGAAGAAAATAAAAGAGCAGTGGTTTTAATGGGCACCAAACTTATGTGGTTTGAGGTAAAATAGTAGAGTGAAAGTTTTTAATAAAAGAGCAAGATTTGATTACGAGCTTTTACCCGAGAGGGTTGAGGCTGGCGTTTCGCTTCTTGGAATTGAGGCTAAGGCATTCAGAGATAATAGAATTGATTTGTCTCAATCGTTTGTAAAAATTCTAAACGAGGAAGCTTACTTGATAAATGCAAATATTTCGGCCAAAGGTGTTCAAAAATATGATTCAACTAGAATGAGGAAACTTCTTTTGCATAAAAATGAGATACTTTCATTAATAATTAAAACAAAGCAGAAAAAATTGCAAATTGTGCCCACCATGATGTATAATTCAGGCAAGAGGATTAAGGTGAAATTAGTTCTTGGTAAACCCAAAAGAAAGTTTGAGAAGAAGGAAAGTTTGAAGAAAAAAGACATAGAAAGAGAAATTCAAACTCAACTTAAAAATAATTATTAGTTTTTAGATTTTAGCCATTTGTTATCTGAAATTGATTAAAAATTAAAAATTAGAAATTCCCCGCAAAGCGGGGCATGGGGATGACCGGTTTCGACGGGAAGCTCTTTTAAAATAAGCAAGCCGAATTTGATATAAATTCGTAAAAATATATCAAAACTTAAAAGCAAAACCACAAGTTTTAGCTTCTATGTTTAGCAATATGCGTTATGCATATGCTTACGCACCTGCATACGCCTAAACTTAGCGTCCTAAAGTCTGGATTCCAACTGGACTTTTAGGGTGTCAACCAAATTGGAAGTAGCTTTGCGCCTTTAGCTACGGGCGTAAAGTGAAATAAAGAAAGCTTTACTTTTTACCGTCCTGACAATTGGTTAAGTAAAAAGGACATATAATAAATTGTCTAAGCTTGTAGAAAATTTTAATTAAAGTTTTTTCGGATGAGGGTTCGATTCCCTCCATCTCCACAAAAATGGGTTTTTTGGATTTAATTTTCCCCAAGAAGTGCCTTGAATGTGGCCAAAACGGCAAATATATTTGCTTGAATTGTATTCACAGGGTGACACCCTGCGGTTATAGAAATGGCAACTTTGCAATATTTGAATATAAAGGTGTGATCAGAAAGGCAATAATTGCCTTAAAATATAAGTTTGCCTACGATTTGGTTGATGAATTGGTCGGTTGCGCGCTTCGGGTTTTAAAAAGTAATAAATCTATATTTTTAAATCTTAAATCTATTGTTTTAGTGCCTATTCCGCTTCATAAAACAAGAGAAAATTTTAGAGGCTTTAACCAAACGAAAATTTTAGGAGAAAAGATTGCTAAAGAAATGAGTTGGAAATATATTCCAGACCTTTTGGTTAAACCAAAAGAAACAAGACACCAGGTTGGATTAAAAGGAGATGAAAGGCGAAAAAACCTCCAGAATGTTTTTGCGGTTAACACTAATCACTTTATATCTAATCACTATCCACTTGTCTTATTCGATGATGTTTACACAACAGGAACAACTATAAACGAAGCCAAAAAGGTTCTTCAAAGTGCCGGGTTTAAAAATATAAAAAGCCTAACAATTGCAGGATAGAATGTGGTGCGTTAATTGTAACAATGGCCATACCAAGAGTGGCGGAAGGTACAGGGGTCGAACCTGTTAGGGATTGCTCCCACGGGTTTTCAAGACCCGCGCATTACCGTCCTGCCCACCTTCCATAATGCAAATCCAAAATTCTAAACTCTAAATTCTAATCTTGTGCGGTGGGGACAGGATTTGAACCTGCGCGAGCCTTTCAGCTCAGAGATTTAGCAAACCTCCGCAATGGACCAACTATGCGACCCCACCAAGTTAGGCAATTATATCAAATTTGGGGTATAATTTTATCTATGGAATCTCAAACTGCCGAAAATAGCCCTTTAAAAGAAAATAGTAAACCTGAATTGGAAAAAGATTTGATAACATGGATTGCTCCCAGCAGGCCGTTTAAAAGGAGAGATAAACAGTTTTACTTAACTGCAATATCAATTGCGGGGATTGTTTGCTTGATTTTATTTTTGGCAGAAGGGGCTATGCCTGTAATTTTAATAATTTCACTCATATTTTTATATTATGTAATGAGTACGGTTGAGCCTGAAAATATTGAATATAAAATTACCAATAAAGGCATAAAAGTGGGGGGATCAAAAACAGAGTGGCAATATTTAGGTAGGTTTTGGTTTAGTAAAAGATACGATACAGAGCTTTTGATTTTGGAAACATCATTTTTGCCAAATAGAATGGAAGTTGTTATTAAAAGTGAAACAAAAGAAGAAATTAAAAAAGTACTTAAAAATTATCTTTCTGAAGAAGAAATACCACCATCAAATCTTGATAAAGTCATAAATTGGTTTTCAAATAAATTGCCTCAATGATAGTAAAATACAAATATGTCCTCGTAGTTCAACGGATAGAACATGACTTTGCGGAAGTTATGATATAGGTTCAATTCCTATCGAGGACACATTTGGAGGGTTCGCATAAGAGACTTATGCTCATCCTCTTCGGGTATTGTGTATATTTGGAGGGTTCGCATAGCGGTCTATTGCACGAGTTTCGAAAACTCGAGGGAGCAGTCCCTTCGCAGGTTCAAATCCTGCACCCTCCGCATTTTTCTGATATAATAGCTTCATTTACATATGAAAAACGGAAACGGAGAAGTCTTGGTTGGGGCCGCAATTATTTTCAAAGAAGGAAAGGGGAAAAAATTATTTCTTCTTACTAAAAATATAAATGGCGAATGGGAAATTCCCAAAACTACTGTTAGGAGGGGAGAGTCGTCTGTAAGATCTGTTATTAGATTTACGACGGAACAGGGAAATATGAATGCGAGAGTTTTGGATGAGGTGGGAAGACTTGCGGGAACTACGATAGTCAATTCAAAAAGTATCAATCAAAGAACAATTTATTATTTGATGTTTTATAAAGCTGGTGCAGAAGTTATGGGTTTAGGTGATTCGTCGTGGATTGATTATCAATCGGGAACAAAGAGACTAAAAATTAAAAAAGAAAAAGATTTTTTAAAAAAAGCAAATGAGATGGTTAAGGAATGGTCAAAAAATAAGAAAAAGAATCCTGATGTAGAAGAGAATGAGATCATTGGAGATGAACTCAGTGAAGTTGCATAAGCAAGCTTGCCACAAAGTAGCAAGAGATCTTGCGCTCCGTCACTTTCGTTTTCTGACTCGGTGAGGTCGCATAGTGGTCGAGTGCGCGCGCTTGGAAAGCGCGTATAGCCATAAAGGTTATCGAGAGTTCGAATCTCTCCCTCACCGCCAGTTAGGAAATGTTGCTGTTGGCTCGCCCTCTGCGAGGGCTCGCCAGCCGATTTTAAGCGCAAATTGGATTTTTTTATCTTTGCCACGAAGGGGCTGGCCAAAAGCGGGCTTCCCTCATTTTAAGACAGGAATACATATGCTAACTATAGTATGTAGAACTAAAATTAGCAACCCCATATACTATAGTTAGCTTTAGATTACAAAATTATGAAGAAAACTACATTAGTAAAATTTGGTGAACGAGTAAGGCAAGAAAGATTAAAACAAGGTCTTTCTCAAGAATCACTAGCCGCAAAGGCCGGTGTTCACCGCACTTATATTGGAATGATCGAGAGAGCTGAGAAGAACATTACTTTAGAGAATATTGAAAAAGTGGCTAATGCTCTAAAGCTGAATATCAATGATCTACTAACTTTTGAATAGTATGGTTGATGAAAATATCTTAAAACATTTTGGAGTTGATGAGCGCATTTTTCTTGAAGCTCTAAAATTAAGCCCTAGCGCGCAGGGCTATATTGCTGGTGCAATAAGCGAAGTTCTACTGAAGGACTATCTTGAAGCTAAGGGCTATGAGGTAATTCGCATAAAGGAAAAACCGAGCGGGGGAAATAAAGCAAAGAATTACGAGGCAAGAGGTGATTTCTACATAAGAAAGCAAGGCAACAAGGCTGATAAGTGGCTCGTTATTGAGAGCAAGGGCTTAAAAAGTAATTCTGAGTTTCGAGGTAGCAAATTGGATTCACCAGAAAAAGTTTTTAAATTTTTAAAAGTAAGGGTCTTTAATGAGTCCAAAACTAAGAAAACGACTTATCAAAGAGGTTACGCAACCTACCTAAAAGCAAAAGGAAAATGGGAACAGAAAAATCCCGGAAAGAAATTTCTAGGATTTAGTTGGAATAAAAATTTTCCAGGTCCTGAATCTTATAACTTAGATAAAATTTGGAGTAGCGAAGATAACTTAAAGGAGTGGGTTTATTCTTTAGATAAGAGCAGTTTTACAGAACAAGCCTATCGAAATGTTGATGGTGCAATAGCAATTCTTGAGACACACCAACCCAGTAAAAGAGTGGGTATTAAAACTGGAATAGATCAAGCTGCTCCTTTAGTATACGATTTCAACATAATGAGCGTTGATTTGTTTCTACGAACAGGAAGACATGAATTTGTTTTTATGAATAGCCAAGAAATAAGCCACTCGCCAACATCACCAGAGCACTTATATCAAAATTATATTATTGATATTCTGGTAAAAGGTAAGAAAAATAGACCGATTGTCCAACAGCCTTGGTACTTGGATGTAGAAGACTGTATTACTCAAACAAAGCCAATTTACAGGCCCATAGACCGTACACAAATTGATAACAGGTAGTAGTTGACACATTTGTGTCTGTAGGCTAACATTAAAGTGTTAGCTATTATTATTTCAAATTATGAGTCAATCCACACTACCTTTATTCACCTTTTATGATGAGCCGTCTTTGAAAAGAAATGACGGACTGTTGAGAGTCTTTGAAGACATCCACAACCATATTTACGCAAATGACGGACTATCACCCGAGCAGGCACTTGAGGAAACAATAAAAGTGCTTTTCTTGAAGATTTTTGATGAAAAAAACAAAACCTTGGAATTTAAAATTTCATCATCGGAGTATGACCAAGTCAAAGATGGGGAAACCAGCAAAGATTTTTTAAATAGGTTTCAGGATCTACAAAAAAATACTTTCAGATTCTTTTCAAATCTTTTTGAGAAAGACGAAAAAATAAAGTTAAAAAACAGCACACTTGGGTTTGTTGTTAATAAATTACAGAACATTGACCTGCTTAACTCCTCAAATGACGTTAAGGGGCTTGCATTTCAAAAATTCATTCATTCTTCTCAACGCGTTGGGAGAGGACAATTTTTCACACCTGAACAAGTCATAAAATTATGTGTAGAGATTATTCAACCAAAAGCAAACGAGACAGTTTTAGATCCTGCATGTGGTAGCGGTGGTTTTCTTAGCTCCGCATTGCAATATGTTTCTATTAATGAGCCAAAAAAATCAAAAACGTTTGCTAAAGAAAAAATATACGGAATTGAAATTAGTCGTTCCGCCGCAAAAATCGCAAAAATGCGGATGATTTTAGATGGAGATGGATTTTCTAATATTACTCAAAATGACTCATTATCTGATTGGAGCAATCTTGATCTTGAGCTGAATAAGACAGATAAGCAAGATAATAAAACCTATCGAAATTTCTTTGATGTTATCCTTACTAATCCGCCCTTTGGTACACAAGGCAAAATATCTGACAAATCAGTATTAAGAAACTTTGATCTTGGCTACAAATGGAATGGGTCGGAAGCAAATTATTTTAGGAGCGATATCTTGCTTAATGGGCAGGTACCCGAAATTCTATTTATAGAAAGATGTTTACAGTTTCTAAAACCGGGGGGAAGAATGGCGATAGTTTTACCAAATGGTGATTTTGAAAACTCAAGCCTTTCTTATTTACGGTACTATATCCAGAAAGTTGCGGATGTATTGGCGGTTATAAAGCTACCGCAAGAGACTTTTATACCTTCAGGTACTGGAGTTAAAACATCTATTTTATTTTTGAGGAAAAAAAATGGAGAAGAAAAGCTAGGGAAAGTATTTTTTGCCCAAATAACTAAACTTGGCTATTCGGGAAACAAGAACGGATCTTTGGTTTATAAAAAAGATGATCGCGGAAATATATTAAAAACACCAGGCGGAGAGCCTAGAATAGATGAGGATATATCTGATGTTATTTCAACTTACTTGGGCTATAGTAGCAGGAACAATCTAAAAGAAAATGAAAATATCTTTACAGTTAATAATAACGACATAGATTATTCGCGACTAGATTTTGAATTTTACAGGCCAAGTTATAGACAGACTGAAAAAGTACTTTTAAAAAATGGGGCACAACGGCTTGGCGATTTGGTAAAAATTAAAAAGTCAAAATCTAATAAATTAAAACAGAAAGACCTTCTTGTAAGATATGTTGAATTATCCGACATAAGCACTCAATACAATGAGATTATAAATGCAACAGAGCAACTTGTTCATGAATTACCAAGTAGGGCTTCCTACGAATTAAAAGAAGGCGAGATAATAACAGCAGTAGCAGGAAACTCTATCGGTACAAATAGTCATGCTTCCGCATATGTGACAAAGGATTATGACGGTTGTGTATGTACTAATGGGTTTCGTGTATTTAACATCGATGAAAAAAAAATAAATCCTTTTTACTTACTATATTTTCTAAAATCAAAGTATTTTCTGGATCAGGTCTATCGATTTAGAACAGGTGCAGCAATCCCTTCTTTGTTAGATTCTGATTTGTTAAACATCCTGATTTTATTACCAAATATAAAAGAGCAAGAAAGAATTGGTGGAATAATTAAAGAGGGTTTTTTTGAAAGAAAACAGTATCAAGAGAGAATAAAAAAGATAAATATTGAAATCTAGCATGGCAAACCATCTACAAGAAATTAAAAAATCAGTATCATTTATTTTCGTGCCAGAAGGGGAAAATAAACTAAAGCCCAATGGAACAGGATTTTTCGTTGGGGTTAAGAATGAAGGAAACGAAGAAATTTTTAATGTTTATTTTGTAACAGCAAAGCATGTATTAAAAGATAAAGATGGTAATTATCTGGCTGAAATTGTTTTGCGTCTTAATAAAAAAGACGGGGGTTCACAGTTAATAAAAATTTCACTAAAAGATGTTCAGATTTTTGAACATACCGACAAAGATGTTGATATTGCCTTGTTTAATTGTTTACCAGATCAAAAAGTTTTTGATTTTAAGTTCGTTCCAAACAGCTTAATAGCTAATAAAGAAGTTGTAGAGAAAAACGAAATCGCCGAAGGTGATGAGGTTTTCTTTGCTGGTTTATTTACTTCCCATATCGGCCAAAAAAGAAACCAGCCCATTATAAGATTTGGAAAGGTGGCTTTAATTTCAGATGAAAAGATTGAATGGAAAGAAAAAGATAAGCCAGCAAAATTGATGGACTTGTATTTACTTGAGTGTCAGTCTTTCGGGGGGAATAGTGGTTCACCTGTGTTTTTCCAACTTAATCCAATGCGAAAGCCAGGTCAGATAAGTTTAGGGGGTCCAGTTATTTTTTTGGCTGGTTTAATGACGGGGAGTTTTTTGAGTGGTAATCAAATACAAATCACAGATACTGTAGCTAATTTGATCTCGCTACAAAATGTTGGGATAGCTGCTGTAACGCCAGCAGATAAATTACACGAGATTTTATTTTCAGAAGAAATGATAAAATTACGAAAAGGTAATCAAAAGAATTTGCCGCCAAGCTCGGTAGAGCCGAGCGAGCCAGCAAAAGCTGGCTAGAAAAACTTGAAATCGTCCAATCCGAAAGAATTGCTTCTGCGGGCGGGCGGAAGGGGGGGCTGGGGATAGTTCACTTGCCTTACATATTTTAGGCGAAATTGGTTCGGATATCGTCCCAAACACTCAGTTAAACGCAATCTTCTTGCGTTAAGCTATTGATATAGTTAATCAATTTAGTATAATTAGATGCATATAATTTGCATTAATATTAATTATGAACTTAGATATTACTCTTTCCAGCTTACAAGACAAGGGACATCGAATTACCAAAGTTAGGAAAGAGGTAGTCAAAATTTTCTCCGAAAATACAACTCCTCTTTCAGCTAACCAAGTTGAAGAAAAGATGCTTCAAGTTTGTTTGTCTGTGAATAAAGCTACTATATACCGTGAATTGCAATTCTTACTTGCAAACGGATATTTGGTAGAAGTTTATCTTCGTCCTAATGAGGTTTCTTATGAGTCGTCAGAATTAAAACATCATCATCACCTGGTTTGTAGTACTTGTGGTGCTATTGATAATGTCACCAATTGCTTAGCATCTGAGCTTGAGGATGATGTTTTCAAAAAAAGGGGTTTTAGGATAAAACAGCATACGCTGGAGTTTTACGGCACTTGTGCTGAGTGTGCCAGAAAAACAACATAGACAAACAAAATTGAAATGACTATAAAAAATATTTTATATTGAAATGACTATAAAAAAATTATTATTAAGTGTTTTAGTTTGTGGCTTAGCCCCTCTTTCTTTACTGTATTTTTCATCCACCATTTTCGCTCAGGAGATAACGCCATCAAATCAGATTCAAACAGAGCAACTCGGGGTGGCGGATCGTCAAGAGGAAACCCTTGAGGGAGCCGTAACCCAGATTTTAGAAGAGAGGCAGATAATTCCGATGGGGGTTGACGATCCACAGCTTTATCAAAAACTTGAAGTTTTAGTTACAAAGGGGTCTCCTAAAGGTAGAAAAATTACAATTGAGAATGGTAATCTGCCGATGAGCAATATACAGAAATATGAGGTTGGCGACGAATTAGTTATTATTTTCAGCAAAGACTTTGAAGGCAATGATAACTTCTTTATAACTGATTATGTTAGACGCAGCGCCTTAGCTTGGTTGTTTGTTGTTTTTGCGGTCTTGGCGGTTGCAATTGGACGCTGGCATGGTGTGACTTCACTTATCGGCATGGGCATTTCATTTCTGGTCATATTTAAGTTTATTCTTCCCAACATCTCAACTGGGAGTGATCCAGTTCAAATTGCGATTTTGGGATCGTTGGCTATTATTCCTGCCACTTTCTTTTTGTCTCACGGATTTAACAAAAAAACTTGGATTGCGATTGGGGGGACTCTTATTGCCTTAATCATCACGGGTGTTCTTGCCGATATTTTTGTGGAAGGAGCCAAACTAACAGGTTTTGCTTCTGAAGAGGCAGGATTTCTGCAGGCACATAAGCTAGGATTGATTAATATCAAAGGACTTCTTTTGGCGGGTATCATTATCGGTGTTTTAGGAGTCTTGGATGATATTACCGTTTCCCAGTCAGCAATTGTTCAACAGCTGAAAGAGGCTAATTCAAAACTTAAGGCCGGAGAACTTTATAAGAAAGCTATGTCGGTAGGTAAGGATCATATTGCCTCGATGGTAAACACTTTGATCTTGGTTTACACAGGCGCAGCCTTACCGTTACTCTTGCTTTTTATTGATAATCCTCATCCATTTTCAGATATTATCAATTACGAAATTATTGCTGATGAAGTAGTAAGAACATTAGTTGGTAGTATTGGCTTAATGCTGGCAGTGCCGATTACGACTTTTATCGCAGCATTTATCGCCAGTCAAGAGACTTAAAAAGCACATGGAAACTCTAATTTACATTTTAATTGCCACTTTTCTAATCAGTGCTGGAGCATTGGTGGGGATTTTTACTTTGGCAATGCAGGCAGATAAATTAGACAGAATACTCCTTTTATTGGTTTCTCTTTCTGCCGGTGCTTTGATGGGCGGAGCGTTTATTCATCTTCTTCCTGAGGCTTCTAAGTCGCTTGAAAGCTCAAGTGTTTATGGTACAGTGCTTTTTTCCTTCGTCGCCTTCTTTTTTGTTGAAAAGTTGTTTCATTGGCGACACTGTCATAAGGGTCAGTGTAAGGTTCACACTTTTGGGTACATGAATTTATGTGGTGATGCTGTTCACAATTTCATTGATGGACTTGTCTTGGCTGCCACTTTTATTGCTGATGTTAGACTGGGTGTTGTTACTACCCTAGCAATAGCTTTGCACGAAATACCTCAGGAGATTGGTGATTTCGGTGTGCTTCTATATGCAGGTTTTAAGAAAAGTAAGGCACTTGTGGCCAATTTCATGGTAGCATTAACAGTTGTTGTTGGTGGGATTGTTGGGTATTTCCTTTCATTCTCTGAACACTTTATTGTTTATTTACTATCTTTTGCTGCAGGTGGTTTTATTTATATTGCCGCCTCTGACCTTATGCCTGAGATAAGGAAAGAGCAAGGTCTAAAAAAATCATTAGCATCTTTTGGTATGTTTCTTGTTGGTATTTTGATAATGTTTCTAGTTACATTTTTAGAACATGAATAACAAAAAAACTTTAACCATTTATGTCTTAACTCACTGTGAGAGTTGCTACAACCGAAGGGGTATTTTTACTGGTAGAGTTGACTCAAAGCTTAGTCCTGAGGGACATAAACACGCGGAGCGGTTAGCTAAGGACCTTGCCCGTAAACAGATTGATCTGGCCTTCACCTCGCCGCTAACCAGAACTAGGGAAACTTTGAAACACATTAAAAAATATCATCCACGAATGCAAGTGGTAGTAGATGACCGATTGATAGAACGAGATTATGGAACACTTTCCAGAAAAAGTAAGCAAAAATATAAAAGAGAACATCCAGACTTATATCTAATTTACCATCGTTCTTATAACATAGCTCCTCCTGGAGGAGAAAGCATGAGGCAAGTCGAAAAAAGAGTTCTCTCCTTCATAAAAGATGTAGTGAACATGATGCGGAGAAGTTACTTGAATGTGTTGATCGTTGCTCATGGTAATTCTATCCGCCCGATACGGAAGTTTTTTGAGCACCTGACAAATGAACAGATGATGAAGTTGGAGAATATGCGGCACATAATATTTCGATATCAGATAAAAATCAAAAAATGAAAACTATGTTATTAAAAAAGATAGTATCAGGCTTACTATTTATTTTGGTTTTTCTTGGGATGGCGATTCTGGCAAAGGCTCAGGAAACAAAGAAAATCTATTTTTTTTACGGTACTGGATGCCCTCATTGCGCCCAAGTGCTTGAGTATTTTGAAAAAAGAGATCTATTTAATAAGTATCCTGTTGAAAAGATGGAAATTTATTTTGACCACAATAATGCACTTTTGTTTAACCAGATGTTGGCCAGTTTGGGAATAGATGAGAATAGCCGAGGTGTTCCGACAGTTATTATTGATAAGAAAGTTTTGATAGGCGATAAACCGATCATTGACAACTTTGTTTCTGAAGCTGACAAGTTTTTAAGCACGAATAAAATCCCAGAAGATAATCAAGTAGTTGTAGAAATTAAAGAAAGTAACAAGCCTTTGGATTTAACATTGGCGGCTGTTGTGGCAGGGAGTTTGGTGGATGCGATTAACCCTTGCGAGTTTGCAGTTTTGATTATTCTCATGACGACGATTTTAGCATCGGGAAACTACAGAAGAGCTTTTCGTTCAGGATTGGCTTTCTCTGCCTCAATTTTCATTTCTTACTTTTTGATGGGTTTGGGGTTATATAAAGCTCTTAGTATTGGTGGTGTGTCAGGGACATTTTTCAAATTTGTAGGTTGGGTGGCTATTGTCCTAGGGGTTTTAAATCTTAAGGATTATTTCTGGTATGGTAAGGGCTTTTTGATGGAAGTGCCTTTATCTTGGAGACCCAGACTAAAAGAACTTATTCACTCCGTAACCGGTCCAGTCGGGGCGTTTTTCATTGGATTTTTGGTAAGTTTATTTTTACTGCCATGCACCGGTGGTCCTTATATTGTTATTCTTGGTATGTTGGCAAAGAAGTCATTTGATACGCAGGCAATTTTGTATCTTCTTGTTTATAACCTGATCTTTGTTTCTCCCATGGTCCTCATTTCCTTAGCAGTTTATAAAGGCTTTGATCCGCAAAAAGCCGAGGAGATTCGCAAGAAACGCCTGGAGACGCTTCATCTCATTGCTGGGGTTGTCATGCTAGGTATGGGAGCGTTTATTTTAATGGGTTGGATCTAATCAGAAATAGAAAGATGTTTTATTTGTGCTACACTACGCTTAAATGACAGATTCGCAAGTGGAGGAAGTTAAATCTAAGGTTGATATAGTTTCTTTAATTGGTGAATATTTAGAACTTAAGAAGGCAGGTAGAAATTATAAGGCGAATTGTCCATTCCATGGAGAGAAAACCCCATCCTTTATGGTTTCACCAGAATTGCAGATATTTAAGTGTTTCGGTTGTGGGGCCAGCGGAGATGTATTTACTTTTTTAGAACGACATGAAGGAATGGATTTCGGCGAAGCCTTAAAATATTTGGCTGAAAAAGTAGGGGTAAAACTTAAATCATTTAAAAAAGAGGATATAAGCATTAAAGAAAAAATTACTGAAATAAATAATTCAGCTCTTAATTTATACCAATATGCTTTAACTAGTCATAAAATTGGCCAAAAGGCACTTGGATATTTAATTAAGCAAAGAGGCTTAGATAAAAAAAATATCAAAGAATTTAAAATTGGATATTCTCCTGATGACCCAAAAATTTTTATAGATTATTTAATTAAGAAAAAAAAATTTAAGATAGAAGATCTTATAGCTTCAGGCCTTATTTTAAAAGGTAAATACGGTTTTTTTGATAGATTTTCCGGGAGGATAATTTTTCCACTTTTTGATCACAGAGATAATTGCTTGGGTTTTGCAGGAAGAGTTTTACCTTGGGATAAAAGAGATACGGGAAAGTATATAAATTCTCCTGAAACGCCCGCTTACCATAAATCAAAAATGCTTTTTGGTTTAAATCTATCTAAAAAAACAATTAGAGAAAAGAATTATGTAATTGTCGTCGAAGGGGAGCTTGACATGATTTCTGTTTTTGCCCATGGCATTAAAAATGTAGTTGCTATAAAAGGATCAAGCTTAACAGAAGATCAAATTAGACTTCTTTCCCGATTTTGTTCAAGGATGATTTTGTGTCTTGATTCTGATTTTGCAGGGGATGAGGCAACACAAAAGGGCGCAGTTTTAGCGGTTGATTTGGGCTTTGAAGTTAAAGTTGCAAAACTTACAAAATATAAAGACCCTGATGAGGCGATCCAAAAAGACCCTAATGGTTTCAAAGATACACTAAAAAAAGCTCTCAACATTTGGGATTTTTTAATAGAAGAAATTTTTGCAAAAAGTGACCCAGATACAGGAGAAGGGAAAAGTAAAATATCCAAAAAAATAATTCCAATTTTGGCACTTATTAAAGACGAGATAGTTAGAATGCATTATGTTGAGATGGTTAGTAAAAAGCTTTCTGTTCCTGTTGATGCAGTTTTAGAAGAGCTTGGGAAAAGATATATATCTTCAACAAAAAAAGACGATGATTTACTCATTGCTCCAAAAATTAAAAACAGAAAAGCTTTATTAGAAAACAAATTTATTTCTATTTCAGTTTCTAAAAATATTAAGTTTTTATTTGATAATGATAATTATAAATTAATATCTACACCATTTAATTTAAAAATAATTGATAAGATTCATGAATTTTCACAAAAACAAAAATCCTTCAAAATTTTGGAATTTGTAGATAATTTGCCACAGGAGTTAAAACAAGGATTTTTGGATTTGACACTTCAAAACGGAGAAGATGAAGATGTTAATTTGGTCATAAAAGAGTTAAAAATTTTAAGCCTCAAAGAAGATATGGCCAAAATAAGCAATAGTATTAAAGAGGCAGAAAAGGAGGATGATCAAAAAAAAATAGTTAGCATGCAGACAAAATTTAATCAAACTGCTAAAATACTAGCAAAGTTAGAGGAAGAAATATAAAAATGACAAGAAAAGCCATTACAGATTTAATTAAGTTGGCAAGAGATCAGGGATTTTTAACCCAAGATGAAATATTGGAAGTTTTCTTTGACGCCGAAGAAAGAATCGAAGAACTTGACGATTTATACGATAAACTCTTGTCGGAGGGAATTGATGTTTTTGAATCTGTAACCGACGAGAATGGGGATGCTATCGAAACTTCAAAAGAAAGACTTGATAAAGAGATAGAAATGCTCACCCGCCTTGAGGGAATAGAATCAACCGACCCAGTTAGGCAATATTTAAGAGAAATTGGAAGGGTAACTCTACTTCATGCTGAAGATGAAATTGAATTTGCCAAAAGGTACGAAAAAGGAGATAGGCGAGCAAAAGATAAATTAACAGAGAGCAATCTTCGTTTGGTGGTTTCTATCGCAAAAAAATATATAGGAAGAGGATTATCACTTCTTGATTTAATTCAGGAGGGCAACCAAGGGTTAATTAGGGCTGTTGAAAAATATGATTGGAGAAAAGGGTTTAAGTTTTCAACATACGCTACATGGTGGATAAGGCAGGCAATTACTAGGGCAATTGCCGATCAGGCAAGAACCATAAGAATTCCTGTCCACATGGTCGAAACTATCAATAAACTTTATAGAATAAGCAGAAAGCTGATGCAGGAATTGGGTAGAGAGCCAACTGCAGAAGAAATTGGAGAAGAGGCGGAACTAGAAGCAGACAGAGTACGAGAAATATTTAAAATCGCGCAGGAGACAACATCTTTGGAAGCTCCTGTGGGGGAAGATCAAGAAAGCATTTTGGGAGATTTTATACCAGATGAAAGCCAGCTTTCACCGGTCGACCAAGCCAGTAAACAGCTTTTAAAAGATCACTTGGATGAGGTTTTGGGGACATTAACAGAAAGAGAGGCTAAAGTATTAAAACTTCGCTTTGGTCTTGAGGGAACAAAGCAGATGACATTGGAAGAGGTGGGGAGAGTGTTTGGTGTTACCAGAGAAAGAATTAGGCAAATTGAGGCTAAGGCTTTAAGAAAACTAAAACATCCATCAAGAAGAAAGAAATTACAGGATTATTTGGATTAGAGCATTTTCGATCAAAACTTCTTGTCTGTAATTGTTAATTCAAACTGAATGATTGGGGGAGAGATTTGGCTTTCTGGAAACTTTAAATTTTTAATTTGTAGTTCATAGTTTTTAATAGTTTTTTGATTTTCAGTCAAAACCATTTCTTTTTTATCTTCTCCTTGTTTTACATCAGGTTTTTTTACCAAAAATTCGTTTTGATTTGAATTCACCCCAAAAGGTGAAAGTATTATTGCAAGAAGCATAAGAAATATAAATATTCCAGCAATTGATCCAAAAGAAATATAGATAAATTTTCTTAATTTTTGATCAGGAATTAAGCCCGTTAATTTGGCATCAATATTTGTCATTATTGGTTTTACTGAATTAATTAATTTATTGATTTGTTCTCTCATCTTTTTTCCTGAACCCGTGTTTCAAGTTCATACATAAACTCATTAAGTTTTATCATGTTTGTCTTTGCCAAATCTAGTTCTTTTGTGACATCCTCATATACTTTTTCTCTTTTGAATTCATCTTCGGAAAAAACATTATCCATTTTTGTTGTTTGGTTATCAATTGTTTTATTTAAGAGTTCAAGCTCTTTATCTATTTCTGCAAACCATCTATTAAATAAACTGTTATTTAATCTTTTTAACTCAATTATGCTTAATGCTTCTGATTTCAATTTTTGGTATAACTTGTGGTGATTATTCTTGATTTCAGTCACTTCTCCAATCCCCACAAAGCCTAAGGCGTATTTAATAACCAAGTCAGTATTAGTCTCATACTGTGAATCTTCTTCCCTGGATTTATTTATCAAATCTTCTAAAATATCTTCTTTGTTGTAATTACTTTCTCTTGATTTGTACCAGGCGACCTCTTGGTCAATTTTTTCAAATATTTTTGATTTTTGATTATCAGTTAATCCCATTTCTTCCAAAACTCTCATTCTAAGCATGGTCAAATATGTGCTGATTAGCCTGTTTCTTTGGAGCAGAAAATTATATGTTGAAATTCTAAATTCCTCTTTTAGTGAGAGTGTGGAGTTTTTGTTGTATGAGTCCTTTTTTAGATTAAAATCAAATAGTTTTTGGTTGTAGTTATCAAAATTAAAAACATAATCACTTTTAGCCTTTTCAAAATTAAATTCTTGTGCCAATGCAGGAAATGAAAAGTGTGAAATGAGGAATGAGGCAAACGCCACAATGATAATCTTTAACATGATTACATTATATCAAACTCCTGATTTAGAGTGGGGAGGGTTATATCATTAATTCTTAAATTATTTTTTATAATTTCAGCGAATTTTACCCTTGCTTCATCGTCTCCGTGTGTTAAAAATAACTTTTTAACACCTTGAATGTTTTTTAACCATTCCAAGAGCTGTTTTTGATCTGCATGAGAGCTCATTGCTTGCGAATTTGAGACTACAGCCTTAACTTCAATCCTTTGATTATTAATAAATACGGTTTTTGCTCCGTTTAAAAGCTCTCGACCTAATGTTCCATCTCCTTGGTAGCCCACAATCATAAGTCTGGTTGTCGCCATTGGTAGATAATGCATGGCATGGCCAACAATTCTTCCCCCAACCATCATGCCACTACCTGCAATTATGACTTTAGCCTCACTTCTTTTATGAATTCTTTGACTCTCTTTCCAATTTTTGGTTACTTCTAATCCTTCAAAATCAAAAAGTTCACCTCTTTTATAATCATTTTCAATATGGTCATTAAAAAATTTTGGGTAATCAACATATATTTTTGTCGCTTTTTCTGCCATTGGGCTATCTAAAATTATTGGAGTTTGTTTTAAAATTTTACTGCCCCTTTTAAGATGGCCAATTAAATGAAGAAGTCCTTGCGCTCTATCAAGAGAAAAAGTTGGGATTAAAAGTGTTCCGCCTGATTGTTCAATGGCATTTATCTCATTTTGTATGGCCTCACTTGGGTTTTCGTCTGGATGGAGACGATCTCCATAAGTTGATTCCATGACAACAACATCAGCTGAATTTACAAATTCTGTTTTTTCCTCCAAAAATGCCGGGTAATTACCTATATCACCACTAAAGACTATTTTTTTAATGTCGTTTACTGCTGTTTTATCTAAAATTTCAATGCTGGCCGAGCCTAAAATATGCCCCGCATCATAAAACTTAACCAATAAATCACCAATATGTAAATCTTGATGATAGTTAACTGTTACAAAGTTTTTAGAGGTACTTAAAACATCATTTAAATCATATAGACTTTGAGATTGCTCTTCTTTGGCTATCTTTACTGTGTCTAATAAAGTTAGTTCTGTCAATTCTTTAGTAGGAGGTGTCATGTAAATATTTCCTTTAAACCCCATTCTGTTTAAAATTGGGAGCCTCCCACAGTGATCAAGGTGAGCATGGGTTAAAATTACGGCAGTAAGTTTTTTGGCATCATATTCAAAAGGCTCATAATTGTGTATTTCAATTTCCTGTGGTCCCTGAAACATTCCTAAATCAATTAAAATGGAGGTATTTTTCGATTCCAAAACATAAGAAGATCCGGTAACAGTTCCAGACGCTCCAAGAAATTTAATTTTCATATAGATTAAGTATACAGAATTATTTGCATTCGATTAAGAGGCTATTGATCTTTATTTTACAACTATAATCTCTTGAGATAAAAACGGTTTCCACGACCTTGTGGAAAATTATTGTCCTGTCGTTCAAACTGTTGATAAAATTTTCTTGTTGGGCTATGTCTTGACCAGGTTTCATTAAGACCAAGATAGTCAATAAACCAAGCGGCAATGGCGATTGAAGAGATAAAAACGGCTATAATTAGCAAAAAGTTTTTCTTGTAAGAAAAGTCATATTTTTTCAAAAGCCAGATTCCAGCGACAATACCTATTATTGCCAATAGTGGTATCCACCATGGGAAACTCGTCAGCATCAACTCCAGTCTCATAATGCCTGGGCCTCGTTTTCGCAAAATAAACAAGGTGAGGTTGACTAAAAATATTGCTCCGATGCTTGCCCCCACTAATCCAGCTCCTGCCATCAAAGAACCGACTACAAAAAACCATTTGGGTTTCATGGTTATTTCACCCCTTTTTATCTTAGTCATGACCTCTTTTTCAAAGTCAGTCTTTTTTTGTTTGGTTGGTGTTATTTTTTTGCTTTTTGACATATCTCTTTCATTAAAATTTTAGCCCGATTGATTCTTGTCCCGACTGTGCCGACAGGCATTCTTAAAATATCGCTGATTTCCTCATATGACTTCTCCTCTAAAAAATAAAGAGTTAGTGGTTCCCGATAAAGAACTGGTAGTCGCTTTAAACAATCTTGAGCTTTTGTTTGCAGTTCTTTTTTGACAAAATTATCCTCTAGATTAATACCGCTGTCAAAATCGACACCCTCTTTTAGAGGGAGTTGTTTCTTATCCTTGTTTAAAACATTCATAGCTTCATTGTGGACAATACGATAAATCCAGCTTGAGAACTTTTTTTTAATGTCAAAGCCATTTAAATTGACATAGGCCTTGATAAAAGACTCCTGAACAACGTCGGCCGCTTTGTCATCATCTCCAGTTAGATACAATGCATATCTTATCAATTTGTTTTTGTATCGATTGATAATCTCGGCGTAATTCTCTTTATCTTTACTGCGCACCAGTTCAACCAATTTTTCGTCTGTAAGCATAGGGTGTTCCGACATGTCACAATTGTAGTACAATTGTTGGCTATATTTTCTTTCACTTGTTTTGTTGCATACCAGAACCCCGACTAAAAATCGGGGTTGGCGTTTATAGAGATAGGAACCTTACTTATTCCAGTTTCGTCCCATCCCCATTCTTTGTCCGGATCCTCCGCCATCGCGAAGTCCAAGACCCAATTCTTGACGAATCTGGTTGGCTTCGTCGGTTTTACCCTCAAGCCTAAGCTGGTGCATCTTGGCAAAAAGGGCAAAGTTGTCTTCATTGATAACTTGAGTTATCCTACCTCTACCTTGCATTAGGTTTTTCCAGGCGTTGTAATCCATTTTCTCAAAAGCCTTAACCATTGCTTCATGGCGTTCGGGCGAGTAATTAGGCCCCTGGACATTTGGGTCACCTCTATAAGCCAATGCGTTCGGTACGCTAGCAAATAATACTCCTGCTCCGAGTGTTAAAGCTGTTAATGCTATAATTGCTTTATTCATGTTTTTCACCTCCTTTCTACCAGTAGTACTAGAAAGGATGTATTTTTCTTTCAATGAAAAGAGTTCGGTTATGAATAAAGAGGAATTATGAAGGCAGTTGGTAAGTTAATAGAAGTCGATTTTTTATCGAAATATCAAGTATTTCTGTTGAGTTGTCCAATCTGGTTCCTCCTAAAGGATTTGTTCTGCAACCACAAGCTAGAGTTTGATATAAGCCTAAGCGACCTTAAAATTGCATTTGAAAATCTTGGATTAAGCCAACCAATGCCCGCATTTGCTATTCAAAATGAACCCAACAAGCCTTTTGCTTCCAGACAGGCATAAAACCACCATCTTTTGGAATATATCTAACCGTCTCGCTTTCTCCAATGTTCCAATCAATCGTCTTGTGAAGTGTAAATCCTCGCCCTTCGTAATCGTCCTCAATCCAGATATTTGCCCCCTCAGCCCTGAATATAACACGGTTGTCTTTCAGGATTAGTGCGATATGTGGGGTGTGGTTCATTGCCACATTTGCACTTATTATTCGTTCTTCCTTCCCATCATCGTCCACATCAAATTTTCTTTCGTCCCAACCTTTATCTGTTGATAGCTTGTATAGGTCTTTTTCAAACTCAACCAGATTAAAGGGTTCACTCATTTTGACAACTTCTGGATTTTCTATTAACTGTGGTTTTCCAGCAACCATTACCTCATTGGCTAAAGTCGCATACTCGGTGTATATACCGCCTTTTGTGCTATACGGGCAATTAAACACACCTTCCTCTTGCTGAATGGGTTTGGAATTTGTATTGAGGGAAATACCTTTTTGTTTCCCGAATTGGTAAGTAATAACACCGATAGTAGCAGCAACAAACAAAATCCCAACTATAAGTATTTTTTTCATCCTCATTCAGCAAAAATCTTATAAATCTGTTTTACAAGAGACATCGCATAATCAATATCTTCCTCATTGTTGATGTCAAACTGCGTAATGTGTTTGTTATAGTATTCAAAGCTATTTTTTCTATATCTAGCCCTTTTCTCTGGGTCTTTGAGGTCTTTGGGTTGAACTCGCAAAAGCTCAAGTAATAATTTTGTAGTCCTTACCTTAACGGCTACTACATTTTTATTCTCAATGTTAAAGCCTATGTAATACTTAACAGGATGTATCTCAAAACGAGGGTCAAGTTCCAAAACTCGCTGGGAAAACTCATCAAACAACTCCTTAGCCTTGCTCCAAGTGGGTTTAATGTGGTCTTCAACGAAATACTGCTTAATTTCCCTAGACACCCGTTCAATATCTTTGTTCTTAGTAATGGTTTTTATGCTCTCGCTTTTTTCAGACGCCCTTACTTGGTTAAAAGAAACCAAATCCTCGTCATATTTTTTTACTTCCCAAAGTTCAATCGGCAAATCTTGAAACCCGATAGCTTCCTGCTGATACTTTGTGAATGACTGGGCAACAAACATTACCTTAGATTGCGACCAATCAATATCGTCCTTTCTCAAGTTTTTCTTGGTCTTCTCGTTATACTTAAGGACAAAATCTGCTTTGTTATTTAGCATTAAAGCGAGATAGGCGTAACCCTGGTCAATCACGGTAAAATTTTTATCCCGCTTATATTCAATAACCACAAACGCCTTAGCTTCTTCATCAAAAGCTAGCGTATCAATCCGAAGATTGTTTAAGGGAAACTCGGTAGCGATGAAGCTCAAACTAAAAACATCATTTAAGTTAGCTTCAACTAAGGTTTGCAGGGTTTTTTCCAAGCCAACTTTCTTTTCCTTGATAGCAATTAGCTTGCTATCGGTCTGTTTATAAATCGGCATATCAAGACTATTCTATCAAAAATTGATAAAATATAATAACTAAGATTAAAGATGTAATGAAACACTATGACAGGCAAAGAAAAACTTTATTTTCTCTTAGACGCAATTGAGGACGCAAGACCCCTTGCCCCATCTGGTCAACCTGTGCTAATTCACTCTGCAGGGGAGCATTACTGAGAGCTACTATGAGAAAAAACGAAAAGAATATCGGGCAAAACAGAAGGCAATCAACAAGAAAATTGAGAAACTACAATTTGCTGACGAGGAATACTATGTGACCTCATCTTGCCTGCTAAAACTATCTGAAAACGCTGGAAAAGTCTTTGAGAGTTCTGAAGCCCACGAAAAACGGCTACTTTTGAAGATGGCACTTCAGAACTTGGAGCTAAAGGGCAGAAAAGCCCGATATGACTGGATAAAACCGTTTGACAAGATAGCTTTTTACGCCTCTCGTCAAATTTGGCTCGAGAAATGGGTACAATTTCGGACGACTGACTGGATAAATTACCTAGAGTACCCAGAATACACGACCAAAGAAGTTAACCGTTTCTTAAACCTTTAATCCTCGCCTTTTTATCTCTTCCAGAATTTTTCCACCCAAAGGACGGCAAGAGCAATTCCTCGCATGATCAATGTGCCAGGCAACTCTCTGATCCAAGGTTGGGTTTTTAGGCATTTTGTTGGCTAAGTGCCACTTTGCATTAATTCTACCCATAGAAACAGTATATCAATTATTAGCTGTTTTTAGTATACTTTTGTTGAGGTATGCCGAAGAAATTATCGTTAAAACTAGACAAAGGGAAACTTCTCAACAGGATCACCAAGGTCTCTATTTTCATCTGGCTAGCATGCATTATAGGCGTCTTTGCAATTATGGGTTATGTTCTGGGCATCAGGAAGGAGCTTTTTGATAAAGCACCAGATGTCTTCGCCTTCTCTCTCCTAGGGTTAATATTGCTCGGTTGCCTTGCCTTTTTAATTGGTGTGATAGGTTTTACCGCACAACTTTTATCTAAGAGATCGCAGAAGAAACAAAACATCTTTTTATTCCTAATTAAGCTATTCTTTGCGCTAGCCACTCTTCCACTCTATTTATTGGTCGTTATCATCAAACCACTTGAAATCGTAAAGAGACTAAAACAAGAGAAATTAAGAGGTTTATTGAAATCCCTGCGTCCAAAGCTAGTTTTAACGAAATTAGTAGCACTTGTATTGGTTTGTGCAATTATTTTACCCATCTGGGTTGTTGGCTATGTATCTGTTGGCGCTTTGGCCGCGAACCAGCTCGGTTATATTACAGAGGATATTAATATCGTAGGAACTGGCTCTATGTATCCGACTTGGGACAAAGGAACAAAGGGTAAAAGCAACAAGGATCTTGCCAAGGAGATTATTACTACTGCTGGCTTCTTGCCCTATCCGAATGGCATCGTTATTGGTGGAAAAAGATATCTAGGACATACTCTAGGTAGAGGTGACATTATCACCTGGGAAAATGACGCGACAAGAGAACTCACAAGTAGAGATGGCGCAAACCCAGCGGGACTATTAAAAAGAATCATCGGGCTTCCTGGAGACACAATAGAACTAAGAGACGGCATTGTTTACCTTAATAACGAACCACAAAAAGAGCCTTATATTGCCAAACCCCGCTCGACATTCGGAGAAAAGTTTCTAAAGGAATGTCAGGCAGTTACCGTCCCCCAAGACGCAATTTTTGCTATGGGCGACAACCGAAAAGGTAGTTCCGATTCAAGAGAAATTGGCTTTGCTCCAATAAAAGACATCCGCCTAGTTCTACCTTTGGAAAAACAGAAGGGCAAACTTGATAAGAACTGGCACGATGCAACAAATGATTTGTCAGACACGGTAAAACCAACAATCGACAGAAATAGATTTGTCGAGCTACTTAACGAAAAACGCAAAGAAAATGGTGCAACGCCAGTAAAATACGAGCCTAAACTTGATAAATCTGCACAAATACGAGCAGAATCACTATTAAAGAATAACACTACTCAACAACAGGCTTCATACGATGTCGTCTCAAGTGCAATGTCAAAAGCTGGGTATTGGAATAGCTATGTGTGGGAATGGTCATTAGAGGGTTACTATACTGCTGACGAGTTAGTTGAGGATTATCTCGAAAGAGATTCAACAGATGCCAAAAATGTATGGTTTGATAAAAAGTTTGATGACATAGGTATAGCAGAAGTCCAAGGAAGCCTAAATGGATGTCCTACGCAGCTTATTGTTGTCCATGCTGCTGGTTACATTCCCCCCAACTATAAAAAAGAGGATATTGAGTCTTGGAAAACAAGCCTATCAAGGCTACGAGAAATTCAGCCAAGCTGGTCAAGTCTCAAAAACAACTCAAGTTTCTACGAAAAAAACAAAACTGATGTTGATAGAATCAATGAGATAATTGGAGTAAGAATTGCTAATATCTCTGCAATCGTTTCCAAGATGGAGGCTAATCAGTGGTTAAGCGCTGCCGAACAGAGGATGATCGATCAGGATAAACCTCTGTATGACGAGCAGGAAGCCATAGCAACCAGGCTTAACAGCCAACATTAATATGAGCAAAGATAAGGCACTACCAAAGTTACTAACAATAAAACAGGCTTCTGAAATCCTTAATGTGCATGTGGAGACCTTGAGGCGCTGGGACAAGCGCGGGAAACTAAAAGCTATAAGAGTAAACGAGCGCGGCGATAGGCGTTATCGACCAGAAGATATAGAAAAATTAATGAAAATATGATATGAATTCAGTAACACAAAAACTCATCGAACGAACTGAACAGCTTTTGCAAAAAGCACAAGGCGTAGCTGCAACCCGTTTTAACAGAAGTTCTGATAGAGTCGTAGCACCAGATAGAGTGAACAGTGCCTCCTTTCATGAATGGAAAAACAACTCCCAAAACTTTATTTCAATGGTTTGTGGTGAAAGCAGTTCTTATTACAAAAACTTTGTAGAAGAAGTAAAAAGCGCTTTCCCCTCCGATGTTGACCACGGTATAGGAATATTAAAAGCGCTAAAAGAAGACTTAGGGCTGGGTTTTCTCACAAGGGTAAGAGACTTGGTAAGCGCAGAGATTTTTACAGACTTCATTGAGATGGCTCAGCATTTATTAGGCAATAACTATAAGGATTCCGCAGCTTCTCTTACAGGAGCGGTGTTGGAGAATGGTTTAAGACAACTGGCACAAAAAAATTCTGTTGATGTCAAAACAGGAGATGACATTGGATCGCTCAACACTAAACTTGCCGATAAGGAAATCTATAGCCGTTTAATGCAGAAACAAATCCAAGCATGGAAAGCAATTAGGGATAGTGCCGATCATGGTAAATTTGATGAGTATAAAGCAGAAGATGTTAGGTCAATGCTAGAGGGAGTTCAGCGATTTCTAACCGAGAATCTATAAATATGAACAACTTATATCAACAATTAAAATCAGATGTTATTAACTGGAGACAGCAGGGATATTCCTCCTCCTACCCTGTTATTGCAACCATCCTAAACTTCAATAGAAATAATTTTCTAAGACAAGCGCAATTTGAGGCGTTAGAAACTTACTGGTATTTGCGCTTAGTCAAAAACACACCAAACATTTTCGATCTTTACAAGGAATATTTTCAAGGAAAAGAACTATTAAAGGCACTAGGCATTTCTTTATCAGAGGAGGATTTAACCGACCTCTTGCTGGCAGGAGGCGGACTAGATTCCATCATTGATAAGGTCAGAACCAACGATGTGTTTGTCAAGAAATACAGGCTAGAAGCATTAAGAGAAACCCTAACTCTTCCATATCCAAGCTATATTCTTGCCTTAGCAATGGGAGCTGGCAAGACAATTCTGGTTGCCTCTATCATTGCCACTGAGTTTGCGATGGCTCTGGAATATCAGGAGAAGGACGGCATCTTTGTCAGAAACGCCCTGGTGTTTGCACCTGGGAAAACCATTCTAGGAGCATTAAAAGAAATTGCTGATACTCCCTATGACAAGATCCTACCAACGCGCTTCTATAAGTCATTTGTCACTAATGTGAAGTTTACCTACACCAGGGACGGTGAGAAGGACATTCCTGTTATTCGAGGCAGTTCTTTCAATGTCATTGTTACTAATACAGAGAAAATCAGACTGCAGAAAAACAGCATTCCCAAATCCTTCCTCGGCACACAACTGAGCTTAGGGCTAGAAGAAGCCAAAGAACTTGTTGCCAATCTGCGCCTTCAATCTATCACCTCTCTTCCTCATCTGGCAGTCTTTTCTGACGAAGCGCACCACACTTACGGACAAGCCCTAGCTGAGGATCTCAAACGAGTGCGCCAAACCATTAACTACATCAGCGAAAAGACTAACCTTCTGGCGGTTGTTAATACTACAGGCACGCCCTACTTCCAGAGACAACTTCTGCGTGATGTTATTTACTGGTATGGGCTTTCCCAGGGCATTGAAGATGGCATTCTCAAGGAAGTCCGAGGCAATATTGTTGCTTATAAAGAGGTTTCAGAGGAAGACTTTGTTATCGATATTGTTAAAGACTTTTTTCAAGAATACAAAGATGTGAGAGTTAATAACGGCGAATATGCAAAGCTGGCAATATACTTTCCTCAGGTTGATGACTTGGATAAAGCTAAACCAATCGTCGAACAGACTCTTATCTCCCTGAAACTTGATCCCTCAGTGGTCTTGCCAGTCCATAATAAATCGCCAGAAGACATCAAGGATCTATTTGATAACCGCATTAATGACCCGCACCTACCCTACAGAGTGTTCTTGCTGGTCAATAAAGGCACTGAAGGGTGGAATTGCCTATCCTTATTTGCTACTGCGCTTGCCAGGAAACTCTCATCAAGCAACAACTTCGTGCTTCAGGCAGCCAGCAGGTGTTTAAGGCAGGTAAACGGCAATACTAAAAAAGCTAAGATTTATCTCTCCAAAGCCAATGTCTCGGTGCTAGATCGCCAGCTCCAGGAAACATTTGGTGAAGGCTTGGATGACCTGAATCGTGCCAAAACCGACACTTATCCCGTCAAAATAACTCTCAAAAAGCTAGAGATCGAACCAGTCGTTATCAAGAAGCTCATCCAAAAGATCATCCCCGAAGACGATACATCTACCGCCTTGAGAGTCGAGAAGCCCAAATCTGACGCCGTAGAAGGGCTTGAGAAGACTATTTACACCATGTCCAAGACCCAAAGGAAAGGCGTCCTGGTTGAGGTTGATAGTGAAAAATCAAAACCCAAAGATGTGAAGGTTGATTTATACCAGGCAGCAGTCTTGCTTGCCCACACTTATCGCCTGGACTCTCTAGAGGTTTATAAGCTCCTTACTCCTCTTTACCCAGATGGGGAGATGTCTGCAGTCGACCTAGAGCTTGTCCGTTTACAGCTGGAAAAACAGGTTATCAAATACAAAGTTACTACCGAGACTGTTGAGGAAGCTCTGGCGCTGATTAAAACCAAAGGATTTGAGGAAGAAGTCGAAGACGGCAAGACATCCTATGTAACCCATATTAGGGTCAATAAGGACAACCTTGAAAAGTATGTCTTGGACACCGACGCCTACAAAAAGAAGGCTGGACAGATGCCTTTGTTTGGCTTCCACTATGACCCTTACAACTTTGACTCAGAAGACGAACGAGCCTTTTTTGAACAAATGTTGGACAAACTCGGCGAAGACCCAGATAATATCGATGATATTTACTTTACAGGAGCGCTGACCGATAGAGAGAAAACTGACTTTGCATTTGAATATAAAGACAATAAAGGAGATTGGCACTCTTATACACCCGACTTTTTGATTAGAAAGAAGGATGGTAAATCACTCATCGTCGAAGTCAAAGGTAAGCCATACAGAAACGAGGCGGCAGAGAAAGAAATGAAACAACTAGAGGCGATAAATCCTGATAAAATTAAATATGAACTCCTGCTATTAGAGGAAGGTGAATCGGTGTTTGGTAAAGTAACGCCAGTCTTTAATTGGATTTACCAAACCCAAAAATGACTATGACAAACGACACAAACAAAAAAATTAAGATCGGCACACCCAACGGCAGACCAATGCTGACTTGGGTTAATAAGAAACCCCTAGAATTCGTCACAGGCTATCCCACGCAACTTACCGAGAGTTTTGGAGACAAAGAAGCTCTCAAAGTGCCTGAATATAGCAAGCTAGAAAAGAACTGGTATAACCTCCTCTTCCACGGCGACAACAAAGAAGTCCTCGCCTCCCTCCTAGAACTTGGTTTCAGAGGCAAGGTCGATCTTATTTATATCGATCCTCCTTTCGCCAGTAATAAAGACTACATGCGCAAGGTTGAACTGAGAGGACTTAAAAACTTAGGAAAAATTGAAGAAGATAGCGAATCGATAATTCAACAAACAATGTATGAGGATATTTGGAAGAGAGATGAATACTTCCAATTTATGTATGAGCGGTTAATACTCCTCAAGGAACTTCTATCCGAGACAGGTAGTATTTATGTCCATTTGGACTATCACATGACCCACTACATGAGAGTCTTAATGGATGAGGTATTCGGCGAAGACAACTTTCAAAACGACATCGTTTGGAATTACTTCATGGGTGCAAGCGGAAACGACAGATGGGGAAGAAAACACCAGAACATACTTTTTTATTCTAAGAGCGACAAGTATCAGTTCGATCTCGATCCTGTTAGAGTTCCATACAATCCAGAAACAATTGCTAGAGCTAAAAGGGGTGAAGCTCGATATGAAGTTGAGGCAGAAGAACTAGAAAAATCTGGAAAAAACCCAGGTGATGTGTGGAGCGATATTAATCCCGTTCAAGGAAATGCAATTGAAAAAACTAACTATGCTACTCAAAAACCAGAATCGCTTCTTGAGCGAATCGTTAAAGCATCTTCCCCAAACAACGGTCTAGTATTGGATTGTTTTATTGGATCGGGGACAACTTGTGCCGTCGCCCAACAAGAAGGTAGACGGTGGGTGGGTGTAGATATCAATAAAGGTGCGATTCAACAAACAAGCCATAGATTGCAGAAAATCATCAAAGAACAGAAGAAGAAACTCCTTGATGGTCAAATAAGTAAGTCCTTTGGAGTTTATAAGGTTAATAACTACGACTTAAGAGTTCTTAAAACCGAGGCAAAAGAGTTAGCAATCCAGCAATATGGTATTACCAGGACAAAAACAGAAACCTTTTTTGACGGCTTAAGGGATAGTGGCGAGTTAGTGAAAATTATCGACTTTAACCACCCACTTACCCTCCTAGATCTCCAGCTAATAAAAGACGAGCTAGGTAAACGACCAGAAGAAGACAGAGACATCGTTGTTATCTGCCTCGGTAGAGAGACAAAGGTTGACTCATGGGTTGAAGAATGGGATAAAAAACAACCCCACAAAGACGCTCGCACCAACAAGCGCATGAGACAATTTATCGTCTTCGATCTCAAGGACAAAAACTTTGTCAGCTATGAACCTTCTAGGGCAGAAGTCGAAATTACCAGAGCAGGCAAGGATAAGGCAAAGATCAAGATTACATCCTTTATCTCCCCCACCATCATTAAACGCTTAGAACTTGAACCAGGATTATTGCAGAAGAAAATACCAGATTTTAGATCAATGATCGATGTTGTCCTGGTTAATACAAATTACGATGGTGAAGTTTTCAAGATTGAGTTCTCGGATGTTCCTGAGAAACAAAGCGATCTGGTCAAAGGAGAATACGAGCTTGAGATAACAGAAAAACCAACCAAAGTGGCAGTCAAAATCATTGACATGTTAGGAGAAGAAGTCCTGGTTACCAAAGAGGTGTAACTAAACTAAACCTTCGCTTTTTCCTCACTAGAAAACTCTTTAATTAGAACTTCGAATACTTTCTTAAAGTTTTCTTTGGTATCCTTTGAGAGTTTATCTTTCATTTCAGTAGCTCTGGATAAGAACTTTTTGGCTAATAAAACTTTATCGGCTTTTGCTTTGGTGACATACTCTGAGTTGCTGGATTTATAAGTTTTTGAGCTGTCTTCTAAAACATGATTTATAAAGTCTTCTTGGGTAAACAAATCTTCGATCCGCACGCCATCACTATCCGAAACCGCCTTGATTTGTGCTTTTTCAACTAACCACCTTTTAGTTAGGTTTTTCTCTCCATCCTTCTTACCCTGGTCACTATCGTAAAGGTATAGCACTTTGCAACCCCAACCATGTAGGATGGTTCCCACTTTTGGCATATTTCCTGAACCGCCACCGTAAATGAAGTTTAACTGCCCATCATCTAGGATAGTTTTAAAAGATGTGAGGTAATACCAATCGGAGGGTCCCTCAACCACCACATTATTGAGTTTGTCAGGATTGGTAATTCCACTTGTTATTTCAAGTCCTATTGCAGTCAAGATAGGGGTTAAGGTTTCCTTGTCTGACACTTTGTGAATCTTCGATTCAACAGTCGTCCCATCCTCTCGCCCTCTAAAAACTAAACGCACCCGATCCAACTTGTCGGGATCGAGCAAGTAAGGAGAATGTGTGGAGAAAATGACAGGCATCTTGGCTGAACGATCCTCTAGAACACTCAGAACATCTCTTTGTGCCTTAGCATGCAAATAAAGCCCAGGTTCGTCAACCAGAAGGTAATTTTGTGTGCCAGACTCATAATGAAGCTTGAGCTGGATGTAAAAAGAGAGAAACCATTGGAAGCCCTTACTTCGTTGCTGCATGCTGAACTTTTCACTTTTACCCTCTTCAACAAAGCCAAATACCAAATTATCTCCGTCAAGCATCGCTTCAAGTTCAACCTTATCTTGATTCCAAAAGTCCAAGAAATCTCCCGTAATCGTTGTCGATTTACGACTTAAGTAGTTGATGTTTTGCTGTCGGGTTCGTTCTGCGTTAAGAAGCAGATCTAGGTCTATCTCAGAAATTTTAGCGAAATTTAGCACCGCCTTGTTTTTCTTGGCTTCAGCTAAAGGAATTTGAAACGGTAAAAGATTCTCAAAAGAGTCAAAGTAGATAAAATTGGGGGTCGATTTGACCAGCGCGTCTGTAAATTTCCTCACTAGATCAAGAGTTGCCTGAAGTTGTTGGGCTAACTTTACAGCTTCGGCTAAATCTTGAGTGGCAGCATTCCTCTGTGTCTCATCTTCAATCTTAGGCAAGAGCGGAGTTAATTGTTGTTGAAAATCCGTTAATTGCTTTACTAGCGACGCAGTATCACTAAAATCAAGTTCTGGAAAAGCCAAGCCAACTGACTCATTTTTTTTCAGAGCTGACGAAATAGAAGATGCTTTTCCTTTTATAGCCTTTCTGGTTTCATTTGCTTGACCGTCTAATTTTCCATTCAGCCATTTCGATGTGTCACCATCGAGATCATAAGTTTTTGGAAATGTCTTAGTAATGGTAAGGTCACAAGATTTTTCTTCTTTACCCTCTAATCCGATTGTCTGTAATAAAGGATTTACTTCATCTGCGGATAATGTAAAGGTAACTGCTACCTGTGATACGGCTTCCTCGTTAAAAATAGGTTTAGCCTCTTTCCGAATTTCCTTATCTTTATCAAAATCTTCAAGCGCCTCTAAAATGGCCGTCTTCCCTGACTCATTCTTTCCAGCAAGAATAGTGACCTTTTCCTCAAGATAAATGTCTCCAGAATTCTGGACTGAACGATAGTTATTTATCCGAACCTTTTTAATTCTCATTTTAATCTTTCGCTTACAAAAACTGCCCTCTACAAAAGGGCAGGTGAGCGTTGCTCTTATGTAAAGCTCAACTTAATTATACAAGATATGTGAGAAAACTGTAAGAGAACAGACTGGTGAACGCACCCATGACCGCGCGTAGCGGCTTGTGTGAGGCTTTCGTGCCTGGGGTGGCATAAGATTAGCTTATTTAGCTTCAGAAACCTTGTTGGGGCTGTGTTGAGGAATCCGCGTTATAGCTTTTCAATATCCCAGCCTTCGTTGTCATAGACAGCTATTTGTCCGCCTTGGGTAATGGTGAGACTAACCATTGGGTAACGAGTCGACTTAGTCTTGAGACACCAGACACCCTGATCATTCTGATAAGCGCCTTCACGGGTCTTATCAGCATCTCCACATTCCTCAAACTCCTTGGTGAAAGGTTTGGTATAGTCATACCACTTCACAAAGAAATTGCCTGGTTTTGTGCCTTCAAACTCATAAGTCATTTTAGTGATATCAACACCAAAAATGTCCTTGTGCTTAATCATGAAGTCCTCTGCAACCTTACGAATTTGCTCCTTGGTGGTATAGCGAGGAGTATTGTCGTATTCAGGCATATTGTCGAACCAGCGCGTGCCATCGTCTTTTGTCCCCCAACGACGCTCTGCTTCACCAACCTCAACAATGTAATTAGTCTTAGGATCGATAGTGAAACCAAACCTGGCAGCTTCGTAATGTTCAGAGGCAGGACTATTATAATCAGTTCCACTCTCGTCAGGCTTGTTATTAAATCGACTACAGAGGAATTCTACAGGTATATCAGACATACCTAGGAACTCACGGATATTAGCGATAGCTTTTTCCCTTTCGACAACTGGGCGCGCAGTTAACAGACAAAATTTCTGTTGAGCCTCTTGATACTCCTGAGAGTCTTTATTGGGGTTCTCACTCATGGTTGCCAAGAGTTCGACTACTTCTTTGTCTTTTGCACTCTCTCGCAACGATAGCTCTACCTTAGATTGATTTAATAACCGAGGAACAAGCACAACCCCCAGAACAATAAGCACAAAGAGGAAAAGGACGGCAGGGATTATTCGAGATTTGTTTTTGTGTTTCATTATCATTTTTCACCTCCTTCTAGGCAATTTTTAATAACTTAACCTAGAGGTGTTGCATATTAACTTCATTGAAGGGAGATTGTCAAATCAAACCAAAAAGCTCCCCCCAGCGATGGTTTGCACCACCTGCCACCCTTTCGGGAGACAGCCTCGTGAGCGCTCTAGGGAGAGCTTATTGCTCACGAGGACTTGTTTAACCATGCCCATTACTGGGTTTAGGTCGTTAGGGATATTTTACCAATCTCAGACGAAATAAGAAATAACAACCAGAAACAATCAGAAGTGGAGATAATGTGAGCAAAAGTTAACTTGACTTAATACTCTAAATTTGTTTGAATGATTATAGATTTAGGAAGTAAAGCCTAACGAAACGATCGGGGCTGTGGCTTCTGAGTATACGCACTCGCGTGTATTTAGAAGTTACAGCCCCTTTTTTGTTACCTAATAACTATGAATACACTTAATAACGATTACTACTCAACCAGTGATCTATCACTAGCCACTACTCTTTCACTTTGGTATCCCATCGAAGATATTGACCGCTCAAATCCTCGTAAAGCATTGTTTCTTTTCCAAAACACAGAAAAACTTCAGGATCTCGTTGCCGAGTATTACCACGACGAAATCAAGGTATCGCCACAGGTTTATTTCAACCAATTACGAGTCGTGAAGGCGCGGCTCTATGCCAACGGATAACTATGATAAGCAGAAACCTATTACTAGAACTAAAACAGATCTTGGAAGAAGACTACCGTCTCAAACTAACTCTCCAGGAAGTGATGGAGGTTGCCATGACTTTATTAGGTTTTACAGAAACATTGCTCAGGATTGAAGGAAAAAAGATAAATAGCAGTTAACGAAAAATCTTAAATAAAAATAACTATGACAATCACGATTAATGACATTACCGTCAAAGTCAAATTACTAAAATCAGATACCATACTGGCTCAGGCAACAGTAATACTCTTCGATGTTTGGATAGAGCACGGCTGGAAGATCCTAAAGTCAGATCGGCTTCATCCCCAATTTCAAGATTATGTTTGGATTCAGGCTCCTAGTTATAAATTTATTGGCAAGTGGAATGAGATCGTTTTTATTGACGATAGTAAGCTGTTTGATCAGGTAGTGGAGAAGATCTACGACGCTTATCACCTTGCCAGAAGCAAAGACCCTAATTACGGAGCCAAAGAACCTGTATCAACTGAGGTGGTAAATCTAGATGACATCAACATATAAAACACATAGTAACTATATAGGGATTTATAAAGGAACATTTATAGTAACAATTTTTCCCTTTAAGAGGAAATGTATTTATATAGTTACTATACGAAGATTATGGCAAACAGAATAAAACAGACAAGAAAAAACGCGGGCGGGATTTTGTATAAAGCGAGACCATTTGAGCAAGTTGTTATGAAGTTGGAGAAAGAGTCTGAAGCCCAATATGGCGTTTTTAAGTTGTACTGCAAAACAGGAAGTTTAGTTAAACTACGCTCCGGACTCGAAGCACTAAGCACTGATAAACAGACTCCTCTTTTTACGAGGAGAGGAGGACTACCCTACCGCAGAACATTAGACCGCTGGTGCCGTAAGTTCCGATGGGTTATAAGGAAGGAAAAATGGACGAGGGAACAATGCAAGGAAACATACTCGTGGTTTACCGATCAAAGACGCAATAACCCCTCATTTTTAATGGCGGTAAAACCAGACCGAGGTTACACCAAATATATACCAGATAACGGCGGTAAGAATTCTCCAAATGTTCCCCAACGCTTCTCCAAAATTGACGGCGGGGTTGCGGTAAGTCTTCGGCAGGATGACGGTAAAAATGGGACAAATAGTGGGCAAAATGAGGATGAAATTAAAGGAGAACAAGGCTAATGAAACCAAAGATCAACCATTGTTTGATATTGCTTAAAAGTTTGTTTATGTTGTGTGTTACAAAATAACTATGAAAACTGCCATATTCTGCCGAGTAAGCAGTAAAGAACAAGAAGAAACAGGTTACTCTCTACCAGCACAGGAGAAGTTCTTAAGGGATTATGCCGACAAACAAGGCTTAGAAGTCGCTAAAGTCTTTGCAGTTTCTGAGTCCGCAGCAGGCAAAGTCCAGAGGAAGATATTTATTGAGATGATTGCTTATGTCCGTAAGCACGACATTCCTACGATTATCGTCGAAACCACAGACCGCTTAACCAGAAACTTCGCTGATGTTCCCACTATCGACTTATGGATTACTGAGAATGAGAACCATCAAGTCCACCTGGCAAAAGAAGGCTGTATTCTTCACAATACCTCCCGTTCCCACGAATGGTTTATGTGGCGGGTAAAGGTAGCCACAGCCGAATATTATGTCCGCCTACTCTCGGAGAATGTAAAGAAGGGGCAAAAAGAAAAGATTGCCCAGGGGTGGCTACCAACTAAACCACCAAACGGTTATAAAACCATTGGCGAAACTGGGCATAAGATCCATGTTATCGATGAAGATACGGCGCCGTTTGTGAGAAAAATGTTTGAACTATATCTCACAGGCAACTACTCAACCAAACGACTATCCAAGAAAATGTATGCCGAGGGCATGCGATCCCAACTAGGACACAAGCTCCCCCATAGCCGTATTCACTCCCTGCTGCGTGAACCTTTTTATATTGGTAAGATTAAATGGAACGACGAGTTGTATGAAGGTAAACACCAGCCATTGATTACTATCGAGCAATTTAATAAAGTCCAGGCTATGCTTACAAGCAGAACTACACCTAAATACCGTAAACACAATTTCCTCTTCCGAGGACTTATCAAATGCGCTAGTTGCCACAACTCAATTACTTTTGAGACAGCTAAGGGTCATATTTACGGTCATTGTAACCATTATCACGAATGCCCACAGACAACCTGGGTAAAAGAACATGAAGTTGAAGCCCAGCTTTTAGAAGGCTTTGAAACCTTAAAAATCAAAAATAGCCGTATAGTCGGATGGCTTAAGAAGGCACTCAAGGAAAGTCATCAAGACGAGGTCGAATATCATAACAACACCGTGGACGAGCTTGAAGCCCGCTACGAGGCGGTTCAGAAGCGAATGGACAAGTTATACGACGACAAACTCGATGAAAAGATAACCCCAGAGTTTTACAGCAGGAAGTTTAAACAATACTCGGACGAGAAAGACGAGATAACTGAGTCTATAAAGAAACACTCCCAGGCAAGCACAAGCTACATCAATTTAGGAGTGAACCTCTATGAACTATCCCAAAGAGCCAAGGAGTTATATTTACAAGCTAGATCTAAAGGCATGATAGACGAGCAAAGATCCCTAATCAGGTTTATCTTCGCCACATTAACGGTTGACGAGGGAAAACTCAGTTATACCTACAGTAAGACATTCAAAATCCTCTCTGAGGCAGTCGAAGCAACCAACGGTTCGAAAGTGGATAAAACAGAAGACTTGGAAAATAAAAAATTCGAACTTACGAAAAAGAGCGGTGTTACGGGACAAAAGGACGCTTTGTTGCCTCTGCGTCCCATCTGGCTCCGCGAGTAGGATTCGAACCTACAACCTTCAAGTTAACAGCTTGTTGCTCTGCCGTTGAGCTATCGCGGATTATTAATGAACATGGCTATTATACCAAATTGATTTGTCATTACTCTAGTTATTTTTTGGTAGTGTTCGAGTTTTCTGCATCAGTTATAATTGCGGGATGAAGAATATCTTTAAAATTTTTAAAATTAGTAAACCACAACACAAGTGGATCGTTATTGCTTGTGTTTTAATCACACTTCAGTCTGTATTACAACAGGCAACACCGGTAACCTTAAAATATGTAGTTGATGAGTTAACAGCACAAGTTTCAAATGGAAATGGTGATTATTCAAAACTGATATATCTTTTTGGGCTTATTCTAATAATCAATCTTTTGGTTGTAATTTTGAATACAGCCAATCAAAGATTTGGTGATTTCATATCCTCACGTTTAGGGCGCTTTTTAACTGAGGTTTTTTACAAAAAAATATTTACGCTGCCGCAGTCATATTTTGATGGTGAAATATCTGGGAAAATAGTAAACCAACTAAATAGGGGAATTGCTTCAATTCGTGATTTTGTAAATGGTGCAACTAATTTTATTGTTCCTGCAATTTTGCAAACAATTTTTGGAATTGCAGTTCTTTCGTATTTCGATGTAACAATTGGTCTTTTGGCTTTTTCAGTATTCCCTGTTTATATATTAATAACTAGTTATTCAACTAAAAGATGGGGTAGGGTGCAAGAAGAAAAAAATGTATACGAAGATGGTATAAGAGGTCGTATTCAAGAGGTAATAAACAACATACGTTTGGTTAAGACATATAACACACAAAGTAAAGAATGGGGTTTTGTTTCAGATAACTACTCAACAGTTAATAAGTTATATGATAAACAATCAACAGAGTATCACATTTTAAATTTTACTCGTGAGTTTGGTTTAGAGATTGTATTGATTGTTATTTTATATCTTATTTTTAGAAAAACTTTTTTTGGAGATTTAAGTTTGGGTGAAATGGTATTAATTATTCAACTTCTAAACCAATTAAGATGGCCATTATATGCAATGAGCTATATTTTAGAAAATATTCAACGAGCTGAGGCAGACAGTAAAACCTTTTTCGAACTTTTAGATTTGAAATCAATAGAAAAATATGAAGATAAAACAGTGTCTGCCCTGGCAAAGAAACCAGAGATTGTGTTTAAGAATGTTAATTTTAGTTACAATGATGGAAATGAAGTGTTAAAGAACATAAATCTTGATTTAAAATCAGGTGAAACTGTAGCTTTAGTTGGTCATTCAGGGGCAGGAAAAACTACACTTATAAATTTAATTCTTAAACTATATGAACCAACAAGTGGAGATATTTTCTTAAGCGGTAAAAAGTACAATAAAACCAGCCATGCATGGATTAGAAGCCACATGGCACTGGTTTTTCAAGACACAGAACTTTTCTCTTCAAACATCCGCGATAATGTTGCATATGGTTTAAATAATGTAAATGACAAACAAATAATTGATGCTTTAAAGAAAGCAAATGCATATGAATTTGTACAGAAGTTCAAAAATGGATTAGACGAACAAATAGGTGAAAGGGGCGTAAAACTATCAGGAGGTCAAAAACAAAGAATACAAATAGCCAGAGCAATATTACAAAACAAACCAATACTTATTTTAGATGAAGCAACTAGCTCACTTGATTCAAGATCTGAAAGTTTGGTGCAAGATGCGTTAGAAAAATTATTTAAAAACAGGTTAACAATTATTATTGCTCACAGATTTTCAACTATTCAGAATGCAGATAGAATAATAGTTTTGGATAACGGAACAATTGTAGGGGATGATACACCACAAAAACTTGCAAAACAAAAAGGGTTGTACCAAGAGTTATTACAGTATCAAATTGCAGGAAACAAAAAACTACTTTCTAAATATGAATTGAGGTAATTTTGTGCCAACCCTC